>NZ_JAGIQD010000001.1:0-758380 GCF_017815045.1 Burkholderia sp. CpTa8-5
AATTCGCGGCGCAGCACGATGCCGTCGACCCGCGCGCGGACCTGCGCGACGAGGAATGCACTGGTGCGGCCCGGCAGCTCGGTCACCGCGGGCACGGCTTGCGGCTGGACGGTGACGACGCCGACTTCCGGCGTTTGCGGCGGCGGCGCCGCTTCTTTTTTCCCGCACGCGGCCAGGAAAACGGCAGCCGTTGCGGCAGTGATTAAGCGGTATGGAACCCGTTCGACGCGCATGGAGCGACCTCTCACAATTAGACGACCTTCAATGGGAATCACCAGATCTCCTCATGGCCCTGACGCGCGGCGAACCTGAAGGGTCCTGTCCGCCGCGGATGCGGACACGTGTTGCGGGTGTGCGTTGCACCCGGCGGAGCGTTCGTTCGCCGAACTGCTTCCGAAAAGGAACGGCGAGCCCGCTGCCTCGGCGGGATCGCGTTGCCATGGGTTCTGCCAGACTGCTAGCGCGCGGGTCGGAATGCGGCGCCGGCGAATTCGATGAACGCGCGCGCGGCGGCCGGCAGACGTGCGGCACGCGCATGCGCAAGCTTCAACGTGACGGGCGCGAGCGGATGGAGCGGGGCCACGCGCACCAGCGTGCCGGCCGCCAGATCGGCGTCGACGAGATACGCGGGCAGCACCGCCGCGCCCATGCCGGCCACGGCCAGCCGCCGTGCCATCTCGAGATGGCCGACGCCCGTATTGCCGGGCGCGACGCCGGATCGAATCCCGGCCGCGTGGTCGTCATCGGCCGCCGGCAACTCGAGCCGCACGGTCGCGATGTCCGGCCAGTCGCCGGACGCAGCCGCGCCGCCGTGCGCGGCGACATAATCGGGCGCCGCGACGCGCACGGATTCGTACGCGGCCAGCGTATGCAATGCATGCGCGCCGGACACCGGCATGCTGTCGGTCAGGAACGCGACGTCGATGTCTTCGGTAGTCAGGTCGACGTGGGCATCGGTCAGCGTCACGGTCGGCCGCACGTCCGGAAACCGGTGCACGAAACGATCGAGCAGCGCGCTCAGCTGGCTGAGCCCGAACGCGACCGGCGCGGCCACGCGCAATACGCCTTCCGGCTTGCTGCCCATCGCGACGAAACGGCCGTCGATCTCGTCGATCGCACCGAGAATCCGCTCGACGCGCGCGAGATACAGCTCGCCGATTTCCGTCAGCGACTGGTGGCTCGTGCTGCGTTGAAGCAGGCGCGCGCCGAGGCGCGTCTCGAGCGCATCGACCAGTCGGCTGGCCATCGCCGTCGACACGCGCAACCGCGTCGCCGCCCGGCGAAACCCGCCTTCCTTTGCCACCGTCACGAATGCCCGAATCGATTGAAGTTGGTCCATTTGTCCGGATTTCCCTGCGCGGACGACTGCCCGTCCATCTGCACCCGACGCCGCGCCACAGCCGGCCCGCATCGGCCCGGCCAATGCGGCGGCCCCGACACCGGCTCCGCCGGGTCGGTCGACACGCTCGCGACGGGCACGCGTCGGCTTGCAACGGACGCAAGCCGGCCTCGGCAAGCCCGATGCACGATCGTTCAATAGCAGTCCTGAGTCTTTCCCGGCGATTCGCGGCGGCAACGCGCGCGGCAAGGCCGGCGGCGTCCGCGCATCACGCGGACGGTGTTACCCGTATCGTCCGGGCACGCCGAATCGCATTTCCTTCAGCAGGTGCAATGGTAGGGAAACCGCCGGAAAATGGCTTGCCCGATCCTGCGATTGTTTTGCCTTAATTTCCGAATTTGTGCGTCGCACACCCTGCCACGACAGGCGACGCGGCCGCCGATCATGCAGGTCCGGATGATCGGGCTAATTTCGGACAGTTTTAGGCAATCCCTCGCACGCAACTGGCCGTACGATGTGACCGCCATGCCTGCACGCCGGCAGCGAATCGCAGCGCACGCACGGCATCGCCCGCTCCGCCAACCGCTCACGCAACATGGAAATCGACGCCCGAACGCCGCCGCAACCGCGCCATCCACCGGATCACGATGCCCGATCGCCCGCTGCCCGGCTCGCGGCGCTGATCGCCGTGTACGCGCCGCACGACGGCATGTTCGACCTTCCGCTGCGCGGCATGCGTGTCGCGCGCGCGTCCGCGCTGCCGCCGCAGTGGAACCACGGCGTGCACCACGCGTGCCTGAGCATCGTCGGGCAAGGCGCGAAGTCGATGCGGGTCGGCGACGATACCTACACGATCGACGAATCGCGGATGCTGGTCGCCACCGCCGACCTCCCCGTGACCGGACGCGTGACGCGCGCGAACCCCGCCGAGCCGTTCCTTTACGCGCAACTCGCACTCGATCCGCACCGCATCGCGGCGCTCACGCCCGTCGTCTTTCCGCGCGGGCTGCCGAAAGCCGTCGACTACCGCGCGCTCGACACGCTCGACGCGACGCCCGAAATCGTCGACGCCGTCGCGCGGCTGATGCAACTGATCGCACAACCGGACGACCTCGACCTCCTCGCACCGCTGATCGTCGACGAAATCCTCATCCGGCTGCTGCGCGGCCCGTCGGGCGCGCGCATCGCGCAGATCGGCGACGCCGGTTCGACGACCCAGCGCATCTCGCGCGCCGTCGCATGGATTCGCGATCACTATCTCGATCCGATGGCGGTCGACGCGCTCGCGCGACAGGTGGAGATGAGCCCGTCGACCTTCCACCATCATTTCCGTGCGGTCACGTCGATGAGTCCGTTGCAATGCCAGAAGGTGCTGCGGCTGCAGGAGGCGCGCCGCCTGATGTGCGTGTCGGCGATGGATGCGCGGCAGGCGTGCCGCAGCGTCGGCTACGTGAGCGCGTCGCAGTTCAGCCGTGAATACGCACGGCTGTTCGGCGACGCACCGGGCCGCGACGTCGCTCGGCTGCGCGGCGAAGCGGTGCCGCTGTCGCGCGTCGCACCATGAACGCGAATCGCAAGAAAACGCTTTCATAAGGACGTGCCGGGGACACGGGCATCATTGTCCAACCGGTCCGCGCACATGCATGCGTCGCCTGCCTTTAACGCAGGACTGCGAATTATTTCAGTTGACCCGAAAGACAGTGCGCGGTACTCACGTATCGATCATGCGTGAATCAGGACTGACGAGACACGCAGCAAGCGTTCAACGCGGCCTCGTCGGCGGCCAGCATCTCGGGCACGCATTCCCGCAGGAAATCGACGAACGTGCGGATCTTCGCATCGAGATACTGACGCGACGCATACAGCGTATAGACCGTCAGCTTCTGCAACCGGTAATCGGGCAGCACGCGCACCAGCGCGCCGCTCGCGAGCGCGGGCAGCGCAGCCGACATCGGCAGCGGGCCGATCCCGAGCCCCGCGCGCAGCGCGGCGCCGAGCGCATCGGCGATATTCACCTGGAAATCGGGCACCGACAGTTCGAACGTTTCGCGGCCGTTCGGGCCGTCGAGATGCCAGCGGTCGCGCGGAAACAACGACGTGACGAGCCGCAGGCACGCATGCCCGGCGAGATCGCTCACCGCACGCGGCGTGCCGCGCGCCTTCAGGTAGGCAGGCGACGCGCACAGCACGCTGCCCACGTCGCCGAGCCGCTGCGATACCAGCCCGGAATCGGGCAGCTCCGTCGTGCTCAACTGCAGCGACACGTCGTAGCCTTCGTCGATAATGTCAGGCACGTGCTGCGACAGCGTCAGCTCGACCGCGACCGACGGATAGCGTTCGCGGTAGCGCACGACCGCGGGCACCACGTAGGACTGGCCGAAACTCGTCGTCGCGTGGACGTGCAGCCGTCCGGACGGCTTCACCTGTGCATCGGCCGCCTCGGCTTCCGCTTCGTCGATATAGCCGAGGATGCGCTGGCAGCGGTCGAGATAGCGCTGCCCGGCGTCGGTCAGTGCGATGCGGCGCGTGCTGCGGTTCAGCAGGCGCGTGCGCAGATGCGTTTCGAGTTGCGCGACCGAACGCGACGCGTAGGCCGTCGTGATGTCCAGGCGCTGGGCCGCGCTCGTGAAGCTGCCCTCTTCCGCGACCCGGACGAAAATGCGCATCATCTGTAACGTGTCCATCGACCTGTCCCCGCGATTGTCACGTCGCGCCGTCGTGCGGCCAGGGTGCCGGCAGCGCTGGCACACGCCGGTCTGGCGCGAATTGTGCGGAACAGTACAGCAGCGGTGCAGGCGTGTCCAGTTCGCCGTAGGCGGCACGATCCGGATGCCGAATCGTGCTGCGAAGCCGCTCACCGAGCGGCATCCGGGCCGGGCGGACATGCGTATCGGAGGGACCGACAGGCCAACCGCTGCGATCGGCAAAAGCTACCCGCCGACCACGATCGCGCTCTCGATCGACACCCTGTGCATCTCGCGCGTTACGCGACGCCCGCCGCATCGAACGGATTGCGCAACACGATCGTGTCGTCGCGCTCCGCGCCGGTGGTGATCATCGACACCGGCGCGCCCGCCACGGCTTCGATGCGCGCGATGAAAGCCTGCGCGGCCCGCGGCAGCGCCGCACGCTCGCGCACGCCCTGCACGGAGCCTTGCCAGCCTTCGAACCGTTCGTAGAGCGGCTTCGCGCGCGACTGCGCATCGAGGCTCGCGGGCAAATGATCGACGCGCACGCCGTCGAATTCGTAACCGACGCACAGCGCGATCGACTCGAAACCATCGAGCACGTCGAGCTTGGTCAGCGCCAGCGACTCGATGCCCGAGACCCTGACGGCCTGGCGCAGTTGCGCGGCATCGAGCCATCCGCAGCGTCGCGGCCGGCCGGTGTTGACGCCGAACTCCTGTCCGCGCGTACGCAGCGTTTCGCCGGTCACGTCAGTCAGCTCGGTGAGGAACGGGCCGCCGCCGACCCGCGTCGCATACGCCTTCGTCACGCCCAGCACGTGGCCGAGCTTCGCTGCCCCGAGCCCGGTGCCGGCCGCCGCGGCCGATGCCACGGTGCCCGACGACGTCACGAACGGATAGGTGCCCCAGTCGATGTCCAGCATCACGGCCTGAGAGCCCTCGAACAGGATGCGCTCGCCGCGATCGGTCGCGTCGTTGAGGTCGGCCCAGACCGGACGCACGAACGGCAGGATCTTCGGCGCAAGCGCAACCAGCGTCGCCAGCATCGCGTCGCGATCGTACTCGTCGAGCCCCAGGCCGCGGAACCACGCGTTGTGATGGTCGACGAGCACGTCGAGTTTGGCGGCGAGCCCGCCCGGTTCGGCGAGATCGCCGACGCGCAGCCCGCGACGCCCGACCTTGTCCTCGTAGGCCGGCCCGATCCCGCGCAGCGTGGTGCCGATGGGTTCGCGGCGCAAACGCTCCTGCGCCTCGTCGATCGCGCGGTGAATCGGCAGCACCAGCGTCGCGTTCTCGGCGATCGACAGGTTGTCCGGCGTCACCGACAGCCCGAGTTCGGCCATCCGCCCGGTTTCCGCGAGCAGCGCTTCCGGATCGAGCGCCACGCCGTTGCCGATCACGCCGCGCTTGCCGCGCACGATGCCGCTCGGCAGCAGCGCCAGCTTGTACGTGTTGCCGCCGACGACCAGCGTGTGGCCCGCGTTGTGGCCGCCGTTGTAGCGTGCGACGACATCGGCCTGCGCCGCCAACCAGTCCACGACGCGCCCCTTGCCTTCGTCGCCCCATTGGGCGCCCACGACCACCACGTTCGGCATGCTCCGTACTCCATGTGAGAAATTCAGACACTCGGTCGGCCCGGTTGGCCGTTTGTGTGCCATATTGACGGAGCCGAATCACCCGATCAAACGATTAAACCTGAACCATCGTGTGAGTAAATTTCACGCGAAACGATGCAATGGCCCGACGACTCCCTCCGTTGAATTCGCTGCGCGCGTTCGAAGCCGCCGCGCGGCTCGGCAGCTTCACGCTGGCCGCCGACGAGCTGTGCGTCACGCACGGCGCGATCAGCCGGCACGTGCAACAACTGGAAGCGTGGCTCGGGCGGCCGCTGTTCGAACGCCACAACCGGCGCGTCGAACTGACCGCGGCCGGCCGCGCGTACCTCGCCGAGGTCGGCGCTTCGTTCGACCGGATCGCACTTGCCACCGCGCAGCATTTCGGCCACGCGCAGCAGCGCGTGCTGCGCGTCAGCGCGCCCGCGACGTTCTCGCTGCGCTGGCTCGTCCCGAAGCTGTCGTCATTCCAGGTCGCGCATCCGGCCATCGAGGTGCGGCTGTCGACGTCGAACGAGCCGATCGACAAGCTGCGCGACAAGGTCGACCTGATCGTTCGCGGCGGCCCGCAGGCCATCGACGGGTACGTTGCGGAGGAATTCCTGTCCGAAGTCCGGCTGCCGGTGTGTGCGCCGAAGTTGCTGGAGGGCCGGTCGCTCGAGACGCCTGCCGATCTCGCCGGCTTCACGCTGCTGCACGCGGCAACCTATCCGGGCATGTGGCCGGAATGGCTCGCGGCGGCCGGGCACCCGAACCTCGTCCCGCGGCACTCGCTCACGCTCGAGCATTTCTACCTGACGCTGCAAGGCGCGCTCGACGGGCTCGGCGTCGCGATGGGCCCGATCGCGCTGGTCGCCGACGACATCGCCGAAGGCCGGCTCGTGCAGCCGTTCAGCGAACCGGCGCTGCCGCCGTGGCGCTACTTTACGTATGTGGCGTCCGCGCGAGCGGACGACGACGCCGTACGCGCGTTCAAGGACTGGCTAAAGGCAACGGGAAGCGCGACTGCGTCGGGCGAGCGGCGCTGAGCGCCCGCGCCTGTGTGTCGTGCATCTTCACGACATGCAGGATTCCGAATCGAATTGAATAAACGTATGGAGCATGTTTGCTTTCGTGCATCGCGCGATCGCGACACACGCGGCAAGCCGCGGATCGAACCGTGGCTTGCCGCCGGACGACGCTTACTGGCTTGCGGCGCCGGCCTTCTTTTCCGCGTTCTGCAGGTTCTGCGGATAGTTCGGATCATTGGCCGCCGGCTTGTAACCGGCGTCTTCGAGTTTCTTCAGCTCGGCGGTGTTCTTCGCACGCGCAGCCTTGCGCTCGGCTTTGCGTTTGGCCTTGGCCGCCTTGCGCGCTTCGCTCTTCGCGGCCTTGGCGTCCTGTGCAGCCGGCGCGCTTGCGGTTTCCTGTGCAAAGGCCGGAACGGCCGAGCCGAACAGGAAAGCGGCTGCGGTAGCAGCCAGCGTGAGTTTTCTGATCTGGATTCGCATCGCTGAACTCTCTTTTTTGATGACCATCACGGTTTGAAAAACCATCGAGATACCGCCCCTGCCCTGACCAGTCGTCATGTCGCGGTCAGGACTTGAGCATCATAACCGTGTCGCAAAAATTGTGGCGTCAACGTGCTGACGGAATTGGGGATACACGTATGGGAGACGACGCGGTTGGTGCGCTCGAGGCCGGGCGCCGCGGTACTCGACGCGGTGCGAGGCGCCGACGCGTGTTTCACTGGTGGCGATATCGATACGCTCATGCGCTCATGCGCTCATGCGCTCATGCGCGACGTGAGGATCGTCGTGCTTGCACGATCACCGCAGCAGCAGTCGATCCATGCGTCACGTTATCGTTCGATGCGGCTCGAGCGACGGTTCCTCCCATAAACGACCACGATTCGTTTCTTCGGCGGTCAGGAGGGTTACGTTGCGTCGTTGCGGCGTGCGGTGATCTGTTCGGTACCGCTTGCCGCACTGTGATGCAGAAGGTTGTCTGTGTGTGGAGGCAAAGCGGGTTGTCGATCCGTAGGTCTGACAAAAAAGGCGGGGCGGCGCAAGCGGTGAAGACGTCGGCCCGATGGACTGCACGCATGCGCTGAAACTGATCATGAGCGAGCAGCGCTCGTCGGGTGGATATGCCCATGGCCGTGAAGCCTATCCGTCTGTGCAACCGTGCTTGCCGACGCTGAAGCGCCACACAAGGATGCCGATCGTTTCCCGTTTGCTCCCATTGATGGTTCCTTATGTGGATCAGGGCTGGGATCTACACAGCTTGCTTATACCTGTGCCACCGCCTATCGGTGAGCTTTTACGGGACTCTGCTTTTTCGGAAGGTGAGCATATTCGGGAGCATCGGGGAATTCGATTGCGGTGAGCTCCGGCACCGACAGCACCTTCACGTTGGTTCGCAACGATGTCGACGGACACAGCACGGCTTGCCGGGTGGCACTCCAAAGGTAGAAAAACGGACCGGACGTGGGATGGAAACAGCCGGGATCGGATTCCGTCGGGCACAGTCCACAGGCTAAATTTGGCGAGCGGCATCACAGGCGATCGACAAAAAACTTGTCCATAGACGAGGCCGCGCGAGTACAAAAAACCATTCGCGGGCAGTCCAGGATGATTTCGAACTGCTGTGGACGAAGCGACGGGATTCGCTGCGCTCGTCAGTCATGGTGCCGAGGGTGCCATGGGGCACATTTTTGGGTCCCATAAACGGGAACCTCTACGTCGAAACCGCGCATTTCCTCCCATAAGTTTCTACGTTTCGGCGTTTGTGAGTGGGTACTCACCTCTTCGGGAGGCCCTGTCAGGCCTGGAGCCTTCCTGGAACGGTGTGTCAAACAGAGCCGAGTCGGCCTGGATCGCAGGATCTGAACGCCTTGCGTCCCACAGAAGACTCCCATTGGTAGCGGTTTATGGGGTTCGTCTTTCTGTGCAAGCACACGTGTGTTTACATCTTTGGTAAACCACGTTTACTTCTTTAACTACTTTTAGACGGCTCACAGCCTTGTCTGGCAAGGGTTTGAGGGGTGTTCGGTGCCCATTTATGGGAGCACAGGTGGAAGGGTTTGGGGTTTCAGGTCTGTGGATTTGGGGGTTGGGGTACCGTGTTGTGGGGAATCCGGGTTGTGGATATGGGGCGAACGTATCCGGTTATGGGAAATCGACCGTCAATCGCGCTCGGTAGTCGTCTATGGGAACACAGGAAGGTAGCCTTTTATGGGGGACTTTTCTCGGTTGGTAGTCCGATGCGTGCACAGTGATTTTCTTCGGGTAGCCGGTTATGGGAAATCTGGACGGTACCTATTTATGGGAGTCGGTCTCAGTCAATTTGCTGCCCTTTGCTCGGAGACGCCGTGAAGCTTTCCCATAGACAGGGCTAAGGCCACGGACAGGTTACCTCCTATGGGGAAAACGAATGGTTGCCGTTTATGGGAGCGATTTCCACCTTCAATCCGGAAAGCAGCTGCGTCGACCCCGGTGACAGGTAGCCTCCTATGGGAAACGACAAAGGTAGCCTGTTATGGGAGAAAAAGGCGGCTGTGTTGCGGGGCACCACGAATCTTCCCGGCGATCTCGATTCCGTCCGTTTGCCCCCATGGATGGGTACCTTCGTATGGCAATTCTTGTGCCGGGTTGCCCTGTCGAGCCAGGAAAGGTAGCGGCTTTTGGGAGGTATTTTGATCAAAAGGTAGACGGATATGGGGCTCTGAACAAATCGTGAAACACGGATTTCTCATTATGTGTCAGATAGTTAGCTCATATAGTGAAAGTGATGCTTGAGCAAGGGCGTTGCTCCGTCGCGCGAAAAGGTATAAAGTCCGCTCTCAATAAGGCAACCTTACCCGGACACCACGATGCCGCGCAAGCCCGCAAGCAAAGGCTCAGACAAACAGGTTTCGCTGTTTCAGACACCCGAGCCGCCCGACTTGCTGCGCAAGGCGGTCCAGGCGATTCATATCGCACCGAAGTCGGGAAAGATCGGTCTGCAGCAGCGCAAGATGTTCAGCTCGTTGATCAAGAACGCACTTCGGCAGGAGGCGTTCGAACCGGGCCGGACGAGCTTCTCGATCTCGATCGCGTCGCTGTCGCACGAGAGCGGGCTGAACAGCAACAACACGAAGTACGTGAAGGATACGGTCAACTCGCTGATCAGTACCGTCGTCAACTGGGACTACCTGGCCGCGGACCGTTCGACGGTCTGGAAAGCGTCGGGCCTGCTCGCCGGCGCGGAGCTCGAGCAATCGGTGCTGAAGTACAGCTTCTCCGACCAGATTCGCAGCGAACTGCTCAATCCCGAAATCTACGCGCTGATCGATATGCGGATCGCTCGCGAGTTCCGGCGATCGCACTCGCTCGCGCTGTGGGAAAACACGGTGCGCTACGAAGGGATCGGCATCACCGCGAAGATTCCGCTGCCGAAATTCCGTGACCTCATTCTCGGCCAGGACAAGGCGTCGCAGTCGTACAAGGAATACAAGCTGTTCAAGAGCAAGGTCCTGGTGCCGTGCATTCAGGAGGTGAACGAAGTATCGGATCACACGCTCGAGCTGATCGAACACAAATCCGGCCGCAGCGTGGAAGCCGTGCAGTTCAAGGTGACACGCAAGCAGAGCACCGATACGGTCGAAGACGGCGACGTCAAGAACGAAGCGCTGGTCGAGGAGGTCGCGAAGTTCGGCATTCCGCGTTCGGAGGCGCGCCGGCTGATCACGCAATACGGCGTGCAGCGCATCAAGGCGGCGATCGCCTATACGCTCAATCGGACCACGAAGAAAAATGCGGCGCCGGTCGACAACGTCGCCGCGTATTTCCGCAAGGCGCTGACGCACGGTTACACGCTGGCCGACGGGCAGGGAACCGAAGCGGCCGCACCGGCGAAGGAATCCGCGCAGAGCAAGCAGGAACAGATTCGCGACAAGTATCTGGCGGCGAAGGTCGAGGAAGCCGGCGCGTATTTCCGCGAGCTGGAGATCGACGACCAGACCAAGCTGATCGAGCGTTACAACGAGACGGTGGCGGGTTCGAAGGACCTGACGCTGTCGCCGAAGAAGAAGGCGAGCAAGCTCGCGCAGACCAGCTTCTTCCGCTGGCTGGCGCTCGATACGTGGGGCGAGCCGACCTCGGATGACCTGCTGGAATTCCTGCTGAAAAGCAGTCTCGCGGGCAACTGAACGAGGCCTCGCCGTCGTGCGCGCCGTGCGCCGGACCCTGTTGTGGTCCGGCTGTGCGGCGCAGCGCGAAGGCGAGGCCTTTTGCCGGTGGCGCGTTACTTTGGCGTTGCCGCCGCCAGATCGGCGACGTATGCGTCGATGACGGTCTTGAGCTTGTCGGCAAGCGCTTCCTGGTGGGATGCGTCGACGCCCTTGAGCTGCAGATCCAGACGTCCGTCCGGATAAGTCTTCAACTGACCGATTGCGCGCGATTCGAGTGCGAAGTCATGACGGACGCTATAGCGCGTCCGTCCGGGCTTCTTGGCGCCGTCGCTTTGCGCACGCAGGAAATTCTCGAGATCGCGGACGGATTTTTTCCGGTCGATCACGGCCGTCAGCAGCCGGTCGGCCGTCGGCTCGCCCAGGCGTTCGAAGATCAGCTTCAGAAAGTACGCGGCCTGCAGACCGACCACGTCGTTCGCACTCGCCATCCGCTCCAGCAGCGTGTTCGGCAGCGCGTTCAGCGACAGCGTCTTGCTGATCGATGCCTTGTCCTTGCCGATTTTTTCCGCCAGCGTGTTCTGGTCGGCAAAGACCTTCTCGTCGAGCAGACGTTTCCACGCGACCGCATCGTCGAAGATCGTCTGGCGTTCGTGGTCGTGGTTCGCGCGGTACGCGATCGTATAGAGCTGCTCGGGCGTGTGATCGGTGCGGAACGTCGCATTGATCGTCTCGTCGCCGTTGATGCTCGTCGCACGCAGCCGGCGTTGCCCGTCGATCACGACGAGCTTGCCGGGAAATTCGGGGAGCCGCGTGACCTTGATCGGCTCGATCTGCCCTTCCCGTTTCAACGTTAGTGCGAGTTCGTGCAGGCTCGACTCCGAGTAGAACACGCGCGGATTGAACGGGTTCGGAATGCAGTCCTTGACCAGTACTTTCTGCGGCGCGCCCAGATCGGGCGTACCGGCGGGCGCGGTTGCGGCCGGCGCACTGGCGGGCGCCGCTTCGACGACGGCAGCCGGTGCGGCCGCCGGCTCGGGCAGCCGCGTTTCGAGCGCCGCGTTTTCCTGCGCGAGTCCGCGCAACAGGCCGGCTGCCAGATGCAGGTTGCCGGTCGGCTTCTTGTCTTTCGAGGTGTCCTTAGCCATGGGCGGCTCCGGTAGCGCGCGTCGACGCGATGTATTGGGCCATTTCCGTGACCAGTTTTTCGATTTCCGCGCGGGCTTCCTTCAGGCCCTTCAGGTATCGATTATGGTGATGGATCGTGGTGCCGAGCGCGAACGTCTGACGATAGACCTCGCGTTGCGCAATCTGGCTGTCGAGCAGATGCTCCCCTATTTCTTCAGCTCGTAAAATTTTTAAAATTTCTTCACGCATTTTAGTTTTTCCATTGACGCTATTCAGCATTAATGCGGAAGAAAGTTGAGGATTTCGAACGGCGCGCATCGACTCGATCATGCGGATCATTGCAACCGTGCTGTACAGATCGGCCGGCGACGGCGAAAGCGGCACCAGGCAGAAGTCCGCCACTTCGAGGACGGATGCAATACGTGGATCTTCGAGGTTGCCGGGGCAGTCGACGACGATCACGTCGAAGTTCGCATCCTGTTTCTTGATTTCGCCGCCGATGCCGCGGCCGGCAGGCGCCAGCGATAGGACCGTCATCGGGAGCGTGTTCTCGCCACTTGTGACCCACCGGACGGAAGTGCCTTGAGGGTCGGCATCGATCAGCGCGACCTTATTGCCGCCGGCTTCGAATGCCGCCGCGATGTTGACGGAGATGGTTGTCTTTCCAGTTCCACCTTTTTGATTACTGACGGCGATCTTGAAAGCCATTGAATTCCTCCTAGGAGTTTTACGTAATATAGGCAGTTATTCATAGGTTGTCTACAAAAGTGTTCAATGCTATGGACGTTTTATTGGTCGTTGTGGTTGTTACGTGACAAGTAGGCCGAATAGCTAGGCGTTATTCGAGAGTAGCGATTCGATAAAAAACCATCGATCTCGGTTGCAAAAGAACGAACGACAAATGTGAGGGAAGCCGACGGTCTTTGGGGTCCATAACGAGATCTTGTGGAGAGACTTGGCGTTTTGCCGTGCGTAGATTTCATCCGAAATTCGATACGAATCCATGTCGGTGATGATGTTGGTCACGGGGGAAACAGAGGGTTGTCACGTGACAAGTCGCTGGATCTCCGATTTCTCTTGGGCCGTACGTCGTGAGGAACTATTGCATACGCCGCGTCTCGGATTCCGCAGGAACTTCAGAAATTTCCTTACTTCAATTGTCGATGCGCGCGGCGCGTGACCATATACCCCTCGTCGGTAACGAGGTGAGTTGTCACGTGACAAATGGATTCCGACGCATCTCCTAACGGGCACTCCGCGATCATCAGGGAGTCGTCGCGGTTGGCGTGTGCTCGTGGCGTACAGGGCTTATTGCTAAGGAGGAACGGCATCGTCGACAGTTTTCGGTCTCGGCTCGTCACTGAATCGCTAGCGAGTTGTCACGTGACAACAGGAGCCGGTGTCTGGAAGACTCGTGCGGCAGGCGGGCTGTATATGAAGGGAAGAGTCCCGCGCGAGGGTTGCAAACGAGCGTCTCGGTAGCGTGGTCCGGACAACATCGGGCCGTTATTCCGCTATCGTCGCATGGACGCTCACGTGTCGAAGCTATGCGTCAGAACAACTGCTGAGGTGCGCCCCCACGACGATATCGTGGCGACTATGATGTGCCCCCATTTACACGGTGGAGCGAAATTAGTGTTGCTGCTCGTGTCGGCCAACAGGGGCGGCTGTCTCGTGGCAAGTATCAATTCACCGTGCCCTGGAGAGGTTCGACGTGCGCGAGATCGCCGCGTATCCCGGCCGCAATGGGTGATGAATCCATGTGCCAGGGACATGTGCCAACCCAAACGGATCGGGTCGTGAAACATTCGCCGAAAATCGGTGCTCGCCGGAAATCCTTGTGTGGCAACGGCTTGCGCCACATTCTTCATCCTGTTTCACGCGAAATGAGCGCGAAAAAGCTTGGAAATGGGGGCGTATGCTATTTCAGTGCGACGGCGTTGGGGAACGGCCCAATCGCAGGTAGATTCGTCTTGATCGATACGTGATTTGTAGTTTATGAGACGTTTTGTGGCGGGGCGCAGCTAGAGGTTGTCGACGTGTCGGAGGATCACTCCACCACTGCGTGGCATCGAGCCGCCAATTCGGCATCAAGTGGGCTTGGTATTTAGCGCCGGTTGTCACGTGACAACGCATGTGCCGAGCCCCAGATTCGTGAAATCGCGAAATATGGAACGGAGAAGCTGAGGCCGGGGAGTCGTCGAGCAGGATTCTGGAGCGCCGCCGGTACAACATGATCTTACAGAGTGGCGCGCGTCCCCTTAAACTGCATGCGACAAATCCAGCCCCGTACTTTGCGAATCCCATCGAAGCCCGTACATCGCTACCGTCCGCGCTCGCGATCAATAACTCGCCACGATCGACAGAGCGACGTCCGCGCCACCTCGCAGGCTATCGATATCCCGTCGCGGAGAATTACCGAACAGCCGACTATATTCCCGATTGAACTGCGTTGGGCTCGCATACCCGACCCTGAACGCCGCCGACGCTGCATCGAGCCGCTCCGCCAGCATCAGCCGACGCGCCTCGTTGAGTCGTATCCATTTCTGATACTGCAACGGACTCATGCCGGTGAGTTGACGGAAGTGATGATGGAAGGTCGAACTGCTCATCTGAACTTGCGCCGCGAGATCATCGACGCGCAACGATTCGTCGTAGTGAGCGCGCAACCACCGGATCGCGCGCGACACGCGGTTGCACTGACTGCCGGTGGACGCAATCTGGCGCAGGCGCGCGCCCTGGTCGCTCGTCAGCAGCCGATAGTAGATTTCCCGCTCGATATACGGTGCGAGAACGGCAATCGCGTTCGGGTCGTCCAGCAGCGCGAGTAGCCGGTTCAGCGCGTCGTACAGCGGTTCGGTCATGTCGCCGACGACGAGTCCGCGGCCAGCCGGCGCATCGTCGTGATCGGGCGCGACTTGCGTCATCAGTTCGGCCATGACGCGGAAATCGAGCTTGAGGCCGAGCCCGAGAAACGGTTTGTCGGGACTGGCCTCGATGATTTGCGTCGAACCGGGCAGATCGAGCGACGTGATCAGAAAGCGGTTGGCGTCATAGATATACGCATCCCCGCTCTGTATGACCCGCTTCGCGCCCTGAACGACGAGGCCGAAGCTCGGCTCGACCATGCATTCCATCGGCAGCGTCGGCGCTTCCCTTCGATGAAAGCTCAGATTGGGAATGGCCGTGTTGAGGTGATCGACACCTTCGGTCCATCTCGCGACGCGCTCTGCGAGCGCCTGCCGCAATTCGTTCTCGCGGCTGCGGCGGGTCGAACGGTGGCCTGCCTGGTCGAATGCGGTGATGGCGACATCATCGTCTCGTTGTCCGGGCATGTATCGGACGGGTACCGGATGCATGACTTCTCTACTCAGGTAATCGGGTCGACAGGCAGCCGTCGACGTGCAGGGGAGGCCGGCAACGCATTCACCACCCGGAATCGCGGCACGGTCATCTTCCCGGCAGGCACGCGCAGCGACTGGCGGACTACTTCGTCGCCTGCGATGCGCAAAGCTGCCAGCGTCGCGATTTCGCCGCCGGCGCTGCCGCGCGCTCGTCGACCGCGCGCCACCAGCGCTCGCCACGATGCGGCGCGTCGAGATCGAGGTGTTCGCCCATTCTCGGTGTTGACAGTTCGATGCCGCGTACGAGCGCCAACGCCGTGACACGCTCGAACGGCTCCTGCCAGCGATGCATGGCGAGGTCGAACGTGCCGTTGTGGATCGGGACCAGCCAGCGTCCGCGCAAATCGATGTGCGCCTGCACGGTTTCTTCCGGCTGCATGTGCACGTACGGCCATTGCGCATCATAGGCGCCTGTTTCGATCAGCGTGACGTCGAACGGCCCGAGGCGCTCGCCGATCTCCCGGAAGCCATCGAAATAACCCGTATCGCCGCTGAAGAATACGCGGAGGTCGTCGTCGACGATCACCCACGACGCCCACAGCGTACTGTTACCGTCGAACAGGCTACGCCCGGAGAAGTGCTGGGCGGGCGTAGCCGTCAGCGTCAGCCCGGCCACGTCCGCGCTTTGCCACCAGTCGAGCTGGCGAACCTTGTCCGCGTCGATGCCCCATTCGATCAATCGATCGCCGACACCCAGCGTCGTCACGAACACGCCGGTGGTGGCGGCAAGCGCGAGCACCGTGTCGCGATCGAGGTGATCGTAATGATCGTGCGACAGGATCACGCCGCGCAGCGGCGGAAGATCTTCCAGCGCGATCGGCGGCGCATGAAAGCGCTTGGGGCCGATGCGCCGAAACGGCGACGCGCGCTCGGCGAACACCGGATCGGTCAGCCAGAATTCGCCACGCAGCTTCAGCAACAGCGTCGAATGGCCGAGCCGGTACAGGCTGCGATCGGGCGCCGCGTCGAGTTCCGCGCGGGTCAGCGAATCGACGGGGAGGGCGCCGGCCGGCACGGTATGACGCGGCTTGTTGACCAGCATGTTCCATGCGATGCCCAGCGTCTTGCCCAATCCTTCGGCGGGCCGCGGCGCGACATTGGCAAAGCGCTCGCCGTTGTGCTGCGGCGAACCGCCGGACAGCGTCCGGCCGCGGCGGGCCGCCGCAAAGCCCAGAATGCGGTGAATCAAAACGAGAGGCGATGCCATGTCCGGTTCGTCCGAAGAATAAAGTACACTAAACAGTGTAGTTTATTTTTGAGATAAGTAAACTGCCCGGTGTAAAATTTCCGTATGGATACCAGCACTTCCCCTCAGCGCCTGACCGACCGAAAGCGCGCAGCCATCGTCGATGCGGCGATCGAGGAATTTCTCGCGGCCGGCTACGATGCGACGAGCATGGATCGTATCGCCGCGCGCGCCGATGTGTCGAAACGCACGGTCTATAACCACTTTCCGAGCAAGGAGACGCTATTCGCCGCGATCCTGAACAAGCTGTGGGATGCGACCCGGGCCGGCAACTTGCCGACCTATCGCGCCGACGTGCCGCTGCGCGAGCAACTGCTCGCGCTGCTCGAGCGCAAATTGCGGTTGATGAACGACGAAGCGTTTCTCGCGCTGGCGCGCGTCGCGATCGGCGCGGCCATCCATTCGCCGGAACGCGCGCGCGACATGGTCGAACGTCTCGGCGAGCGTGAGGAAGACGTCACGGTCTGGGTGCGTGCGGCCGCGGCGGCCGGCCGGCTGGCGGTCACCGATCCGGTGTTCGCCGCGCATCAGTTGCATGGCGCGATGAAGGCATTCGCGTTCTGGCCGCAGATCACGATGGGCCAGCCGCCGCTGACGGCGCAGGAGCAGCAGAAAGTGGCGGAATCGGCCGCCGACATGTTCCTCGCGTACTACGCGCGACACGAAGACGGCGCCGCATCGCATCGCGCGCAGGGCTGAACGCGCATCCGCGGGCATCCGGTAGCGCGGACCAGTCGAAATCGCTGCGATGCGCGAAACCCGCCAATCCGGAGAAGCCGAACGCACAATCGCACCTACCCGTGTCGACCAGCCAGCCGGCCCAAACCCGGCGATACGTCCGCGCACCCGAAACCGACTGCGAGCAACGACCCATGAAAACGCTGTTGATCGTCTATCACACGATGACCGGAGGCACGCAGCAGATGGCCGAAGCGGCTGCCGGTGCGGCTCGCGAGCAGCCCGGCGTCGACGTCAGGCTGCAGCGCGCGGACGCGACGAGCGCCGACGACGTGCTGGCAGCCGACGCGTACCTGTTCGCGACGCCGGAGAATCTAGCGGCGATGTCCGGGCTGCTGAAGGATTTCTTCGATCGCTGCTACTACGCGGCGCTCGATCGCGTGAACGGTCGTCCGTATGCGGCGATGATCTGCGCGGGCAGCGACGGACAGAACGCGTTGCGGCAGATCGACCGGATTGCGACCGGATGGCGGCTGAAGAACGTCGCACCCGGGCTGATCGTCTGCACACATGCGCAGACGCCGGAGCGTATTCTCGCGACGAAGACGATCGACGAAGACGCGCTCGCGCGCTGTGCCGAACTGGGTGCGGGGCTTGCCGCGGGGCTGGCACTGGGCGTGTTCTGAGGACGGATACGGCAGCGCCGATCTGCCGAATCGACACAGGCGGGATCTGCAGTCGTTCGCGCAATACCGGTTTCGCAAACAACGCCGGACCGCCGCGTGCCGGGGCTTCAGCCGCCCTTCGCAGTGCCCGAAGGCCGGTGATGTTCGGGCCAAAGACGTTTGACGAGATCGCGCGATGCGCCGTACGCGTAGCAACTGTCGATCTTGAGCGGCTTGCCTTCGCTGTCGCGGTAATCGAGCGACGATCGCCGCATGCCGACCATCGTCTGATAGGCCGTCGTCGCGATCGGGCCGAGCAATTCCTTCAGGTGCGTGCACGTATCGCAAGACGGCAGGCGCTTGCGAACCTCGCTGTTCCAGCCCGCGCCGATGGTCAATCCGACGAGCGCCTGCAGCGAGTCGCCGCCGCCCGGACATTGCGCATACGGATGCGAACGGATGAACGTGGATACGGCGCGCACGACCATGTCGACGTCGAAGACGAGCGTCACGCCAAGCTCGTGGAGCGGCGTCAGCGCCGCGACCGTCCGCGCACCGCCGGGCGGCGTGAAATCGCTGGTCTTGCGGTCCGCGAGGCAGGCCGTTACTTCGAACAGGCCGTCGCTGCGCCGATAGCCGCGCATGTCGATCTGCCGATGGTGGATCTCGTCGCGCGTGATGCCGTCGTGCGGGGTGTCGTCTTGGGAAACCATGCATCCGCTCCGTCTCTTGAAACCGGGTCTTTTCGCAGGCAACGGGATCGCGCACGGCCGATCGGGCGTACGGTGAAAAGCCGGCGGGACGTGCTGCCAACGAAGTCGATTCGGCCATACTACGCACTTTCCGATATTTTCGTCCGCGACGCGTTCGATGCGGACGCAACCAATCGGCCGCCGATGCCGGCGCAAGCGAGGGTCGGGCGGGCGTGTCGGGCGACGTCGGGGGCCATGCAATGCAACGCTTTGCGGACGCGGCACGACGCTGTTCGACGGCTGTCGCGCGGAAGATCGCATATTCAGTCGAGCGTCCGCCCGGCCCGATTTCCGGCCGGGCCGCGAATGGCGTGACATCCGGAAACGTATCCATATAATGCGCAACACGACCACGCGGACGCATTTTCGGCGCCGCGGCTCGGGCAAATGCGGACCGGCGAGTCAACCGACCGTCCCGCGTACCGGTATACTTCCACTCCTGCCTTGTCCGGCATCGAGGCCGGGTGCCTGAAAACAGAGTGGCGTGCGCGATGCGGCCCCGTAGTGTTCCGCACCGGCGGCAGGCCGGCCGCACGCATGGCGGCGATGCTTTTGCGCCGCGCGGCATGGCCGCACGAACCACACCTTATATTCCTGGTGGATTGAATTTATGGGTTTTGAACAACTTGCCGAATTGCGGGCGCAGCTCGCAGCGAAGGCCAAGCAGGAGCGCAACGCGAAGCGGCCGGCGGCGCCGACGGACGCCGGCGCGAAGCCGAAGTCCGGCGACCAGCCGTCCCGCGGCGCCAAGCCGGGCGCCGGCGCGAAGGCGCAGCAGCGGGCGAAGCCTGCTCCGACGAAGCCGTCGGCGCCGGTCGATCCGGTCATCGTCGCGATCGGCAAACTGCAGCGGAAGTTTCCGCGCGCGTTCCCGAAGAATCCGGCCCCTAAAGTGCCGCTCAAGGTTGGCATCTGGGACGATCTCGCCCGCGAAGCGCAGGCCGTGGGCCTCAGCGAAGCGGAATTGCGTGAGGCAATGTCGACGTGGTGCCGCGGCAACCGCTACTGGTCCTGCCTCGTCGAAGACGCGGTGCGCGTCGACCTGCAGGGTAACGAAGCCGGGCGCGTGACGCACGACGACGCGGCGCGTGCGCGCCGTCTGAAGGCTCGTCGCCCCGGC
This sequence comes from Burkholderia sp. CpTa8-5, assembly GCF_017815045.1. Lineage (NCBI taxonomy): Bacteria > Pseudomonadati > Pseudomonadota > Betaproteobacteria > Burkholderiales > Burkholderiaceae > Burkholderia > Burkholderia sp. CpTa8-5. Next base: position 19,782 of record NZ_JAGIQD010000001.1, read on the forward strand.
GGCAAGGGCGCGGCACAATCGGCCAAGGGTGCGCCGCAGCAGCCGAAGGCCGAGCAGCAGGCCGAGGTCGCTGCTGCACTGCAACCGGCGCAAGCCGAAGCCGAAGCGAAGGTGCAGACCGATGCCGCGCCGCAGGTCGAAGCGGAAGCGAAGGTGCAGACCGGCGCCGCACCGCAGGTCGAACAGCAAGCGGCCGGCAACGAGTAATCCACATCGCGCGCCGCGTACCCGCTGCAAGCCGCGGCGGCGCATGACACGACAGACCGACCGGCGTCGACAGACGCAGGTCGGGACTGCCTCTACCGGCACTGAACCTGCCGGTCCATCTCCTCCCCGTCGAACAGACAACGCGACCGGACGACTCACATTCGTCGATCGGGCTCGACACGCGCGAGATCTTGATTGTTCCGCTTGCGTTCAGATAATTCGCATCCCTGAGTAATTGGCGGGCCGACCAGATAATTCGCGTTACGAAATGATGAAGCGAAACGCGTCGATCGACGCGTGAGCGATCCCGCCTGCTCGTCGCGATAAAAATTGCGCGCGATAATCACGACTGGATCGCCAGGCCGTGGGCAAGCCGAGCGCCGGGATACAACCCGTCTTTTGAAAAGTACGGCAAGCCCGCGTCGACCCAAAGCCACGCCCAGCGTCGTTAACGCCAACTCAACCCGGACCATGAACCCGAGACGTTCCGCGATTTTCGTCGCGCTCGCCGCTGCCGCGCTGTTCGGCGCCGCGACACCGCTCGCCAAGGCGCTGATCGGCGCGATGTCGCCGTTCATGGTCGCTGGCCTCTTCTATCTCGGCAGTGGCGTCGGACTCGGCATCGGGATGCTGCTGCGCGGCTGGCACGGCCGTCACGCACCGGCCGCGGACGCCGCGCCGTTGCAGCGCGCCGATCTGCCGTGGCTGGCCGGGGCGATCGCGGCGGGCGGCGTGGCTGGCCCGGCTCTGTTGATGCTCGGCCTATCGAGCACGCCGGCGGCGACGAGCGCGCTGCTGCTCAATCTCGAGGGCGTGCTGACGGCCGTGATTGCGTGGGTCGTGTTTCGCGAGAACGTGGATACGCAGATATTTCTCGGCATGGTGGCGATCGTCGCCGGCGGCACGCTATTGTCGTGGACGCCGGGCCGGGCCGGCGTGCCGGTCGGCGCGCTGCTGATCGTCGGCGCATGCCTGTGCTGGGCGATCGACAACAACCTGACCCGCAAGGTGGCCGCCAACGACGCGATGGTGATCGCGTGCGTGAAAGGGCTGATCGCGGGGCCGGTGAACATCGGCATCGCACTGGCGACCGGCGCGACGCTACCTGCGATACCGGTCACGGCGGAGGCGATGCTGACGGGGCTCGGCGGCTACGGGATCAGCCTCGTGCTGTTCGTCGTCGCGCTGCGTCATCTGGGCAGCGCGCGCACCGGCGCGTACTTTTCGATTGCCCCGCTGTTCGGGGTCGTGCTGTCGCTGCTGATCTGGCCCGCGTTGCCGCCCGCGACGTTCTGGATCGCGGCCGCGCTGATGGCGATCGGCATCTGGCTGCACGTGCGCGAACGGCACGAACACACGCATGCGCACGAGCGGCTCGAGCATACGCATCGGCATCGGCACGACGACCATCACCAGCACGCGCACGACTTCCCGTATGACGGCGATGAACCGCACACGCATCCGCACGTGCATCTGCCGATCACGCACAGTCATGCGCATTTTCCGGATATTCATCACCGGCATCGACACTGACCGCGTCGTGAGCGACGGGCGCTGCGCATTGCAAGGTGGCCGTTTATGGGAACGCTAACAGCCGATCGTTGGTTCCGGAATGCTGGTTGCCCGCACATTGCGTGCGATCGTCACGCGATCACTCGACGCCGACGATCACGCTCGATGCCTTGAAGACCGCGGATGCGGCGGCGCCGCTCGCGAGCCCGAGACGATCGACGCTGTCGTTGGTGACGATCGCGACGATTTCCGCACCGCTCGCCGCCTTGATCACGACCTCCGAATTGACCGCGCCCTTCGCGACCGACGCGACGGTACCCGCGACGCAGTTGCGAGCCGACACCTTGCTGCTGTCGACGTCGACCATCACGATGACCGACGACGCCTTGACGAGCGCGAACGCGTTCGTGCCGGCCGCGAGGCCCAGCGACGCCGCGCTGCCATGGGTGATCACGGCGACGATCTCGAGGCCGTCCTGCGTGCGCAGCGTGATTTCGTCGTTGACGGCACCGGGCTTGACGGCGCTGATCTCGCCGGCGAATTGGTTGCGGGCGCTCGTTCGCATGATGACTCTCCGGGTGGTTGCCGCGGCAGAGCCGGCTGCGGCAAAAGGTGATTGGAAATGCATCGGCCAGTGTACCGTCAACGCCGGCCCTGCGAGTGCCATCGCGCGAATCAGTCCAACCCGTTGCCGCGGGGCGTGTCGTCACGCATGCGATATAGCCGATGTCGCTACGGCGCCGACGGGCCGGCCGCGGGTGCCGCGGCCGCGGAGCCGGCGTTCGCGGCGGCTGCCGCACCGTCGCCGTCCCAACCGCCGCCGAGCGCGAGGAAGAGCCGCACCTGGTCGGCCGCGACCTGCCCTTCGGCCGCCGCGACCTGCGCCCGCACGCTCGTCAACGTGCGCGTCGCGTCGAGATCGGCGATGAACGATTCGCGGCCGGCCGCATAGAGACGATGCGTTTCGGCGGCGGAACTGCGGGCCGATTCGTACGCGGTGCGCAGCGCATCCGTGCGTTGCACGTCGGCTGCATAGGTCGCGAGGCTCGACTGCGTTTCGCGCAGCGCGTTCAGCACGACCCCGTCGAAGTGCGCGAGTGCGCCGCCCGTCGCGGCTTCGGCTTCACGCACGCGCGCACGCTGGCCGTTCACGGGGAACGACCAGCTGATCAGCGGTCCGAACGACCAGCGATTCGTGGTGGACGAGAACAGGTCGGCGGCGACGCCGACCGAACCGGCCGACGCACCGATGCTGACCGACGGATACAGCGCGGCGGTTGCCACGCCGATCCGCGCGGTCGCGGCGGCGAGCTGCCGCTCGGCTTCGCGCACGTCGGGGCGGCGGCGCAGCAGCGCGGCGCCGTCGCCGATCGGAATCGGCCGACGCAGTTTCGGCAGGCGTTCGCATTCGGCGGCGGCTTTCGGCAGGTCGGCCGGCGCGCGCGCGAGCAGCGCGGCGAGCTGGTACTGCGCGATCTTGCGGCGGCCTTCGAAGCGCGGAATGTCGGCGGACAGCGTGCGCACCTGCGTCACGCCGCGCGTCACGTCGGTCTGGTTGCCGCGCCCCGCGTCGCGCAGCCGCTGCGACAGCGCGACGCGCTGTTGCTGCAGCGCGAGCGACTGCTTCGCGATCGCCAGTTCGTCGCCGGCCGAGCACGCTTCGACATACGCGCGTACGACGTCGGCCACGACCGTGATGCGCGCGAGGTCGCCGGCCGCCTTGACGGCCTCGCTGTCCGCGCGCGCGGCTTCGACGCCGCGCCGCAGCTTGCCGAACAGGTCGAGCTCGTATGACACGTTGATGCCGACCGTGCCTTCGTTGACGACCGGCAGCTTGTTTTCGAGCAGGTATTGCTCGGCCGATTCCTGCGCGCGCTGCACGGCTGCCTCGGCTTTGCCGGAGAAGCCGCCCTGTTCGTTCGCGACCACCAGCGCCGCGCGCGAGCGGGCGAGGTTCGCCGCGGCGACGCGCAGGTCGGTGTTCGACTTCAGCGCATCGCGCACGAGCCCATTGAGTACCGGGTCGTCGTACAGTTGCCACCAGTTGCCGGGCACCGCGTCGCGCGACACCAGCGTGCCGTTCGCGTCGTCGAGCGCATGGTTCGCGAGCGGCGCGTTGACGTACGCCTGTTGCGGCAGCATGTAGTCGGGGCCGACCGACTTGCACGCACCGAGTGCGAGCGCAAGCGGGGCGAGCGTCGCCGCGACGCGCAGACCATGCCGCTTCATTGCGAGGCTCCCGCGGCGCTGGCGGCCGTACCTGACGTAGCCGAAACCGGCGCGGCCGCCGATGTGGTGCCGGTGCCCACCGGCTTCGCGTCGTCGTTGCGGTGCGTGTCGGCGCCGCGCATCGATACGGTCGCGGTACGGCCCGCGATCATCCGGAAATCGTCGGGCACCTCGTCGAGCACGACGCGCACCGGCACGCGCTGCGCGAGCCGCACCCAGCTGAACGCCGGGTTCACGTTCGGCAGCAGGTTCGCGCCCTGCGTGCGGTCGCGATCCTCGATCGCGGCGACGATGCTCTGCACGTGGCCGCGCAGCGCATGTGGCTCGCCCATCACGATGATGTCGACCGGCTGGCCGATATGGATGCCGCGCAGTTTGGTTTCCTCGAAGTAGCCGTCGACGCGGAACGAGTTGCGGTCGACGACCGACAGCACCGCGCGGCCGGCCGGCACGTATTCGCCGACGCGCGGGGCGCGGTCGTTCAGGTAGCCGTCCACGGGACTGACGATCGTCGTGCGCTGCAGGTTCAGCTTCGCGGTGTCGAGCGACACCTGCGCATCGGCGACGCTGGCTTCGCCTTGCTCGACGCGCGTGCGGCTTTCCTCGACCTGTTCGCTCGCGACCAGGTTGCCGAGCTGCAGGTTGCGCGCGTATTCGCGCTTCGCCTGCGCCAGCGTCGCGCGGCGCTGCGCGAGCGTCGCTTCGGCGAGCCGTTCCGCGAGCGCGTAGCGCGCCTGGTCGATCACGAACAGCACCTGGCCACGCTTGACCTCCTGGTTGTCGGCGACCTGCACCGACGTGATGAGGCCCGACACGTCCGGCGCGACCTGGATCACGTCGGCCCGCACGTGCCCGTCGCGCGTCCACGGCGAGAACATGTAGTAGTTGATGATGCGCCACAGCACGAGGCCGGCCACGACGACGACGATCAGGGTGAGCAGGACTTGCCCTGCCGAGAGCCAGGTTTTTTTCACGTTAGGTAGCCACGAGTTGGTGGGACACGATCACGACGGCGGCCAGCACGAACACGTAGATGCCGAGGTCGAAGATCGAACGGTGCCAGACGAGGCGGTAGAAGCCGACGCGCTCGAGCACTGCGCGCACGACGATGTTGATCAGGTACGCGATCAACATCAGTACGAGCGGGGCCGGCACGAACACGCCGAAGATATCGATTTCGCCGATCATGGTCGCGGTCGGAAGGACAAGGTGGAAAGCCGGCTCATGCGCGTGCTCCGTCCGGCGTCTGTGGCGCTTGCGCGGCCGCGGCCGGATACAGCGACAGGCGCAGGCCGACAAGCGCATGCAGCGTGTCGCGCAGCCGGCGGTGCGTGACCGGCGCCGCGGGCGCGGCGGTGCCGTCGGCCGGCGCGGCGCCCGGCAGGTTGCGGCTGGCCACGCGCCGCAGCGCGTCGTCGATCGTCGCGAGCAGGGCGGGCGGCGCGGGCTGGCGCGCGTTCGCGGCCGCGCAGCGCGCGTAGTGATCGGTGACGCCGGCCAGCACGCGATCGATCGCGTCGGGCACGTCGCCCGACAGCCGGCGCCGCGAGCGACGCAGGTCGAGCGCGTTCAGCGCGATGCGCAGGTCGCGGAAGCTTTCGATCGACGGGTGGCGGTGGTCGTCGGACGCACCGAGGCGCGGCAGCAGTTGCGTGACGCGATCGAGCATCCGCGATGCGTGGTTGCGCTGATCGTCGAGCGGTTGCGTCGACGCGGAGCGCGCGACGTCCTCCCAGCCCGAGCGTAGCAGGCGCCGTACCGCGAGTTCCGCGCCGAACGGCCGCGTCGCGCGCGTCCACACGTACGCGAACAGCAGCCCGGCGACGCCCGCGAGATTACTGTTCAGGAACACGAAGAAATCGGCCTCGTACGCGCTCTGGATGCTGATGAAGGTGGCCGTGTTGACCGCGACGAGCATCGTCACCATGTTGAACTGCGGGCGCGGCAGCAGCGTGCCGATCAGGATGAACGGCCCCGCGAACATCAGCACGAGCATCGCGAAATCGTGCACGTGCGGCAGCACGACGAACAGATACAGGCCCGCGAACACGACGCTCGCGGCGGTCGACAGGAAGAACTTGAACACCAGCGGCGCGGGCTCGTCGAGCGCGGCGAAGAAGCTGCACGACACGGCCACGAGCGTGACGGCGGCCGCGCCGTCGTGCCAGCCGGACGAGATCCACAGCCAGCACGCGAACACGATCGCGAACACGACGGTCAGCGTCGAGAACAGCATCATCCCGCGATCGAAGAAGCGCTCGGTGCCGCCGAGCCGCCAGTGCCGGTAGCGCGGCTGCCACACGCCCGACTCGTTCGCGATCAGCGCGCGCAGCGAGCGGCAGTCCTGCCAGATGTCGATGACCTGGCGCAGCCGCCACAGCGCATTCGACAGCAACGCGCCGTCCCAGCTCGCCAGCGCGCTGTCGGGCGGCTGCAGCGCGGCGATGCGCGCGCGCAGGTCGTCCGCGACCGGATCGTGCGCCATATCGCCGTCGGAACCGGTCTTCACGGCCGGCAGCGGCGCGTCGAACCATTTCGCGGCGTCGGCCAGCAGCGCGTCGAGCGCGGGCGGGCGCACGTGCAGGTCGCGCATCAGCGCGATCAGCGGATCGGCGAGCGACGACATCAGCGGCAGGAACAGCTGCATCCGGCCCGCGAGCGCCTGCGCGCGCGCAAGCACGCGCGGATGCGCATGGTCGTAGCCCAGCTGGCTCAGCAGGAATTCGAGGCCGGTGATCGTCGCGGCGAGCCGCTGCCTGCATGCGGACAGCGCCTTGCCGGCCAGGTGCCCGGACAGCGTTTCGCGCCCGTAGAACGCGGCGTCCTTGAACCACGCGTCGGTGCGCTCGATCAGCGTCGGCGCGAGCCGGTTCGGGAACACGGCGCTGCCGACCACGCTCGCGCACACGATGCCGAGCACGATTTCCTCGGTGCGCGCGATCGCAACGTCGAATATCGTGGACGGATCGGTGACGGTCGGCAGCGCGACCAGCGGCATCGTATAGCCGGCTAGCATGAACACGTAGCTGCGCGCGGTGCGATCCGAGATCGCGAGGTACAGCAGCGTGCCGCACCAGGTCGCGACGATGGTGCTGAACAGGAGCGGCGTCTCGACGAACGGCGGCACGAAGAAGATCGCGGCGGCCGCGCCGAGCGCGGTGCCGAGCGCGCGGTACAGCGCCTTCGAGCGCGTCGCGCCGACGAACGGGTTCGACACGATGTAGACGCTCGCCATCGCCCAGTACGGGCGCGGCAACTGGAAATACAGGCCGAGGTACAGCGCCAGCATCGACGCGGCGAACGTCTTGCCCGAGAACAGCCAGTCGCGAAGGCTCGGATAGGTCATGACGCGGAATCGGCGGGGTGGGACGGGGGCGACGCCGGAGGATGCGCGTCGGCGGCGTTGAACGCGTTCAGCACGCGCAGCGTCGCTTCGAGATCGGCGCGCGACACGCCCTTGAGCACCTGGGCGCGCAGCGCGCGCAGGTCTTCCTCCATCTTCGCGGTGACCGCGCGGCCGGCGGCCGTCAGCGAGATCGTTTTCGCGCGGCGATCGTGCGGATCCTCGTCGCGGCGTGCGAGGCCGGCCGCGCACAGCTGGTCGAGCAGGCGCACCAGCGACGGCCCTTCGATGCCCACGTGCTCGGCGAGCGTGCCTTGCCGCACGCCTTCGCCGAGACGCCCGGCGATCAAGAGCGGCGTCGCGCAGGCCTCGGATACGTTGTACGCGGTCAGCACGCCGTCGCTGGTGCGGCGCCACTTGCGCGCGGTGAGCACGAGCAGGCTGCTGACGGCGAGGCGGAGGTCGTGCAGATTGGTCATGGGCGAGATGATAGGGGCAAAAACATTCGATAGCAAACTATCGTTTTCGTCGCCGGGATGACACGTCGCATGGGGCGCGGCGACGATATTGAATTGTCAGACGACCACTATTCGACCACACGAGCACGGCCGTGCATGTGAAGCAAATTCCAAGCCCGCGCGCCGCCCGCTGGGCGGGTAGGTAGCCCGCGACTTTCGACCGATCGGAAAATGTGTGGGCCGCGGTCGCTCGGGCACGCCGATTGCACCGCGCGATTCGCCCACGACGTCCTGCTTTCGAACGCGATTGCACTAGGACAATATTTTCGGGGGGTCTTTCTGAGCGACCATGCGGAAGCCACGACGGAGACATCGAGATGGGACGGACCGAGGTATCGGCAGGCTGGCGCGACGCGCTCGGCGCGGTGCACGGCATCGAGTCGAAATACAAGCGGCTCGTGAAGGCGATCGCCAGCGACATCGAGAACGGCGCGCTCGCGCCGGGCGCGCGGCTCGCGCCGCAGCGCGACGTCGCGTCGAGCCTCGGTGTCAGCGTGCAGACCGTCACCAACGCGTACAAGGAGCTGGAGCGTCAGGGGCTGATCCGCTGCGAGGTTGGCCGCGGCAGCTTCGTGGCCGCGCGCGTGACCGAATCGATGTCGAACTACATCCTCGATACGACCGAGCGCGAACTCGTCGACTTCTCGATCGCCCGCATCGTGCACACGCCGGAGCACGACGCGGCATGGCGCAGCGTGTGCACGGCGCTGGCCGGCACCGACGATCAGCCGTGGATCCGTTCGTTCCGGCCGATCGCCGGCCTCGATGCGCATCGCGACGCCGGCGCGGCTTGGCTCGCGTCGCTGAACATGCCGGTGCACCGCGAATCGCTGCTGGTGACGAACGGCGCGGCGCACGGGATCTTTCTCGCGCTCGCGTCGATCGTCGGGCCGGGCGACACCGTGTTGTGCGAGAGCCTGACCGATCACGGCGTGATCGGCTCCGCGAACGTGCTCGGGTTTACGCTGAAAGGGCTCGAGATGGACGAGCACGGCATCCGTCCCGAACATTTCGAGGAGATGTGCGATGGCGAGCGGATCAGCGCGCTCGTCTGCACGCCGACCCTCAATAACCCGACCGTGTCGCTGATGACCGATTCGCGGCGCCGCTCGATCGCGCGCATCGCGACGCGTTACGGCGTATACGTGATCGAGGACGACGTGTACGGTCCGCTGCTCGAGAAGACGGGCACGCCGATCGCCAGCCTGATTCCGGAGCTCGGCTTCTACTGCACGAGCATGACGAAATCGGTACTGACGGGGTTGCGCACCGGCTATCTCGCGATGCCGCGACGGCTCGCGTTGCGCGTCGAGAGCGTGCTGCGCGTGAGCAGCTGGATGGCGACGTCGCCGATCGCCGAAATCGCGACGCGCTGGATCGTCGACGACACCGCGCGGCGGCTCGTCGAACTGCAGCGCCAGCGGCTCGCCGTGCGTCAGCAGATGGTGCGGGCCGCACTGGGGCCGTATGTGCTCGGTGCGCATCCCAACGCGCTGTCGGCATGGCTGCGCGTGCCCGACTACTGGCAAGCCGAGCGGATCGTGCGTGAACTGCGCACGCGCAAGATCGCGGTGACGTCATCCGATCCGTTTCTCGTCGGCGGCACGGAGCGACCGAACGCGGTGCGCGTGTGCATCGGCGCCGAAACCTCCGATGCGGCGTGCAATGCAGCGCTCGAGACGATCGCGGGTGTGTTCGAACAGTATCCGCACCTGAACGACTTCCACTGAACCGGCGGCGCTGCCGCGACATCGCGCGCAATGTATCAGGACATTCGAAAGCGCGATTTGGAACATTAGACTGGATCGCATCACATTCGTCGCGAGGCGCGCGTTCCATGTCTTCCCTGTCGCTGTCCGACGTCTACCGCGCGCGCCGCCGTCTCGCCGGGCGCGCCGACGGTACGCCGCTCGTCGCGTCCGCCGCGCTGTCCGCGCGTGTCGGCGCCCCGGTCTACCTGAAGCTCGAAACGCTGCAGCCGACCGGCAGCTTCAAGCTGCGCGGCGCGACCAACGCGCTAGCGGAACTTGCGGCGCAGCGCGTGACGCGCGTGGTCACCGCATCGACCGGGAATCATGGCCGCGCGGTCGCGCATGCGGCACGCGCGCTCGGCATCGATGCGGCCGTCTGCATGTCGTCGCTCGTGCCGGACAACAAGGTCGAGGCGGTCGCGGCGCTCGGCGCGCGCGTGGTGATCGTCGGCGACAGCCAGGACGACGCGCAGGTGGAAGCGCGGCGGCTGGTGCGCGACGAAGGTTATGCATACGTGCCGCCGTTCGACGATCCGCGCATCATCGCGGGCCAGGCGACGATCGGCGTCGAGATACTCGAAGCGCTGCCCGATACGGCGACGCTGGTCGTGCCGCTGTCGGGCGGCGGCCTGTTCAGCGGCGTCGCGTTTGCCGCGAAGGCGATCCGGCCACCGATCGAGATGATCGGCGTATCGATGGCGTGCGGCGCCGCGATGCACGCGAGCCTCGCGGCCGGTCGCCCGGTCGACGTCGCCGAACAGCCGACGCTGGCCGATTCGCTCGGCGGCGGCATCGGCCTCGACAACCGCTACACGTTCGACATGACGCGCGCGCTGGCCGACGACGTCGTGCTGCTCGACGAGCCGTCGATCGCGCGCGGCATCGCGCATGCGTATCGGGAAGAGCGGCTCGTCGTCGAAGGCGCCGGCGCGGTCGGCCTCGCCGCCCTGCTGGATGAACGGATCGCACGCCGCGATCGCAGCGGCCCGATCGTGGTCGTCGTGAGCGGCGCGAACATCGACATGGCCGTGCATCGCAGGCTCGTTTCGGAGAACTGACATGGCCCATCCCGTCACGTTGCTTGGCCACGCGCAACTGCGTGCGCTGGTGCCACTCGATCTTGCCGCGATCGACCAGGTCGAGGCCGCGTTCGCGTCGCTCGCGACCGACGCCGTCGTGATGCCGCCGATCCTGAATCTTGCGCTGCCCGAGCGCCACGCCGAAGTGGACGTGAAGACGGCGTACCTGCCGCGCTTCGACAGCTTTGCGATCAAGGTCAGCCCCGGTTTCTTCGACAACCCGTCGCTCGGGCTGCCGAGCCTGAACGGGCTAATGCTCGTGCTGTCCGCGCGCACCGGCCTGACCGAGGCCGTGCTGCTCGACAACGGTTACTTGACAGCCGTGCGCACCGCGGCCGCCGGCGCCGTGGCCGCGCGCCGGCTCGCGCGCGCCGATGCGCGCCGCGCGGCGATCGTCGGCGCGGGCGAACAGGCGCGGTTGCAGCTTGCCGCGCTGATGCTCGTGCGCGACATCACGCACGTGACGGTGTGGGCGCGCGATGCCGAACGTGCCGCGCGATTCGCGGCCGACGTGCGTGCCGCGCACGGGATCGACGCGGTCGTCGCGCGCTCGGTGCACGCGGCGCTCGCCGACGCGGACATCGCGGTGACGACCACGCCGAGCCGTGCGCCGCTCGTGCACGCGGAAGATCTGCACCCCGGGCTGCACGTGACGGCGATGGGTTCGGATGCGGATTACAAGACCGAACTCGCGCCGTCGGTATTCGGCGCCGCGCGCTATTTCTGCGACCGGCTGCGGCAGACCCGCGTGGCCGGCGAGCTCGCGCATGCGATCGCGGCCGGCGCCGTTGCAGCCGACGCGGTGTTTCCCGAACTCGGCGAAGTGATCGCCGGCCGCCGAGACGGCCGCACGCATCGCGACGACATCACGATCTGCGACCTGACCGGCACCGGCGCGCAGGACACCGCGATTGCCGTGCTCGCGCTGCAACGCGCCCGCGCGGCGGAAGTGGGCACGATTTTTCACAACGACCTCACGACTTGAGAGGAGACAGATGTCCGCAGTCATCGAAACCCAGACAGCCGCGCCGCGGCTCGCGTTCGCGCGCAGCGAATATGCCGCGCGCATCGCGAAGACACGCGCGGCGATGGAGCGGGCCGGCATCGACCTGCTGATCGTCACCGACCCGACCAACATGGGCTGGCTCACCGGCTATGACGGCTGGTCGTTCTACGTGCACCAGTGCGTACTGCTCGCGCTGGACGGCGAACCCGTGTGGTTCGGCCGCGGCCAGGACGCGAACGGCGCGAAGCGCACCGCGTTCATGGCGCACGAGAACATCGTCGGCTATCCCGATCATTACGTGCAGTCGCGCGCGCGCCACCCGATGGACTACCTGTCCGCCGAAGTCATCGCCGCGCGCGGCTGGAGCGCGCTGCGCATCGGCGTCGAACTCGACAACTACTACTTCAGCGCAGCGGCATACGCGTCGTTGCAGAAGCATCTGCCGGCCGCGCGCTGGGTCGATGCGACCGCGCTCGTCAACTGGCAGCGCGCGGTGAAGTCGCCGCGCGAGATCGAGTACATGCGCGTGGCCGCGCGCATCGTCGAGCGGATGCATGCGCACATCGTCGAGACGATCGAGCCGGGCATGAAGAAAAGCGACCTGGTCGCGCAGATCTATGCGACCGGGATCGGCGGTGCGGGAGGCTTCGGCGGCGACTACCCGGCGATCGTCCCGCTGCTGCCGACCGGCGCGGATGCCGCCGCGCCGCACCTGACCTGGGACGACTCGACGTTCGCGCGCGGCGCCGGCACGTTCTTCGAGATCGCCGGTTGCTACCGCCGTTATCACTGCCCGCTGTCGCGCACCGTCTATCTCGGCAAGCCGCCCGCGCACTTCATCGAAGGCGAGCGCGCGGTGGTCGAAGGGATCGAGGCCGGGCTCGCGGCCGCGAAGCCCGGCAACGTATGCGAGGACATCGCGAACGCGTTCTTCGCGGTGCTGCGCCGCGCGGGCATCGACAAGGACAGCCGCTGCGGCTACCCGATCGGCGCGAGCTATCCGCCCGACTGGGGCGAGCGCACGATGAGCCTGCGCCCGGGCGACCGGACGGTGCTGGAACCCGGCATGACGTTCCATTTCATGCCCGGGCTGTGGCTCGACGACTGGGGGCTGGAGATCACGGAGAGCATCCTGATCACCGAGACCGGCGTCGAGACGTTCTGCAACGTACCGCGCAAGCTGTTCGTAAAGGAGTAGGGCGATGCGTGCTTCCCCGATCACGCCGACCGTCGATTTCGACGCGGACGGCGAACAACACGGCTTCCTGAAGCTGCCTTACTCGCGCGACGATTCCGCGTGGGGTGCGATCATGATTCCGGTGACCGTCGTGAAGCGCGGCGACGGGCCGACGGTGTTGCTGACCGGCGGCAATCACGGCGACGAATACGAAGGGCCGGTCGCGCTGTCGAAGCTCGCCGGCTCGCTGAAGGCGGCCGACGTGACCGGCCGCGTGATCGTCGTGCCGTTCATGAACTACCCGGCGTTCCGCGCCGGTTGCCGCACGTCGCCGATCGATGCGGGCAACCTCAATCGCAGCTTCCCGGGCCGACCGGACGGCACGGTGACCGAGAAGATCGCCGACTACTTCCAGCGCCACCTGCTGCCGCTCGCGACGCACGTGCTCGACATTCACGCGGGCGGGCGCACGCTCGACTTCGTGCCGTTCGCGGCGATTCACGTGCTGCAGGATCGCGACCAGGAAGCGCGCTGCGAGCGCGCGATGCGTGCGTTCGGCGCGCCGTATTCGATGCGCATGCTGGAACTCGACAGCGTCGGCCTGTACGACAGCGCGGCCGAGGAAGCAGGCAAGGTGTTCGTGTCGACCGAGCTCGGTGGCGGCGGCACGTCGACGGCGGCAAGCGTCGCGATCGCCGAGCGCGGCGTGTATGGATTGCTTGCGCATGCGGGCGTGATCGCCAAGGACGTCATCGATGGCAACGCGCCGCGTACGACGACGCTGCTCGACATGCCGGACGGCTCTTGCTACACGACGAGCGAGCATCACGGGCTGCTCGAGATGTGCCGCGATCTCGGCAGCGAGGTCAAGGCCGGCGACGTGCTCGCGCGCGTGCACGACATCGACCGCACGGGCGTCACGCCCATCGAGTACGTCGCACGGCGGCGCGGGCTGCTCGCGGCCCGGCACTTCCCGGGCATCGTGCAACCGGGCGACACGATCGCGGTGGTCGCCGACATCGTCGAGCGCAACATCCCGGTCGCCGTATAAGGACGCGCACGACGTGATCAAGCTCGACCGATACGACCTCGCGATCCTGCGCTTGCTCGAGCGCGACGGGCGCATCACGAAGTCGAAGCTCGCGGAAGCCGTGAACCTGTCGATTTCGCCCGCATGGGAGCGCGTGCGCAAGCTCGAGGAAAGCGGCGTGATCCGCGGCTATCGCGCGGACGTCGACTGGATCGGCGCGTTCTCCGGCAGCCGCATCGTCGTCGAAGTGACGCTGTCGCGGCACACCGCGCCCGACATGCGGCGCTTCGAGGATCGCGTGGCCGCCGCGCCCGAAGTCGCGCAGTGCTATGCGACGGGCGGTGGCGTCGACTACGTGCTGCACGTGGTCGCGCGCGACATCGACCATTACCAGCGCTTCATCGATGCGTTGCTGATGGAAGACCTCGGCATCGAGCGCTACTTCACGTACATCGTGACGAAGGTCGTGAAGTGCGGCTCCGGCGGCGCGCCGGACTGGCTGTAAAAGTTCGCGCCGGCGCGCGGCAATACGGAAAAAACCGGCATTTCCCGCCGTGCAAACCGAAATTTCCGCATGCGCGGGCGCGACACAATGAAGTTCGTGCCCACCAACCAGGAGACGCAGCATGCTGCCCGGACACCCCGTTCTGTTCAAGTCGACCTGCTACGTCGATGGTCGCTGGATCCACAGCGACAGTGCCGCGACGGTCGCCGTCGTGAACCCCGCCGATCAGGCCGTGATCGGCCACGTGCCGATGCTCGAACGCGCGCAGATCGTCGGTGCCGTCGACGCCGCGCAGCGCGCGTACGACACCTGGCGCTGGACGCCGCAGGCCGCACGCAGCGCGGCATTGCTGCGCTGGCATGCGCTGATCCTGCGTCACGTCGACGATCTGGCCGCGCTGCTGTCGCTGGAACAGGGCAAGCCGCTGGCCGAAGCGCGCGGCGAGATCCGCTATGCGGCGAGCTTCGTCGAATGGTTCGCGAACGAGGCGAAGCGTGTCGCGGGCCGCACGATTCCGACGCATATCGACGGCGCGCATCTCGGCACCGTGATGGAACCGGTCGGCGTCGCGGCGCTGATCACGCCGTGGAATTTCCCGGCCGCGATGATCACGCGCAAGGCGGCGGCCGCGATCGCGGTCGGTTGTACCGTGGTCGTGAAGCCCGCGCACGAAACGCCGTTCTCGGCGCTCGCGCTCGCGCAGCTCGCCGACGAGGCCGGCTTCCCGGCCGGCGTGTTCAACGTGGTGCTCGGCGAGCCGCAGATGGCGATGGAAACGCTGGTCGGCGATACGCGTGTGCGTGCGGTCAGCTTCACCGGCTCGACGCGGGTCGGGCGGCTCGTGACCGAAACCGCCGCGAAGGCCGGCATCCGCAAGATCGCGCTCGAACTGGGCGGCAACGCGCCGTTCATCGTGACCGAGGATGCGGATCTCGACCAGGCGGTGCGGATTGCCGTCGGCGCGAAGTTCCAGACGTCCGGCCAGGACTGCTGCGCGGCGAACCGGATTCTCGTCGCGCGACCGCTGTACGACGCGTTCGTCGAACGGTATGCGAACGCGGTGCGCGTGCTGAAGACGGGGCCTGCGTTCGAGCAAGGCGTCGACGTCGGTCCGCTGGTGCATCAGGCCGCGTTCGACGCGACCGTCGCACGCGTCGACGATGCGCGGGCACGCGGCGCGCGCATCGTCGCGGGCGGCCGGCCGCACGCGCTCGGCGGCTGGTTCTACGAGCCGACCGTGATCGCGGATGCCGCGCCGGGCATGCGCGTGGTCGACGAGGAAAACTTCGCGCCGATCTCGGCCGTCTGCGCGTTCGACACGCTCGACGAAGCGGTAGAAACGGCCAACGACACCGAGTACGGGCTCGCCGCGTACGTATGCGCGACGCGCATCGACACGATCTTCCAGCTCGTGCGGCGGCTCGATTTCGCGATGGTGTCGGTCAACGGCGTGAAATTCACCGGCGCGCCGATCCCGTTCGGCGGGATGAAGGCGTCGGGACTCGGGCGCGAAGGCGGCGCCGAAGGCTTCGAGCCGTTCACCGAAACCAAGTACTTCTGCCTCGGCAATCTCGGCCTGCCTGTCGCGGCGACGGCCTGACCCATTCAAAGGAGCACATCATGACAAAATCGATCGACGTACTGCTGCGCGAGGACCGCGCCCACTTCATGCACCCGTCGACGCACGCGTACGACCACGAGACCGGCGCGCTGCCGGGCAAGATCGTGCGCGGCGGCGAAGGCATCCGCATCGAGGATCACCAGGGCAAGCAATATATCGACGCGTTCGCCGGCCTCTACTGCGTGAACATCGGCTACGGCCGCACCGAAGTGGCCGACGCGATGCATGAGCAGGCGAAGCAGCTCGCGTACTACCACACGTACGTCGGCCACGCGTCGGACGCGATCATCGAGCTGTCGTCGCGCATCATCGACTGGTCGCCGGCCGGGATGAAGAAGGTCTATTACGGGATGTCGGGTTCCGATGCGAACGAAACGCAGGTCAAGATCGTCTGGTACTACAACAACGTGCTCGGCCGCCCGAACAAGAAGAAGATCATCTCGCGCGAGCGCGGCTATCACGGCTCGGGCATCGTGACGGGCAGCCTCACGGGCCTGCCGAGCTTCCATCAGCATTTCGACCTGCCGATCGACCGCGTGAAGCATACGGTGTGTCCGCACTGGTATCGCAAGGCGCCGGCCGGCATGAACGAAGCGCAGTTCGTCGCGTACTGCGTCGACGAACTCGAGCAGCTGATCGCGCGCGAGGGCGCCGACACGGTCGCCGCGTTCATCGCGGAGCCGGTGATGGGCACGGGCGGCATCATCGAACCGCCGGCCGGCTACTGGCCCGCGATCCAGGCCGTGCTGCGCAAGCACGACATCCTGCTGATCTCGGACGAAGTCGTGTGCGGGTTCGGGCGTCTCGGCTCGAAGATGGGCGCGCAGCACTTCGGGATCGAGCCCGACCTGATCACGGTCGCGAAGGGGCTGACGAGCGCGTATGCGCCGCTGTCGGGCGTGATCGTCGGCGAGAGGGTGTGGGACGTGATCGCGCGCGGCTCGCAGGAACACGGGCCGATGGGGCATGGCTGGACGTATTCGGGGCACCCGGTGTGCGCGGCCGCCGCGCTCGCGAACCTTGCGATCCTGGAGCGCGAGAACCTCGTTGGCAACGCTGCGGAAGTGGGCGCGTATTTCGGCGCGAAGCTGCGCGATGCATTCGGCGCGCATCCGCTCGTCGGCGAGGTGCGCAGCGTCGGCATGCTGGCCGCGCTCGAGTTCATGGCCGACAAGGACGCGCGCACGCCGTTCGATTCCGCGCTGAAGATCGGTGCGCAGGTGTCGGCTGCCGCGTTGCAGCGCGGCGTGATCGCGCGGGCGATGCCGCATGGCGACATTCTCGGGTTTGCGCCGCCGCTCGTGATGACGCGTGCTGAAGCCGACGAGATCGTCGCGATCGTGAAGGACGCGGTGGATGAGGTCGCGGAGCGGAATCTTTCGACCGTCGCTTGATTATCAAGCGGTGCTGATGCGCGCTCCGGCGCGTGAGGTGACGCCGCCGCATGCGAGTGCGGCGGCGTCTTTTTTGCCGGTATGGTTCGCGGAAACCGTCAGCGCATCGCCTGCGGCGCGCGTCGGCTACCGGCCGTCACTCAGTAATCCCACACGACCGGGACGAAACGGAACCCGTCGCCGTGCCGCGCAACGTGCCCGATGGACGGGAACGCGACATGGGCCGCGGCCAGCAGCGCGCCGGTGTCGGCGGCTTCGTTGAACAGTGCGAGACGCACGTCGACCGCCGCGTCCGGATCGTGTTCGAAGCCGTTTTGCCAGTCGGGATTGTCGAAGTTGACTTCGAAAATCGCGTCGCCCGCGAACGTCAGCTTCTCCCCTTTCGATGCGATGTCGACCACGCAGTGGCCCGGCGTATGGCCGCCCGTCACCCGCGCCGACACGCCCGCCGCGACTTCCACGGTCCGGTCGAACGGCACGATGTTTTCGCCATAGAGTTCCACGAACGTCGCGGCCGCCTTGCGCAGCGCGGGCGGAACGGTTTCCGGCATCACCGTCTTGCTGAAGTCCGGATTTTTCCAGAACGCCACTTCCGCGGCCGATACGTGAATGCGTACGTCGGGGCGCAGCTTCGCCTTGACGCCGTCGACGTTCAGCCCGCCGACGTGATCCATGTGCATGTGCGTGATCACGATATCGGTGATCGCAGCCAGGTCGATGCCGGCCGATTCCAGACGCATCACCGAGCGCCCGGCGCGCGTGAAGTATTCGAAGCCGTCGCCCACGCCCGAATCGATCAGGATCAGGCGATCGGCGCTGCGCACGAGCGCGATGTTGAGCGCCCAGTCGAACATGTCGCGTTGCAGGAAGCGGCCGTCGAACCATGCGTTGCGATCCGCTTCGCTCACATTGGTGGACATGGTGGAAGTCGGCAGCGGCAGCACGCCGTCGCTGATCAGCACGACATCGACGTCGCCGATGCGCACGGCGTAGCGGGACGGAACGAGTTCGCCCGAAGCTTCGTTGCCCAGGGGTTCGATGACCGGCTGGACGTTGCGGATGGGTGCGTTCATGTTCAGTAATCCTGTTCGTCGAGTGAGGTAATCCGCCCTGCGCGGCGCAGCGCGGTTCGCGAGCGCGATCGTGAAGATCGCGCTTCGGTTCGCCCGGATTCCGGTTGAGGGTGAGCGTGTGAGCGATTGTAGTGACGGCCGATACATGCCGACAGCGCCGTAGGTGCGCACATCGTGTTGTCCGGACGACAACAATCCGGCGGCGGCTTCAGCCGCCCGAAATGCACATCGCCCGCCATCCGTTGCCGGACGGCGGGCGATGCGGTGGATGCCGTTTATGGGAAGCCGGGCGCCGCCGGGGCGCGGGTCAGCCCGGCTGGCCGGGGAGGGTGTCGCCGCGCAGCGAACACCCGCGCGTCTCGATCACCGCCAGCAGCGCGATCAGCCCGACCGCACAGGCGGCCATCATGTAGTACGCGGGAATCAGCGCGTTGCCGGTCTTGCCGATCAGCCAGTCGTTGACGATCGGCGCGGTGCCGCCGAACAACGACGTCGACACGTTGTACGCGATCGCCATGCCCGCATACCGGACGTGGGTCGGGAACATCGCCGGGAACATCGCGGAAATGGTGGCGAGCTGCGGCACGTAGAGCACGCCGAGCACCGCGAAGCCGATGAAGGCGCCGAGCGGACCGTGCGTCATCAGCGTGAACATCGGCACGGCCGCGACGAACAGCCCGACCAGCGAGAACCACCACATCGTCTTGCGACCGACGCGATCCGACAGCCAGCCGGCGAACGGCAGCAGCACCATCATCGCGAGCATGCCGATCAACGGAATCAGCAGCGACATGTTCTCGCTGACGCCGAGTTCCTTGTGCATGTAAGTCGGCATGTACGCGAGCAGCACGTAGTTGACGACGTTCAATGCGACGACGAGCCCGCCGAGCAGCAGCAGCGGCTTCGCATAGCGCACCAGCAGCAGCCGGATCGGCAGCGCGGCGGCGACGCTTTTCTCGCGGCGGTGCGCCTGTTCCTCGAGCTCGCGGAACACCGGCGTTTCCTCGAGGCGCGAGCGCAGGTAGAAGCCGATCAGGCCGAGCGGCGCGGCGACCAGGAACGGCAGGCGCCAGCCCCATGCATGCATCGCCGAATCGCCGAGCAGCAGCGCGAAGCCGAGCATCAGGAACGCGCCGAGCGAGAAGCCGGCGAGCGTCGCGAATTCGAGGAAGCTGCCGCACAGGCCGCGCCGCGAATCGGGCGCGTATTCGGCGATGAAGGTGGCTGCGCCGCCGTATTCGCCGCCGGTCGAGAAACCCTGCACCATGCGCAGCACGATCAGTGCGGCCGGCGTGAGCCAGCCGGCCGTCGCATAGCTCGGCAGCACGCCGACGAGCAAGGTGGCGCCCGACATCGTCAGGACGGTCAGCGCGAGCACGCGCTTGCGGCCGAGCCGGTCGCCGAGCGGGCCCCAGAACAGGCCGCCGAGCGGGCGGATCAGGAACGAGATCGCGAACGTGCCGAGCGCGAACAGCGTCGCGCTGGCCGTGTTGCCGGGAAACAGCGCAGCGGAAATATACGCGAGGCCGTACGCGTAAATGCCGTAATCGAACCATTCGGTCGCGTTACCGAGCGCGGCGGCCGTGATCGCGACCCGCGGCAGGCTATGCGGCTCGTCGCCGCGGGAAGCCGTCTCGTCCGGAACGGACGCGGCGGCGGAAACGGAAGTCCACGATGGCACGTATCGCATGAGGGGTCCTCGCTATCAGCGTGCGCCCGGGCGGGCGCCGACGAGGATCAAAGTAATCCCGCCAATTAGCGCTGCCCGATGTCATAGGACGATGTGGAGATCGGGGTTTTCCCGCGCCGTGGCGGGCGGCCCGCGGAGGCCGTGGCCGGCTCGGCGCAGCGCCGGTCGGCGAACGGCGGTAAGCTGCGCGCTGCCACGCGGGATTTCTCGGACTGTGCCGCGCGTGGCGTCCCTTTTTTCACCCTTGATCAGGAGCGCATATCGTGGCGACCTACATCGTCTTTACACGGGAAAGCACGCAGAACCAGCAGGAGCTCGACCTCTACTCGAGCCAGGTCGGCGCGACCCTTGCCGGCCATCCGGTGAAGGTGCTCGCCGCCTATGGGCCGCAGGAAATCCTCGAGGGTGAAGGCCCGGAAGGCGTCGTGATCGTCGAGTTCCCGTCGAAGGAGGCCGCGCACGCGTGGTATCACGGCCCCGAATACCAGGCGGTCGTCCGGCACCGCTTCAACGGCGCGCGCTATCGCGCGGTGCTGGTCGAAGGCGTCTGAACGCGGCCGCGCGCGCCCGTTACCGCACGTGCGGCAGCAGCGCGCGCAGCCAGTACGCGACGGCCACCGCACCGCCATCCGGCGTGCCGATCGCACGCTCGCCGAGATAGCTGGCCCGTCCCGCGCGCGGCGTCATGCGCGTCGTTTTCTCCGCGCCTCGCTCGGCCGCGTCGACGGCCGCCGTCCATGCGCTCGCGGGATCGCGATCGCTGTCGAGCGCGCGGCCGAATGCGTCGACGGCCGGCGCCAGCGCATCGAGCATCGTCCGGTCGCCGGCCTGCGCGCCGCCGAGTTCGCCGATCGAATCCACCGCCGCGCGGAACGCCGCAGCCCAGTCGCGCGGCGACGGCTCGGCGATATCGGCCAGCCGGCGCGACGCGCGCAGCAGCGCGGTCGCATAGAACGGCCCGGAGCTGCCGGCGATCGCGCGGCGCAACGCGGCGCCGAGCGCTGCCAATGCACCCGACGGCGTACCGTACGCGGTGTCGGGCAGTTCGAGGATCGCCTGCGCGGCGCGGCGCATGCTCGCGCCGAGATCGCCGTCGCCCGCTGCCGCATCGAGATCCGTCAACGTCTGCTCGTGATCGATCAGCGTTTGCGCGACCGCGTGCAGCGCCGGTTGCAGGCGCGCGGCCCATGCGCGGCCGGCCGCGTCGAGCGGCGGCGGCGGCGCGTCCTGCGACGCGGTCGCGGCCACGCGAATCTGCGTGTTCACGAGGCCGCCGCCCGGCCATGCGCGCGCCTGCGTCGGCGCGTCGAGCAGCGCCGCGCGCTCGTCGTTCAGTCGCAGCACCGAGATCGAGCAGCCCGGCATGTTCAGCGCGGACAGGAACGTGCCGGCCCACGCGCGCGCGACGACGATGCCGCGCCGGGTCAGGTTGTCGAATGCGGCGCGCAGCACGATCGCGAGTTCCATGTCCGGCGTCGCGCCGAGGCCGTTGACGAACAGCGCGACGCGCTCGTCGCGCTCGAGCACGAGATCGGCGACGATGCTCGACAGCAGCGTGTCGGCCAGCGCGTCGGCCGGTAACGGCGCGCGACGCTCGACGCCTTTCTCGCCATGGATGCCGAGGCCCAGCTCGATTTCGTGATCGGCGAGGCTGAAGCCCGACTTGTCGGCGCCCGGGATCGTGCAGCCGTCGAGCGCGACGCCCATCGTGCCGAGTTCGGCCGCCGCGTCGCGCGCGATGCTCGCGACGCGGGCAAGCGGCAGTCCGCGCGCGGCGGCGGCGCCCGCTAGCTTGTGGATCAGCACGGTGCCGGCGATCCCGCGTCGCTGGCCGCGTTCGACGCGGCCGCGCAGCGATACGTCGTCGGCGACGATGACGGTTTCGACCGGAATGCCTTCCGCACGCGCGAGCTCGGCGGCGAGCCCGAAATTGAGCCGGTCGCCGGTGTAGTTCTTCACGATCAGCAGCGCGCCGTTCGGGCCGGCGCTCGCGCGGATCGCGGCGAGCACGGCGTCGGTCGACGGCGACGTGAACACTTCGCCGCACACGGTCGCGCTCAGCATCCCTTCGCCGACATAGCCGCCGTGCGCGGGCTCGTGGCCGCTGCCGCCGCCTGACAGGATCGCGACCGGCCGCTGCGACGGCTCGGGCAGCGGCTGGCGCACGAGCACGTGCTCGTCGCCGAGGATCGCGAGATGCGGCGATTGCCGCGCGATGCCTTCCAGCATTTCTCGCACGACGTCGGACGGGCGGTTCACAAGCTTTTTCATGGCGACGGTTCCGGACGGGTGAACGGGGCTCGGCCGGACGCGCACGGGCGCCGGACGGCTTTCGTGTTGCGGAGGATCGTGCGTGTGCTGTTGCCGGTCACGGGCGGTCGTATACGACGACCTGGTGCGGCGCGGGCAACGAAGCGTACGCTTCGCGCCACGATACATCAGGTTCGGATGTTGCGACACGGATCGCGGCGCGATGGCGTCATGGCGCCATGGCGTCGGGGCGCGCGCCGGATGCCGCTATTTCAGCGCGGCGATCGCCTTCGCGCGAATCAGCCGCGCACGCAGCACGTTACGACTGACGCCGAGCAACTGCGCGGCGCGGATCTGGTTGCGATGGCTGAATTCGAACGCGACGCGCATCACGGTGTCCTCGATGCGTTCGAAGAGATTGCCGTGCCCGTCGTCGAACAGGTCGCGCAGCGCGTGTTCGAGCGCCGCCTGTGCATCGGCGGACGACTCGGCCACAGGCGCGGCAACGGCCGGCAGGCACGGCGTCGCGATCTGCAGGTCGGTGTCCTGCAGCGCATCGTGACGGCTTACGAGCAGCGCGTGATGGATCACGTTTTCCAGTTCGCGGATATTGCCGGGCCAGCCGTGGGCCTCGAGCCGGCGCTCGGCACGCGGATCGATGCGGCGCGGCCCGCCGCCGAGCCGGTCGCGGTAAAGGTCGAAGAAGTGGCGCGCGAGCGGCAGGATGTCGCCCGGCCGGTCTCGCAGCGGCGGCACCGCGAGCTGCACGACGTTGAGCCGGTAGAACAGGTCGCCACGAAATTGCCCGGCCGCGACCGCTTGCTGCAAGTCGACGTTGGTCGCCGCGACCACGCGCACGTCGACCGGAATGCCCGTGCGTGACCCGAGCCGCACGACCTCGCGTTCCTGCAGCACGCGCAGCAGCTTGACCTGCATCGCGAGCGGCAGGTCGCCGATTTCGTCGAGGAACAGCGTGCCGCCGTGCGCGGCTTCGAACCAGCCGGGCTTCGCGCTGAATGCGCCGGTAAACGCGCCTTTCTCGTGACCGAACAGCTCGCTGTCGACGAGCGTTTCGGAGAAGGCGCCGCAGTTCACCGCGACGAACGGCCCCTCGCGCCGGGCGCCGAGATCGTGCACGCGGCGTGCGATCAATTCCTTGCCGGTGCCGGTCTCGCCGACGATCAGCACGTTCGCGTCGCTCGGCGCGACGCGGCGAACCTGTTCGAGCAGCGCGAGCGAGCGCGGATCGGCGAACACCTGCGCGTGCGCGCGTGACGGCGCGTAACGTTCGGGCTGCGTGAGCACGGGCGCCGCGGCCTGAAGCGCGGCCGGGTCGCGGGAAGCGTTGACGACACGAAGATTGAGCGGGCGCGGCGATGCGGAAATGGAAGTCATGGCGATGAACCGTTGGATGGCCGGGCAATGCGGGCCGGCTGCTGCGTGGTCAGCAGAGTGTTGAACGTTTCGCCGCGCGCGAAAAGCATCGATTTCTGATAACCAAAGCGCGATTGCTGCGGAACCCGCAATGGCGCGGACGAGCGGCGGTGTCGTGACGCCTTGTCGTCGAATTCGGTGCTATCGCGTGCGATGCGCTGCTGCCTGATCAGCAGCGCATCAGCAGGCCCGCTGCATGGTGTTCATCGCGTGACGGAATATCGATGTGACGCACGAACGGGAACGCTTGTCACTGTCGCGCATGAGGCCGAGCACCATTTCTGCTGGGCGATGGCGAAAAATTTCGGGATCCAGATGACCTTTCCGTCACGCACCCGAACCGATGGCACGCTCCTTGCTGACCCGAACCGGTATCGCCGCACGGCACGCGGCTTCACCACGGGAACGCATTGCATGAGCCACACCCTGAACGTCGTCGCGATATCGGGCAGCCTGCAGCGGCCGTCGCGCACCTTGGCGCTGACCGACGCGATCGTCGCGGCGCTCGGCGCCGCGCTGCCGATCGAGACGCGGCTGATCGAACTCGGCGAGATCGGCAGCCGGCTGGCCGGCGCGCTCACGCGCGCGCAGGTGCCGGCCGATCTCGATGCGCTGATCCGCGCGATCGAGACGGCGGACGCGCTCGTCGTCGCGAGCCCGGTGTATCGCGCGTCGTACACGGGCCTCTTCAAGCACCTGTTCGACCTCGTGCGCCACGACGCGCTCATCGACGTGCCCGTGCTGCTCGCGGCCACCGGCGGCAGCGAGCGTCATGCGCTCGTGATCGACCATCAGCTGCGCCCGCTGTTCAGCTTCTTCCAGGCGCGCACGCTGCCGATCGGCGTGTACGCGTCCGAAAGCGATTTCGATCGGTACCAGATCGCGAACCCGGCGTTGCGCGAGCGCATCGCGCTCGCCGTGGCGCGCGCGGCGCCGCAACTGCGCCCGCACGCGCTTTCCGCCGCGGCCGCGTAAGCCGCTTTTTCGTTCCCCCTTCGACCAGGACACCTTCATGAGCCTTCCCGACCCTTCCGCCGACGGCGTCAAATTCGCATACTGGGTGCCGAACGTCAGCGGCGGCCTCGTCGTCAGCACGATCGAGCAGCGCACCGACTGGAGCCTCGAATACAACCAGAAGCTTGCACGCACGGCCGAGGCGGCCGGCTTCGACTACGCGCTGAGCCAGATCCGCTTCACGGCCGGCTACGGCGCCGAATACCAGCACGAGTCGGTGTCGTTCAGCCAGGCGCTGCTGCATGCGACGACGAAGCTCAAGGTGCTCGCCGCGATCCTGCCGGGGCCGTGGCATCCGGCCGTGGTCGCGAAGCAGCTCGCGACGATCGACCACATCTCGAACGGGCGCATCGCGATCAACGTCGTGAGCGGCTGGTTCAAGGGCGAATTCACCGCGATCGGCGAGCCGTGGCTCGAGCACGACGAACGCTATCGACGTTCGAAGGAATTCATCCAGGCGCTGAAGGGCATCTGGACGCAGGACAATTTCACGTTCAAGGGCGACTTCTACCGCTTCAACGATTACACGCTGAGCCCGAAGCCGGTGCAGAAGCCGCATCCGGAAATCTTCCAGGGTGGCAGCTCGCGCGCGGCGCGCGACAACGCGGCGAGCGTGTCGGACTGGTATTTCACGAACGGCAATACGCCGGAGAACCTGAAGGCGCAGATCGACGACATTCGCGCGAAGGCGGCCGCGAACGACCATCGCGTGCGGATCGGCGTCAATGCATTCGTGATCGCGCGCGACACCGAGGAAGAGGCGAAGGCCGTGCTCGACGACATCATCCGGCACGCGCACGTCGAGGCCGTGCACGCGTTCGGCGATGCGGTGAAGCAGGCCGGCAAGGCGTCGCCCGAAGGCGAGGGCAACTGGGCGAAATCGACGTTCGAGGATCTCGTGCAGTACAACGACGGCTTCCGCACGAACCTGATCGGCACGCCGCAGCAGATCGCCGAGCGGATCGTCGCGCTGAAGGCGATCGGCGTCGATCTCGTGCTGGCCGGGTTCCTGCATTTCATCGAGGAAGTCGAGTACTTCGGCAAGCGCGTGTTGCCGCTCGTGCGCGAACTCGAGGCACAGCGGCAGGCGATCGCTGCGTGACGCCGCCTGCCGCCGGCGCGTGGCCCGCGATCGTGCGGGCGCGCGCGGCGGCACGACGCTTACGCGATTCCCGCCAACTTCGACGCGTCGATCATCATCTCCACGCCGAGGCCGCCGAGCACCGCGCCCATCGCCCAGCGCTGCGCGAGCAGCAGCGTCGGGCGGCCATGCAGGAACTTCGCGAGGCTGCCCGAGCAGATCGCGACCATCCCGTTGGCCGACGCGAACGCGGCGATCAGCAGCGAGCCGAGAAACAGCGACTGGCCGAACACGCTGCCTTGCCCGTAGTCGATGAACTGCGGCAGCAGCGACACGAACAGCATCGCGAGCTTCGGGTTCAGCACGCTGGTCGTCGCGCCCATCGCGAGCAGCCGCAGCGGCTGCTCGTTCGGCAGCGTCTTCACTTCGAACGGCGAGCGGCCGCCCGGCCGCACCGCCTGCCACGCAAGGTACAGCAGATAGGTCGCGCCGACCGCGCCCAGCACGCTGCCCGCGTAGGGCACGCTCATGAACAGCGTCGTGATGCCGAACGCCGCGGCGAACATGTAGAACAGGTAACCGAGCATCACGCCGGCGAGCGACACCAGCCCGGCCGCCCGCCCTTGCGCGATCGAGCGCGACATCACGTAGACCATGTTCGGCCCCGGCGTGACCGCGAGCATGCCGCCGATGACGAGAAACCCGTAGAGCGATCCGGACGTGTGCATGTTTTCCGCTTCCTGCATCGAATGAGTGCTGACGGAGTTCATTGTCCGGCGCTGGAAGCGAACAGTAAAACGGGATAAACTGAATCGATTGATCAGTTTTTCTGAATCGACATGAAGAAGCTCGACCTCGATGTGCTCGCGATGGTGGTGGCCGTTGCGGAATCCGGATCGTTCGCGCAGGGCGCGCAAGTCGTGCACCGGTCGCCGTCGGCGGTGAGCATGCAGATCAAGACGCTGGAGGACGCGCTCGGCAAGCCGCTGTTCATTCGCGACACGCGCAACGTGACGGCGACCGACGACGGCAGGATGCTGGCCGACTACGGCCGCCGGATGCTCGCGATGCGCGACGAGGCATGGGCGTCGGTCGTGCGTCCGGAGATCCGCGGCCGCGTGACGATCGGCGTGCCCGACGATTACATCTCGTCGCTGCTGCCGCAGGTGCTCGGCAAGTTCGCCGCGATGCATCCGCGCGTGGAGGTGCGCGTGATCGGCCAGCCGAGCAGCGCGCTCGTGCCGATGCTGAAGGACAACACGGTCGATCTCGCATGCCTGACCCGCGTCAAGGGCGTGTCCGGCGAGCTGATCCGGCTCGAGCCGATCGTCTGGACGGGATCGGCGAAACGGAACGTATGGGAAGAGCGGCCGCTGCCGGTCGCGCTGTTCTCGCACGGCAGCATGGCGCGCGATCATGCGATCAAGGCGCTGAACCGGCGGAAGATTCCGTTCCGGATGTCGTATGAAAGCCCGAGCTTTCTCGGGCTGCTCAGCATGGTCGAGGCCGGCCTCGCGATCGCGCCGCTCGCACGCTGCTGCGTGCCCGATCACCTGTTGCAGCTGTCGGAGAGCCACGGGCTGCCGTCGCTCGGCGAACTCGAGGTCGTGCTTGCACGCAGCGCGCAGTCCGCGCGGCCGCCGTGCGACTACCTCGCCGAGCAGATTCTCGGTGAATGGCGCGCCTGAGGTCCGCCTACTGGCAGCGCGTCAGCACGACGCCAGCAGCCATTCCCGGAAGGCGACCAGCGACGGCAGCGTGTCGTTGCCCGGCGGGTAGACGAGGTAATAGCTGCGCTGGCTGGTAATCGCGTCGCCGATCGACACGAGCTCGCCGCGGCTCAATTCGTCCTCCACGAGCACCTTCGGCACCAGCCCGATCCCCATTCCCGCGCGCACGGCCTGGATCAGGTGCGACGTCAGCTCGAAGCTCGGGCCGACGCGCATCTGGCGATGATCGAGCCGATAGTGCGAGAACCACTCGACCCAGGCCTGCTGATTGCTCGTCACGCCCAGCAGCGTCTGCTTCGCGGCCCAGGCCGGCGTGCGCGCGTCGGCCTGGCGGCCGCGGCCCGTGTCGGGCGGCGCGATCGCGACCAGGAACTCGTTGTACAGCCGGTGCGCGTGCAGACTCGGCCAGTCGCCCGCGCCGACGGTGATCGCCGCATCGAGATCGTCGTTGAGGAAATCGATCGCGCCGATCCGTGAATGCAGGTGCACGGTCACGCCCGGATGCGCGGCGTAGAAGCCGTGCAGGTGCGGCAGCAGCCATTTCGAGCCGAAGGTCGGCAGCGTGGCCAGCCGCAGCGAGCCGGCGCCCGCCTGATGCGACATCGCCTGCAGCGTCGCGCCGCGAATGCGCCCGAGCGCGCCGCTCAGCTCGGCGAAGTAGCGGCGGCCGACTTCGGTCAGCTTGACCGAGCGGCCCTCGCGCCGGAACAGCGGCACGCCGAGTTGATCCTCGAGCGTCTGCACTTGCCGGCTGATCGCGCTCTGGCTCAGCGACAGCTCGTCGGCCGCGCGCGTGTAGCTTTCATGCCGCGCGGCGGCCTCGAATACGAGCAGCAGCGACATCGACGGGGTGAGGCGACGGTAATTCATGAGTTTTATGCAAGTTTCGCAGGGCGAGAATTCGTTTGTTTCTGGCGGAAGATCCAAAGATACTGGAATTCCCGGTTGTGCGGAAACTTGCCAAAAAATCATGTTTTGGCGCGCGAACCGGCTGGCTCCACCTACATTGCGCTTTTGCCCCATGTCGATCGTCCCGTTGCCCCGTCCCGTCAGCCCGTCCGCGAACGTTTACCGCGATTTTCTCGCCGCGCTGCAGGCGGCCGGCTTCGCCGGCGAAATCCATGCGGACCACGCGAACCGGACCGTGCAGGCCACCGACAACTCGATCTACCAGCGCCTGCCGCAGGCAGTGGTCTGCCCCGCGCATGCGGAAGATGTCCAACTGCTGGCCCGGCTGCTGGCCGAGCCCGCGCATCGTGACGTCGCGGTGGCCGCGCGCGGCGGCGGCACCGGCACCAACGGGCAGTCGCTGACCGACGGCATCGTCGTCGATCTGTCGCGCAACATGAACCGGATCCTCGAAATCAACGCCGAAGAGCGGTGGGTGCGCGTGCAGGCCGGTGTCGTCAAGGATCAGCTGAATGCCGCGCTGAAGCCGCACGGGCTCTTCTTCGCGCCGGAGCTGTCGACGTCGAACCGCGCGACCGTCGGCGGGATGATCAACACCGACGCGAGCGGACAGGGTAGCTGCACGTACGGCAAGACGCGCGACCACGTGCTCGAACTCGATGTCGTGCTGATGGGCGGCGAGCGGCTGCACAGCGACGCGCTCGACGATGAGGAACTGGAACGCCGCTGCGCGCGGCAGGACCGCGTCGGCAAGGTGTATCGCACCGCGCGGCGCATCAGCGACGACAAGGCCGCGCTGATCGACGCGAAATTTCCGAAGCTCAACCGCTGCCTGACCGGCTATGACCTCGCGCACCTGCGCGAAGCGGACGGCCGCTTCAACCTGAACAGCGTGCTGTGCGGCGCGGAAGGCTCGCTCGGCTTCGTCGTCGAGGCGAAGCTCAACGTGCTGCCGATCCCGAAGTTCTCGGTGCTGGTCAACGTGCGTTACGCGGGCTTCATGGACGCGCTGCGCGACGCACGCACGCTGCTCGAACTCAAGCCGCTGTCGATCGAGACGGTCGACTCGAAGGTGCTGATGCTCGCGATGAAGGACTTCGTGTGGAGCAGCGTGGCCGAGTATTTCCCGCAGGACGACGCGCGTCCGACGCTCGGCATCAACCTGATCGAATTCAGCGGCGACGACGAACACGACGTCGATGCACGCGTGCGCGCGTTCGTCGAGCATTTGCGCACCGATACGAGCGTCGAGCGTCTCGGCCATACGCTCGCGACCGGCGACGATGCAGTCAAGCGCGTGTATGCGATGCGCAAGCGTGCGGTCGGGCTACTCGGCAACGTGCAGGGCGAGGCGCGTCCGCAGCCGTTCGTCGAGGACACCGCGGTGCCGCCCGAGAACCTCGCCGCGTACATCGCCGAATTCCGCGCGCTGCTCGACGGCCACGGGTTGCGGTACGGGATGTTCGGCCACGTCGATGCGGGCGTGCTGCACGTGCGTCCGGCGCTCGACATGAAGGATCCGAAGCAGGCCGCGCTGGTGCGGCCGGTGTCGGACGCGGTGGCCGAACTCACGCAGCGCCATGGTGGCCTTTTATGGGGCGAGCATGGCAAGGGCGTGCGTTCCGAATATGCGCCGGCGTTTTTCGGCGAGCTGTATCCGTCGCTGCAGCAACTGAAGGCCGCGTTCGATCCGCACAACCAGTTCAACCCGGGCAAGATCGCGACGCCGCCGGACTCGACGCTGCGGCTGCTGAAGATCGACGAGGTGCCGACGCGCGGCGACCACGACCGGCAGATCGACGAGCGCGTGTGGCAGAGCTACGGCACCGCGATGCATTGCAACGGCAACGGCGCGTGCTACAACTTCGATCCGGACGACGCGATGTGCCCGTCGTGGAAGGCGACGCGCGAACGCGTGCAGTCGCCGAAGGGGCGCGCGTCGCTGATGCGCGAATGGTTGCGTCTGCAAGGACAGGCCGGCGTCGACGTCGTCGCGGCGGGGCGCAAACGTCAGCCGTGGCTGCGCGGGCTGGCCGAGCGCTGGCGCAACAGCCGCCACGCGCGTCATGGCGACGCCGATTTCTCGCACGAGGTGTACGACGCGATGGCCGGCTGCCTCGCATGCAAGTCGTGCGCCGGGCAGTGCCCGGTCAAGGTGAACGTGCCCGAGTTCCGCTCGCGCTTTCTCGAGCTGTATCACCAGCGTTATCTGCGGCCGTTGCGCGACTACCTGATCGGTTCGCTCGAATTCACGATGCCGTGGATGGCGCGCGTGCCCATGCTGTACAACGGGCTGATGGGCGCCGGCTGGGTGCGGACGCTGCTCGAGCGCCACGTCGGCATGGTCGACAGCCCGCTGCTGAGCCGCTTCGATCTCGCAGCCGTGATCCGCTCATGGAACGTGAAGCCGGCCGATCCGCACGCGCTGGCCGCGCTGAGCGATGCGCAGCGCGCGTGCAGCGTCGTCATCGTGCAGGACACGTTCACGCGCTATTTCGATACCGAGCAACTGGCGACGCTGATCGAGCTGGCGGCGCGCCTGGGCTTTCAGGTGTGGCTCGCGCCGCTCGCGCCGAACGGCAAGGCGCTGCACGTGCAGGGCTTTCTTCGCGCATTCGAACAGGCCGCGATCCGCAACGCGACGCAACTTGCGGCGCTGGCGCGCTCGGGTGTCGCGCTGGTCGGCCTCGATCCGGCAATGACGCTCACGTATCGGCAGGAATACCTGAAGGTGACGGGGCTCGCCGACGTACCGAAGGTCGCGCTGCCGCAGGAATGGCTGCTGGATGTGCTGCCCGAAGCCGGTGCGGGCGGGCCGACGGTTTCATATCGGTTGCTGCCGCACTGCACCGAGAAAACCAATGCGCCGGACAGCGGCAAGCAATGGACGCAGGTGTTCGCGCGTCGCGGGCTGCGCTTGCAGGTTCAGGCGGCCGGGTGCTGCGGGATGTCGGGCACGTACGGACACGAGGCGCGCAATCTCGCGACGTCGAAGACGATCTATGCGCAGTCGTGGGCCGCGCACGTCGACGGGATGGAGCAGGAAGGCGAGGCGCTGGCGACCGGGTATTCGTGTCGCAGCCAGGTGAAGCGCCTGTCGTCGAAGCAACTGCGCCATCCGTTGCAGGCGCTGCTCGATCACGTGCGGGCGGTGGGGTGACGACAGGGCGGTGCGGGACGCACGGCCGGTAACGGGGCGTCGATCGCGTGTCGAGCGGCCGTCCCCGTGCCGCTGTCGACCTTCGCCGGCGCGGGTCAGGCGTCGGCTTTCGCCGCTTTCCGCGCCCGCGGTTTTTCGGCCGCGGGAAACACGCCGACGCCGCGCGGCCGTTTCGGCTCGATCCGCATTTGCCGGATCACGCGCCGGAAGTCGATTTCGTGCGCGGCCAGCGTGCCGATCAGTTTCGCGATGACCGCGAGGTGGGAAGGGACGGTGCCCTTGCTCGAATAGTTGGTGATCGAACTTTCGTTCATCCGGATCAG
The DNA here is from genome assembly GCF_017815045.1 of Burkholderia sp. CpTa8-5. Classification (NCBI taxonomy): domain Bacteria; kingdom Pseudomonadati; phylum Pseudomonadota; class Betaproteobacteria; order Burkholderiales; family Burkholderiaceae; genus Burkholderia; species Burkholderia sp. CpTa8-5. Next base: position 51,818 of record NZ_JAGIQD010000001.1, read on the forward strand.
CCGGGCGAACTCGCGCGCCGTCAACTGCGCCTTCTTCAACTCCTGTTGGAATTCCGCATACGCCATTGCACACATGATGCTTCGTCTCCGTGAATCAGCATTCGGCCCGCGCGGCGCCGGCGCCGACGAGTGGCGTTCCCGTCGTGCCGGCGCCGCGTCGGGTTACATCTTCACCTGGTCGAGGAAGGTCTTCTTGCCGCTCTTGTAGCCGTAGATCGAGATGATCCCGTGCGTCAGGTCGCCCTTCGCGTCGAACGTCGTCGTGCCGATCACGCCGTCGTATTTCGTCGCCGGCATCGCCGCGAGGATCTTCGCCGGGTCGGTGGAGTTCGCGCGCTTCATCGCGTCGACCGCGATGTAGACCGCGTCATACGCGAACGGCGCATCGAACTTGATGCCCTGGTTGAAACGCTTCTGGTACTTCGCGAGGAAGTCCGCGCCGCCCGGCATCTTCTCGAGCGCAGCGCCTGCCTGCGAGCACAGCACGTTGTCGGCCGCCGGGCCGGCCAGCTGGGCCAGCGAGTCGGTGCACACGCCGTCGCCGGACAGGATCTTCGCGCGCAGGCCGAGCTGTTTCGCCTGCTTCGCGAGCGGGCCGCCGGTCGCGTCCATGCCGCCGTACATGATCGCGTCGGGGTTCTCGCCCTTGATCTTCGTCAGGATCGCGCGGAAGTCGACCGCCTTGTCGTTGGTCGCGTCGTGCGACAGCACCTTCAGGCCGAGCGCCTTCGCCTTCTTCTCGAACTCGTTCGCGAGGCCTTGGCCGTACGCGGTCGAATCGTCGATCACCGCGACGCTCTTCACGCCCTTCGCCTGCGCATAGCTCGCGAGCGCCGGCCCCTGCTGCGCATCGGTCGCGACCACGCGGTAGGTCGTCTTGAAGCCCTGCTGCGTGTAGGTCGGGTTCGTGGCCGACGGCGAGATCTGCACGATGCCCGCGTCGCTGTAGATCTTCGACGCCGGAATCGACGTGCCCGAGTTCAGGTGGCCGATGACGGCGACGACCTTGTCGTCGACGAGCTTCTGCGCCACCTGCGTCGCCTGGCGCGGATCGGCCGCGTCGTCCTGCGCGTCGAGCTGCAGCGTGATCTTCTTGCCGCCGATCGTCAGGCCCTTCGCATTGATTTCCTCGACCGCGAGGCGCGCGCCGTTTTCATTGTCCTTGCCGAGGTGCGAAATGCCACCCGTCGTCGGTTCGACGCTGCCGATCTTCACGACCTGGTCGGCCATCGCGCTCGACGCGGCCGCGAACGCGGCGGCAGCCAGTGCAACGGTGATCAGGGGTTTGCAGCGCATGCCGACAGTGCTTCGTTCCATCTGCCATCTCCGAATTGAATGTCTTTCTATTGACGTCTCGACCGGCCGGCCGGGGGCCGGGGCGATCGGACGGTTTTCGCTACCCGTCATGGGCGTCGCTTGCATGGCGTCGGGCCGGGTGACTTGCCGCCCGGCCGAGGGAGCGAGCGCCTGACGCCATGCAATTCGTATGAATATATCGGAACCCGCTTCCGCTTCCGTGTGCTGCGGCGCGCCGCGGCGGCCCGCGGATTGCGGTTCGCTGTCGTGGGCCTTACGGCTGCATCCATTATTCGACCGGTCGCCACGGCGAAGCCATGGACACTGATGGGCGGTCAATCCGGAACTGTTCGGTCGATTTGTCTGCACAGTTTGGTCGGTTGCGCATCGCGTAGCCGGTTTCATGGTCGCGCTTCATCAAGCGTGATTGCCGCCGTAATGCAACTAACGGTCAAGTTCGGTGGCGCCCGCGAATGGGTGCCGATTGCACGGGCCGAACCGCGCATCCGGATCGACAAAGCCCGGGGCGTTTTTGGGGCCGGCGTCGCTTCTACATTCGGATCGTCGCGGCGGCCACGCAATTCGCTGCACGTCACGCTACGACCGCCCGCGCAACGCGACGACGACCACCCCCGCGATCGCCAGCAGGCCGCCGCACGCCGTCGCGATGCCGGGCCGCTCGCCCGTCAGCACCACCGACAGCAGCGTCGCGACCGCCGGTGTCAAATAGAGAAAGCTGGCCGCGCGCGCCGCGCCGAAGTAGCCGAGCGCGAAGGTCCAGGTCGCGTAACCGAGCGCGGCGGGAAAGACGCCGAGTACGACGACGGCCCACGCCGTGTCGCGCGACCCGCCGCCGAGCGACACGAGCGCGCCGGGCAGCCACGGCGCGAGCAGCACCGCGCCGGCCAGCAGCGTGTACGCGGTGCACGGCAGCGCGCCGTACACGGGAATCAGCCGCCGCTGCAACACGAAATAGCTGGCCGAACACAGCGCCGCGCCGAGGATCAGCGTGCTCCCCGAGCCGAGCACGAGGCCGCCGGGCTGCCCTTGTGCGATCACCGCGATGCCGGCCAGGCTGATCAGCGACCCGAGCCAGCCCCAGCGATTGAAGCGCTCGCGCAGAAACACGGCGGCCAGCAACGCGGTGAAGATCGGCAGCGTGTTCACGATGAAGCTCGCCGCGCCGGCCGACACGGTCTGTTCGCCGGTATTGAGCAGCGCGTTGTAGAGTGCGATGCCGAGCAGGCCGCACGCGAGAAAGCGCCACGCGTCGGCTTTCGTCGGCAGCGGCGGCCGTCGCCATGCGAGCCACGCGATCACGAGCAACGCGGCGGTCGCGAAGCGCGCGGCCGCGAGCTGCAGCGGCGCGAGGCCGTGCAGGCCGATCCGGATGAACGGGAACGCGGACGCCCACGAGACGATCGTGAACGCGACCGCCGCTGCCGCGATGAGCGGTTGTCGCGCGCCGCGCGACGTCGGTGACGAAAGTGTATTCATGAAGCCATGGTGCGGTGTCGCGAGATGCTAAGCTAGCGCACAGATCAACACCCGGATATGAATATGGCTCACAGCTCGGGGGCACGGCGGGCCGACGGTCCGGCGCCGGTGCGCCCGGTGGCCGCCGCGCCGATGCCGGCCCCGCGGCCGCCGCTCGCGAGCCTCGAGACGGTCTGCACGGTGGCGCGCGAAGGTTCGTTTCTCGCGGCCGCCGACGTCTCCGGCGTCACGCACGGCGCGATCAGCCGACGGGTGGCCGCCGTGGAAAACTGGCTCGGGATGGCGCTGTTCGAACGGCATGCGCGCGGCGTGCGCCTGACGCCGGACGGGCAGCGCTTCGTCGGCCGGATCGAGCAGGCGTTTGCGATCATCGACAGCGCGGCCGATCAGTGGCGCTCGCCGCGCACGCCGCGGCTGGTCCGGATGAGCGTGGTGCCCGCGTTCGCGCAGCTGTGGCTGCTGGAGCGGCAGCAGATGCTCGAGCGTGAAGCGCCCGCGTTGCGCATCGAGCTCGGTATCGAGCTGCGCAACGTGGATATCGCCGGCGGTGAAGCGGATCTGTCGATCCGGTACGGGCGCGGCAACTGGCGTCGGCTCGACACCCGGCCGTTCATGCCGGAACGGCTGTATCCGGTCGCCCATCCGCGGCTCGCCGCGCAACTGGCCAGGATGCGCCGCGCAACGGCCGACGCCGCGCTGCTCGACATGCCGTTGCTGCACGATTCCGACGTGACCGGCTGGCGCACGTGGTTCGACGCGCTCGGCATTCCGTTCAAGCCGCGTGCGCAGGATCGCCGGTTCGAGGATTACAACCTCGTGCTCGCGGCGGCCGAAGCGGGGCTGGGCGTGGCGCTTGCGCGAACGCCGCTGGCGGATGCGTATCTGCAGCGAAGTGCGCTCGTGCGCGTGAGCCGCCACGAGGTCGATTCGCTGCTCAGCTATCACTTCGTGCATGCGAAGGGCGAGAGTCGGCCGGAGGTGCTCGCGTTGATGGAGCGGATGGTGAAGGCGCTGCGGTAGCGCGCACCCGGCGGTTCGCGCAGGCGACCGCTTCGGCACGCACGTCACGCGTGTGGCGGGCCGCCTGTCACGTTCGCTCGGCCGCGGCCGCCGAATCGTTACAATGCAGCCGCGGAATACGGCGAGATCGCCGCAGTGAAGCGGAATCGAGCCTTTGCCCGACGGCAGGGCAATCACCAACCATGACAGTACGGGTTCAAATTTGCACAAAAGGGAACCGATGAATAGACCAGACAAATCGTCGAAAGCGCGTGCGGCGCTGGATCAACTTTTTTCCGGCCTGGCGCCCACGGACGCGAAGCGCGAATCGCCGCGTCCGGGCAATCCGTTCGCAACGGACGACGAGGTGTCGAGCGCATCCGGCGGTCGCGGCGGGGTGGAAGTCACGCTGTCGACCCGCATCCAGCTGCGCGGTTATCCGAGCGCCGACGCGTTCATGAAGCGCATGGCCGAAGCGTGGGGCCTCGAGTGGGGTGCGTACGACAGCGTCCGCGCGGTGGCGACGCTGCCGGCCGGATGGCGCTCGCGCCGGCTGCCGGAAGTCACGCAGATCGTCGACGAACGCGACGTGCTGCGCGCCGAGAGCAGCCTGCAGGGTGGCGAGATGTCGTATCTGAAGGTGCATCCGCGCTACTACATCGATGCGCGCAAGCGTTTCGGCTGGAGCAAGTCGTCGAAGGCATCCGACGATCCGGATCTCGACGGCCCCGACTGGAACTGCTTCGTGATCGATCGGGAAAAGTCCGTCGAAGTGCACGAACTGACGACGTCGTCGTTGAAGGCCGACATGGACAATGCCCGCGCGACGCTGTTGAAATGGCTGGACGAGCACTATCCGAAACATCGCGACCCGTTTGCGTACTGGTCGGACTGCGAAGGGGCGTAGTACGCCGGTTTGCACGGCGGTTCGCTTGATGCATCGATCGGGCCGCCATGAGGACGAGCATTGAAGCAAGCGCGTGTGGTGTCGATTCTCTGGGCAGCGTTTGGCGCGGCGGTCGGATCGACCGTCATCGAATTGCTGCTCTGGGCAATCGCCGGCGATGACGCCATCCAGAATCTGTTCCGCGACGCGCGCCTCACGACCGCGATCGTGATGGGGCGAAGCGTGCTCGGGCCGTCCGGCGGCTTCGATCCGCTGGTGATGGGCGTGGCGACGCTCGTGCATGCGATGCTTTCGCTCGTCTATGCGGCCGTGCTGGCACGGCTGGTCCGCAGTCTGTCGTGCGTGGCCGCGCTGTTCGCGGGCGGCGCGTTCGGGCTGCTCCTGTACGGCGTGAACCTGTACGGGTTCACGGCGATCTTTCCGTGGTTCATCCCGGTTCGCGGCGCGATCACGCTGATCGCTCATCTGGTCTTCGGGATCACGGCAGCCGCGGTCTACTATGCGGCCCGACGCGAATCGGCGTAATGGCTTCGAACCTGCTGCGTTGCGGTATGGCGCGCACGGCGGTGCGCGCCTGTCGGAACGATCGTCGTGCGACGCGACGATCAGAACTTGTGGCGGATGCCGACGATCGCGAGTTCCTGCGTATCGGTGCCCGAGTTCACGCCGTACGAGCCGACCGACGCGGCCGCTTTCACGGTCGCCCCGCTCGCGTTGAGCGTGTTGCCGCTCGCTTTCTGATAGCCGAACAGCGCATACAGGTCGGTGCGCTTCGACAGCGCGTAATCCGCGCCGAGGTTGACCTGGTTGTAGTGCGCGGAAGCCGGGCCCGTCAGCGACGTGTAGTTGTAGCCGACGCCCGCGCGCAGCGCCGGCGAGAACTGCCAGTTGAAGAACGCCGAGCCGTTGTTGAACTTCGCGTTCTGGCTGAATGCCGACAGCGTGTCCGCGCCGTACTGCGTGTTCGAATACGCGAGGCCGAAGGTCGCCGGCCCGGCCACGTACTGGCCGGCCACGCGCACGATCTGGATCGACTTCGCACTCGAGAAGCCCTGGTTGATCACGGTGTTGAAGAGCGTGTCCGAGCTGCTCGACCACGTGCGCACGCCGTTCGCGACCGTCGTGCCGCCGTTCGCGTAGAAGAAGCCGGCGCCGAGCGACAGCGGGCCGTTCGCGTAGCTCGCGCCGAAGCTGTACGTGCGGCCGCTGCCGGTCGCGCCGGCGACGCCGCCGAAGCCGTACAGCGCCGCGAACTGGAAGCCGGCGATCAGCGGGCTCGTGTATTTCACCGAGTTGCTGACGCGCAGGCTGTTGTCGTAGTTGTCGAGATCGCCCGGCGTCGCGAACACGCCGCCGAAGTAGTTGTCCTGCGTGAGGCCCTGCACGAGATCGACGACCGGATCGTACTGGCGGCCGAGCGTCACGGTGCCGTACGTGCTGCTTGCGAGGCCGACGACGGCCTTGCGGCCGAATTCGCGCTGGCCCTGGCCGAGCGCGCCGGTGCCGATGTTGAAGCCGTTCTCGAGCTGGAACAGCGCGGACAGGCCGCTGCCGAGATCCTCGATGCCGCGCAGCCCCCAGCGGCTGCCCGACAGGTTGCCGCTGCTGAACTTCACGAGGCTCGACGCGTTGCTGCCGTTCGCGTTTTGCGCGTTGTGGACGTACGCGATGCCCGCGTCGGCGATCCCATACAGCGTGACGCTGCTTTGTGCGTGGGCGCCAGCGGCGAAGAGCGTGGCCGGCAGGGCGAGCAGCGCGAATGACCGGATCTGTTTCATGGTTGGATTCCCCCGTTGGTCGATTGGCCTGACGAATCGGTGAACGATACGGACGGCGTATCGTCGAGGGAACCAATAAATTGTCGGATCGTTATGAGGCGACGCGGCGATGGATGCGCGCGCAACGGATTGACGCGCGGCATGCGGATCGCTCGTGCATCGTCACAGGCAGTCCCTACTCCGCCACGCTTTCCGCGTCCGCCGTCTCGCCGAGGAACCCGCCGCTCTGGTGCGCCCACAGCGCCGCGTAGATGCCGCCCGCCTGCAGCAACTGCTGGTGCGTGCCTTCCTCGACGATGCGCCCTTCGTCGAGCACGATCAGCCGGTCCATCGCGGCGATCGTCGACAGCCGGTGCGCGATCGCGATCACCGTCTTGCCGCTCATCAGCGTGTCGAGGCTGCGCTGGATCGCGACTTCGACCTCGGAATCGAGCGCGCTGGTCGCTTCGTCGAGCACGAGGATCGGCGCATCCTTGAGCATCACGCGCGCGATCGCGACGCGCTGGCGCTGGCCGCCCGACAGCTTCACGCCGCGCTCGCCGACTTCGACGTCGTAGCCGCTGCGGCCGTGGCGGTCGCGCAGCCGGTCGATGAACTCGGCCGCTTCCGCGCGCACGGCCGCGTCCTGCATCTCGCGCTCGGTCGCGTCGGGGCGGCCGTACAGCAGGTTTTCGCGCATCGTCCGGTGCAGCAGCGACGTATCCTGCGTGACCATCCCGATCGCGGCGCGCAGGCTGTCCTGCGTGACGTGCGCGATGTCCTGTCCGTCGATCCGGATCGCGCCGCCGCCCACGTCGTAGAAGCGCAGCAGCAGGTTCACGAGCGTCGATTTGCCGGCGCCCGAGCGGCCGATCAAGCCGATCCGCTCGCCCGGCCGGATCGTCAGGTTCAGCCCGTCGAATACCGCGCGATCGTTGTCCTCGTGCGCGAACTGCACGTTGTCGAACACGATCTCGCCGCGCTGCACCGTAAGCGGCTTCGCATCGGGCGCGTCGACCACGCTGCGCACCTTCGTCAGCGTGTTGATGCCGTCCTGGATCGTGCCGACGTTCTCGAACAGTTCCGTCATTTCCCACATGATCCAGTGCGAGTAGCTCGACAGGCGCAGCGCCATCGCGATCACGGCCGCGACGACGCCCGCGCTCGCCTCGCCGTGCATCCACAGAGACAGCGCGAGCCCGGCCGAGCCGACCAGCAGCAGCGTCGACAGCAGGTGGTTGACGATCTCGAACGCGCTGACGAGCCGCATCTGCGCGTCGCCGGTCGCCTTGAACGCCTCCATCGCGTGGCGCGCGTGGTCGGCTTCCCGCCGCGTATGCGAGAACAGCTTCACGGTCGTGATGTTCGAATACGCGTCGGTGATGCGGCCCGTCATCAGCGCGCGCGCGTCGGCCTGCCGGCTGCCGACCGCGCCGAGGCGCGGCACGAAATACGCGCATGCCGCGCCGTAGCCGAGCGCCCACAGCGCGAGCGGTATCATCAGCCGCCAGTCGAAGCTCGCGGCGAGCACGAGGATGCCGATCAGGTACGCGGTGACGCCGATCACGACGTCGACCGACATGAACAGCGCGTCGCGCACCGCGAGCGCCGTCTGCATGATCTTGGTCGTCACGCGGCCCGCGAACTCGTTCGCGTAGAACGACAGGCTCTGGTCGAGCATCAGCCGGTGAAACAGCCAGCGCAGCCGCATCGGAAAGTTGATCGCGAGTACCTGGTGCTTGACCATCGTATGCAGTGCGATCAGCAGCGCGCTGCCGACGAGAATCGCCGCGAAACCGGCGAGCGTGCCGAAGTGGCGGCCGCCGAATCCGGCCGGCGTCGACGACGACAGCCAGTCGACCACGTGCCCCATCATCGCGAACAACGCGGCTTCGTACGCGGCCAGCGCGGCCGACGTCAATGCGATCAGCAGGATCCAGCCGCGCGCGCCTTTCGTGCACGCCCAGACGAACGAGAAGAATCCCTTCGGCGGCGTGACGGGATCTTCGAGCGGGAAAGTCGGCAGGCGCCGTTCAAACCACGAATACATCGACTTGTTCTCCTTATACGGCCCGACGCGGCGGGCGGGCCGATGATACCGGGCCGGATGCGAGGCGGTCATCGTGTGCCGGCCCATCCGTCCGGGCGATGGACGTCGCGCAGCGCCCGGCCAAGTTTCAAGTGTCGCATCGATTCGATCGTGCTGCAGGCCGGTTGTAAGCCGCGCCGGCCGTGCGAATGGCGCCGGACTTGCGCACCGGGCTCGCGGGAAGGCTCATCGCACGCGTCCCGAAAAAACCGCTTGACTCTCTATCTATGAGTAGATAAAGTTCGATCCATGGAAACGAAACCGACCGTCCGCGAACAGATTCTCGACCACGCGATCACGTTGATGATGCAGCGCGGTTACAACGGCTTCAGCTATCGAGACCTGTCCGACCTGGTTGGCGTGAAGACGTCGAGCATCCACTACTACTTCCCGTTGAAAGACGATCTCGTGCTGGAAGCGGTGGCGGCCTACAGCGACGAAGTCCTCGCGGCCGTGCAGGCGATCGATCCGGCGTTGCCGGCCGACGTGAAGCTGAGCCTGTACACGAAGATGTTCGGCCGCACGCTCGGCGACGGCAATTTGATCTGTCTGTGCGGGATGCTCGCGTCCGACATCGAAACCTTGCCGGAGAACGTGCGGCAGGCCGTGCAGGCGTTCTTCAAGGCCAACGAAAGCTGGCTTGCGGAATTGCTCGCGCAAGGCGCGAAGGAAGGCACGCTGCAGTTCAGCGGCGAGCCGGAAACCGCGGCGCGCACGTTGTATGCGGCGTTCCAGGGCAGCGTGCTGGCCAGCCGGTTGTTTCACACGCGGGCGCGTCTCGAGGACGTCGAGTCCGTCTGGAAAACGCGGTCCTGACGGACGGCGCAAGCAGGGAGGCGGTTCGCCGCCTTTTTATTGAATCTCGTTGTCTATCATGTAGTAGATAGATAATCTGGCGCAGGCGGGATCATTCGGCTGCATTTTTTGGGGATGTTTGTCTATCTATGAGTAGATAAACAAATGCGACGCCGGTGCGGAATCCGCCGGCACGCCGTCCCCGGTTCGAAGGGTGTTTCATTCACTTGCTGAAAAGGAGTCTGTCATGTCGATCGAAAAAGTGCTGTACCGCGCCCATGCAAAAGCCACCGGCGGCCGCGACGGCCGTGCGACGGTGCCCGAAAGCGGCCTCGACCTGAAGCTGACCACGCCGCGCGAGCTCGGCGGCGCGGGCGGTGCGGGCGCGAACCCCGAACAACTGTTCGCCGCCGGCTACAGCGCGTGCTTCATCGGCGCGATGAAGTTCGTCGCGGCGCGCGACAAGATCGCGATCCCCGCGGACGCGGCGATCGAAGGCAGCGTCGGCATCGGCGCGATCCCGAACGGCTTCGGCATCGAAGTCGAGCTGAAGATCTCGTTGCCGGGCCTCGATCGCGACATCGCGCAAACGCTGATCGACCGCGCGCACGTCGTCTGCCCGTACTCGAACGCGACGCGCGGCAACATCGACGTCACGCTCACGCTCGTCCAATAAGTCGCACTGCCAACCATTCATCGCCATTCGAAGATTCGACCAAGGAGTCGCACCATGAAGATCGTCAAGCCGCTGCTGATCGCCGCCGCCGTTGCAGCCGCCCTGTCCACCGCGCCTGCCGCGTTCGCCGCCGGCGCCGATGCCGTCGGTCCCGACGCGAAGACGAGCGCGTTCCTCGCCGCGCTGAACGGCCAGAAGGGCCCGGGCCTCGAAACGTTGAGCCCCGCGAAGGCGCGCCAGGTGCTGGTCGACGCGCAGAACGGCGTGAAGGTCGATCTGTCCGGCATCGACGTGTCGAACCGCACGATCGAACAGGACGGCCTGTCGGTGCCGGTCACGATCGTGCGCCCGCAAGGCGTGACGGGCACGCTGCCGGTATTCGTGTTCATCCACGGCGGCGGCTGGGTGCTCGGCGATTTCCCGACGCACGAGCGCCTCGTGCGCGATCTCGTCGTGCAGTCGGGCGCCGTCGCGGTATTCGTGAACTACACGCCGTCGCCGGAAGCGCGTTATCCGGTCGCGATCAACCAGGCGTATGCGGCGACGAAGTGGGTGGCCGCGCACGGCGCGGAGATCGGCGTCGACGGCAGCCGCCTCGCGGTGGTCGGCAACAGCGTCGGTGGGAACATGTCGGCCGTCGTCGCGCTGATGGCGAAGGACAAGGGCGGCCCCGCGATCCGCTTCCAGGGGCTGATGTGGCCGGTCACGGACCACAATTTCAACACGGGTTCGTACAACGCGTATCAGCAAGGCCACTTCCTGACGCGGCCGCTGATGAAGTGGTTCTGGGACGCCTATACGAAGAACGAAGCGCAACGCAACGAGATCTACGCATCGCCGCTGCGCGCGAGCGTCGCGCAGTTGAAGGGGCTGCCGCCCGCGCTGATCCAGGTCGCGCAGTTCGACGTGTTGCGTGACGAAGGCGAAGCGTACGGCCGCAAGCTCGACGCGGCCGGCGTGGACGCGACGACCACGCGCTACGACGGCACGATCCATGATTTCGGCCTGCTGAACGCGCTGGCCGACGATGCGCCGACGAAGGCCGCGACGAAGGCGATGGCCAATGAAATCGCGACGCGGCTGAAGTAACGCGGTCGACGGCCATTCGAACTTGAACGACAGGACGGCGGGCACGTTGCCCGCCGTTTTTGCGTGCGGGCGTTTCGTTCATGCCCGGCAGCGTGTCGATCACCCAATCGCGCCCGGCCGCCGGCATTGTTGGTACGATCGCGCGTATCGTTCACGCCGGCGTCGCCAGCCGCCGGCTCATCGGCCGCGCTTGCACGGCAGCGCGGCCACGTTCGGGAGAAGCGGTTCATGTTGCAGGCGTTCGCGGTCTTGCTGATCTTCCAGTGTCTCGGGGAAGGCGTGTCTTATCTGTTCGGCTTGCCGGTGCCGGGCCCCGTGATCGGCATGCTGCTGCTGTTCGGCTTCGTGATGCTGCGCCCGCAGGCGGCCGATGCGATCGAGCCGACCGCGCTCGAGCTGCTGCGTCACCTGTCGCTGCTGTTCGTGCCGGCCGGCGTCGGCATCATGGTGTCGGCCGACCGCGTGCGCGGCGACGCGGCCGCGGTCGTCGTCGCGCTGGCCGTCAGCACCACGCTCGCGATCGCGGTGACGGCGCTCGTCACGCGCGCGTTGCTGCGGCGCCAGCGCCGCGCGGGCGGCACCGCGGAGGGTGCGCAATGACGGCGTTCCCGAAGCTTGGCGCGATCTGGGTCTATCTCGCCGCGAGCCCGCTGCTCGGCCTGACCATCACGCTGGTCGCGTATCTGTTCGCGCAGGCCGTCTATGCGCGGGCGCGTTTCAATCCGCTCGCGAATCCGGTGCTGATCGCGGTCGCGATGATCGTCGTGCTGCTGACGCTCACGCATACGCCGTATCCGACGTATTTCGAAGGTGCGCAGTTCGTCCATTTCCTGCTCGGCCCCGCGACCGTCGCGCTCGCGCTGCCGCTGTACCGCCAGTGGTCGAAGCTGCGGCGCAGCGCGCTGCCGCTGCTCGTCGGCCTGCTCGCGGGTTCGCTGACGGCGATCGTGTCGGCGGTCGGCATCGCCGCGCTGTTCGGGGCGTCGCACCAGACGATCGCGTCGCTCGCGCCGAAATCGGCGACGACGCCGATCGCGATGGCCGTCGCCGCCGAGATCGGCGGCATTCCGTCGCTCACCGCCGTGCTCGTGATCTCGACCGGGATCTTCGGCGCGGTGTGCGCGCGCGGCATCCTCAATCTGCTGCGGATCGACGAGCCGGCCGTGCGCGGCTTCGCGCTCGGCGTCGCGTCGCACGGGATCGGCACCGCGCGCGCGTTCCAGGTCAGCGAGGAAGCCGGCGCGTTCGCCGGGCTCGGAATGGGGCTGAACGGCGTGCTGACGGCATTCGTCGTACCGGTCCTGCTGCCGGTGCTGTCGCGCTGGATCTGAGCGTCGGCCCGCGCCCGCCCCGGGTATCGGTTTCCCCGATGGCGCGGACGGCACGCCGAAAGGGCGGCGCACCCGGCGCGCATGTATCGTTGACGTTATCAGGACAATTCAGGAACGCACACGGACATTTGCGCGCCGATCGGCTAACGTTGCATCGGCGCCGTTGTCGCAAGCCATCGCGTGCACGCCGGTGTCCGACCCACACTCAACAATCGACAAGGAGATCGGCCATGAAGCAGTCTCGCGTGGTTTCGGTGGCAGTAGCAGTAGCGGCGTCGTTCGGTCTGTTGTTGACCGCCGCGCCGGCGGCATACGCGCAGGACGCGGCGGCGTCCGCGCCGACGCAGAAGCAACTCGCCAAGGCGCAGAAGAAGGCGGCGCGCAAGGCGGCCCGCGCGCGGCACGCGTCGGACCTGAAGGCGATCGGCACCGGCAGCGGCTACCGGTTGACCGGCGATCAGAGCAACTATCCGCAGAATGCCGTGCAGAAGGCGCCCGCGACGAACGCGGCGCCGGCCGCGCCGGCTTCGGGCCAGTAACGGTCGAACGCGTGGCACAGCACGAACGGCGCCGGTCGAACCGGCGCCGTTCGTTCATCTGCGGAAGGGCAGGACGGCGGGCCCGCGAGCCCGCCGCGTTACGACGCGAGCTTGCTCGCGAGTTCCGCCACGTGCTTGCCCTGGTAGCGCGCGATGTCGAGTTCGTTCGCGCTCGGCTGGCGGCTGCCGTCCGCGCCCGCGAGCGTGGTCGCGCCGTACGGCGTGCCACCGGTGATTTCGTTCATGTTGACGAGGCCGCTGCACGCATACGGCACGCCCACGATCACCATCCCGTGATGCAGCAGCGTCGTGTGGAACGACGTGATCGTCGTTTCCTGGCCGCCGTGCTGCGTGCCGGTCGACGCGAACACGCTGCCGATCTTGCCGACGAGCGCGCCTTTCATCCATAGGCCGCCGGTCTGGTCGAGGAACGTGCGCATCTGGCCGGCCATGTTGCCGAAGCGGGTCGGCGTGCCGAAGATGATCGCATCGTAGTCGGCGAGTTCGTCCACCGTGGCGACCGGCGCGGCCTGGTCGACCTTCACGCCGATCGCGCGGGCCTGGTCGACGGGGATCGTTTCCGGCACGCGTTTGAGCGTGACCTCGACGCCGGGCACCGATTTCGCACCCTCGACGATGTGCTGCGCCATCGTTTCGACGTGCCCGTAGGACGAGTAGTACAGAACGAGAACCTTGGCCATGTTGCGAATCTCCGATTAAAAGGGCCCCGCGGTCAGCGGGGCCCGGTTTCCCGAACGGGCATCACGCCCATTCGGCCGTCACTTCGACCGGACGCAGATCGAACACCAGCACCTCGGCGTCCTTGCCGTCGGCGATCGTCAGCGCCTGTTCGCCGCGGATGCGTGCGCCGTCGCCTTCGCCGAGCGTCACGCCGTTGACCGTCACGCTGCCGCGCGCCACGTGCACGTAGGCAAAGCGGCTCGGATCAAGTTCCAGCGTAGTGCTTTCGTCGCCGTCGAACAGGCCCGCGTAAATCCGGGTGTCCTGCCGGATCTTCAGCGAACCGGCATCGCCGTTCGGCGACACGACGAGGGCGAGCTTGCCGCGCTTGTCGTCGGCCGCGACATTCGTCTGCTGATAGCGCGGCTCGGCGCCCTTTTCGGCCGGCCCGACCCAGATCTGCAGGAAGTGGACCGGCGTGTCCGGCGAGTGGTTGAACTCGCTGTGGCGCACGCCCGTGCCGGCGCTCATCAGTTGCACGTCGCCCGGCACGATCACCGAACCGGTGCCCATCGAGTCCTTGTGTTCCAGCGCGCCGTCGAGCACGTACGACAGGATTTCCATGTCGCGGTGCGGGTGCGTGCCGAAGCCGCGGCCCGGGGCGACGCGGTCGTCGTTGATCACGAGCAAGTCGGAGAAGCCGACTTGCTTCGGATCGTAGTAATTCGCGAACGAAAACGTATGACGGGAGCTGAGCCAGCCATGCTCCGCACGGCCACGTTGGTTTGCTGCACGGATATCGATCATGATTGTTTGTCCTTGAAGTCGCCGGACCTCGGAAGTGGGCTCGGCTGTTCGTTGAGATGAATCTTAGGTCAATCGATTTGACAAATAAATCGCTGCAGAGATAATGACTGTCGCTCTGGAGTGGACAATATGGAACTCAACGACCTGAGGATCTTCGTCGCGACCGTCGACGCAGGCAGTTTCACGGCGGCGGCCGATCAGCTGATGCTGTCCAAGCAGTTCGTCAGCCGGCGCACGATGGCGCTGGAGGCGTCGCTCGGCGTGCGGCTGCTGCATCGCAATACCCGCAATCTCGCGGTGACCGAATCGGGGCAGGAGTTTTATGCGCGCGCGCAGCGGATCCTCGCGGAGATCGCCGACGCCGAGCAGGCGATGTCGGTGCGCAGCACCGAGCTGCATGGTTCGCTGAAGATCAGCGCGCCGCTGTCGTTCGGGATCACGCACGTGTCGCCGCTGATCGCCGAATTCCTGTCCGCGCACCCGGCCGTGCGGCTGAACCTCGACCTGACCGACCGGCGCGTCGACCTGATCGGCGAGGGTTTCGACCTCGTGCTGCGGATCGGCTCGCTCGAGGATTCGACGCTGATCGCGCGTCCGCTCGGCGCGTGGCGGATGATCGCGTGCGCGAGCCCCGCTTACCTGAAGCGGCACGGCACGCCGCAGACGCCGGCCGATCTCGCCGGCCACACGTGCGTGCTGTACGGGCGCGAGCGGCGGGTCGGCTGGGAGTTCCGCGTCGACGGCGCGGCGCGCACGTTCGACGTGCAGGGGCCGCTCGTCGCGAACAACGGCGAAGTGGTGCGCGACGCCGCGATCGCGGGGCTCGGCATCGCGCTGCTGCCGCACTTCATCGTCGGCGCGGCGCTCGACAGCGGCGCGCTCGTACCGGTGCTCGACGCGTACGTGCCGCCGCCGATCACGCTCAATGCGGTGTTTCCGCAGCACCGGGAAGGGTTCGTCACGCTGCGCACGTTCATCGGGTTTCTCGCGGAACGGCTCGGGGAGCCGGCCGGGGCGGAGGCGAGCGCGGCGGGCCGGGTACGGTAGCCGGCCGCTTGCGGTGAATGGGGCGCGTAATCTCCGCAGAATTTGCGGAGATTATTGAGTGCTGCGGCGAATGGGTGGATAATCTCCGCATCATGAGCGGAGATTACACCTTCCTCTGGGAATCGGCCGACTGGCCGGCATGGCGCTTCGACCTTCCGGCCCTCGCCGCGCCGCTTGCCGACGTCAGCCGTGCGCAAGGCATGCTGGTCGGCCGACTGGCGGATGTCGGCCTGACATTGCGCGACGAGGCGAGCCTGGCCGCGCTGACGGAGGACGTCGTCAAGACCAGCGCGATCGAGGGCGAGAACCTGAATGTCGCATCGGTCCGGTTGTCGATCGCGCGCAGGCTCGGGGTCGACATCGGCGCGCTGGCGCCGGTCGATCGCCACGTCGAAGGCGTCGTCGACATGGTGCTGGATGCGACGACCCATTCGGCCGCACCGGTCACCGAAGCGCGGCTGTTCGGGTGGCATGCCGCGCTGTTTCCGACCGGCTATTCGGGGCTGTCGCGGATCACGGTCGGCGGATGGCGCACGGAGGCGAGCGGGCCGATGCAGGTGGTCTCCGGGCCGATCGGCCGGCAGCGCGTGCATTTCGAGGCGCCGCCGGCCGTACGCCTGACGCACGAGATCGCGCGCTTTCTCGCGTGGCTCAACGCGCCGCCGGCCGAGCCGTTGCTGATCCGGGCCGGGCTTGCCCATCTGTGGTTCGTCACGCTCCACCCGTTCGACGACGGCAACGGTCGTATCGCGCGCGCGCTCGGCGATCTGGTGCTGGCGCGCGCGGATCGAAGCCCGCAGCGTTTCTACAGCCTGTCCGCGCAGATCGAGCGCGAGCGCAACGCGTATTACGACGTGCTGGAGCGCACGCAGCGCGGCTCGCTCGACGTCACCGAGTGGCTCGCGTGGTTTCTGGATACGCTGGGTCGGGCCATCGATCATGCGCACACGACGCTCGATGCGGTGCTGATCAAGGCGCGCTTCTGGCAGCGATGCGCGGGCGTCGCGCTGAACGAACGCCAGGTCAAGGTCATGAATCGCCTGCTCGACGGCTTCGAAGGGAAGCTGACGACCACCAAGTGGGCCGCTCTCGCGAAATGCTCGCAAGACACGGCGCTGCGCGACATCACGGCGCTCGTCGAGCAGCGCATGTTGCGGCGCTCGGCGTCCGGCGGGCGGAGCACGAGTTATGAGCTGGTGCCGTTCGACGGCTGACGTCATTGTCGGCTCGTCTCGTCCTGCGCGCGAAAGGCGTCATGTGCGTGGCCGATGCAGCCGGTGCGATTGCCAGACGTGTGTGGCAGGTTGCGGCGCATCCGGTTCTCGTCGATGGAAGACGGCGGGCCCGCCACGCGTGACGGCGATCGCGTGATCGTGTGCGTCGGGATCATCGGTCGCGTGACGGAAACTGCGTTGCGCGACGGTATCGTGCGTTGCACTGCGGCAGGGTCGCCGACATTGGTTGCGACAACATCGAACGTCGATTGATCGGCGTCGCGCATTCGGGTTACGCTTCGCCGGGCGGCGCCATGCGTCGCATGCCGGGCCGGGCGTTTTTACCTCGAATGTCGCGTGCACGTAGCTTCTACGGATGCGCGACCCAGCGACGATCAAGCCGATGACCATTCACAACCGATCGAATCCGCGCGCACACGCTGCACGTTGCGCAAGCGGCAAGCGGAGCACGTACCTGTTATCCGTCGCGGCGGCCGTGCTGCTGATGTGGCTGCCGCCCGTCGCGTATGCGGCCGGCTTCGACTGCGCGAAGGCCGCGTCGCCGACCGAAAAAACGATCTGTGCGGACACTGCGTTGTCGAAGCTCGACGGCGATCTGTCGACAGCGTGGAAGCGGGCGCTCGCGAAGGGCGGCGATACGGCCGCGCTGAAGGCCGCGCAATTGAAGTGGCTCAAGCAACGCGACCAGTGCGGCAGCGATGCGTCGTGCCTGGGCGACCGCTACCGCGAACGGCTCGCGAGCCTGAACGGCATGCCGCTGGCCGCCGATCGCTGGCAGCAGACGTGGTATCTCGACAGCGACAACCCATCGTTCGGCGGTGTGCTGACGTTTACCGGCACGGTGCCGCGCCTGCATTTCGAGCTGAGCGCCAACAACGGCGCCCATGATGGCGGGCTCGACGGCAACATCGTGCTGCACGGTGACAGCGGAACCTATCGCCGGGACAAATGCCGGCTTGACTTCGACCGGAAGGGCGGACGCATCCGCGTCACGCAGCAGGGTGCCGATGTCGATTGCGACGCAGGTATGGGCGTCATGTACGCAGGCAACTACGTGACCGCCGCGCAGTCGCAGTCAAAGCCGCCGGCCGACCTGCTGAGCCTCAAGGTCGTCGCGGACGCACAGCAGAACGCGGCCGCGCACAAACTGCTCGGCGCCGACTATCAGACGCTCGTCGACGTGGTCAATCTCAGCGCCGACGAGAAGGACCTCGATGGCCTCAACGCACACGTGACGTCGTACTGGGTGCGCGGCATCGCGACGACGAACGCGGCGATCGTGATGCGCCGCGGCACCGATCTGTGGATCGGGCTGCTCGTGTTCGATGCGAAGAACAACGTCCGGATGCGTTACTACTCGAACGTGCCCGCGTGGAAGAAAACGGTGCCGAAGACGATCAACGCGTGGCACGACAATCTCGACAAGACGCTGCCGATCGACGTGACGCAGTAAACAGGGCGCTGCCCCGCTACGTCTTGTTCTTCCGCGCCGCGCGCGCCTGCGTCCGCGCCGGCGGCGCCGCCGATTCCCGTATGCGCAACTCGGGCTGGACCGCATGGCCGGACCCCGTGGCGCCGTTTTCGAGCGCGTCGAGCAACGCATGCGCAGCTTGACGCCCGATCGCGTCGGTGTCGACCCACATCGTCGTCAGCGGCGGCTGGATCTCGCGCGCGAGCGCGATGTCGTCGAACCCGGTGATCGACAACTGCGCGGGCACGTCGATGCCGAGCGCCTGCGCTTCGAGCAGCGCGCCTAGCGCGAGCGCGTCGTTGCCGCAGATCACGGCGGTCGGCCGCGTCGCCGCGTCGCTGCTGGCGATCGCGCGCAGGCTCGCGCGCCCGAACGCGATCGTGGCCGCGCCTTCGTGCTGATGCACGGGGCGCACCGCGAGCCCGTGCGCGGCCAGCGTGTCGTGAATGCCGCGCAGTCGGGCCTGCACGCGGTCGTTGTCTGTCGACGGCTGCATGATGATCGCGAAATCGCGATGACCGAGATCGAGCAGGTGCGTGGTGAGCCGCGCGAACGCCGCGCGGTTGTCGAAGCCGATGCAGCAGTGCGGGCTGTCGTCGCGGTACGCATACGTGACGACGTACGGCACGCGATGCATCGCAAGGAGTTCGAACAGTTCCGGCGGATACGCTTCGCCGACCAGCGACACCGCTTCGACGCCGCGCGACAGCATCGCGCGCACCTGCGCGAGCGCCTGCGCGGGGTCGTAGTTCGAGCAGCCGAGGAACAGCGTGATGCCGTGCTCGGCCATGACCGTCTGCATGCCGGCGACCTGCGACGCAAACACCTGATCGTCAAGGGTCGGAATGATCGCGCCCGTGATGTGGGTGCGCGTGGACGCGAGCGCGCGGCCGGCCGCATTCGGGATCCAGTTCAGCGCGAGCGCCGCGTCGCGCACGCGCTGCTGCACGTCGGCCGACACCTTGCCGGGATCGTTGTACACGCGCGAGACGGTCGCGGTCGACACGCCGGCCAGTTTCGCGACGTCGCCGAGCACCGAGCGGCCGCTGCCGCGGCGTGCGCGGGGCGTGCTCATCGGTTGCCTCCGCACGTGGCGACCGTGCCGCTGCCGTGTGCCGTCAGAAGCGTCATTGGCGTCATTGTTTACCCTCGATTCATGATGGCCCGCTTGCATTCTCGATCGAGCCTGCCAGAATGTAAGCGCTATCTTGCTGCTGATTCCCTATTATGTCAGACACTTTTCCAATCCGTATGGCGAAATTTTCCGAGACGACGGCCTTTTCGGTCATTTTGTCGGTCGCAAATGTAAGCGGTTACATCAAGCAATGAACGGCATCCCGTCACCGCGTATCGCCGTCGTCGGCAGCGTCAACATCGATCTCGTCACGCGCGCGCCGCGCCTGCCGGTGCCGGGCGAGACGCTGCTCGGCACGACGTTCGAGACCGTTCACGGCGGTAAGGGCGCGAACCAGGCGGTGGCGGCCGCGCGCCTCGGCGCGTCGGTCGCGATGATCGGCTGCGTCGGCGACGACGCGTTCGGTGCGCGCCTGCACGCCGCGCTGGCGGCGGAGCGCATCGACGTGACGCACCTGCACCGGATCGGCGGCACGGCGACCGGCGTCGCGACGATCACGGTCGACGACGGCGGTGCGAACAGCATCGTCGTCGTGCCGGGCGCGAACGCGTGCGTCGATGCCGACCGGATCGACGCGGCGCGCGACGCGATCGCCGAGGCCGCGCTGCTCGTGTGCCAGCTCGAAGTGCCGGTCGCCACCGTGGCGCGCGCGATTGCCAGCGCCAGCGCGCACCACACGCCGGTGTTGCTCAATCCCGCGCCCGCGCAGCCGCTCTTCGATGCATTGCTGGCGCGGGTCGACTATCTCGTCGTCAATGAAACCGAGGCCGAGTCGCTGACCGGCATCGCCGTCGGGGACGACGTGTCGGCCGCGCGCGCCGCCGAGGCGCTGTGCGCGAAGGGCGCCGGCAACGTGCTGGTCACGCTCGGCGCGCGCGGCGTCTGCTGGCGCGGCAGCGCAGGCAGCGGCCATCATCGTGCGATCGCGGTGGCGGCCGTCGATACGACCGCGGCCGGCGACACGTTCGTCGGCGGGTTTGCAGCCGCGCGGGCCGGCGGCGCGTCGATGGACGACGCAATCGGCTTCGGCCAGCGGGCGGCCGCGATCAGCGTCACGCGCCACGGCGCGCAGACGTCGATCCCGACGCGCGACGAGGTCATACGGTCGGACACCTGAATTCCGCATGCGACGGAACGGCCGAACCCGGCCCCTATCAGTGACATGGAGACAATCGACATGAACGACAACCCATCTGTTCCGCACGCGCCGCCCCGGATCCGGCGCGGTCAACGCATCGCGCTCGCGCTGTTGATGGCGAGCGGGATCGTCAACTATCTCGATCGCGGCACGCTGGCCGTCGCAAGTTCGGCGATCCGCGGCGATCTCGGCTTGTCGCTCGCGCAGATGGGGCTGCTGCTGTCGGCCTTCTCATGGAGCTATGCGCTGTGCCAGTTTCCGGTCGGCGGGCTGGTCGACCGCATCGGCCCGCGCCGGCTGCTCGGCATCGGGCTGATCGTCTGGTCGTTCGCGCAGGCGTCGGGCGGCCTCGTGTCCACGTTCGGGTGGTTCATCGTCGCGCGCATCGTGCTCGGCATCGGCGAGGCGCCGCAATTCCCGTCGGCCGCGCGCGTGGTGAGCAACTGGTTTCCGCTGCGGGCGCGCGGCACGCCGACCGGCATTTTCAATGCCGCGTCGCCGCTCGGTACCGCGCTTGCGCCGCTGCTGCTGTCGGTTCTCGTGGCCTCGTTCCATTGGCGCTGGGCGTTCGTCGTGACCGGGGCGCTCGGTCTCGTCGTCGCCGTCGTGTGGTTCGCGCTGTATCGCGATCCGGTGCGCGCGCAACTATCTACCGCCGAGCGCAATTATCTCGATGCCGATGCGCAAAGCGTCGCCGCCGCGCCGAAACTGACCTTCGTCGAATGGCGCAGCCTGTTCTCGCACGGCACGACCTGGGGGATGCTGATCGGCTTCTTCGGCTCCGTGTACCTGAACTGGGTGTACCTCACCTGGCTGCCGGGCTACCTGACGATGGAGCGGCACATGAGCCTGATTCGTACCGGATTCGCCGCATCGGTGCCGTTCCTGTGCGGGTTCGTCGGTTCGCTCGTCGCCGGCTGGCTGTCGGATTTCGTCACGCGCCGCAGCCGGTCGCCGGTCGTGAGCCGGCGCAACGCGGTGGTGGCCGCGATGCTCGGAATGGTCGCGTTCACGATTCCGGCCGCGCTCGTGCAGAGCAATACGGTTGCGCTCGCATGCATTTCGGTCGTGATCTTTCTCGCGAACGCGGCGTCGGCGTGCTCGTGGGCGCTCGCGACGGCGGCCGCACCGCCGAGCCGCATCGCGTCGCTCGGCGCAATCCAGAATTTCGGCGGCTTCATCGGCGGTGCGCTGGCGCCGATCCTGACCGGCATCATCGCGCAGAAGTGGTCGTTCGTGCCCGCGCTGCTCACCGCGGCGGCGATCGCGTTCGCCGGCGCGATGGCCTATCTGCTGCTCGTGCGCAAGCCGATTCCCGAACAGGCCGCGAACGCCGCGCCCGGACCGTTGCCGGCGTGATCGTGCAGCCTGCATTCGCATTCACTGAAGGAAGGAGAAACCGATGCAACATCCGCAGCAATCGAACGTGACCATCGAGGGGATCGTGCCGGTGATGCTGACGCCGTTCGACGACGCCGGCGCGATCGACTACGCCGGGCTCGAGCGGCTCATCGAATGGTATCTGGCGCACGGCTCGGATGCGTTGTTCGCGGTCGCGCAATCGAGCGAGATGCAGTTCCTGAGCCTGGCCGAACGCGCGGCGCTCGCGCGCTTCGTGGTCGAGCGCGTGGCCGGGCGCGTGCCGGTCGTCGCGTCGGGCCACATCAGCGACGATCTCGACGCGCAGGTCGCCGAACTGTGCGCGGCGGCCGAATCGGGCGCGCAGGGCGTCGTGCTCGTGACCAACCGGCTCGATCCGCAACGCAAGGGCAGCGCCGCGTTGCTCGACCATCTGCACCGGTTGCTCGCGCGACTGCCGTCGGATCTCCCGCTCGGCCTGTACGAATGTCCGGCGCCTTACCGGCGGCTTCTGTCGGATGACGAACTGCGCGCGTGCATCGACACGGGTCGGTTCGTGATGCTGAAGGACGTGAGCTGCGATCTCGCGACGGTGAAGCGGCGCGTCGCGCTTGCCGAGGGATCGCCGCTGAAGATCCTGAACGCGAACGCCGCGATCGCGTGGGACGCGATGAAGGCCGGCTCCGCCGGTTTCAACGGCGTGTTCACGAACTTCCATCCCGATCTCTACCGGTGGTTGCGCACGCAAGGCGAGTCGAATCCGGCGCTCGCCGACGAACTGTCGACGTTCCTCGTCGTCTCGGCGGTCTCGGAGGCGCTGGGCTACCCGGCGCTCGCGAAGCTGTATCACCAGCGGATCGGCACGTTCGGGTCGATCAAGTGCCGGGCGATCGACTACGACGTGCGCGAACGCTTCTGGGCGCTCGACGCGGTGCTCGACAAGATCGTCGCCGGTACCGAACATTTCCGCCGGCGGATCGCTGCGTTGTAACGGAGGACGCGTGTCACGCCAGTGGCGTGGCACGCGATCGCATCGCGTGCTGAGCACGTGGCTGGCACGCTCGTTGCCTGCTGGAACGATCCGTCTTGCACGATGCGTCGCAATCGCGGCGCCATCCAAACATCGCGATTCCCATCACGCCGGTGGCGGCAACGCGTACCGTCATACCGCTGCGCCGCCGTACCGCCGGCTGTCATTCGACGGCCATTCACCCCATCACGAACGCGAACCGCCCGAGATCCGCGAGCGCGGTGTCGACTATCAACTGATTCCGTAACGTAAAGGAGCTTCATCTTGCTGACAGACGGAGGCGGCGGCTTGCATGGCCAGCAGACGTCGTGTGACGGATCGATCCTCGCCGATTGTCCACTAATTCGAGACGGCGAATCACGTTTTGGCATATTGATGATTTCAGGCGTGACAGTAGACTGCACCCGTGCTTCGCCAGAACCGGTCCGGAGCGTGCCGCCAGTCGCGGCGCCACCGGACGGATTCTTCGGTGGCAGGCCAGATGGCTTGCCGTCCGATTGCGCGAAGAGCGATCCGTTGCCGGCATCGCGCGCCGATTGAGCGCGCAGCGGCACCGGACGCATCAAACCGTCAATTCAAGGGTGATTGCTATGCGTTACGTTTCGCTGGAGTCGAAGAAGGACGAGCTGCTGCTGGCCGCTCGCGTGCTGATGATGATCCTGTTCGTGCTGTTCGGCTGGCAGAAGCTGACCGGTTTCTCGGGCACGGTCGCGTACATGGCGTCGACCGGCAACCCGGCACCCGAGCTGGCGGCCGCGATCGCGGTGGCGGTCGAGCTGGTGGGCGGCGTGCTGATCGCGATCGGCTTCTATACGCGTCCGCTCGCGCTGGCGTTCGCCGCCTATACGCTCGCGACTGCGCTGATCGGCCATCGCTACTGGGCGCTGCAGGGAATGGAGCAGTACATGGCGATGATCAACTTCTACAAGAACGTGAGCATCGTCGGCGGGCTGCTGTTGCTCGCGTTGAGCGGGCCGGGGCGGTATTCGGTCGACCGGAAGTAACGCAGGGCGACGTTTCCGTTCGGTATCGGGAGCCCGGCGCGCGCGAGTGCGCCGGGTTTTGCCTTTTCGGGCGACGGAGAGATCGGTGCACATGTTCGCGACCGGATGCGAGCCAGTAGACCGAAGCGTTGCGCGGCGATCGTTCCTGCGATTCAATAGGCTCGATAATCCATTCGTTTCCCGTGATTGATCGCACCGATGCCAAACCCATCTCCGTCGACCCTGCACAAAACCATCCTCCTCATCGGCGCCTCCGGCCTGCTCGGCCGCGCGGTTGCGGCCTCCCTGGCTCGCGAATCGTCGCTGACGCTGCTGGCAACTATCCGGAACCCGCAAACCGCCGGCGCGAAACTGCTCGCGTTGCCGCCGGAAAACGTCGTCGAGCTCGACGTTCTCGATCAGCCGTCCCTAGAACGCGTTTTCGAAACTCACCGACCGGCAGCGGTGATTCTCTGCGCCGCCGAACGCCGCCCCGACGTCTGCGAACGCGACCCGGCCGCCGCCCGCGCCATCAACGTCACCGCACCGGCCCGCGTCGGCGCGCTTGCCGCGCGATACGGCGCATGGACGCTCGGCATCTCGACCGACTACGTCTTCGACGGCAAGGCAGCCCCCTACGGCGAGGACGCCGCCCCGAACCCGCTGAACATCTACGGCCGTACCAAACTGGAAGGCGAGGCCGCGCTGCTGGCCGCCTCGCCGCTGTCGTGCGTGCTGCGCCTGCCGCTGCTCTTCGGCCCGATCGCCGACTGGAGCGAATCGGCCGTCACGAGCCTCGTGCCGGCCGTCGTCGCGTCGGCGCGGCCGGGCGCCGACGCGGTCGGCATGGACGCATGGGCGATCCGTTACCCGACCTACACGCCCGACGTTGCGCAGGTCATCCACGACCTGACGCTGCGCCATCTCGCGGGTGAATCCGTCACGGGCATTCGCCATTGGTCGAGCGAGGAGCCGATGACGAAGTACGACATCGCGCAGCGTATCGCGGCCGCGCTCGGCATCGACGCGTCGCTCGCGCCGATCGCCCAGCCGACCGACGCGACGCCGCGCCCGTACGACTGCCATCTGGATGCCGCGCGCGTGCGCGCGCTCGGGATCGATTACGCGACGCCGTTCGATACTGCGTTGCGGTCCGTGCTGCGCGATGCGCCGCAGGCGCGGTAGGGTCGGCGTCCTTCACGGCTCACGATACCTCGCCGACATCCACTCGCCGATCGTCAGACGTGTTTCACGGTCGAGCGCAGCGGCGATCGAATTCAAAATTTGTCTAGTCATCCTTGAGATTCGATCAGTCGAATTGCACCAAACATGTGCCGGATTTCCCCGCAACGATGCACGCTAGACCCTTGAAATTAGGGGATTTCCCGCGTTTCCGCGGTTTTTATTGACCACGGCTTGCTTCGCTGTTTTTCTTCTTGCATGCTTGTATAGACAAATTCCTGAGGCGGCTTGCTGCACCGAAGGGATTGGCGAACCTCAACGCAAGGAGAAATCTCGTGAACGGCAAGCGCATCAAGTGGGCAATCAGGACGATCGGCGTCATCGCGGCTGCGGCGGCCACTCTGGCGGCACCGGTACAGGCCAAGGAATGGAAGACGGTGACGGTCGCGCTCGAAGGCGGCTACGCGCCGTGGAACCTCACGCTGCCGGGCGGCAAGCTCGGCGGTTTCGAGCCGGAACTGCTCGCCAACGTGTGCGAGCGGATCAAGGTGCAGTGCAACATGGTCGCGCAGGACTGGGACGGGATGATCCCCGGCCTGCAGGCCGGCAAGTTCGATATCCTGATGGATGCGATTTCCATCACGCCGGAGCGCGAAAAGATCCTGCTGTTCTCGCGTCCGTATGCGGCGACGCCGGCGACGTTCGCCGTCACCGATACGAAGATCCTGCCGAAGGCCGCGCCCGGCGCGCCGATCGTCAAGCTCACGGGCGACGCCAACGCGGACAAGCCGACCGTCGACACGCTGCGCAAGCAGCTGAAGGGCAAGACGATCGGTATCCAGTCGGGCACCGTCTACACGAAATTCATCAACGACAGCTTCAAGGACATCGCGTCGATCCGCGTGTACAAGACGTCGCCCGAACGCGATCTCGATCTGGTCGCGGGGCGCATCGATGCATCGTTCGACGACGTCACGTACTACGCGGCGAACAACGCGAAGAAGGACAACGCATCGATCGTGCTCGCGGGGCCGAAGCTCGGCGGCCCGATCTGGGGGCCGGGCGAGGGGCTCGCGTTTCGCAAGCAGGATGCCGACCTGAAGACGAAGTTCGATACGGCGATCGCCGCGGCGCTCGCGGACGGCACCGTGAAGAAGCTCGCCGACAAGTGGTTCAAGACCGACGTCACGCCGTAAGCGCACGTTCGGTCGCCGCCGCGTAAGGTCGTCGAACGACGCGCGGCGGCATGCATTCAGCCGGATTCACTCAACGCATGCAGGGAGGCACGCATGGAGATTCTTGAAATGCTCGGCTTCGGTACCGAAGGCTGGGGCGGTGTGCTGCTTCTCGCCGCATTGATGACGGTCGCGCTGACGCTCGCGGCGCTCGCGGTCGGCGCGGTGATCGGCGCGGCGATCGCGGCGGCGAAGCTGTCGCGCTACCGCACCCTGCGCCTGCTCGGCGATCTGTATACGACGGTATTTCGCGGCGTGCCCGAACTGCTCGTCATCTATCTGTTCTACTTCGGCGGCTCGACGCTCGTGACGGCCGTCGGCCAGTGGTTCGGCGCGGAAGGCTTCATCGGCGTGCCGCCGTTCGTGATCGGCGCGCTCGCGGTCGGGATGATCTCGGGCGCCTATCAGGCGGAGGTCTATCGCGCGGCGGTGCTCGCGGTGTCGAAGGGCGAACTCGAAGCGGCGCGCTCGATCGGCATGCCGCGCAGCATGGTGCTGCGGCGCATCCTGGTGCCGCAGGTGCTGCGCTTCGCGCTGCCCGGTATCGGCAACGTGTGGCAACTGAGCCTGAAGGACTCCGCACTGATCTCGGTCACCGGTCTTGCCGAGTTGCTGCGCACGAGCCAGATCGCCGCCAATTCGACGCACCAGTACTTCGTGTTCTTCGTCGCGGGCGGTGCGCTGTATCTGCTGATGACGGGCTTGTCGAACCGCGTGTTCAACCGGGCGGAAGCGATCGTCGGCCGGTCGTTCCGCCGCAATTTCGCGCGCAACTGACGGAGAACGGGCATGTCCATCGATTTCGCATTTCTCGTCGATACGCTGCGCCAGCTGCTCGCGGCCGTACCGACCACGCTCGGCCTGTTCTTCGCATCGCTCGTGCTCGGCGGCCTGCTGTCGCTCGTGATCGTCACGATGCGCGTGTCGCCGAGCTGGCTGCCGAACCGCTTCGCGCGCGCCTACATCCTGGTGTTTCGCGGCTCGCCGCTGCTGATCCAGATGTTCCTCGTGTATTACGGGCTCGGCCAGTTCGGCGTGATCCGCGACAGCTTCATGTGGCCGGTGCTGCGCGAGCCGTACGTCTGCGCGGTGCTGTCGCTGGCGCTGTGCACGGCCGGCTATACGGCCGAAATCCTGCGCGGCGGGTTGATGGCCGTACCGGTCGGGCAGATCGAGGCCGGCTATTCGATCGGCCTGTCGGGCTTCGCGCTGCTGCGGCGCGTGATCGGTCCGATCGCGCTGCGCCAGTGCCTGCCCGCGTACTCGACCGAGGCCGTGCTGCTCGTCAAGTCGACCGCGCTGGCGAGCCTCGTCACGGTGTGGGAAGTGACGGGCGTCGCGCAGCAGATCATTCAGCAAACCTACCGGACGACCGAGGTGTTCGTCTGCGCGGCCCTCATCTATCTGGGCCTGAACTTCATCGTCGTGCGCCTGCTCGGCGCGCTCGAATGGCGGCTCTCCGGGCACCTGCGTGCGCCGAAGCCGTCCGGTGCGTCCGCCGCGGCGGCGCGCAATCCTCAGCGCGCCGCCTCCTGAGCGCCCGGTCCTTTCAAAGAGAATCCGATGAACACCACTGCTCCCGTTGCGCTGTCGGTCAGAAACATCCACAAGTCGTTCGGCGATCATCACGTGTTGAAGGGCATTTCGCTCGACGCGCACGAGGGTGACGTCATCTCGATCCTCGGCGCGAGCGGATCGGGCAAGAGCACGTTCCTGCGCTGCCTGAACCTGCTCGAGACGCCCGACGACGGCTCCGTCGCGCTCGCGGGCGAAGAACTGGCGATGAAGCGCGCGCGCGACGGCAAGCTGCATCCGAGCGACCGGCGCCAGGTCGACCGGATTCGCTCGCAGCTCGGGATGGTGTTTCAGAACTTCAACCTGTGGTCGCACATGACGGTGCTCGACAACCTCGTCGAGGGGCCGCTGCGCGTGCAGAAGCGCAGTCGCGCGGAAGCGGTGGAGGAGGCTGAGGCGCTGCTCGCACGCGTCGGTCTCGCGGACAAGCGCGGCTACTATCCCGCACACCTGTCGGGCGGCCAGCAGCAACGCGTCGCGATTGCCCGCGCGCTGGCGATGCATCCGAAGGTGATGCTGTTCGACGAACCGACGTCGGCGCTCGACCCGGAGCTGGTCGGCGAGGTGCTGCGCGTGATGCGCTCGCTCGCGGAAGAGGGGCGCACGATGCTGGTCGTCACGCATGAAATGGGTTTCGCGCGCCACGTGTCGAATCGCGTGATGTTCCTGCATCAGGGCGAGGTCGATACGGACGGGACGCCCAATGAAGTGTTCGGCGGGCAGACCTCCGAGCGCTTCCGGCAATTCGTGTCGAGCCACCACGACCGCACCACGAACTGAGGCTGCCATGACCGTATTCCGTGCGGCGCAGCCGCTTGACTGGCGGCAGGTGGCGGCGGTGGCGGCCGGCGAGCCGCTGGCGTTGGCCGACGATGCGCGCGCGCGGGTCGTGGCCGCTCGCGAACTCGTCGACGAGATCGTCGCGCGCGGGATTCGCGCCTATGGCGTCAATACCGGCGTTGGCGCGCTGTGCGACGTGATCGTATCGCCGGCCCAGCAGAGCACGCTGTCGCACAACATCCTGATGAGTCATGCGGTAGGCGTCGGCATGCCGCTCGGCGCGGCCGAAACGCGCGCGATCATCGCGGCCGCGATCAACAACTATGCGCACGGTCATTCGGGTGTACGGGCCGACGTCGTCGAACAGCTCGTCGCGCTGCTGGAGCACGATTGCCTGCCCGAAGTGCCGGCGCACGGCTCGGTCGGGTACCTGACTCACATGGCGCACGTCGCGCTCGTCTGCGTCGGGCACGGCCATGCGCGCCATCGCGGCGAACGCGTGCGCGGCGACGAGGCGCTGCGGCGCATCGGCCGCGAACCGCTCGTCCTCGGTGCGAAGGAGGGGTTGAGCCTCGTCAACGGGACGCCGTGCGTCACGGGGCTGGCCGCGCTCGCGCTGGTTCGCGCCGAACGGTTGCTCGACTGGGCCGACTGGATCGCGGCGATGAGCTTCGAGAACCTCGGCGGGCAGCTCGCCGCATTCGATCCGGCTTCGCTCGCGCTGCGGATTTCGCCCGGTATCGGGCAGGTCGGCGCCCGTTTGCGTGCATTGCTGGCGGACAGCGGCATGCTCGTCGCGGCGAGCGGCCGGCATACGCAGGATCCGCTCAGCCTGCGCACGATTCCGCACGTGCACGGCGCGGCGCGCGACGTGTTCGACGTCACGGCGGAGGTCGTCGATCGCGAACTCGCGTCCGTCACCGACAATCCGATCGTCGCCGGCACGCGGGAGGCGCCGGCCGTGCATTCGCAGGCGCATGCGGTCGGCGCGGGCATCGCGCTCGCGATGGACAGCCTCGCGGCGGCGATGGCCCAGGTCGCGGCGATCGCGGAGCGGCGTCTCGACCGGCTCGTGAATCCGCTCGTCAGCGGGCTGCCGGCGTTTCTTGCCGCGCCGGGCGGCAGTTGCTCGGGGTTCATGATCGCGCAGTACACGGCGGTCGCGCTGGTCGCGCAGAATCAGCGGCTTGCCGCGCCGGCGAGCCTCGACGGCGGTATCACGTCGGGGCTGCAGGAAGATCACCTGTGTCACGCGACGCCGGCCGCGCTGAAGGCGCTCGACATCATCGAGAATACGACGCGCGTGCTCGCGATCGAGCTGCTGGCCGCCGCGCAGGCGTACGACCTGCAGCCGGCCGAAACGGCGCGGGCCGCATCGACCGACGCGCTGTGGCGGCAGGTGCGCGAACGCGTGCCGGCGTATCACGACGACCGGCCGCTCGCGGACGATATCGCGATCGCGGCCGGCATCGTCGCCGGTGCGCCGCCGTCGTTGCAGTGACGACGGTCGAGGACGGGCCGATCACCCCACATTCATCCGGTCGAGGGCGCATGAGCGAAACGGAACGCAGACTTTCCGCACGGCCTGCGAAGGCATCGGTCGACACCGTACCGGCGCGGGCGCTGCCGGCCTATCAGCAGATCAAGCGCTACGTCGTCGAGCGGATCGCGAAGGGCGACTGGAAGCCCGGCGCCGCGATCCCGACCGAGGCGGAACTGGTCAAGGAATTCGGCGTGGCCCGGATGACGGTGTCGCGCGCGCTGCGCGAACTGACGGCCGAGCGCGTGCTGACGCGCATCCAGGGCGCCGGCACGTTCGTCGAGCGCCGGCATTACGAATCGACGGTGCTGGAGATCCGCAACATCGCGGACGAGATCGCCGAGCGCGGCCATCGGCACAGTGCGCGCGTGCTGATGATCGAGCGCAGCGTCGACCCGGATGCGATCGACGCGCTCGGACTGCGCGCGGGGCCCGTGTTTCATTCGCGGATCGTGCATTACGAGGAGGACGAACCGATCCAGTTCGAGGATCGCTACGTCAATCCGGCCTTGTTTCCCGCGTATCTGGAGCAGGACTTCACGATCGAGACGCCGAACCATTACATGGTGCGACTGGCGCCGATCCAGCGTGCGGAGTTCCAGATCTACGCGGAGAAGCCCAATGCGCAGGTGCGCCGGCATCTCGTGATGGAAATCGGTGAACCGTGTCTGCTGCTGCGACGCCGGACGTGGGTCGGCGAGCAGGTCGCCACGTCGGTCAGGCTGTGGCATCCGGCGTCGCGGTTTCATCTGGCGGGCAACATGTAGGGAAGCAGGGTGGCGCTGGGCGGAGCGGGCCGTTTGCCGCTTCGGCCGGCGCGTCGGGAAATCGGGCGACCGCATCGCGATGCCGCCGCGCATCGCGCGTCGTCCGGCTCGATTTGACACCTGGCGTCGTCGCCGATTAAAGTCGCGACGCGGGGCGGCGGGTCAAGCACACGCCCGGAACAGGCAGCCGATGTTCCAGGACTACGGGGCTACCCCGTGGATCAGATCGATACGCCGATGCGTCGCAAGTGCGCATGTTGCGCGTTGCGCAACGACTGCACTCGCAGTACCAGCCACGTTGGCTCATCGTCCCGCCCCTCTTCGTCCATGCACTCATCCCTGCGCGACACCACCCGTACGATTGCCGACGCGATGCTCGCCGGTTCGCCCGAGCGCGACGGCGTCGTCGCGCGGATGGCGGCCGTGCTCGGCGACGCGCCGCCGTGGACGTACGAATGCGCGGACGTCGCGCTCGTCCGCTTCGCCGCGAACTGGGCCGATACCGACACCGACGTGCTCGCGGCGGTCCTTGCCGACGCGCCCGCGTTCGTGCGTGCATGGTATGGCGACCGTCGGCCGGCGGTGGTCCGCATCGTGCGCCGGCCGCTGGTCCAGCGACCGCCGCCGGCGCCGCTCGCCGGCTGCGACGTGCCGCAATGGCCGACGCCCGGCGATCTCGCCGGCTGGCTCGGCATCAGCACGCCGGCACTCGACTGGCTGTCCGATCATTGGCGCGTCGACGCGCGCGGCAGCGCCACGCCGCTGCATCACTACACGTACGTCTCGGTCGACAAGCGCAGCGGCGGGTGCCGCCTCGTCGAAATCCCGAAGGGGCGGCTGCGCGAAGCGCAGCGTCGGATCCTGCACGAGCTGCTCGATCGCATCGCGCCGCATGGCGCGGTACACGGTTTTCGCAAGGGGCACGGGATCGTGTCGTTCGCGGCGCCGCATGCGGATCGCGACGTCGTCGTGCGCTTCGACCTCGCGGATTTCTTCGTGTCGGTGCGCGCCGCGCGCGTCCATGCGCTGTTCGCGACGCTCGGGTATCCGGCCGAAGTCGCGCGCACGCTCACCGGGCTGTGCACCAATCGCGTGCCGTCGGCACGGCTGCTCGCGCCGGACCTGCGCGACCGGTTCGACTGGATCGGCCGCCAGCGCTATCGCGAACGGCATCTGCCGCAGGGTGCGCCGACGTCGCCGGCGCTCGCGAACCTGTGCGCGTTCCGGTTCGACATGCGGCTCGCCGCGCTCGCGCGTTCGCTCGATGCGACCTACACGCGCTATGCGGACGATCTCGCGTTTTCCGGCGGCGATGCGCTGGCGCGCGACGTCGAGCGGCTGCAAATCCGGGTCGCCGCGATCGCATTCGAGGAAGGCTTCGCGCTGCAATTGCGCAAGACGCGCGTGATGCCGCGCGGCACGCGGCAGCAACTGGCCGGCGTGGTCGTCAACCGCCATCCGAACCTGGCGCGCGACGCGTTCGATCGCCTGAAGGCCATCCTGACCAACTGCATCCGGCATGGCCCGGCGTCGCAGAATCGCGACGCGCATCCGGATTTTCGCGCGCATCTGGCCGGACGCGTCGCGCATGCGACCGCGCTGAATGCGGCGCGCGGCGCGAAGCTGCGTACGCTGTTCGACCGGATCGCGTGGGGCGCCGGCAGCGAAAACCGCTGAACCGTCGGGCCCGAATCGACTCCGGTCAGCGACTTCTGCAACACGACGCCGCGCACTGCTATCATTCGCGCCATGCCGCGCCCGTGTCAGGGGCGGCGAATCACTTGCCGCCGCCGTTCGTCCCGTGCATGCGTACGCGGCGTGCCGCCCGTTGCCGGCCTGGTCCTGCCTGTCAGTGACGCACGACGTCGTTTGGTGCGCGTCGCGCAAATCATGCCGGCTCAGGTGGACGATTCACCGATTTGACAGCCCCTATAGGCGGAACTTCGTGGTAGGTTCGGCCATCGGAGCTTTTTGCAAAAACATGCCCAAAGAGGATGAATACATGACCCAGGCCCTGCAGGAACTCGAAGCACAACTTCGGGACCTGAACATCAAGCTGTCAGAGGCGAAGCAGAAGGAGAAGCAAGCCGCGCTCGCGGCCTTCAAGGAACAGGTCGAACTGTTGGGAATTTCGCAGCAGGAAGTGCTGAGCGCGCTCGGCTACATCGTCCAGCGCAAGCGCAAGGCGCCTGCCAAGTACTACGATCCGTCGACCGGCCGCTCATGGTCCGGGCGCGGCCCGCGGCCGAAATGGCTCGAAGGCAAGGATCTCGACACGCTCGCCGTCGACCGCGAGGCGAGGACCTGGTGGCCGGGCGACGATCAGGGCTGAAGCCCGCCGCGCCGCAAGGCCATCCGGCGCCGGCCGGTTCGCGCAGGCGGGCCGGCCGGCTGTCTTTCATTCGGTGTCCGGCCTGATCGCGACATCGCCGGCCTCGCCGCCGTACCGGATCGACGTTTTCTCCTTTCCTTTTCCGTTTCCGCGCATTGCCCGCCGTTTCGCGTCCGCCGTCCGGCCAGCTGCGATCACGTCCGCCGATCTCAACCGCCAGCCGGCCCCGGCCGGCTGAAGCGCTGCTCGACCACTTCGGTTCCCCACTGCGTGCCCGCGGATTCGCTCGTCAGCGCAAAGCCGAACGACTCGTATAGATGACGTGCGGCATCGAGCCCCTTGAAGGTCCACAGGTAGGTCTCGCGAAACCGGTGCTCGTCGACGAAACGCATCGCCAGCGTCATCAGCCGACGCCCGACGCCCGAGCCGCGCAACGCGTCGTTGACGATGAACCAGCGCAGGTGCGCGACGCCCGTCGCCGGGTCGCCGTCGATCGCGAGCGACGCGAGCGTCCGGCCGTCTTCCTCGCACAGCCAGAGCGCCTTGCCGTCGGCCGGCAGCGCGCCCGCGAAGGCGGCCAGCTCGGTCGCCACCCGCTGTTCGAAGAACGCGCCGAAACCCCAGTGCTCCGCATAGAAGCGTGCATGCAGGCTCGCGATGTCGCCGATGCAGCCCGGCCGATAGCCTTCGCGAACCGACGGCGCATCGGCGGGCGCGACGCTCGCCCTGGCCGCGTTGTCCTGCGCGAGCGCATCGGCATACAGCGCGAGCGAACGCAGCAGCGCCTGCTGGTCGGCCGGCATCATGCGGCGCAGCGCATTCGACACCTGATCGGTCGCGAACGTGTCGATTCTTTTTTGGAGCTTTTTGCCTTCGGCGGTCAGGTACAGCTCGATCGCACGCGCATCCTCGGTCGACACGCGCCGCTCCACGATACCGGCCGCTTCGAGCCGCGCGAGTTGCCGGCTCGTGTTCGATTTGTCGAGCCGCAGGATGGCGCCGAGATCCTTCGCGTTGATGCCGGGCGCCATCCCGATCTCGAGGATCGCATGCACGGCCGACGGCGCCCAGTCGCTGTCGGCCAGCGTCGCGCGCATGAAGCCGAGCTCGCGCACCAGTTTGCGCGAAAAGTCGCGCAGCTCGAGGATGGTTGCGTCGCGCGGCTTGGCCGGTGCGTCGATGAGGTCCATGGTTTGCTCCCGAACGGTTGCGTATCGCAATCAATAATAGTTGCGGGTCGCAACTTGAGCAAGGCGATTTTCACGTGGATCGGTTGTTTCGAGGGGGCGCCTCCGAGCGGCCGATGGCCAGGCGGGCGAGGCGCGTTGACGAGCCGGCGCGACGGGCCGCGACGGGTATGGAAGCGGATGGCCGCGCGCGGCGAAGTGGCCGCATACTGGGCGGCGTTGGCCGACCTGCGAGCAGGGCGCCGATCGACCCATCGATCGACGACTGCCGACCACGGAGATCGCGATGAACAAGCAGCTGCCGATGACGATCGCGTTGCTTGCCGGGAGCGGCATCGGGGCGGTGCCGCTCCACGCGGCCGGCACCATGGACGCGCTGCCATGCAGCGCCGCGCATGCGGCGGACCCGGGCGGCGGGAACGCCGCGATGCCGGACACGTCGGTCCGCAGCTTTTCGACCGCCGGCTGTTCGGGCGCGGTGTTGCAGGGAGACCGCGCCACCGCGACGGTCAACGGCGACAGGGTCGAGTTGCGCGACGGCGTCGTCTATGTGAACGGCCGGTCCTATGGCGCGGTCACGCCCGCGCAGACGGTCGAATACGAGGTCGCGCGCGACCGGCGCACGTTGAAGGTCGACGGGAAAATCCGCACGCCGCTGCGCTGATGCGTACCGATTCGGTAGGCGGCAACCGCGACGTGCGATGCGGTTGCCGGATCGCCACGCCGGCGCGCGTCCTATTCGACGAGCGTCAGCCGGCCGTCGCTGAGCCGCACTTCGCGCCCCACCCACGCTGCCTCGACGCGCGGCAGCACGGCCGATGGCTTGCGCAGTTCGCGCAGCAGCGTCGCGCCGTGCGACAGCCGGCCGCCCATGCGCGCGATCACCGCCCGGGCGGCCTGGTACCGCGCGTGCCGGCCCGGGTCGAGCGTGTCTTCGAGCAGGATGTCGCGGCCGAGCACGCCCTGCGTGTCACCCGGATAGATCATGAAGCCGGCCGCCTCGTCGGTGCCTTCGCTGCCGTCCTGCCAGAAGCTGCCGTTGCGATCGCGGCGCTCGGGGTGCGGCGCGAACCACGTGTCGCGCTCGGTGGCCGGCATCGCGTGATGCAGGCGGAAGAACACGCGCATCAGGTTGTCGCGATACCACTCGCGCACCTGCAGATACCAGCCGCGCATGCCGGGCGCGCCGAGCGCGTGCAGTACGCGGACCGGCAGCGGCCAGTCGGGAAACGGCTGCAGCGGCAGGTCCGCGGCCGGTGGCCGCGCGGTGCCGGGATCGGTTTCCCACGGCAGGCGGTGCGGGCTGTCGTCGAGCTGGCCGTACGCGGTCGGCGGACGCCCCCACAGGGCGCCGCCGCTGCTCGCCAGCGATGACGCGATGCACAGGTTGCCCTGCACGACGAACACGTAGAAGCGCGTGAACCAGTCGGCCAGTTGCTGGCCGTCGGCGCGCCGTTCGACGAGCGTCGCCAGTTCCCGGTCGAAGCGTTCCAGGCCGCGCGCGAGCGTCGGCAGGTGCCCGCGCGCGACGCGCAGCATCCGCCAGAATACCGGCAGCGCACGCAGCAGGCGCAGCGCTCGCCAGCGCAGCGGCGGCGTCGCACCGCCGATCTCGCCGCTGTAGTGGGCGGCCGACACGCCCCAGTCCGAGAGACGCGCGAGGAACAGGTCGTTGTTGATGTACGACGCGCCGCCGTACAGCGCGGTGAACGGTTCGTTGTCGCGCAGCACGCGTGCGTCCCAGCGCGCCATGATGGCCGGGATGCTGCCGGCCGCCCGCCGTTGCGCATATTCGACGAGCCGGCTCGGCTGCGGCGGCAGGATCTCCGCGATGTTCGCGGCGGTCAGGTGACGATGCCAGCCGTAGGTGCTGATCGGACGGTACTGCAGCAGCCACAGCTGCGCACCGTCCCACGCCCATTCGACGTCGCCCGGCACGTAATGGAACGCGCGCAGCACACGTTGCAGGAACGCCCACAGCTGCTGCGCGGTCAGGCCGTGCGCGGTCGCGAACGTGCCGCGCTGCCACGGCTCGCCGAGCCGCGACAGAATCGCGCGCTGCGGGCTGGCCTGCCCGTCGGCGAGCGTTTCGAGGTGACCTTCGACCCATTCGACTTCGATCGCGAGATGGCGCACGAACGCGATACCCGACAGCACGGGCGTGATGAAGCGCTGCACGACGGCTTCCTCGAGGCCGCCGTCGAGCAGTTCGGCCACGCGCGCGGCCGCTTGCGATGCCGGTACGCGCAGGAACGTCGTGTGCAGGCCCGCGTTCGCCGCATCGGCCTGGTCTTCGCCATGGCTCGACGACCGGATCGCCCACTCGGCGTCCGGCTGGCTCGCGAGAAAGCCGGGCAGGCGCGGATCGTCGGCAGCGGTCAGCGACAGCGCGGGCGGCACCGGCAGCCCGGCCATCGCGGCCAGCGCGAGGCGCCCGCCTTTGGTATGCGCGACGAAGCCCGTGTCGTCTCCTTCGAGCCACTGCGCGAACGCCGCCGGCGCATCGATCCACGGATAGTGTCCCCAGCCGGGCTGCAGCGTGACGGTCAGGTCGGCGCGCGCGAGGATCGCCGACCACGCGGCGGCCTGCCCGACGCCGAGCACCGCATCCTGGCCGCCCCACACGAGTTCGATGCGATCGGTGACCCACTCGAGCAGCGGCAGCGCGGTATCGGCGCGCACGAGATCCCAGTGCGGCACGAACGCGCGGCAACGGGCATAGCCGGCGCCCATGCGGCGATACTGCGCGGACGTCCAGGTCCGGCTCGAGAACTTGCGGGCGAACAGCGCCGGGTAGTGCGCGAGCAGCCAGTGGATGGTCTTGCGCAGCGGCTTCGGCGCCATCAGTTTCGGCAGGCGCCGCTCCCACAGGAACGCGCCGACCGGGGCGAGCAGCACGCTGCGGCCGAAGTGGCCGGGGCGCCGCTGCAACGCGTGCAGGACCACCAGCGCATTGACGCCGACCGCCATGATCGCGTGCCCGGGTTCGGTCGCGTCCAGCAGCGCCTGCGCATAGGCGGCGAGATCCTCGCACGGCGGCGCGGGATGATCGCCGAAGCCCGGCAGTTCGAGCGGCACGGGGCGATAGCGCCGGAAGTGGGGCAGCGCGTCGTCCCACCAGTCGGCTGCGCTGCCGTTGCCGGCGAGGAGGTACAGGATCGGTTGGCTCATGAAGGCTTCGTCGGTCGACGATCGTCGCGATTGCCGCGGTTGTTGTTGGTATTGCCCGGTGCGAGTGGAATGGAAGCGTGGCCCCGCTCGGATGGATGGTGGGGCATTCTACGCGAGTCGATTTACGTCAATTTGCCGTTTGTTTGGGTCTCGCGCGGCGTCTTGCCGGTCCAGCGCCGGTACGCATGACGGAAGCTGCGCGGCTCGCTGTCGCCGAGCCGCTCCGCGATCTCGGCGACCGTCAGCGCGTGATCGTCGAGCAACCGCACGGCGTCGTCGCGACGCACGTCGTCGAGCAGCGACTGGAACGTGATGCCGTCCTTGTCGAGCCGACGGCGCAGCGTGCGTTCGGTCGGGTGCAGCGCATCGGCGAGTGTGCCGCCGATCAGCGTTCTTCCGGATCCGTTGCGGCCGCATCGAGTGCCGCAACGGAACCGGCGGCCGCGCGCCTGCGGATCTCGGAATCGAGGATCAACCGTCCGCGCAGCTTGCCTTTCATTCGCTTCACGTGCTTGGGCGCCTCGGTCATGTGCTCGACCATCAGCGCCCGGACGCGCTCGGCATCGCGCTCGCGCGCGGCCTGCAGGATCGCCTTGTGGATCGACACGTTCGCTTCGCCGAAGCGCTTGTGCTCGACGAGCGGCGTGTCGTTCCGGAACTCGATCAACTGCCGGATCATCTCGTTGATCAGTTCGCAGCTGAAGCGCAGGAACGGATTCGGATTCGCGGCCGCGAGGATGTCGTGGAACGTCGTGTCTTCCTGCCGCTGACGCAGCATGTGGCCGCGATCGTGCACGCCCGACGCGCCGTCGCAGGACGCGATGTTCGCCTCCAGCGCCGCGAAGTCGCGCTCGCTTAGATGCGGCACGGCGCCGGCGGCCAGCTCGGGTTCGAGCAGCTTGCGCACCGTATAGATGTCGTCGATCGTCACGTCCTTGAAGAACAGATAGTTCTGCAGCAGCTGAAGCGTGCGGTCGAGCGGCACCTCGACGACCATCCCGCCGCCCGACGGCCCCGTCGTGACCTTGATGAGCCCCTGCACCTCGAGCGACTTCAGCGCCTCGCGGATTGTGCTCTTGCTCACCGCGTAGAGCTGCTGCAGCTCGGCCTCGCGCGGCAGGCGGTCACCCGGCTTCAGGTCCTTCTCGGTGATCAGCCGCTTGATCTCCTCGGCGACCAGATCGGCCCGCTTCGGCTGCTTGATTTCGACCGCGAGGCCCGCCCTGGCTCGGTCCATGACCATCTTCACGACTCCTTTGTGTGGCTGCGCGCCGCGTCATCGTCGACGACAGGTGCCGGCGCGGGTACGGAATTTTGCCTGATTGACACCAATTTTGATCAACTCTAGCATCAGGTTCATTCTATTTATCATGATAAATAGGATCAACCGGCGGCGCGCATCCAGGAGTGGCGTGGGCACGGTTTGGCAGTCGGTCGTATCGCGTGTGTCCCCGTTCATGAGGAGCTCAACTTGAATCGCCGAGAACTGTTGAAACTGGCCGCGCTGTCGGCCGTGCCGGGCGCGCTCGGCAGCATGTCGTCCCGGGTCGCGTTCGCGCAGGGCTCGCCCATCCAGCTTGCCTGCCCGGTGCCGATGTCCGGCCCGTTCGCCGCCAACGGCAAGTATGCCGATCTCGGCATGCAGCTCGTCGTCAAGCAATACGGCAAGGTGCTCGGCGCGCCGCTCGCCTATACGGCGCTCGACACCGAGGGCAAGCCCGCGACCGCCGTGCGGCGCGTGCAGGAAATCGCGCAGCAGAAGGGCGTGCGCTTCTTCGCGGGCGGCATCCTGTCGTCCGAATCGCTGGCGATGGGCAAGGAAGTCCAGAAGGCGGACGGCGTGTTCATCACGACGGCCGGTGCGGACGAGATCACCGGCAAGGATTGCAACGCGGCGACGTTCCGCTGGTCGGTGCCGACGTTCGGCGCGATCGAGCAGACGGTGCGCCCGTTGATCCAGATGCTGCCGAAGGCGAAGCGCTGGTACACGATCACGCCGCAATACGTGTTCGGCGACGGCCTGCTGTCGGCCGCGAAGGCGGTCTTCAAGGAGAAGGGCATCGAGCACGTCGGCAACAGCTACCACTCGCTCGCCGAGAAGGAGTTCAGCGGCTACCTGACGAACGCGGCGGCCGCGCAGCCGGACGTGCTGCTGATCCTGAACTTCGGCTCGCAATCGTCGGACACGCTGCGCCAGGCCGTCAGCTTCGGGATGAAGCGCAACTGCACGATCCTGCTCGCATGGGCATCGGGCCTCGAGCAGTTCGAGGCGCTCGGGCCGGACATCTGCGACGGCGTGTATTTCGGCGCGCAGTACTGGCACGGCATCGATTCGCCGCTGAACCGCGATCTCGTGAAGCGCGCGAACGCCGCGTTCAAGGCGAACCCGAACTACAGCCTCGCGGGTTCGTACATCTGCTCGAAGATCCTGATCGACGCGATGGTAAAGGCCGGCAGCGCCGATCCGAAGAAGGTCGTCGCGGCGATGGAAGGGATGAAGTACGACGGCCTCACGGGCCCGGAGGAAATCCGCAAGGGCGACCACCAGGTGCTGAAGAACTACTACCTGCTGAAGGGCAAGCCGAAGGGCCGGATGAAGAATGCGGACGACTATGCCGACATCGTCAGCGCCGGCCAGTCGTTCCTGCCGCTCGACAAGACGGGCTGCAAGCTCGCGTGACGCCGTGCATGCGTTCGCGGCGCATCGCGCGCCGCGGGCGTCCGTTACCTTTCTTTCCGACACGGAAGCCATGAACGTCTATCTGCTGCAGATCGTCAACGGCATCGGCGTGGGCATGCTGTATTTCCTGCTCGCGGTCGGCCTGTCGATCGTGTTCGGCCTGCTGCGCTTCGTGAATTTCGCTCACGGCGCGTTCTACCTGCTCGGGGCGTACCTCTGCTACCAGGCGCTGCAATGGTCGGCGAATTTCTGGGTCGCGCTCGCGCTCGTGCCGCTCGTCGTCGGCGCGTTCGCGTGGATCGTCGAGAAGCTGGTGCTGCGCCACGTGTACGCGCAGCAGCATGAATTCCACATCCTCGCGACGGTCGGGCTCGCGCTCGTGCTGCAGGAGTGCGCGATCCTCGCGTGGGGGCCGCTCGGCGACAACGTGCCGCCGCCCGACGCGCTGAACGGCGTCGTGATCTGGGGCGGCTTCGTCTACCCGAAGTACCGGCTGTTCGTGATCGCGTTCACGGCCGTCCTCGCCGCGTTGCTGTGGTGGGTGCTCGAAGGCACGCGGCTCGGCAGTACGGTGCGTGCGGGCAGCGAGTCGACGGAGATGGTGTCGCTGCTCGGCATCAACGTGACCCGCGTGTTCAGCCTCGTGTTCGCGCTCGGCGCGGCGACGGCCGCGCTGGCCGGCGTACTCGCCGCCCCGATCCGCGGCGTCGATCCGTTCATGGGCATCGAGGCGCTCGGCGTCGCGTTCGTCGTGGTCGTCGTCGGCGGGATGGGGAATTTTCTCGGCGCGCTCGTCGGCGGGCTGCTGGTCGGCATCGTGCAGAGCCTGATGAGCACGCTGTGGCCGGAAGGCGCGCGGCTGATGATCTACGTCGCGATGGCGGCCGTGCTGCTGCTGCGTCCGAACGGTTTGCTGGGGAGGGCTGCATGATCGATTCGTCGAAACCGCTGCCGCCGGGCGCGGCGGCGTCGCAACGCCCGCAGCCGTGGCGCGGCGTGTTGCAGCGGCCGGAAGGCTGGCTCGCGGTGGTGGCCGCGTGCGTGTTGCCGCTTGTGCTGAGTTCGGGCTCGCTCGCGACCGAAGTGCTGGTGTTCGCGCTCGCCGCGCTCGGCTGCAACCTGCTGCTCGGCTACACGGGGCTGTTGTCGTTCGGGCAGGGCATCTTCTTCGGGCTCGG
Organism: Burkholderia sp. CpTa8-5; assembly: GCF_017815045.1. Taxonomy (NCBI): domain Bacteria; kingdom Pseudomonadati; phylum Pseudomonadota; class Betaproteobacteria; order Burkholderiales; family Burkholderiaceae; genus Burkholderia; species Burkholderia sp. CpTa8-5. The sequence goes on from NZ_JAGIQD010000001.1 coordinate 93,306, forward strand.
CAGCTACGCGGCGGGGCTCGTGCTGACGCGCGGCGTCGCGTCCGTGACGGCCGCGCTGGTCGCGGCCGCGGTGCTCGGTGCCGTCGCGGCCGCACTCGTCGGCTGGTTCTCGATCCGGCAGCGCGGCACGTATTTCGTGATGCTGACGCTTGCGTTCGGGCAGCTGTTCTATTTCCTCGCGTATACGACGCCGAACGTGACGGGCGGCGACAACGGGCTGCTCGACATCCCGCGCCCGGCGCTCGCCGCATTCGGGCAACCGCTCGTGTCGCTCGCTTCGCCGTGGCGCTACTACGGCTTCGTCGCGGTGCTGTTCGTCGCGGTGTTCTGGCTGCTGCTGCGCGTATCGCGCTCGGTGTTCGGCCGCACGCTGCTCGCGATTCGCGACAACGAAGCGCGCGCGGCGGCGGCCGGCTACGACGTGAAGCGCTTCAAGCTCGCGGCGTTCGTGATCTCGGGCGCGGTCACGGGCCTGGCCGGGGCGCTGCACGCGCTGATGACGGGCATCGCGCCGCTGTCGAACATCGACTACCACACGAGCGAGATGATCCTCGTGATGACGGTGATCGGCGGCACGGGCAACCTGTTCGCGTCGGTGCTCGGCGCGGCGTTCTACGTGCTGTTCGCGGACTGGCTGTCGACGCTGTGGCCGCGCTGGTTGCTGCTGCTCGGCCTCGTCTTGATCGCGGTCAGCCTGTTCATGCAGCGTGGGTTGTGGGGGCTGGGCGAACGCATCGTGGCGTCGCTGCGGCGTAGCGATCGCGCGGCGGCCACGGTCAAGGAGCGGCAATGAGCGAAGCGATTCTCGAAGCGCGCGGCATCGTCAAGCGCTACGGCAAGTTCACCGCGCTGGGCGGCGTCGATCTGCGCATCATGCCGCGCACCGTGCATTCGGTGATCGGCCCGAACGGCGCGGGCAAGACGACGCTGTTCCATACGCTGACCGGCACGCTGCCGATCACGTCGGGCTCGATCCTGTTCGACGGTCACGACGTGTCGCACGAACCCGATCACAAGCGCGTGCGGCGCGGCATCGCGCGCTCGTTCCAGGTCACGAGCCTGTTTCCGAACCTGAGCGTGCGCGAGAATCTGCGCGTCGCCGCGCAGGGCGTCGAATCGCGGCGGGCGTTGAATCCGTGGACGCCGCCGCGCGGTGCGCTCGCGCATGACGGCATCGTCGACGACGTCCTCGAGCGGCTCGGCCTGCAGCGCTTCGCCGATACCGCGGCCGGCGTGCTGTCGCACGGCCAGCAGCGCCGGCTCGAGGTCGGCATGGCGCTGGCGGCGCGGCCGCGCGCGATCTTTCTCGACGAGCCGACGTCGGGCATGGGCATCGACGATCTCGACGACATGAAGACGCTGATCCGCGGCCTGCGCGACGACTACACGGTCGTGCTGATCGAACACAACATGGGCATCGTGATGGACATCTCGGACACGATCACGGTGATGCAGCAGGGGCGCGTGCTGGTCGAAGGCAAACCCGAAGCGATCCGCGGCGACGAGCGCGTGCGCAGCGCGTATCTCGGCAACATGATCACCGGAGGCCGCGCATGATGCTCGACGTGAAAGAGGTTCATGCGTGCTACGGCAAGAGCCACGTGCTGCAGGGCATTTCGCTGAACGTGAACGAAGGCGAGACAGTGACGCTGCTCGGCCGCAACGGCGCGGGCAAGTCGACGACGCTCAAGACGATCGCGGGCGTCGTCGCGCCGACCGGCGGCACGGTGACGTTCGCGGGCCGACCGGTGTCCGGGCAGCCCGCGCACCGGATCGCCGCGCGCGGCCTGTGCTTCGTGCCCGAGCATCGCGGGATCTTCCGGCTGCTGTCGGTCGAGGAAAACCTGCGGCTCGGCGCGCGTCGCGATTCGCCGTGGCAGCTCGACGATATCTACCGGATCTTTCCGCGCCTGAAGGAGCGCCGTCGCAACGGCGGCGCGCAGTTGTCGGGCGGCGAGCAGCAGATGCTCGCGATCGGTCGCGCGCTGATGAATCATCCGCGGCTGCTGATGCTCGACGAGCCGGTCGAGGGGCTTGCGCCGGTGATCGTCGAGGAAATCGTCGAGCAACTGAAGCGGATCAAGGCGGCCGGCGTCGCGATCCTGCTCGTCGAACAGAACCTCGAAGTGTGCACGCAGCTCGCCGATCGCCACTTCGTGATCGAGCAGGGCGTGATCGTCTACGAAGGCAGCAACGCGGCGTTCGCGGCCGATCACGACGTGAAGGACCGCTACCTGGGCGTCGGCGTCGCATGAGCCGTGCCCTTTCAATGCGAGGAATGGCAACGATGCAAGTACAGGATTCGACTCCGGGCGTCGCGGCGTCCGGCTTGCGCGTCGACGGCGCGCGGCTGTGGGACAGCCTGATGCGGCTCGCGCGGATCGGCGCGACCGACAAGGGCGGCGTGTGCCGTCTCGCGCTCACCGAACTCGATCGCGACGCGCGCGACCTGTTCGTCGCGTGGGCGCAGGACATCGGTTGCACGGTGCGCGTCGATGCGATCGGCAATATCTTTGCGCGGCGCGCCGGCGAACGGGACGACCTGCCGCCCGTGGCGACGGGCAGCCATATCGACACGCAACCGACGGGCGGCAAGTTCGACGGCAACTACGGCGTGCTGGCTGGCCTCGAGGTGCTGCGCACGCTCGACGACGCCGGGGTGCGCACGCGCGCGCCGCTCGAGGTGGCGGTCTGGACCAACGAGGAAGGGTCGCGCTTCGTCCCGGTGATGATGGGTTCCGGCGTGTTCGCGGGCGCGTTCACGCTCGACCATGCACTCGCGCAATGCGACCGCGACGGCGTGTCGGTGCGCGACGCGCTGGCCGCGATCGGCTACGCGGGCAGTGCGGACGACGGGCACGGCGCGCATCCGGTCGGCGCGTATTTCGAAGCGCATATCGAGCAGGGGCCGGTGCTGGAAGCGCACGACACGACGATCGGCGTGGTCGAGGGCGCGCTCGGACAGCGCTGGTACGACGTGACCGTCCACGGGATGGAGGCACATGCGGGCCCGACGCCGATGGAACTGCGGCGCGACGCGCTGCTGGTCGCGGCCGATCTCGTGCGCAAGGTGAACGAGATCGCGCGTGCGCATCCGCCGCATGGACGCGGCACGGTGGGCTGGGTCGACGTGCACCCGAATTCGCGCAACGTGATTCCCGGCCGCGTGACGCTGACCGTCGACCTGCGCGCGGCCGACGACGCGATGCTGGCGGCGATGGATGCGGAGCTGCGTGCGGCATGCGCGGACCTGGGCGCGGCGGCCGGGATGCGGATCGACATCGAGCCGGTCGTGTACTTTCCGCCGCAGCCGTTCGATCCGGCGCTGGTCGAGCAGGTCCGTGCCGGCGCGCGTGCACTCGGGCTGTCGTCGATGAACGTGATCAGCGGTGCGGGCCACGACGCGGTGTATCTCGCGCGCGTCGCGCCGACCGCGATGATCTTCGTGCCGTGCAAGGACGGCATCAGCCACAACGAGATCGAGGACGCCGATCCGGTGCATCTGGAAGCCGGCTGCAACGTGCTGCTGCACGCGATGCTGGGCGCGGCCGGGATCGCGGAGGGCGCCGCGCAATGAAGATCCTGATTGCCCGGATGAACCACGAGACCAACACGTTCTCGCCGGTGCCGACGCCGCTCGCCGCGTTCGGCCGCCACGGCCCCGACTGGGGCGACGACGCGTATCGCGCGAATCACGGAATGCGTACCGCGATGGCCGCGTTCATCGATGCGGCCGAGCGCGAAGGCGCGGACATCGTGACGCCCGTGTCGGCGGCCGCGAACCCGAGCGGGCCCGTCGCGGCCGACGCGTATGCGGCGATCTGCGACGCGATCGTTGCCGCCGCGCCCGGCTGCGATGCGGTGATGCTCGACCTGCACGGCGCGATGGTCGCCGAGCAGAGCGCGGACGGCGAGGGCGACCTGCTCGCGCGCGTGCGCGCGGCGCTGCCCGATGCGCCGATCGCGGTCGCGCTCGACCTGCACGCGAACGTCACGCAGAAGCTGATCGACAACGCAGACGTGATCGTCAGTTTCAAGACCTATCCGCACGTCGACATGGTCGAGACCGGCGAGCATGCGGCGCGCGTGTTGCTCGACCGGATTCACGGCCGCGCGCGGCCCGTGCTCGCATGGCGGCAGCCGCCGCTGATGACGTCGACGCTGCGCAGCGCGAGCGCCGAAGGCGCGATGCGGCGCGCGGTGGAGGCCGCGCGCGCGGCCGAGGCGGACGGCATGCTCGCGGTGTCGATCCTGCCCGGCTTCTCGCTCGCGGATATCCCCGCGCCGTGCATCAGCGTGGTCGTGGTGGCCGACGGCGACCGCGCCGCGGCTGACGCAGTGGCCGAGCGCATCGCACGGCAGATCTGGGACGCGCGCGACGCGTTCGTCTATCGCAGCGCGCCGCTCGCCGAATCGGTCGCGCGGGCCGCGGCGCTCGCCGACGGCGCGGACCGCCCGGTGCTGATGCTCGATCACGGCGACAACTGCATGTCGGGCGGCCCGTGCGACACGATGGATCTGCTCGAAGCCGCGCTCGCGCACGGGCTCGACGGAATCGTCAGCGGGCCGTTGTGCGACCCGGAAGCGGTCGCGGCGCTGATCGACGCGGGCGTCGGCGCGACCGTCACGGTGCCGGTCGGCAACCGGTTGCCGTCGCACGGCGGCGTGCGGCGCGAACCGTTTCGCGCGACGGGCATCGTGCGCGTGATCACCGACGGCGAATACGTGATTACCGGGCCGACGTATACCGGGCAGCGTGCGTACATGGGACGCGCGGCCGTGCTCGATATCGGCACGGCCACGCTCGTCGTCACCGAGCGCACGCAGGAGCCGTGGGATCTCGGCGTGTTCGAGAGCGTCGGCGTCGATCCGCGCCGCGCGCGCTTCCTGCTGCTGAAGTCGCGGATGTATTGCCGGCCGGTGTTCGTGCCGATTTCGTCCGCGCTGGTCGAATGCGACAGCCGCGGCGTGACGAGCTCGGACTACGGGTTGTTTCGCTACGAGCAGCTCGCGCGGCCGGTGTATCCGCTCGACGACATCGTCGAGTGGTCGGCGGGCACGCGACGCACGGATTGACGGAACCGAACCGGGTGCGAGACGCCGGGCGCGCGCGCTTTCGGGCATCATGCGATGGCGCCGGCCCGTCGGGCAGCAGGGCCGGGCAATCCATTGCGTCCGCAACCGATCCGGAGAACCGACCGCCATGCATTCGAATCCCTTCCGCCTGCGCAGCGCGCGCCTGCTCGCCGCGCTGACCCTCGCCACGACGGCCGTTGCCGTGCACGCCGCCGACTGGATCGTGTCCGGCAACGACGGCAAGTATCAACGCGTCGAGGGCCGCGACACCTATCTGCCTGCCCCGCCCGCCGACACGCTGACGCTGCTCGACGCCAGCACGTTCCCGCCGAAGGTTGCTTTGCAGGTCGACGTCGAGAACGGCATCCAGGGGCCGCCGCAGGCCGTCGCGATCACGCCCGACGCGAAGCTCGCGCTGGTCGGCGCGCCGACGCGCTACGACACGGCCGCGAAGCAGCTCGTGTTCGACACGTTCCTGCAGGTCGTGAATCTCGACAGCGCGCCGCCCGCGATCACGCGCGTCGAGCTCGGCACGCATCCGCAAGGGATCGCGATCGACCGCGCGGGCCGGCTCGCGATCGTCGCCAACGTCGACGGCAGCGTATCGATCCTGCGCATCGACGGCACGCAGGTGACGCTCGACGGCAACCTGAAAATCGGCAAGAAGCGGCTGGCCGGGATCAGCTTCACGCACGACGGCAAGCACGCGCTCGTGTCGCTGCGCGACGAGCAGGGCATCGCGGTGCTGAACGTCGACGACGGCAAGGTGACCGACAGCGGCACGCGGCTGAGTACGGGCGTCGCGCCTTACACGATCGACGTGTCGAGCGACAACCGCTGGGCCGTCGTCAGCAACGTCGGGCTCGCCGGGCTGCCGGGCTATACCGGCACGCTCGCGGGCGACGCCGATTCGGTCGCGCTGATCGACGTGTCGCGCGTGCCGTTCCGCACGGTTCAGTATTTGACGGTGCCGTCGCTGCCGGAAGGCGTCGCGATTTCGCCGAACGGGAAGTGGATCGCCGTGCAGGCAATGGACGGCTCGAACCTGACGGCCGACAACCCGGGCCGCCACAAGATCGGCAAGGTGCTGCTGTTCGAGATCCGCGACGGGCAGGCCGTGAAGGTGAGCGAGGTGCCGGGAGGCGAAGCCGCGCAGGGCATCGCGTTTACCGCCGACAGCCGGCACGTGATCGTGCAGTTCAACGTCGAACGGCAGCTTGCGCTGTATGCGGTCGATGGCGGCAAGCTGCGCGATACGGGCAAGCGGATCGCGCTGACGGGCGGGCCGTCTTCGTTGAGGACGTTGCCGCGCTGACGGGCTCGGCGGGACTTGTCGGCGGCTTGCGGATCAGCTGCGAGATGGCGGAAAACATCACCGCGCGGCTCGACGAAGCGTTGTCAGCCGCGCACGCCGGCGGCGCGGATCACGCGGAACGATGCGGGCCGTTCGGTCGTGAGCGGCATGCGCCCCTTCAAGGGTTGAAGGGGCACGCGAGCCGGCGACGCGCACGCGGGGATGCGCGCGGTACGGCCGCACCGGGTCGCACGACCGCGGTTACGGACGCAGCAGATCGAACCCGCCGAATACCACGACACCGCTGAGCGCGATCATTGCGACGGAGTGCTGGCCGAAGTAAAGAATCGCGGCGGCGAGCCACGTCGTGATGCAGAAGGCGCCGATGCGGGCCATCGTGTGTTCCTCGAATGCGTAATGAAGTGAATGCGTGCCGCACGGTGTTCGCCGCTCGGGCGGTGAGCGCCGTGCGGTACGCGTGCAAGCGGACGGAAAAGGCGACTCGGGGAAGCCGCGAGGGCGTCGTCGGCATACGTTGTATGCCGTGCCTCGAAAGTCCGGGAGTCGGAGCCGGCGGCATCGCGCGGTCGGGCCTGAACGAGGCGTCCGACGTGCGCATCCGGCCGGCGAAGCGGCGATTTTACCAGTGCCGTCATGCTGCCAATCTGGCCCTTTCGCGATCAATTGCGATCATCAACGGGCAATCTACCCGACCCCGATATTCAAGTTTCGTGTGATGAATGCCGTAAACGGACTGGAAGGCGATTTCCGCCCCTGTGACTTCGTTTACCGACACACGGACCGACACGATGCAGATCGATTTCTCCACGACCACGCGATCGCCGCTCGTTGACAGCGGCGTGGCCGCGAACCCGCCGGCCGCGACGTCGTCCACCGGCGGCGCGACGGATGCCGCGAGCACGACGGGCACAACTGGCACAACGGGCGCCACCGCCGTGACTGGCACGTCGAGCACTCCCGGCACGAAGGATTCGACCGACGCCACCGGCGCAACGCCCGGCGCAGCGGGCGCATCGTCGGAGGACCCGGCGGTCGCCCAGCTGAAGGCGCTGATCGAGCGGCTGCAGAAGCAGCTCGCGACCTTGGAGCGGCAGATGGCCACCGCGGCCCAGCGCGCCAAGGACGACCCGGCCGCGGCCGTCGAGCAGCAGTCGCTGAACGCGGAAGCCAGCGCGATTTCGGCCGCGCTCGCGACGGCGATCTCGCAACTCGCCGCGGCGCTGGAAAAATCCGGCGGGTCGCAGTCGGGCGGGCTGGTGTCGACGCAGGCCTGAGCGGCCGCGGCGGCGTCGGCCGCACGCATTACAATCGTCAGTTCGTCTCCCTCTCAAGGACGGCTGAACGATGAACGCGGAACTCGACGACGACGAACTCGTTCGCTTCGACGCGCACGGCGGCACGCCGCTGCCGGCAGCCGATGCCGAAGGATGGCTCGACCACGACGGCGCGCGCATCTGGCACGCGTCGTTCGGCCAGGGGCCGGCGGTCGTGCTGCTGCACGGCGGCCTCGGCCATGGCGGCAACTGGGGCAACCAGGTGCCGGCGCTGCTCGCGGCCGGCTACCGCGCGATCGTGATCGACAGCCGCGGTCACGGCCGCAGCACGCGCGACGACCGCCCCTATTCGTACGAACGCATGGCATCGGACGTGCTTGCCGTCCTCGATGCGCTGCACGTCGACCGTGCACGCTTCGTCGGCTGGAGCGACGGCGCATGCATCGCGCTCATGCTGGCTGCCCGCGCACCGGAACGCGCGGCCGGCGTGTTGTTCTTCGCGTGCAACATGGATCCGGGCGGCACGAAGGAGATGGCGCCGAGTCCGCTGATCGACCGCTGTTTCGCGCGGCATCGGAAGGACTATGCGCGACTGTCCGCGACACCGGACCAGTTCGACGCGTTCGTCGCGGCCGTCAGCGAAATGATGCGCACGCAACCGAATTACACCGCGCAGGATCTCGCGGCGATCGCCGTGCCGGTTGCGATCGTGCAGGGCGAGCACGACGAATTCATCCGGCCCGAGCATGCGGCGTACCTCGCGCGGACGATCCCGGGCGCGACGCTGACGATCCTGCCCGGCGTGAGCCATTTCGCGCCGCTGCAGCGGCCCGCGCGGTTCAACTCGGCGATGCTGGCGTTTCTCGACCGGCTGCCACGGTGATACGCGGGCAGGACGCACGGCCCGCGGACGAGCGGCGGCGTGCGTCGGCCCGCGTTCAGACCATCGCGTTGTCGGCGCCGGGAATCTCGTGCGCCTTGATCTGCTTGCGCTGCAGCTTGTAGCGCAGCTTCCCGAGCATGCCGTCCTCGTGGCTGACACGCGTGATGGTGCGCACGTACTCGTCGTCCGGCGCGATGGCCTGCGCCCCCATGATCCAGCGCACGCTCTCGCGATAGTCGTACAGCGACTTGTCGTTGACGTCGGCAAGGAAGAACGACAGTGCGGCCATTGCGGCCGGGTGGCCGCCTTCGGCATGCCGGCGCAGTTCGTCGACGTAGCGATGGCGCGACGGATAGTCGTCGATGTCGCCGATGAACATCAGCATGCACTCGAGGCCGTCGGTATGCCCCATCTCGTGCGCCTTGCGCGCGGCCTCGACGGCCTCGACCTGCATGCGCGCGCGTTCGGCCCGGTCCGTGCTGGTCTGCCCGATGTGGTAGTACGTGTAGCCGAGCCGATACGCGGCCATGTTGCCGCCGGCTTCCATCGACTCGCGGAAGTAGTGGGCGGCGCGGTACGGGTCGGCCTCGACATGCGTGCCGTCCTTGTAGAAGCAACCGAGCAGGTAATCGCACGAATCGCCGCCTGCCTCGTAGCCAAGCTTGCAGACGGCGACGGCATCGGCAGGGCGCCGGTTTTCGTACTCCAGCGCGGTGGCGACCTGGTTCCATGCGAGCGAGCCGGGCTCGTTCACGCGTGCCGCTTCAAGCCATGCATCGCCGCGCGCGTCGTCCTGGGCGAAACCGAACGTGCCGGTACGATGTCCGTAGCCGCGCAGGATCATTGCCGCCGTGCACGCGCGAGCGTCCGATGCACGTTCGATCGCGCGGGTCAGCCAGTCGCCATGCGGATCGAGACTGAGCGCCAGTCGCACGCCGATCGCCATCTTCTGGTCGTTGTCGATCGGCTGGTCGCGTTCCGCTTCCTGCAGGCGGGCGTACGCTTTTTCGTAGTCCTCGCGCATGTAATGGCTGTGCGCGAGCCAGCTCAGCGTTTCCCAACGGTGATACGGATGCAGCGCCGCCTGCGCACGCGCGAGCGTCGCGGTGATCGCGTGGCGCGCATCGTCGTCGTCGTCATCCGCATCGAGCGTATTGCCGGCGTAGTCGTCGCGCCAGATCTCGTGCAGCAGCCGGTCCTTTTCGACCGCGTCGAGGTGCGCGCACGCGTCGGACGCGACGAACGCGCGGACGTGATCGTGCGAGCCGCCCCAGCGCGGCTGCATGTACCAGATGAACGTGCGCATCGGGAAGAACAGCTTCGGGTGGATGTGCAGCGTCGCTTCCATCCAGTACCACTTCTCCTTGCGCAGCTTCTTGCCCTGGACCGGGCCGGGCAGCGCGTCCGGAAATTCCGGCGGGCAGGCGACCGGCACGTCGGGGTTCAGTCCCGAACGCGCGAACATGCGTTGCAGTTCGGTGCGCGTGGCTGCGTCGTCGGCGCCGGCGTTCAACTGCAGTTCGGTGACGGGCCAGCGGCGCTCGCGCACGAGCTGCGCGAGCCACTCGGGTTCGCCGAACGACGACACGCTCGTGAAGATCACCATCGGCGCGCTCCACAACGTCGGCGCGAGCACCAGCGCGCGCAGCGCGGCGACGAGCGTCAGCGTCGCGCACGCATGCGCGCCGATCCAGCCGGCTTCGGTCACCGTTTCGGCCCAGCCGCTGCCGCGGTATTCGTAGGCCCAGTGGTGCCAGTAATGCGCTTCGCACAGCCACGCGTGCGCGGAGCGCGGGTTCGCGGCCTGCCATGCGCGCAGGCGCGCGAGGCCGTCGGCGCCGGCGTCGATACACGGCTGCACGTCGGCCGGCAGCGCGTCGACGTACCGCGCCTCGGCGGTGCGATCGGCGAAGCTGGCGGCGAGTGCGGCATCGAGTTGCGCGTCGAGCGCGGCATAGTCGCCGGCGCGCAGCAGCGCGTCGACGTCGCAAATGGACCAGCGGGACGTCGCGGGCGGAATCAGGTCGGCGCAAGCGGAGGACATGTCGGTATCGGCGGTCATGACGAAACGGGTTGGGGGTCGAAGATGCGGTAGCGCTTCCACGGCAGCGAAAGCCAGTTTCCGGACGGATTGCGCAGGTATTCGCGCACTTCCTGCGTGGCGCGCGACGACGCGGGGCCGTCCTGGCCGCTGCCGCGCAGCCACTGCTGGCGTGCCCGCGCATACGCGAGCCCGAAGTCTTCCCAGCTGTCGAAGCTGTCCTGCGCGCGCTGCGCATTGAGCAGCAGCACGATCCACGCGTGCTGGTCGGACGCCCAGCCGAGCAGTGCGATGCAGCGCACGAGAAACGCGGTGCGCGCGCAATCGAACGCGAGTGCGTCGCGCACGCGCCCGACGGCGGCGAGCTGTTCGTAGAAGCCGTCGTGCGAGCGGCCGACGCCGCGAATCCAGCCCGCGAGGATCGACGGCACGCGCTGCACGATCTGCCACTCGGGCAGGTCGGCCGGCAGGTCGAGTTCGCGCCGTACCTGGCGCGCGAGCTGTTCGCGCTGCGCGTCGGGCAGCGCATGGACGAGGTCGTCGCAATCGCAGCGCAGCCCGTTGCGGATCAGCAGGATGTCGGCGAGCGCGAGCGCCCAGCGGCGGCGGTTCGGCGGCGCCTGCTCGGCCTGCGCCTGCGCGAGCCTGACGGCCGCGGTTTGGCGCACCGGCACCGTGCTGTCGGCGCCCGCGGCCTGGTCGGCGTCGACTTCGTGCACCATCCGTGCGGCGACCCGGAACGCGCGCCACACGTACCACACGAGCCCCAGCACGGCCGCGCCAAGCAGTAGTTTCAGCATGACGCGCTCCCGTCCGTCGGCGCAGGCAACGCGAACGCCGCGCACAGCGCGGGATCGATCGCGATGCCTTCGATCTCGAATGCGGTCGCGGCCGGCGGCGCGTCGGGTGCGCGCGCGGCCGGCAGCGCATCGGCCGGCAACGCATGGCGCGCGGCCGCCGCGACGGCCGGATCGATCTGCCGCAACTGGCCGAGCGCATACGGTGCATTGCGCAGCAGCAGCCATTGCAGCACGGCCGGCGGTTGCTCGAAATGCTCGATCAGGTGGAAGTTCTCGCTCATCACGCTCAGCAGATGGTCGGACGAGCGCACGTCGGTGACGAAGGTCCACGCGCCGGTGGCCGCACCCGGCGCATCCGGTTCGAACACGAGGCCCATGCCCTCGCAATCGGGATGACGCTCGCCGCGCGGCGCGAGCGCGCGCAGGAACTGGCGGACGTCGTCCGCATAGCGGCGCACCGGATGGCGATTCTGCTTGCCCTTGATCTGGTCGATGCGCAGGCCGTCGCCGCTCGCCTGCAGGCTGATCGTCACGTGCGGCTGGTTGCCCGCGCCGCGCAGTGTGAAGAGGCGCAGCCGGCCGTCCCGTGCGGCTTGCGCGTACTGCTCGCCGTAGCCGCCGCGCAGCCGGCGGCGATCCGCGAACTGGCCGAGACAGTGCTGCATGTAGTACGACTCGTACGCGAGTTCCTCGCGCAGCGCCGGATGATCGCCGACGAATTCGAACACGATCCCGTTCGGCGTGCGCAACACCTCGCGCAGCGCGAGGCCGCTGCTCGGCACCCAGCCCTTGTCGCGGCGCGCCTGCATCCGCTGGTGCTCGCGCTCCCACATGTCGAGCGCCATCGCGCAGGTGATGCGTTGCAGTTTCTGCGCGAGCCGCGTGCCGGCACGCGAGCGCAGGAATTCGACCAGCACGCGTTCGCGGTCGATCAGCAGCATGTGCTCGGGATCGATGAAGTAGAGCGGCGGCGGTTCAGCGGCGGGCGGCAGCGCCGCATCGGGCGTCGGGCCGGATGCCGGAGATGCCGATTGCGCGCGGAACCGGCGCACGAGCCACTCGGGCGCCGGCCGGTCGGCGCCGGCAAGCGCGCGGTAATCGGCCAGCGAAGCGAGCGGCTGCGCCTGCTCGAACGCCCCGACGACCCAGCGGAAGAAATGGTTGCCGAGCCACGCGAGGATCTCGGCCGGATCGCCGCGCTCGGCGCTGCGGCGCGCGATGGCCGCCTTGATGTCGGGCGCATTGACGACATCGCGCGGCCGATAGGCCGACGCGGCCACGGTTGCGGTCACGGGCTCACTCTCCGGTCGGGCAGGGCGTGCGCGGGCGGTGTGCGCGGGACCCTGGCGGTTCTTCTGGCTCAACGACGAAACGGCGAACGTGCGCGCGCAGCAACGCGGCGGCGTCGCGTATTTCGGTTCAGGTCGGTCGGTGCGTGAAAATCACGCGACCACGCGGGAGCCGACGACGCGGGAGCGGGCGATCGGGAAAGGGCGATTCATTGTTTCTCTCAGGATGGGTTTTATTTTTTGCTTCCGCGAGTCTACTTCGATCCATGCGGATGAATCAATCGCGCCGCTGGCCGGCACCCGCGGATCTGACAAGACTTATCTCTTTTTCGTCGATTTTCGATACGGCGCCAATCGGTGGCCGGATTCGATGCAGTTGAAACCGACAGGTTTTCCTGAAAAACGAGCATGCGGCTCCGAGCGGGGCGCGGCCCCATCCTGCTTGCCGCGTATCTCATAAGTTTTTCTTTCGGCTCGCGCAACATATCGTCGATTGTTGGCGGCCGGGCGGTAGCGGATAGTCCTGCTTCGACAGGCCGGCCGCCGCGCGCTGCACACGGCGCGACCGCATCCGTTGTCCATGCAACCATTAGAAAAGGAAAGGAACCGCACCCATGCGATTCAACGCGACACGCTTCGCCGCGACCCTGTTCGTCGCCGCATGCGCGACCGCCACGGCCGGTCGCGCGGCCGCCGTCACGCAGGACGCGCTCCACGACACCGTCACGCGCCAGATCGCGCCGCTGATGAAGCAGTACGCGATCCCTGGCGTGGCGATCGGCATCGTCGCCGACGGCAAGCCGTACGTGTTCGACTACGGCGTGATGTCGAGGCAAACCGGCAAGCCGGTGACCGGCGACACGCTGTTCGAGATCGGCTCGGTCAGCAAGACGCTGACCGCGACGCTCGCCGCGGACGCGCAGGAGGGCGGCGAACTGTCGCTCGCGGACCCGGTGGCCAAATATCTGCCCGAGCTGCAGGGCAAGCCGTTCGGCGTCGTGACGCTGCTCCAGCTCGGCACGCACACGCCGGGCGGGACGCCGCTGCAGGTGCCGGGCAGCATCCGCGACGACGCGGGCCTGATCCGCTATCTCGACGCGTGGCGGCCCGAATATGCGCCGGGCACGCATCGCACGTATTCGAACGTCGCGATCGGCATGCTCGGCTGGCTCACCGCGAAGGCGACGCACCAGGATTTCGCGACGCTGATGGCGCAGCGGCTCTTTCCCGCGCTCGGGATGACGCACACGACCATCGACGTGCCCGCCGCGCGCATGGCCGACTATGCGCAGGGCTACACGAAGGACGGCAAGCCGGTGCGGATGACGGAAGGCATGCTGTGGCAGCCCGCGTACGGCGTGCGGACCACGGCGGCCGACCTGCTGCGCTTCGTGCAGGCGAACATGGAGATGATCCCGACGGCGCCGCGCCTGCGGCGCGCGATCGAACGCACGCACACCGGCTATTTCCGCGCGGGGCCGCTCACGCAGGATCTGATCTGGGAACAGTATCCATACCCGGTCGCACTGCCGACGCTGCTCGCGGGCAACGCGCCGAAGATGCTGTTCGATGCGGTGCCGGCGAGCGCGATCCAGCCGCCGCTCGCGCCGAACCCCGCGACCTGGATCAACAAGACGGGGTCGACCGGCGGCTTCAGCACGTACGTCGCGTTCATTCCCGCGAAGCGGATCGGAATCGTGATGCTCGCGAACGGCAATGTGCCGATCGAGGATCGCGTGAAGGTCGCGTACCGGATTCTCGGGTCGCTCGGCGACGCCGACGCGCGGTAACGTTGGCACGCGCGTGTCCGAGCACCGGAGCGCTGGAGCCGCGTGGCCAGCGGCACGCGATCACGGCCGACGGCTGCACGCTGGTCGAAGAAGGGTTCGTCTGACACGGCCGATCATCCCGCCGCGCAAAACTGTTTGAGTGATTCACGCCTTCCGCCGCCGGCGCCGGCCATCGATACTGCGACGCAAGACATCTCGCGGGACGTGCGCCGCATGGCCCGTCTCGCTCCCGGAGCAACGAATGAAAGGCATCGGGATCTTCGTGAGGCGCATGGCGCCGGACGGTCCGAAGTATCGTGTGCGGCGCGCGGCGGATAAACCGATGAAGCGGCATAAGAACTTGTACTGCGCAGTCACGAATCGCAGCCCGCAACGGCGACGCGCGAGCGGTTTCGCGGAGCAGGGCGAGGGGGCGGACGTGCAGCGACGGCGCGCGGCCCGAATGCCTGTTCAGGCGCTTCGGGCCGGCCATGCGGAGGGGACGGACGAGCGGGTGCGCGTATCGAAAGGCGTGCTCTCGTGCGTGCCGACGTGACTCAATGACCGCGATAGATCGAGTCGCGGCCGTTGATCATCATCGCGCGGCCGGATTCGCCGGTGGTGCGGGGTTCGCTGCCGTAACCGGTTTCATCGGTGAGCGGGGCGGCGTGCGGCGCTGCCTGCGCGACGGCGTTTTCGCGCACGCGCTTTTCGGCGGCAACGATCGCGGCCGGATACTGGTTGTGATCCAGCGCCGGCGTGTAGCCGACGGCCGCGAGGCGGGCCATCTCGGCCTTCACTTCGGCACGGGTCGGTTGATGGTCGGCCGGTTGCGCGAACGACAGCGCCGGTGCGGAAAGGATCAGGGCGGCGAGGGTGGAGGACACGAGCGTTTTCATCATGGGTACCTGTGTGGTTGAGTGAGCCGCAACCAACGTCGACCGCGTCGATGTCGTTGCGCGTGCACCCAATATAGGTATCGCGGCAGCCGGGAAAAATGGCCGCCCGACCAAATCATTTTTGATCCTGAGTCATGAATCGAACGTGAATTCGGTCGGCAGCCTTGCCGGTCGGGCCGTTCGCCCGAACAGCGCGCTGCAGCCGCGGATCGAAACAGGCCGCCGATCGCCTCATCAGACCTCACGGGACTCAACTGTGTCGAATTCCGTCTTGGACAGACTTAACCCGCGTGCCTAGACTGAACGCGCTTTCCATCTTTCCCTGGAGAAAATCGTGAGTCTCAAAGACAAGCTGCCCGGCAACAAGATCCTCGGTTTCGGTACCGCCCCGCTCGGCAACATGTTCCGCAACATCCCGGACGCGGAAGCCGCGGCTACCGTCAAAGCCGCGTGGCAACACGGCATCCGTTATTTCGATTCGGCCCCGTTCTACGGCGCCGGCCTCGCGGAAATCCGCCTCGGCGACGCGCTGGCGAACCATCCGCGTGACGAATACGTGCTGAGCACGAAGGTTGGCCGCCTGATCCTCGACGAAATCGAAGACGTGTCGGCGCGCGATCTCGGCGAAAAGGGCGGCCTGTTCGAACACGGCCGGCCGAACCGCATCGTCAACGACTACTCGGCCGACGCGACGCTGCGCTCGATCGAGGACAGCCTGAAGCGCCTGCGCACCGACCGCCTCGACATCGTGTGGGTGCACGACATCGCGCAGGACTTCTACGGCGACGAATGGCTCGCGCAATTCGAAGTGGCGCGCAAGGGCGCGTTCCGCGTGCTGGGCAAGCTGCGCGAGGAAGGCGTGATCGACGCATGGGGTCTCGGCGTGAACCGCGTCGAACCGATCGAGCTGGTGCTCGACCTTGCCGAACCGCAACCGGACGGCATGCTGCTGGCCGGCCGCTACACGCTGCTCGATCACGAGCGCGCGCTGCAACGCGTGATGCCGGCGGCGGCCGCGCGGAACGTCGGGATCGTCGTCGGCGGCCCGTACAGCTCGGGCGTGCTCGCGGGCGGCACGCATTTCGAATACCAGAAGGCGTCGCCGGACATCCTCGCGAAGGTCGACCGGATCAAGGCGATCGCCGCGCGTTACGACGTGCCGATCAAGGCCGCCGCGCTACAGTTCTCGATGTCGCATCCGGCCACCGTCGCGGTGATTCCGGGCGCGAGCCGTCCGGAGCGAATCGCGGAAGACCAGGCGGCGCTGAACGTGGCGATTCCGGCGGACTTCTGGCGCGAGATGCGCGAACAAGGTCTGATCGCGGCCAATGCGCCGCTGCCGACCGAGCGTGGATCGTGAAGGGTGACGACATGGCGCAGGCCCCTGCAGGTATCGAGATCGCGGCGTCGGCCGACACGGTCTGGCACCTGATCGGCGGCTTCGGGTCGCTGCCCGACTGGCTGCCGTACATTCCGGCCAGCGAACTGAGCGAAGGCGTCGCATCTGCGGCACGCGTCGATCACGGGTCGCGCACCGCGCATCAAAGATCAGGGTAGCGAAGCAATCGGCACCGTCTTCACTGGCGCGCAAGGCGTCGCGCTGCAACAACGCCCCGCGCTTTCATGGATTCAATTTCAGACTGCCGCGACGACCTCCTCGCCGGTCAGGATCTCGCGAAAGATGCCGACCAGCGGCCGCAGGTTGACCTTGTGCCACGCGACCCACAGCGGCGTGCGATAGCTGAACCACGGGAGCTCGCGCAGCACGACGCCTTCCGGCACCTGGTGACGCAGGCTGTGCTGGATCATCGTCACGCCGAGCCCCGCGGCCACGAGGCCGAGCGCCGCGAGCGGCTCGGTCGCTTCCACCGAAATGTCCGGCGAGAAGCCGGCCTTCGCGCAGGCCGCGACGAATGCGCCGTGACGCGGCGCACTGTCCTGCTGCGTGACGCCGATCCATGCCTGCGCGGCGAGATCGTCGGCGACGAGCGTCTTTTTCTTCGCGAGCGGATGCCCGTCGGGCATCGCGAGCAGCATCGGATCGTCCAGCACCTTCGTCGATTCGAGTTCGGGATCGTCCGGCGCGGGCGGCTCGGTGACGAGCGCGATGTCGAGGCTGCGCTCGCGCAAGCCTTCGAGCTGCGCGGCCGATCGATAGTTGTACAAAGCGATGTGAACGGACGGGCGCCCGGCGCGCAGCGTTTTCAGCGCGCGCGGCAGCACGCCCGAGTGCGTGGCCGTTTCGAGGTAGCCGATGCACAGGCCGCCTTCGTCGCCGCGACCGAGCCGGCGCGCGAGCGATTCGAGCCGGTTCGCGTGGCGCAGGAATGCGTGCGCTTCGCTGAGGAACGTGCGCCCGTCGCGCGTCAGGCGAATGCGCTGCTGGCTGCGTTCGAACAGCGTGAGGCCGAGCTTTTCCTCGAGCTGCGCGATCTGGCGGCTGAGCGGCGATTGCGAAATATGCAGGCGTTCGGCGGCGCGGCCGACGTGTTCCTCTTCCGCGACCGCGATGAAGTACTGAAGCTGGCGGATGTCGAGCATGTCAGACCTTGTTGGACTCAAGATTGATGGATTATGTCCCAAAAGGACTTATCCGTACAACCTGGAGACGGCGCGACGCCAACCGAACCGCCCCCGTATTCACCGTCAGTTCCCGTACATGTCGAAGTCGAAGTATTTCGACTGGATCTGGTTGTACGTGCCGTCGCTGCGAATCTGCGCGATGGCGCGATTGAGTGCGTCGCGCAGGTCGGTGTCGGCCTTGCGCACGCCGGCCGCGTCGCCGTTGCCCATGATCTTCGCGTCGTACACCACGCCGCCCGCGAACGAGAAGCCCTTGCCGCGCGGTGTCGCGAGGAACCCGAGCTGGCCTTGCACGGCATCCATCAGCACGCCGTCGACGCGCCCGGTGACGAGATCCGCATACGCCTGGTCGTAGCTCGGGTACGGCACGACCTCGACCTTCGCGGCCGCCCACTTCTCGCGCGCGTAGGTTTCCTGGATCGTGCCCTGTTCGACCGCGACGCGCTTGCCGGCGAGCTTCGCCGCGTCCGGCAGCAGCCCCGACCCGGTACGCGCGATCAATCGCGTCTGGTTGCGGTACAGGCGATCGGTGAAGTCGATCTGCTGGCGCCGCTGCTCGGTCGCGGCCATCGACGACAGGATCACGTCGAACTTGCGCGCCTGCAGCCCCGGAATCAGCCCGTCGAAACTGCTCGACACCCACACGCATTTCGCCTTCAGCTTCGCGCACAGCGCGTTGCCGAGATCGATGTCGAAACCCTTCACGCTGCCGTCGGTCGCGGTCGACTCGAACGGCGGGTAGGTCGGATCGACGCCGATGCGGATGGTCGTCCATTCCTTCGCCGACGCCAGCGACGCGAAGGCCATCGCGGCGGCGGAAAGGAGAATCGTGAGGCGCGTCTTCATGGTCAGGCTCCGTTCGTGTGGGGAAGAGTGGGCGGGCGCGTCAGCTCGGAAATTCGCCGCGCTGAAAATCGTTCGACAGGTCGAGTGCGTCGGCCATCTCGCCGACGGTGACCGGCTTGATCGGCGCGCGAATCCGGTAGTGACCGACGTCGCCGACGCTGCGCCGCTGCACGTCGGCGATCAGTTCGCCGACCGTCGTGCCGCACCAGCGTCCCTGGCACGGTCCCATCCCGCAGCGCGTCAACGCCTTCATCTGGTTCGGCCCCTGGCAGCCGCGCGCCGCGAGCTGGCGGATTTCGCCGGCCGTGACTTCCTCGCAGCGGCACACGATCGTGTCGTCGTCGGGGCGGCGCAGCGCGGCGGGCGGCGTGTACAGCGCGTCGAGCAGCGGGCGCACCGCGAGATGGCGGCGCAACGCGTGCAGCACCGGGCGTTCGCGTGCGGCCTGGCGTTGCGCGTCGAGCGCACCGAGTCGCGCGGCGATGTCGAGCGCGGACACTTCGCCGGCGAGCGCCGCCGCCCGCGCGCCGCCGATGCCCGCGCCGTCGCCCGCGATCCACACGTGCGGCACGCTGCTGCGGCCGCGCGCGTCGCACTGTGGCCGCCAGCACGCCGACGATTCGTCCCATTCGTGTGCGCAGCCGAGCGAACGCGCGAGCTGCGTCGACGGAACGACGCCCTGATGCAGCAGCACGAGCGACGTGTCGAGCGTTTGCACGACGCCCTGCGCGTCGCGAAAGCGGATGCGTTCGGCGCGGTCGTCGCCGCCGATGCGGATATCGGTCGCGCCGCGATACACGGGAATCCCGGCATCGCGCACCGCGCGCAGCATGCGCCAGCCCTTGAGCAGATAGTCGGCGCCGCGCAGCGCCGGCAGCGCATGCGGGAGCGCGTGGCGCCACGCGTCGCGCGGCGTCGTGTCGATCAGCGCGCGCACGCGCCGGCCGGCATTCAGCAATTGCGCGGCGAACAACCACAGCAGCGGGCCGCTCCCCGCGAGCACGGCGTCGGCCGATGGTGCGAGGCCCGACGCTTTCAGCAGCGTCTGCGCGGCGCCGACGCCCATCACGCCGGGCAACGTCCAGCCCGGCACCGGCCACGGCCGCTCCTGCGCGCCGGTCGCGATCAACACCGCACGTGCGCCGATTTCGAGCGTGCCGCGCGACGGGCTGCTTTGCGTGAGCATCGCGACGGGTTCCGGCTCGAACGCGATTTGCCACACGACGCTGCGCGGCAGGTAATGCGCGCCGCTCGCGAGCAGGCCGTCGACGAGCGGGCGGCCCGCCGTGTAGTCGGCGCCGAGCCATTGCGCGAGCGGCGCCGGCGCGTCGGCCACGTTGCGGTAGATCTGGCCGCCGGGCGCGCGCCCTTCGTCCGCGACGACCACCGACAAGCCGGTCGCACGCGCGGCAGTCGCCGCCGCCATCCCGGCCGGCCCGGCGCCGACGATCAGCAGGTCGCACTGGCGGCGCGTCATGCGAGCCTCGCCTTGCCGTGCATCGTGCGCACCTGCATGCCGTCGGCGACGGGCGTCATGCAGCCTTGCACGTTCGGCACGCCGTCGACGTCGACGAGGCAGTCGAAGCACACGCCCATCATGCAGAACGGGCCGCGCGGCGCGCCGCTTACCGCGCTCGTGCGGCACGCGGCCGAACCGGCGGCGAGCATCGCGGCCGCGACGCTGTCGTGCGCGGGCACGTCGTGCGGCGTGCCGTCGATATGGATGCGCACGCGTTCGAGCGTCGCGGCGGCGGGAACGAGGGATTCAAACATGCCGGGCTTCCGTGGGCGCGGCGAAGCGCGCGGTGGTAAAGGCGGACAGGTCGGCCGGCGCGGCGCCGCCGGCGATCCACGGCGCGACGAGATCGGCGTGGGTTGCCGCGAGCGTCACGCCGCTGTGGCAGATCGCGACGAACGCGCCGGGATACGTGGCCGACGCCTCGTAGACGGGCAGGCCGTCGGGCGTCATGATGCGCAGCGCGCCCCATGCGCGCACGATGCGTGCATGGGCCAGCGCCGGGAATGCCGTGCGCGCGCGGCGCGCGATGTCGACCATTGCGGGCCGCGTCTGCCCGTCGTCGAAGCCGACGTCTTCGGCCGAGTCGCCGAGCAACACCGACCCTTCCGATGTCTGGCGGACGACGAGCGTCGGATAGTCGAGAAACGGCGCCAGGCGTTCGGTGACCATGATCTGGCCGCGCAACGGCGAGATCGGTGCGCGCAGGTCGACCATCGGCGCGAGCCGCGCGTTGTCGAGGCCGGCCGCGAGCACCACGCGCCCGGCTTCGAGTTGCGCGTCGCGCGTGTCGATCTCGAAGCGCCCGGCGCGCGGACGGATCTCCGTGACTTCGCTGCGCGGCAGATAGACGCCGCCGCGCTGCTGGAACGCGTGCAGCATCGCGCGCAATGTGTAGAGCGGATTCGCGTGACCGTCGTTCGGCGACCACAGCGCGCCGGCCAGCGATGGCGACGCCGCGGGAATGCGCCGCCGCAGCGCCGCGGGATCGAGCACCTCGTACGACAGCGCGGCGTCCTGCCGGCGCAGCGATTCGAGCAGCTCGGTCGCGCCGTCGAGCTCCGCGCGATGCTCGAACAGCTCGACGCCGCCCGGGCGTTCGAACGCGCAGTCCACGCCCGTTTCGCGCTGCAACTGCGCAGCGAATGCATGCCAGCGCGCCGACGATTCGCACGACCAGCGCGCATACGGCAGGCAGCGGCCGCCTTTGCCCTGCACCCACACGAGCCCGAAATTGCCGCGCGCCGCGCGAAACGCGATGTCGTCGCCGTCGCACACCGCGACGCGCTGGCCAAGACGCGCGATGCCCCACGCGATGGCCATGCCGACGAGACCGCCGCCGGCCACGACGACGTCGAAGCAGCGCACGGTCATGCGCGGCTCCGGCGTCGCGGGCGAGGCGGTTGCGTGTTATATCCCATGGCGGCGCGGCTCCTTGCTTTCAGTACGTTGCGGAACCGATGTTCGGACAGGCAAAATGGGCTGTCCAATACAGCTTGATCAACGACCCATAATCCAGTGTTATGACCACGCCTTCGCTCAGGATTCGCCAGATCGAAGCGTTTCGCGCGGTGATGCAGCGCCATACCGTCACGCGCGCGGCACGCGATCTCCATATCTCGCAGCCGGCCGTGAGCCGGCTGATCGCCGATCTCGAGGCGCGGATCGGCTTCGTGCTGTTCGAGCGGCAGCAGGGGCGCTTCACGCCGACCGCGCAGGCGCGCGTGCTGTACGAGGAGGTCGAACGCGCGTTCGTCGGCCTCGACCGCGTCGCGCAGGCCGCCGAGCAGATCCGCGCGATGCGGCGCGGCACGCTGCGCGTGGCCGGTTCGCCCGCCGTCGCGCTCGACCTGCTGCCGGAACTCGTCACGCGCTTCTCGCACGCGCATCCGGGTGTCGACATCACGCTGCTCGCGCACAGTGCGTCCACCGTCGTCGACAAGGTCGCGTCGGGGCAATGCGACGTCGGGCTGATCGCCGAACCCGTCCCGCATCCGGCCGTGCGCGGCGAGCGGCTCGCGGAAAGCGCGATGTGCTGCGTCGTGCCGCGCGGGCATCGGCTCGCGCGCAAGCGCGTCGTGCAGCCGGCCGACCTGCGCGACGAATCGTTCATCTCGTTTCCGCCGAGTTTCGAGGCGCGCAGCGCGATCGACCGCGTGTTCGTCGAAGCCGGCGTGTCGCGCGTGCTGTCGATCGAGGCGCAGCTGTCGCGGACGATCGTCGCGTTCGTCGCGAACGGCGCCGGCGTCGCGCTGATCGATCCGGTGACCGCCGCATACGCGGGCCAGCGCGTGGTCGTCAAGCCGTTCGAGCCGGCCGTGCCCGATCACTTCTACCTGGTGACGTCCGCGTCGCAGCCGCTGTCGATGATCGGCGACGCGTTTTGCGCGGATTTGCGCGATGCGTTCGCGAGGATGCGGGCGCCGCGCGACGCGTAGGCAGGAAGGGGACGGGAGTCGTTTTGAGCGCGCCGGACGCCGTCACGCGTGCCGGCGCTCCGGCTCAGGCGAGCGCGCTGTCCGTTGCGCGTGCGGCGGGTGCGCCGGACGCGGACGACGTGGTTGCGCCCGCATCCTTCGCGCCCGCCAGCCGCCGATAACGCGCGAGCGCCCACAGCGGGAAGTACGCGGTATAGCCGTGATACTTCAGGTAGAAGATGCGCGGAAAACCCGGCGCATTGTGCGAGCGGTGCCACCAGAAGCCGTCTTCCCGCTGCACCGACTGCAGGTACGCGATGCCGCGCTTCACCGAATCGGATTCGCAGTCGCCGAACGCCATCTGCGCGAGCAGTGCCCACGCGGTGCAGTTCGACGTGCTCTCGCCGCCGTTCGTGCCGGCCAGCTTCGGATCGAGGTAGCTGTCGTTCGTTTCGCCCCAGCCGCCGTCCGCATGCTGCCGCGTACGCAGCCAGTCGAGCGCGCGGGCGATATACGGCTGCGACTTGTCCTCGCCGGCGAGCGCGAGGCCGGCCAGCACGCTCCACGTGCCGTAGAGGTAGTTCGTGCCCCAGCGGCCCCACCAGCTGCCGTCGGGCTGCTGCGTGCGCTTCACGTAGTCGATCGCGCGCGCGAGCGACGCGCGGTCGTCCGCGCGCTTCGTCACGCCGAAGCACAGCAGCACGCGGCCCGATACGTCCTCGGTCGGCGGATCGAGCAGCGCGCCGTGATCGGCGAACGGAATCGCGTTCAGGTACATCCGGTCGCAGTCCGCATCGAACGCCGCGAAGCCGCCGTTGCGCGATTGCAGCCCGCGCATCCAGTCGAGTGCACGGGCGACGCGCGCCGCATACGGGTTCGTGCCGTCCGCATCGCGATGCGTGCGGCCGCGGCGATCGAGCATCGCGGTGACGAGCGCCGTGTCGTCGATGTCCGGGTAGTACGGATTCGCATACTGGAACGCCCATCCGCCCGGTTCGACGTCGGCCGGGACGTTCTCGAGCCAGTCGCCGCGCAGGTCGTTCACCTGCCGCTCGGCGAGCCAGTCGTACGCGCGTGCGATGCGTGCATCGAGCTCGCGCAGCGCGCCGGGCGCTTCGCCGGCTTCCGGCGCCGCGACACCGCGCGCCTGTTCGAGCGCCATCGTGCTCCACGCGGTGTCCCACACCGGCGACAGGCACGGCTGGCAATACATGCTGCCGTCCGGCCGCGTGACCAGCAGCTTCTCCAGCGCGTTTTCGCAATCGCGCCGCAGCGGATGGTCGTCCGGGTAGCCGAGCACCTGCATCATCTGGTAGCTGTACACGATAGGCGGGAAGATGCCGCCGAGGCCGTCCTCGCCGTTCATCCGTTCCGCGCACCACGTCTTCGCATGCCGGATCGCGCGCTGCCGCAAGCGCTTCGGCAGCAGCGGCTCGACTGGGCGGACCATGCGGTCGAGCGCGAGGAACAGCCGGCGCATGCCGCGAGCGGGCGGGAAGTACTCGCGCTCCTGTTCCGGCGGCGTGACGAACAGCTCGCGGATCGACACGTTGCGCGGATTGCGTGCACGCGCCTTCAGCGAGCACAGCACCAGCAGCGGCACCATCGTCGTGCGCGCCCAGTACGCGACCTTGTACATCGAGATCGGCACCCACTTCGGGAACAGCACGAATTCGATCGGCATGAACGGTGCCGCGCGCCACGGCACCTGGCCGAACGTCGCGAGCAGGATGCGCGTGAACACGTTCGAGCGTGCCGCGCCGCCGAGCTTCAGGATTGCGTCGCGCGCGCGGGTCATGTGAGGCGCCTGTTCGCTGTCGCCGGCCGCCTTCAGCGCGAAGTACGCCTTCACGCTGCACGACACGTCCGGCGCGCCATCGACGTACAGATCCCATGCGCCGTGCGTGTCGAGCCGCTGGTTCGCGCGCAGGTAGCGCGCCATCTTCTCCTGGCGCACGTCGTCGATCTTGTCCATGAAATGCATCATCAGGATGTATTCCGCGGTGATCGTCGCGTCGGATTCGAGTTCGAAACACCAGCTGCCGTCGGGCTGCTGAAGGCGTACGAGTGCGTCGCGTCCACGGGCGATTGCAGTGTCGAGCGCGGACCAGGGAGAGGGGGCCATTTTGTTCATGCGGCGGATCATACCATCCAGCCGGAATGTTTATATCGACACGCCTGGGTGCTACCATCCGCACCATGAAAAAACGCCTCGAACCCGCGCCGCGCGACGTGTCCGCGCCCGTCGAACCGGCTGGAACACCCGACGCACGGGCGCCTGAAGGATCATCGGCGCCGGCCGTACCTGTGGCCGGCGTGCGGCGAAAAAAAGCGCCGGACCAAGTGCGCGCGCAATTGCTGGCGGCGGCGTCGGAGATCGCGACGCATCACGGCGTGGCCGCGTTGACGCTCGACGCGGTGGCCGAGCGTGCCGGCGTGACGAAGGGCGCGCTGCAATATCACTTCGCGAACAAGCAAGGGCTGCTGGATGCGCTGTTCGGGCAGGCGACCGAGCGGTTCGGCGCGCAACTGGCCGCGCGGTTGGCGGCCGATTTCCGCGGCGACGGCGCGGCGGCGCGCGCATATCTGCATGCGGTGCTCGATGCGGCCAATCCCGCCGCGAGTATCGAGGTGCTGCGCGTGCTGGTCGCGTCGATGATCACCGAGCAGGACACGCGCGCGCGCTGGTCGGTGCCGATGCGCGAATGGACGCGGCCCGACCCGGTGCCGCTCGAGCGCGCCGCGACGCTGATGATCTGCCGGCTCGCGGCCGACGGGTTGTGGATTTCGGAGTTGCTCGACAGCGTCGACGTATCGGCCGAATTGCGCGCTGAGATCGTTCGGCAGCTCGATGCGATGAGCAAGGGCGTGTTTCCGAAGTGATGCGCCGCCGATCCTGTTGCGCCGCGCCGCGCGTGAACGGCGCGGGAACCCTGCCGGCTTCCCGACGCGCGATCATCCAGCCGGGATAGCAGAGCGGCAACGCGCTCACGGCATCGAGACGCGCCCGTTCATCGTCGGTCAGCACGACGTCGACCGCGCCGAGATTGTCGTCGAGCTGGTCGATCCGCTTCGCGCCGATGATGAGGCTCGTGACCGCCGGCTTGACGAGCAACCACGCGAGCGCGATCCGCGCGACCGACACGCCGCCCACATGCCGGCATCCGCGTTGCCGCTCATCGTCATCGTGCCGAGGCACAGCTCGGACACATACAGGCCGGTGCGGCCCAATTGCTTGTATTTCATTGCAGCGCCCTTCAGAATCGGCCGGACCCGATGCGGGGCGTCGGCCGGTGGCGCCCCGCATGAACGTCGGGATGTTAGTTGGCGCGTGATTGGCCGGCCCGCAACTGCCCGGCAATCCCCGCGACGCGCGCGCCATAGCGTCGGGCCGTTTCGAGATCGCCCGGCGACATCTCTTCCGGCGACGCATCGGCCGGCGTCTGCGCCATCGGCGCGATGTAGGCGCCCATGCGGTTCAGGTCGTCGCGCGTCGACGCTTTCAGATTCGCCGGCTTGATGTCCATGCTGACCCAGATGCCGCCGTGCTGTCCGGCCAGCAGGAAGAAGTATTCGAGCGTATTGAGCTTGTCGCCGTTGATGCTTGCGCTGTTGGTGAAGCCGCCGAAGATCTTGTTCCGCCATCCGCTTTCGAACCAGACCTTCGACGATGCATCCGCGAACTTCTTGAACTGCCAGCTCGGGCCGCCCATGTAGGTCGGCGAGCCGAACAGGATTGCGTCGGCGGCGGCCAGCGTGTGCCACGCGTCGTCGGCGAGGTTGCCGTCGGCATCGATCGCGACGAGTGCGGCGCCGGCGCCGTCCGCGACGGCGCCGGCCATTCGCTGCGTATGGCCGTAGCCGGAGTGGTAGACGACGACCGTTTTCACCGGCGGGTTGCGTTGATCCATGAGGGTTTCCTTTCGTTCGGGTTGTCGTTCAGACGACGTGGGAAGCCACTCTACCGAGCCGCAATCCGGTGATAAACGACGACAGATTGAACGTTCTGTTACTTTCCGGATGAACAATGCAGAACCTTGACGCGCTTTTGATTTTTGCCCGTGTCGCCGAAATGGCGAGCTTCACGCGTGCCGCCGAAAGCCTCGGCATTCAGAAAGGACGGGTATCCACGGTTATCCGTGCGCTCGAACGGGACATGGGTGTCGCACTGCTGCATCGGACCACGAGGCGCGTGCAGCTCACCGAAGACGGACGCGCGTTCTATGCGCGCGCAACCGATCTGCTCGCCGAAGTGCAGGAATTGCAGTCGATGTTCTCGGGGCGCGGTACCTCGCTGCGCGGCAGGTTGCGCGTGGACATGCCCACGGAACTCGCGCGCAGCGTCGTGGTGCCGGCGCTGCCGCAACTGATGGCCGCGCATCCGGATCTGGAGCTGGAGCTTTCCAGTACTGACCGGCGTGTCGATCTGGTTCGGGAAGGGTTCGATTGCGTGATCCGGCTCGGCCCGATCGCCGACGAGACGCTGATCGCGCGGCCGCTTGGCAGGCTGCGCATGACGAATGCGGCGAGCCCCGACTATCTCGCGCGGCATGGCGTGCCGCATACGCTCGCCGATCTGCGCAGCCAGGGGCACAAGATGATTCACTACACGCTGACGCTCGGCGCGCGGCATCCCGGATGGGAATACCCGGACGGCGACGGCTATGCGTGGCTGCCGTTGCCCAGCGCGATGCAGGTCAACAGCGTGCAGACCTATCACGCGGCGGGGCTGGCGGGCATCGGGCTGATCCAGGCCGGCTATTCGGCGCTCGCGCATCACATCGAAAGCGGCGCGCTCGTGGAGGTGCTGCCCGACTTGCGGCCCGAGCCGCTTGCCGCGTCGCTCGTCGTCGCGCATCGGCGCAATCTTTCGCCGCGCGTGCGGGCTTTCATGGACTGGATCGGGGGCGTGTTGGAGCCGTACCTCGATTAGCGGAGGAGGGCTGCAGGATTTTCCGAATCCGTGTGGCGATGAACGTCGGGCACTGCATCAACACGCCGAATCCCGCGCCTCGTCAAGCACCCACTCCGCAAACGCCCGCACCGGCGCCGCGCTCAATTCGATCGGCTCCGGCAGCACGAGGCAGAAGTTTTTCGTCACCGCCTTGCCGTCCGGCCAGGGCGCGACCAGGCGCCCTTGTTCAAGCTCGGCCCCGATGTAAAGGCGCGGCACCAGCGCGACGCCGAGGCCGGCCAGCGCGGCCTCGATCAGCATCGAATGCAGATCGTATCGCGGGCCGACCGCCGAATTGGTCAGCACGATGCCGGTCTCCTGCGCATAGCGCTGCCACGCATCCGGATTCTGCCGCCGGTGAAGGCGCGGCAGCGCATCCAGCGACGGATTGGCGCCGGCACGTTCGAGCAGCGCCGGACTGCAGACGGGCACCAGCACCTCTTCCAGCAGCGGATGCAGATGCATGCCGGCCCAGGCCGGATGCGCAAAGTGAATGGCCGCGTCGAATCCGCTGCCGGCCAGCAGGAACGGCTCCATCCGTTCGGCGATATGCACGGTGACGTTCGGATGGCGCGCCTGAAAGCGCTTCAGCCGCGGGATCAGCCAGCGGGTCGCGAAGGTTGGAATCGCGGCGATATCGATGCTCGCGCCTTCGACGGGCTGCCCCATCAGATACAGGCTGTCCCGTTCGAGCCGATCCAGAATCTCGCGCACCTGTACCGCGTATCGCGTGCCGTTGGGCGCCAGCCGCACGCGG
Organism: Burkholderia sp. CpTa8-5; assembly: GCF_017815045.1. Lineage (NCBI taxonomy): Bacteria > Pseudomonadati > Pseudomonadota > Betaproteobacteria > Burkholderiales > Burkholderiaceae > Burkholderia > Burkholderia sp. CpTa8-5. The sequence goes on from NZ_JAGIQD010000001.1 coordinate 121,725, forward strand.
TTGCCGACGCGCTCGAACAGCGTCACGCCAAGGAACGCCTCGAGCCGGCCGATCTGGCGACTGACCGCGCCCTCGGTGCGCGCCAGCTCGTCGGCGGCGCGGGCGAAGCTGCCGTGTCGGGCCGCGGCCTCGAAGGCCAGGAGCGCGGAATTGCTCGGGATCTTGCGTCGCATCGGGGTCTCGCCGGTCGGAGCGCGTTCGACCGTCAGCTTGATCAAATATCACTGAAGGCTGACTTTAAGTCGATATCTACGCGGGAAACCGCAGATTAGCATTACGTCACTGCACTGAATATCCCGCATTCGAAGCGAAGGACAAGCCGATGATCTACACCGTGGAATGCAGCTTCGCCGACCCTGCCAGCGAAGCCGAATGGAACGACTTCTACAACCTCGACAAGCTGCCGGCGCTCATCTCGGTGGCCGGTTTTCACACGTCGCAGCGTTTTAGCGCGATCAGCGACGGTTGCCCCGTCTATCTGGCCGTTCACACGATCGACGGCCTCGACGTACTGACCGGCGACGAATATCGGCAGAAGGGCGGCGGCAATTTCGCGCGGTGGCAGCAGCACATCACCGACTGGCACCGCAACCTCTATAGCGATATCGGTCGTGCGCCGGCGGTCAATGCCGACGAACTGCTCGTGCTGAGCGCCAGCGGGCCCGACTCGCTGATCCAACTGGGCCTGAAGCCGCTGGCCATGCAGGCCGTCGCGCTGGAGCAGTGTCCGGCGCGCCGCTGGCTCGCGGTCCTGCGGCACAGCGATGCGCCGCTTGCCGGGAACGTGCCGGCCGACCTCGATCTGTACGCACCGATGACCGAGCAACTGACGAAGGCCGCCCGCGATGCCTAACGTGACTTTCCATATCGATGCGGAACGCATGCCGCCTGACGCAAGCCTCGCCGAACTGTCCGGCGACTGCATCGAACTCTGTACGGATGTCCTTCAGGCGGAACAGCGGAATGTCCACATCATTTACGTGGCGGTCCGGCACGGCTGCGGGCATCCCGTTTTCGCGGAAATCCGCTATCGCGTGGCGTCGTTTCGCCCGCCCGCGGTCATGAACGCGTTCATGGAAGCGCTGGATCGCGCAATCGTTCGCCGCACGGGGCTGACGGCGCGCATCCGTTGCTTCGGTCATGCCGCGCCGGACCTTCACGCCCGTAACTAGTCGCTGCGGAGAAGCATGATGTCCCACGTTACGTTTCCCGGCCGGCGTGTCGGGGATTTCACGATCACCGCGATCAGCGACGGCTACCTCACGGCCAGCCTCGATTTCCTGTCGAATATCGACGCGACCGACGCTGCCGGGATGCAGCGCGCGGCCGGGCAGCAGCAGCCGTCCGCCGTGCATATCAACTGCTACGTGGTGCGCGGCGCGGGCCGCACGATTCTCATCGATGCCGGAGCGGGCGGCATCAAGGAATGGGGTGGCCGCCTGCACGGCAATTTGCGGCTCGCCGGTATCGATTCTGCCGCGATCGACACCGTCCTGCTCACCCACGCCCATCCCGACCACGTCGGCGGGCTGGTGAATGCGGCCGGACACGCGGCGTTTCCGAATGCGGAACTGGTCGCGCATCGACGCGAGGTCGAATTCTGGCGCGACGACGGCAACCTGAGCCGCGCCAGCGAGCGCGCGCGCGGCAATTTCCGGATCGCGCGTCACGCATTCGACGCTTACGGCGACGCGCTGCGGACCTTCGATGAAGGCGAGGTGCTGCCCGGAATCGCTGCCATACCGCTACCGGGGCATACCGACGGACATACCGGCTACCTGCTCGAATCCGGCGATCAGGGCCTGCTCGTGTGGGGCGATATCGTGCATTTTCCGCATATCCAGATCAAGCGGCCGGATGTGTCGATTGCGTTCGACCAGGATGCATCGCAGGCGGCGACCACGCGTTCGCGGCTGCTGGATCGGGTCAGCGCGGAAGGGTGGCTGATCGCCGGCATGCATCTGGGCGAGCTCGGGTTCGCGCGAATCAGGCGAACGAACGGCGAATACGGGCTGTTTTACGAGACTGACGCGTGACGCGATGCCGGTGATCCCGCTGGAGCCGCCTGCCGACATGCCCTACGGCGACAGGCGGGCAATGGGGTAGTACGCGTGCGGAAACGTTTGGCAGATCGCCACGCACCAGCGCGACCTGTCGGCAGATTCGCTCCAGGCTCGGCGGCGGCCGGTAGCCGCGCTGCTTCCCCCTTCCCCTGTCGCAATCGTCAAGATTCGCGTCGCTTGCGGATAAAAGCCGCCCGTCCCCTGCGCCGTTAACCCGTTCGCAGCCCCCGCGCCGCGTACTGCGTGATGGCGCGCGTCGTTCGTGTTCCGGAATTCACATCCGCCGCCGGCCGTGCCAGGCCGGCTCAAGGGAACGTCATGCGAAAACAACTCACTATCCGTGGTGGCCTCGTCGCGACCATCGCCGGCTATACCGTGCTGCTCGTGCTGGTGGTCGGCGCCTGCATCGCGGCGCTCTACGTCGGCAACGGCTCGCTCGAGGCGATGTACCGCGACGACACCGCGTCGCTGCTGCACCTGAAGACCAGCTCCGAGCGAATGCTGGTGCTGCGCGAACGCATGAGCGACGTCGCGCAGATCATCAGTGCCGGCCAGCCCGCGAAGGACGAAGTCGCGCAACTTCACGCGCTGCTCAAGCAGAGCAACGACGAACTGGACGCGTACACGCGTCTGCACGCGCGCGACGCCAGCGAGCAGGCGCTGTTCGACACGCTGCAGAACCACCGTCGCGCGCTGCTCGACCGCGTGTTCCTGAAGGCGCTGTCGCAGCTCGACGGCGACGACGCGTTCAACTTCCTCGACACGCAGCGCACGGCGCCGCCTGCGTTGTTCGCCGCATACCAAGCGGCGATCGATGCGCTCGAATCGTTCCAGGTCACGCGCCAGAAGGCGCGCTACGAGGCGGCCGGCGTCAATTTCCACCGGATCGTGTGGGGGATGGGCGCGGTCGCGGCGCTGGCGCTCGTCGTCGGGTTCGTGGCGCAACGCGTACTCGCGAAGGCGATCATCGAGCCGATCAACCTCGCGGTCGACCAGTTCGAGAAAATCTCGAAGGGCGACCTGACCGGCGCGGTCGTCGTCCCGGGCGCCAATGAAATGGCGTATCTGCTGAATGCGCTGAAGCGGATGCAGGACGGCCTCGTCGATACCGTGAGCCAGGTGCGCGCGAGCACCGAGACGATCGTCGGCGACGTGCGCACGATCGCGAGCGGCAACGTCGATTTGTCCGCGCGTACCGAGCAGCAGGCCGTGTCGCTGCAGCAGGCGGCCGCGAGCGTCGAGCAACTGACGGCGGCCGTGCGCCAGAACGCGGACAACGCGCGCGATGCGCGCACGTACGTCGAGGGCGCGGCCGGCATCGCGTCGCGCGGCGGCGAAGCGATGCAGCGCGTCGTCGAGACGATGTCGGAAATTTCGACCAGCTCCACGCGCATCTCCGGCATCGTCGGCGTGATCGAGAGCATCGCGTTCCAGACGAACATCCTCGCGTTGAACGCCGCCGTCGAAGCCGCGCGCGCGGGCGAGCAGGGGCGCGGGTTCGCGGTCGTCGCGACCGAGGTGCGCGGGCTGGCCCAGCGCTGTGCCGCGGCGGCGAAGGAAATTCGCGAGCTGATCGGTCATTCCGCGCGACGCGTCGAAGACGGCAGCGGCCTCGTCGCACGGGCCGGCTCGGCGATGGCCGAGCTCGTCGCGGCGGTCGAGCGCGTCAATGCGATCATGGGCGAAACCAGCCAGGCATTCGACGAGCAGTCGTCGGGCATCGAGCAGGTGAACGCCGCGGTGATCCAGATGGAGCAGACGATGCAACGCAATGCCGCGCTGGTCGAGGAGGCGGCGGCCGCGGCACTGTCGCTCGACGAACAGGGCGCGCGGCTGAGCGCGGCGGTCGCGCAGTTCCGGCTGCGCGAAGCGGCGCTCGCGTGACGGGTGCGCTTATTGCGGTGCGTCCGGCAACGTGTAGTCGAAGCGATACGCGTGCTGGCCGTTATCGATATCGATGAGCATCGCGCCGGACAGCCCGAGCAATGCGTCCGTGCCGGAATCGGGCACGACCGTGATCGACTGCGTCGGCTGCCCGCGCGTCATGGTGGCGCTGTGCTGCAGGACGAAGCTGCCCTTGCGTCCGCCGAGCACGCCTTTGACGGTTTCCATCGCCACGTAGCCGGCCGAACCCTGAACGCTGCTGCGAAACGCGAGCATTTCGCCCTGGCTGACGGCTTCCAGATCGCCGTGAAAATGCTTGTCCAGCGACATGCGGCCGAGCCCGCTGCTTTCCGCGACGTGACTCAGGGGTTCCGGATTCAGCTTCACCTCGAACGGACCGCTGGCCTGCAGTTTCATGACTGTTCTCCTCGTTGAATGGGCAAGCGGCACTATAAGCCAACGCTGCCGACGGTGGCTGATCGTCCCTATGCGCGATGATCGTCCTGTTTGATACGCGAAAGGACCGACTTGAAAGGTGCGCCCCCGTAGTTCGACAGGTTCCTCTACTCGTCGCCTTGACCTTGAAGTCGACTTGAAGCTTAGAGTGCTTGCCGACGACAGTGAATCGGCAGGCTTCGGATCTCGCCTGTCACTGGTCGACCATCGACGGGAGACAACGAACATGGACAGGCGTTTTACACAGGTCGAATTCGGGCCGCACACGGTCGACGTGCCCGAGGGCGGGTACTATGACCGATTTGCGGATACCGACGTGAACATCGGCGCCACGGCGCGCGCGCGTGTCGCGGGGCCGGGCGGCCGACCCGATCTGAGCCTGAGCGTGCCGCTGCCGGTGCTGACCAGCGTGCCGTCGCAATCGCACATGGGCACGACGACGATGGTCAACCGCATCGACGGCGCATGGCATCAGGCGTCGGTGCAGACCAACATGCTGTCGTTCGCGCAGCGCCTGTTGCCGCGCAACGTCGAACTCGTGCGGCACGGTGGGCCGCTCAGCCAGTTGCTCGACGGGCTCGGCGCATCCACAATCATGCGTCTCGACGTGGTCAAGGATGCGCAACTGGTGCTCAATCTGCCGACGTCGTTGACGGCCTTCGATGAACCCGGAAAGCCACGCTAACGATACGGATGCGTGCGACGTGCGCGCACCGAAGGAGTCGTCCATGCCGCAACCGACCTACGATCTCGTCGTATTCGGCGCCACCAGTTTCGTCGGGCAGATCCTGGCCGGCTATCTGTCCGACTATCTGTCGGACGCCGGTGCCGGCGAAACGCTGCGGTGGGCGATCGCGGGACGATCCGACGCGAAGCTCAGGCAGGTCAGGGATACGCTCGGCGCGGCCGCGCAGTCGGTGCCGATCATCGTCGCCGACGCGGCCGACGAGACGCAACTCCGGGCGCTGTGCGCGCAAACGCGGGTGGTGGTGTCCACGGTCGGCCCCTACGCGCTGTACGGCGAGCCGCTGGTCCGGGTCTGCGCGCAGACCGGCACCGACTATTGCGATCTCACCGGCGAAACGCAGTGGATCAAGCGGATGATCGACAAGTACGAGCCCGCGGCTCGCCAATCGGGCGCGCGCATCGTGCATTGCTGCGGCTTCGACTCGGTGCCGTCCGACATGGGCGTGTTTTTCCTGCAGCAACAGGCTCGGCAGCAGTGGGGCGTGCCGGCCGCTCACGTGAAGATGCGCGTGAAAACGCTGAAGGGTGGTGCATCGGGCGGCACCGTGGCCAGCGTGATCAACGTGGTGCGAGAAGCGGCGGCCGATCCGGCATTGCGCCGCGAACTGCTCGATCCTTATTCGTTGTGCCCGCAACGGCATGGTTTCACCGTGCGGCAGCATGCGGTTCGATCCGCCGAATTCGATCGCGACTGCGATGCGTGGATCGCGCCGTTCGTGATGGCGGCGATCAACGAGCGTGTCGTGCATCGCTCCAATGCGCTGGCCGGCCATGCGTACGGCAGCCGCTTTACCTATGACGAAGCCGTGATGACGGGCACGGGTCTGAAGGGGCGCATGACCGCGCTGACGATGGTGGCGGGCCTCGGTGCATTCATGGTCGGCGTCCTCGTCGGGCCGGTGCGCGGCCTGATGGAGCGCTTCCTGCTGCCGAAGCCCGGCGAAGGGCCGAGCGTGGATGCCCAGCAGGCCGGCCGCTACGATTTGCGCTTCTTCGGCCGCGCCGACGACGGCCGAACCTTGCGTGTGAAAGTCACCGGCGATCGCGATCCGGGCTATGGCTCCACCGGCAAGATGCTCGGCCAGGCCGCGATCAGTCTCGCACTCGATTGCAGCCGTGACGGCGTGAAGACCGGACGCGGTGGCGGGTTCTGGACACCTGCGACGATGTTCGACGAACGCTATATCGAGCGTCTGGTGCGCCATGCCGGGTTGCGCTTCGAGGTGATTTGAACGGAGCACGTCAGCAACCATTCGAGCCCGGAGGGGCGCGGTACCCGTCCCGGTAATACGCTCGCGGGCGCTACCGCTACACCCGGTTGCGCTTGCCCGCGCCCGTGCGGGCAGCGGTTTCGTCCAGAATCGTCGCCGCGAATTCGACGGCCGCCGGCATCCGCGCGTCGTGCATCATCACGAATTCCATCTCCGGCAGTTCCGGCAAGCCTTCGGGCAACCCCAGTTCGCGAAGCGTGTCGTCGATCGCGCTGCGCGGCACCGGCGCGATCGCGATGCCGGCGCGTGCGAAGGTGCGGATGCCGGTCACGCTGGGGCTTTCGCACGCGATCCGGTAGCGCATGCCGGCCAGCGCGAGCGCCGTGATGGCGGCGCCGCGATACGGGCACGGATCGGGGAAACACGCGAGCGGCACGTCGCCTTCCGGAAGCGGCTCGTGGCGCGCGAACGCCCAGACGAGCGGCTCGTGCCATAACGTCGCGCCGTGGCCCGCGTGCGCGCACCGGCTGCCGATCACGAGATCGAATTCGCCGTTGGCGTGCCGCCGGAACAGGCTGTCGCCGATGTCGACGACCAGATCCAGCCGCAGGCCACGCCGCGCGGCGCCATGGCGGCGCATCAGGTCCGGCAGCCAGCCGCCTGCAAAGTCCTCCGACACGCCGATCCGCAGCTTGACGTCGGTGGCGTCACCCGTTCCCAGCCTGGCCCGCGCTTCCTCGCTCAGATTGAGCATCGCGCGCGCGTAGCCGAGCAGCGTCTCGCCATGCCCGGTGAGCGTGACGCTGCGCGTGTTGCGCACGAGCAGCGCCTGGCCGACCTGTTCCTCGAGACGAAGGATTTGCGCGCTGACCGCGGACTGGCTGAGGTTCAGCCGACGCCCGGCGCCGGTGAAGCTGCGCACGTCGGCAACCGCAACGAATGTATGAAGCAGCGCCGTGTCGAGGGGAGCATTCATTTATCACCAATCCGGGTTAATCTGATCAATTAATATCGTTTCCGGATTATAGGACGACCCGATAGGCTGCGAAGCGAAGTGGGCGAGCGCGCATCCGGCGCGCCGTCGTCACTCTTGGCAAGGACCGACGCCATGACGCGCGTGCTCTATATCGAAGGCTCACCCAACAAGGCCTATTCGGCGTCCATCGAGGTGTGCAATGCATTTCTCGACGCGTACCGGCAGGCCCATCCCGATCACGAGATCCGGACGCTCGATATCTGGGATCTGCCGATGCCCGAATTCGACGGCGCCGCGCTGGCCGCGAAATATGCCGGACTGAGCGGCACGGCGTTGACGTCGGAGCAGGCGGCGGCGTGGCAGCAGATCGAGCGGCTCGCGGCGCCGTTCCACGAAGCGGACAAGTTCCTGTTCGGCGTGCCGCTGTGGAATTTCAGCATTCCGTACAAGCTCAAGCAGCTGATCGACGTGATCTCGCAGAAGGATGTGTTGTTCACGTTCGACGGAACGGGTTTCACCGGCAAGCTGGTCGGGAAAAAGGCGGCGGTGGTCTACGCGCGCGGGCTTGCCTATCAGTCGCCGGGTTCGTTTACGCCGGCCGCCGAATTCGATCTGCAGCGCCCTTACATGGAAACGTGGCTCAAGTTCGTGGGCGTGACGGACATCACGGGGATCGTCGTCGAGCGCACGTTGTTCGGTCCGGACGGGCGGGTCGACCGGAGCCGGGCGATCGACGAAGCACGAGCGATCGCACCGACGTTCTGACGTTGCTGGCGTGGGGCACCCGGCGCGGGTCGAGCGTCAGCGCCCGCCGCGTGCGACGGCGAGCGCGACGCCGAAGCCCACCAGCAGGCATCCGAACGTGCGATCGATCCAGTGCCGCAGCGACAGCAGGCGATCGCGGACAGCCGTGGCCGAGAAACAGATCGCCACGAGGCTGAACCAGCCGGCATGGGCGGCCGCGATGAACGCGCCGTAGCCGATCTGCACGATCAACGGCGTGTCGGGCCGGACTGCCTGCATGAACAGGCTGACGATGAACACCGTGGTTTTGGGGTTCAGCGCATTGGTCAGGAAGCCCGTGCGCAGCGCGGCGAGATCGGACAGCGGCGCGCCGCTCGTGTCGGCTTGCACGCTGCCGGCTTTCGTCATGAGCATCTTTGCACCGAGGTAGACCAGGTAGATCGCGCCGATCAGCTTGACGGCATCGAAGAGCCACAGCGACTGACGGATCAGGAGCCCGACGCCCAGCAGCGTGTAGCTCACGTGGACCGTCACGCCGAGCCCGATCCCGCATGCGGTGAGCACGCCGGAACGACGCGACAGCATCAGGCTGTTGCGCGTGACCATCGCGAAGTCCGGCCCCGGGCTGACGACGGCGAGCAGCGTAATGGTGACTACGACTATCAATTCGGTCATGGCGTTGTTCCTGCGAAGGATAGGTTGATGGCACAATCGTATCGATCGTGCTTCATCAGGAAAAACGATGATTTCTGACCAGAATGGTGAGTCTGAATCACTATCGATTCGGACGAACCTGCCGTCGCTGATGGCGCTGCGCTGTTTCGAGGCCGCGGCGCGTCACGAGCATTTCAGTCGCGCGGCCGACGAGCTGTGCGTGACCCATGGCGCGGTCAGCCGCGCGGTGCGCTTGCTCGAGGACGATCTGGGCGTGGCGCTGTTCGAGCGTCGCAGCCGTCGCGTGTTCCTGACCGAAGCGGGCCGCACACTCGGGCAGGCCGTCCATGACGGCCTGGGCCTGATGCGTCACGCCGCCCACGCGTTGCGCGCCGAGGCCGCCCGTGCGCGGCGTTCGGTGCTGTCGTGCGAGCCGACGCTCCTGATGCGCTGGCTGATCCCGCGCTGGCCGGATTTCCAGGCGCGGCACGCGGGCGTCGATATCCATCTGGCCGCCGCGGGCGGGCCGTTCTCGTTCGACAGCGGTGTCGACATGGCGATTCGTCGCAACGATTTCGCGTGGCCGGCGGGATATCACGCCGAGCATCTGTTCGCCGAGCGGGTGGCGCCGGTTTGCCGGCCGGACAAGGTCGGTGCATGGTTTGCGTCGCGGCGCGGCGGCCGCACGTTGAAGCCCGACGCTGCGCTGCTGCATACGCGGACCCGGCCGGACGCATGGAACGCGTGGGCGGGGGCGGCGAATCAGCCGGCCGTGAACGGGCACGGGCAGCAGTTCGATCATTTCTATTTCAGTCTGCAAGCGGCCGTCGCGGGGCTGGGGGTAGCGATCGGGCCGTGGCACCTGGTGCGCGACGACATCGAAAGCGGCGTGCTGGTTGCGCCGATGGGGTTCGTCGAGGATGGATCGGATTACTACCTGTTGACGCCGGCGCCGGTGGCGGACGGGAGTGCGCAGGCGGCGTTGTTGGGGTGGTTGAGGGGGCGGGTTTGACGGGGGCCGGTACTTCGTCGACGCTCGCTATCGATATCGACGCCCAAGACGATATTGTCGCTTATGGGGCAGGCGCCATCTCGAATCGAAATAGAGAATGCATGGTCTTGCCGATGCTTGCTCATGCCAGCCAGCGAACGGAAAATGCGTTGGCGGAGACGCGTTCGCAAGCCCGCCATTAGCGTGAACAGGCCCTGGCCCGACGCTGCATAGGGCGGCAGGATGTCGACCGGCTTTTATCGAAATGACGTGTCCCGGCGCGCGCACGTCGCTAAAAGAATCCCGATGCGTGCTTTACCGCCGCAACGAATCTGCGCCGATGAAGTCGCCGTCATTCTTCATCTTTTTGATACGGTTTTTAACGATGCACGCGCAAACCTGGGCGACGTCAGGCTGCAGCGACTATTTCCCCGTCGCGTTTAAATCTGCATCCTTTACCCGAAGGTCAACGACGAGGCGAAGCCATGCAACTTCAAACCGGTAATTTATTCAGCGTCGAAGGGCGGCGCGGCGGCGACGAGCGAATCGACATGCTCGTCGAGAACTCGCGCGTGAATGTCGAGCGAATCGTGTCGATGGGGCATGCGAGCCCGGCCGGGTTCTGGTATGACGACCCGCGGGCCGAATGGGTCGTGCTGCTATCCGGCGCGGCCGTGCTCGAATTCGAAGAGAATGCGACGCGGCTCGATATGCGCGCCGGAGATTACGTACTGATCGAGCCGCATTGCCGTCATCGTGTCGCATGGACGCATGACGAATTGCAAACCGTCTGGCTTGCGATCTATTACGAACGCTGAAGAAAGGATGGGCGTGCGGCACGGTCGGTGGATCAATCCGTGCACGACACGCCGATCGGGCAAAACCTCGTCAACCGGAGCGGCCATGGAATACCGCCGGTATCGATGCCCCCAATCAATGCCCAACTTGCCGGGCAGCGTGTTGAATCACGCGCCGGCCCATGCGGGGAATCTTATTCCTGGATCAGGAATCGATTGCGATTCTTCGCATCCTTGATCCATGCGGGCGCGCGACCGCGGCCCGACCAGGTGGCCCCGGTCTTCGGATCGCGATACTTGGCCTGCACGGGGGCGCCCGCCTGTTTGGCCGGCCGACCGCGGCGCGTACCGAAAATGTCTTTTTCGGTAATGCCGTATTCCGCGACTTTGGTGCGGATGTCGTCGACGATCGCCTGGAATTCAGCGGCGCGCGCTGCTTCGGCTTTCTCGGCCAAAGCATCCATTTGGGCTTTCAGTTCCTTGTAAGTTGCCATATATCACTCTTCAGGTTGTGTCCATACATGATAGCGGTTTCAGCTGAAATAATGAAGAAAATTGCTCCGACTACGAATTCCATTGTCGATATCGCAATGGATGACTGCTTCGAACACCTGAGAAGTGGCTCGGCGGGATCGTTTGCATCCGATCTTCTCGTGCGGGACAAGCTTCGGAGACTCAATTATTCTTTATCTTTTTTCAGAGGGATTGGGGAATTCACTGATGAACAGGGATGAAAAGCTGAAACAGGTCGCAGCCGAATTCGGATTCGATCCGGACGAAACGATCAGGATCGGCGGAAAGTACACGCCGGTCGTGATCGACGGAAGCACCGCCTACATTGCCGGCCAGGTGCCGCGAATCGGGGAAGTCGTGCATTTCGTCGGTATCGTCGGCGAATCCGTTTCGCTCGAAGACGGCCGCCGCGCGGCCGGCATTTCCGCGCTGCGCGCGCTGGCGCTGATCCGTAAGCAGTGCGGCACGCTCGATGCGATCGCAACGGTGCCGCGCATGACCGTGTACGTGCGAAGCGCGCCCGGCTTCACGATGCAAAGCGAAGTGGCCGACGGCGCGTCGGACGTGTTGGTCGCGGTGCTCGGCGACGCCGGCGTCCATACGCGTTCGTCGGTCGGCGTGCTGCAATTGCCGAAGGGTGCGTCGGTCGAAGCCGATTTCATTTTCGGGCTGACTCGCGGCGGCGTCGCCGCTTGATTCGGGATCACCGCGGCGACGGGACAGCGGCCCGCGTTGTATCGATCAGTGCGCCGTGCGCGAGCGGGCGGCGTCGGGCGTCATCCCGGTCCATTCGTTGAATGCGCGGAAGAACGAATTCGGATCCTGGTAACCGAGCAGGAACGCGATCTGACTGTAGGGCAGGTCCGAGCGATCGAGGTAATGCCACGCGAGCTTCTCGCGGACTTCCGCCAGCAGGGTTTTGACGTTCGCGCCTTCGTCGCCGAGCCGCCGCTGCAGCGTCCGCTTGCTGATCGCAAGCGTTTGCGCGACGCTGTCCGCGGTGGCTGGGGGCTGACGTCGCGCGGCAGCGTGACGGCGCGCGCCGACAGCTCGGTGCGGGTCGCCAGCCGCGCGAGTTTCACGAAGAAGCCGAGTTCGGCCGCGACCAGCATGCCGGGCGGCGGGATGTCGCGCTCGAGGAAATCGACGGCGAGAGTCAGCGCGTCGGCCTCGTGCGACACGCGCAACCGGACCGGGCCGATCAGCGGCTTGAACTGGCCGATGCGCCGGAGCGCGATCTCCAGGTTCGGGCTGCAGAACGCGGGGAACAGCGGCGGATCGTGCCGTTGCCCATTTGCCGCACGATCTCGAAGCTCTCCGACGTCGCGTACGGATTGATGCCCGGCCCGATCACGAGCGACGGATTGATGGTCACGAGATCCCGGCGTTGCTGCGGGCGGGCAATCTTCCACGCTTCGCGCTCGGCAACGGTCTTCGAATACGAATAGGGCTGATGGGTCAGCGACGAGCTGGTGTTCCAGACCGCTTCGGTGAACACACCATCGAGCGTCGCGGCGAGATCGGCGTTGTCGCCGTAGATCGCCGCACAACTGCGGGTCAGCGCGACGCGCCGCACCGACGGCGTGCGGTTTGCCGTCTCGAGCGCGTTGCGCGTGCCGAGTAGCGCCGGATCGACCAGCGCCTTCTTCGGATCGCGAACGGTGACGGTGAACGGCGACGCGGTGTGGAACACGGTCCCGCAACCCGCCATCGCGTCCGCGTACGACCCGGGTTCGAGCAGGTCCGCGCGGAAATAGCGGATCGTGCCGGGCTTGCCGGCCGCGATGCGCTGGAGGTGCGCGAGCTTGTCCGGGCTGTCGGGGTCGCGGACGGCCGCATGGACCGTCAGGCCGGCTTCGAGCAGCCGCTGCACGAGCCAGCCCGCGACGTACCCGGTCGCGCCGGTGACCATGACGGGAAGGTCGGTATCGATATTCATGAAGGGATTCCGTTGCAGAGGGGATGCGCCATTTGCGCGCCGCTTCACTCGCAAAGCGCGCCAATCGACATGCAGGGGCGACAGGCGGCGCGAGACTGGCACACCATGCCCGGCTTCCAGTCGAAGGGGCTACGACTGGAACGACGATGCCGTGCGTTGGAACATCGCAAGGCGTGCGACGAAGCCGCACGTCGCTGCCTGCGGCCGATTCGTCAGACGTGAAAGCGCACGCTTCGCCGGCATGCTCGCCGTCGTGCTGCTGCGCAACGAGCCGCCGCGCCAGCCGGCCGTTTTTACCCCGTCCTTTCCGGAAGTCATCGCCTGACCCATATCAACCGGCATCCCCAGTTTTGGGGATGCCGGCGCCGAACGGTGCGCCTACGATGGTCAACGGGGCATCGCGACCGGATGTCGCCAGGACAATCGGACAGGCCTGTCGTTCCTTTGTCGATCGCTGTGTGCGTCCGCACAATCGATTGACATGATCGGCGCGTACGCTGATGCGCAACGTATGCGGTGCGTCGTCGGCGCCGCGGACGATCGCGCGTGGGTGACGGAAGGCCTGATGTCGTATTTCGGGGAATTTCAATCGATATGCTCGCACGAGACTATGTGGAACGTGAGCTCTCTCACATCCAGAGAATGGTGGCGCTGCTGGACAGCGAGACGGCCGTCGTCGATGTGTCGATGTCGGGCGCGGGGCGCGTCCGGCATCCGAGATACTGGCGCGGGCGTATCGAGGAACTGCTGTCGACGCCCGACGTGCCGCGTCACGTCAGAAAGCTGAGCGAAGCGGTGCTCGCGAAGATCGACGAGATGGAAGCGCGGTTCACCGCGATGAAGTAAGTGCCTCGTCGGACCGGGCGGCCAAACGCGTTCCCGTCGCGTCGCCCGGTCGAAAACGAGCGTTACGTCTGACGAGAACCGGTAATAAGCGTGGTATTTCGATCAAACCTGCATCGGCAATTTGAACAATGGGGCCGATTGAGTAAGATGCCCGAACGGCGTTCGATAAAAACGCACGGCACGGGGTGGCCAGATGCAGATGAACGGGGTGGTTCCATCGACATGGATCGATGACGTCTACGCTGCGGCGCTGGGCGACCAGCGATGGGAAGCGGTGCTGGACGGGCTGCGTTTGTCCGTCGGCGTCCGCATGGCGACGCTGCTGTCGTTCGACGACGCGGCGCGGCTGCCGGCGATCGAGCGGGCGGCCGGCGACGATCCGTCATGGGTCGCCGCGTGCCACCGCCGCTACAACACCGAGTTCTACCTGTACGACCCGGTCGTGCCGGTTGCCGCCGACTGGCAGGCAGGGCGCTGGTTCGAGGACGTCAGGCACTTGTCGGTGCGGCAGCGCACACATGGCGTGTTCTATCGGGAATTCCTGCAGCCGTTCGGGCTTGGCAGCATCTCGGGCCTGTACATCCATCGCGGCGAGGGCGCCAGCGCTTTCCTCAGCGTACAGAGCGGCCTCGAATCGCAAGGGCTGTCCGACGAGCAGCGCCGCACCATCGAAATCATGGGCGCCCACATCAGCCGCGCACTGCGCATCCACGCACGCATCGGCGAGCTCGAAGCACGCGTGGCCGCCGCGGAATCGGCGCTCGACGCGGTGCCCGTGCCGGTATTCCTGCTCGGCGCGCAGCGCGAGCTGCGCTATACGAACCGCGCGGCCGAGCAGCTGATCGCCGCCGAACCCGCGCTGCGGATCCTGAACGGCCGTTTCGCGCCGGAAGGCTGCGTCGACGATGCGCAATGGCGGCATGCATTCGCACGCGGCGGGCTGTTGCTGCGTCGTGCGACCGGCGAGCCGCTGCCGCTTGCGTTGATCCCCGTTCCCGAACAGTCGCGCCTCGCGCGCGAACGGCCCGGCGTCGCGGCGCTGATGACGGCCGCCGACCTGCGTTCGCCATCGGCGCGCGCGCAGCGCTTGCGGGTGTTCTACGGGCTGTCGTCGGCGGAAGCCGATCTCGCCGTGCTGCTGTGCTGCGACGGGCGCTCGCCGCAGGAATGCGCGGCGCTGCGCGGCGTGTCGATCGGCACGGTCCGCGCGCAGATCAAGTCGATCTACACGAAGACCGACGTGGCGCGCGCCGCGCAGCTGACGTCGCTGGTCATGCAGACCTGAGCGATCGATGCGCGCGGGCGCGCCTGCGTTTTTACCTATCCGCCGCCGATTCCCTGCAGGATCTTGCCGGTCCCGCCGCAGACGGTGCACGCCTGTCCCTCCACCATGCCGGTGCCGCGGCAGACGCGGCACGTGTCCTCGCCGATGCCCGGCGCGTCGGCAGGGCCTTCGTCGCCGGCGTTCGGCGGGGTAGCCGGGTCGGGCGGCGCTGATCGCTTCGTGATCGACATGACTGGCTCCTTTCGCGTTTCACGCGGTGGCGGCGCGCATCGCGCGTGCCTGTCAGGCGGCGCGCCCGTCGACCACGGATCGATCGCGCGGGTTATCGCGGCGGCGCGGCAATATTGTTGTCAGTCATCGCATGACAACAATGGATGAAGCGAAAGAAGGCCGTCAGGCGGGTGGAAACGGCGACGTCGACGGCCAATCCGCTCGCCGAGCGTTTCCGGAAAACGTTTCGCAAAAAAGTACGAAAACGGAGCATCCAGCTTTCGGATCGCCCCGTAAGCGCTTGATGAAAGCCGTTATAGGGGTATGCACCAAGTGAGTTAAACGATTAACCGACGTACATTTGCCCAACACGTCATACGACGTATGACTCTGCGGTTCGGGGAAGCGCGTCGGGGAAGTCCGCGCGGGCCGCCGGATCGCCGCACAACAACGATCGACCATCCAGGAGACTCACCATGAAGCACCGATTCACCGGCTCCCGTACCGCCCTGGCCGTTGCCTTGATGGCCGGCTTCGCGCTGTCCGCGCAGGCGCGTGTGTTCCGCTCGGCGGACGTGCACGGCGACAATTTTCCGACCAACATGGCCGTGAAGTTCATGGGCGACGCGCTGTCGAAGCAGACGGGCGGCAAGGACTCGATCAAGGTGTTCGGCAACAGCGCGCTCGGCTCCGAGAAGGACACGGTCGACCAGGTGCGGATCGGCGCGATCGACATGGCGCGCGTGAACGGCGCGTCGTTCAACGAGATCGTGCCGGAATCGCTGATCCCGTCGTTCCCGTTCCTGTTCCGCGACGTCGACCATTTCCGCAAGGCGATGTACGGCCCGGCCGGCCAGAAGATCCTCGATGCGTTTACCGCGAAGGGGATGATCGCGCTGACGTTCTACGAGAGCGGCGCGCGCTCGATCTACGCGAAGCGCCCGGTGCGCTCGCCGGCCGACATGAAGGGGCTGAAGGTGCGCGTGCAACCGTCGGACCTGATGGTCGACGAGATCCGCGCGATGGGCGGCACGCCGACGCCGATGCCGTTCGCCGAGGTATACACGGGCCTGAAGACGGGCCTCGTCGATGCGGCGGAAAACAACCTGCCGTCGTACGAGGAAACCAAGCACTACGAAGTGGCGCCCGATTACTCGGAAACGCAGCATGCGATGACGCCGGAAGTGCTGGTGTTCTCGAAGAAGATCTGGGACACGCTGTCGCCGCAGGAGCAGGCGGCGATCCGGAAGGCGGCGGCCGATTCGGTGCCGTACTACCAGAAGCTGTGGACCGCGCGCGAGGCGTCCGCGCAGCAGCTGGTGACGAAGGGCGGCGCGAAGATCCTGCCGGCCGCGCAGATCGACCGCGCGGCGTTCGTGAAGGCGATGCAGCCGCTGTGGACCAAGTATGAAAAGACGCCGCAGATGAAGCAGATCGTCGACGAGATCGAGGCCACCAAGTGACGCGTCGCACTTCGCTGAATGGCGCCGCGACCGTGGGCTCGCCGGACGCGGCGGCCGCCGACGGCGCGACGCCGTGCCGGCCGCACGCGGCCGCGCCGCTGCTGCGCTGCGTGAACGACGTGCTGTTCCGCGTGCTGGCCGTGATCGCGTCCGCGTGCCTCGCGGTGCTCACGGTGCTGGTGTTCTACGCGGTCGTGATGCGCTACGTGTTCGAGAACGCGCCGGATTTCGTCGAGCCGATCGCGCTGCTGCTCGTGATCGTGATCGCGATGTTCGGCGCCGCGATGAAGGTGCGCGACGGCGGCCACATCGGCCTCGATTCGCTGGTGCGCCGGCTGTCGCCGAAGGCGCGCACGGTCGTCATCGCGATCCAGCACCTGAGCCTGATCGCGTTCGCGATCATGATCATGATCGGCTGCGGCAGCATGGCCGCCGAGACGATGGGCGACCGCATCCCGATCATCGGGCTGCCCGAAGGCGTGCGCTACCTGATCACGATGCCCGCGGCGGTTGCGATCATCTTCTTCTCGCTCGAGCACCTGCTCGCGCTTCGTCGTTCTTCGTCGGGACAATAACGCCATGGAACTCGCGATCCTGTCCGTCAGTTTTCTGATATTCCTCGTGCTCGGCGTGCCCGTGTCGTTCGCGCTCGGCATTGCGTGCGTGCTGACCTACATGGTCGAGGGCCTGCCGATCGCGACCGCGATGCAGGCGATGATCTCGGGGATGAACGCGTTCTCGTTCCTCGCGGTGCCGTTCTTCATCTTCTCCGGCGAGCTGATGCTGCATGGCGGCATCGCGGACCGGATCCTGCGCTTCGCGCAGGCGACCGTCGGCCACTTCCGCGGCGGCCTCGGGATGGCGAACGTCGTCGCGTGCACGCTGTTCGGCGGCGTGTCGGGCTCGCCGACC
This sequence comes from Burkholderia sp. CpTa8-5, assembly GCF_017815045.1. Lineage (NCBI taxonomy): Bacteria > Pseudomonadati > Pseudomonadota > Betaproteobacteria > Burkholderiales > Burkholderiaceae > Burkholderia > Burkholderia sp. CpTa8-5. Next base: position 139,416 of record NZ_JAGIQD010000001.1, read on the forward strand.
GCCGATACGTCGGCGATGGGCGGCGTGGTGATTCCGCTGATGAAGCGCGAAGGCTACAGCGCCGCGTATGCCGTGAATGTGACCACGCACGCATCGCTCGCCGGCGCGCTGATGCCGACGTCGACCAACATGATCATCTACGCGTTCGCCGCGCAGGGCATCACCGGGATGCTGCACGGCCAGCCGGTGAGCGGCGTGTCGATCGGCGACCTGCTGTTCTCGGGGCTCCTGCCGGTGTTGTGGGTGATGGGCTTCGTGCTCGCCGCCGCGTACTGGCAGGCCGTGCGTCACGGCTATCCGCGCCGCGAGGACGGCTCGTCCGCGCTGCCGCGGTTTCCCGGCTGGTATGCGGTGCTGCGCAGCTTCGTCGGCGCGGTGCCCGGGCTGATGGTGATCGCGATCATCCTCGTGTGCGTCGCGAAGGGCATCGCCACCGCGACCGAAGCGGCCGCGATCGCCGTCGTGTACTCGCTCGTACTGACCGCGGTGGTCTACCGCACGCTGACGGCCGAGAAGCTGCGCCGCGCGCTGTCGCATGCGGCGCGCACGACGGGTGTCGTGCTGCTGCTGATCGCGGTGTCCAACATGCTGCGCTTCCAGATGTCGTACCTGGAGATTCCGGATGCGATCGAAGGGCTGCTGAAGCAGTCGACCGCGGCGCCGTGGCTGATGCTGCTGTACATCAACATCATCCAGGTGTTCCTCGGCACGTTCGTCGACATGGCCGCGCACATCCTGATCACGACGCCGCTGTTCCTGCCGATCGCGATGGCGTGCGGCGTCGGGCCGGTGCAGTTCGGGATCATGCTGCTGCTGAACTGCTCGCTCGGCCTCGTGCATCCGCCGATCGGGTCGGTGCAGTTCGTCGGCTGCGCGATCGGCAACGTGTCGATCGGCGAGACGACGAAGATGGCGTGGCCGTACTACCTCGCGATCTTCAGTGCGATCAACATCGTCACGTACATGCCGTTCTTCTCGACGTGGCTGCCGAGCCTGATCAGCGGGCACGCGGTGTTCTGACCGGATGTTTTGCCGTTCGCGGCGCCGGACGACCGAGGTGGTCCGGCGCCGCGTTCGCATCCGCGGTTTTATTTCTTCACTTCACGCCCCTCCCATGAAAACGACTTTCCTGCGGCGCGCCGTTGCGGCGGCTGCGTTGACGATGGCCGCGTCGCTCGCGCACGCGGCGACGTATGCGTACGTGTCGAACAGCGACAGCCGCGACATCTCGGTGTTCGGCGTCGATACGTCGAACGGTGCGCTGACCGCGATCGAGACGGTGCCGGTCGGCGGCACCGTGATGCCGATGGCGCTGTCGCCCGATCATCGGCGCCTGTACGCGGCATTGCGCTCGACGCCGTATCGCGTCGTCAGCTTCGCGATCAATCCGCTCGACGGGCGGCTGATCGAGCTGGGCCGCGCGCCGCTCGCGGAGAGCATGGCGTACGTGTCGACCGATGCGTCGGGCCGCTACCTGCTCTCGGCGTCGTACGGCGGCAACCTGCTCGCGGTGAACCGGATCGGCGCGGACGGCGTCGCGGGCGACGTGCAGCAGACGGTGAAGACCGGCCCGATGGCGCACGCGATCCGCCAGTCGCCGGACGGCCGCTATGCGTTCGCGTCGGTGCTCGGCGCCGATGCGTGGCTGCGTTTGCCGTTCGATGCGTCGACGGGAACGCTGACCGACGATACGACGCCCGCGTACCGGCTGCCCGACAAATCGGGCCCGCGCCATTTCGTGTTCTCGTCGAATGGGCGCTTCGCTTACCTGATCGACGAACTCGACGGCAAGCTGCACGTGCTCGCGCTGTCGCGCGGCGGCGCCGACGCGCGGCCGATCCAGACCGTGTCGATCCTGCCGCCGGATTTCCATGGCGACAAGCCGTGGGGCGCTGACTTGCATCTCACGCCCGACGGCAAATTCCTGTATGCATCGGAGCGCACGTCGAGCACGCTCGCCGCGTATCGCGTCGACGCGAAGTCGGGCAGGCTCGCGCGGATCGGCACGTTCGCGACCGAGCGGCAGCCGCGCGGCTTCGCGATCGATCCGTCGGGCAAGTATCTGCTCGCCGCGGGGCAACTGTCGCCGACGCTGGCCGTGTACCGGATCGATCGCGATACCGGGCATCTCGACGCGATCGGCAAGTATCCGGTCGGCAAGGGCGCAAACTGGATCGAGATCGTCACGTACGACGGGACGAACTGATTCGGCGGGCGGCGCAACGGGCGGCGTCGATCGCGTGCCGCTCGTTGCGCGAACCGGATGCACACGCACGCGCGCGCTTGCGCGCGCCGCACGATCGCGCGGCGAAATTCCGGTCAATCGGCTCAAGTTGGCGTAATTGCCGTCGTTAACCGACAAGGGATAACTTCGGGAGTCGATTCGCCATGCGCGATCTGAAAGTGAAAAGCAGTTTGCTCGCCGTGCTCGCTGCATTTGCCGCGATGATCGTCGTCGGCGGCATCGTCGGGATCGTCGCGCTCGGCGGCGCGAACACGAACGCGAAGCGCCTGCACGAAATCGCGGCGCAGACGTCGCTCGTCAACGACGCCTACAAGGACAGCACGCGTACGCGCTCGGCGCTCGTCCGCGCGTATTCGGCGCTGAAGGAGCACGACGATCCGGCCCAGCGCGACTCGGCGCTGCAAAGCGCGCAACGCACGTTCGACCTGTCCGCGAAGGAAACGCAGGCGTTCAAGGATGCCGCGCCGGTCGGCAGCCTCGGCGCGGACCTGAAGCAGGCGCTCGTCGAGTCGTCGACGCATCTCGCGAGCGTGCTCGCGCGGGCGGCCGATGCGCTGCGCAACGGCGACACCGCCGCGTATGCGGCGATCAACGACAAGGAAATCACGCTCGCCGGCCAGGTGTATTCGGCGAACGTCGAGAAATTCCAGCGCACCGCCAACCAACTGGCGGAAGACACGATCGACGCCGACAACGCCGCCTATACGCGCATCATCGCGATGGTCGGGATCGGCGTCGCGCTGGCGCTCGCGCTGATCATCGCGACGCACTTCGCGCTGCGCGCGATCGTGTCGCGGCCGCTCGCGAACGCGGCCGCGCTGCTCGACCGCATCGCGTCGAACGACCTGACCGTGACGGTGCCCGATGCCGGCGGCAACGAAATCGGCCAGTTGTTCGCGGCGATGAAGCGGATGCAGGCGGGGCTCGCGGCGACCGTCACCGGCATGCGCGACAGCAGCGATGCGATTCATACGGCCGCACGCGAGATCGCGGCCGGCAACCTCGACCTGTCGAGCCGTACCGAGCAGCAGTCGGCGTCGCTCGAGGAAACGGCCGCGAGCATGGAGCAGCTGACGTCGACGGTGCGCCAGAACGCGGACAATGCGCAGCAGGCGAGCACGCTCGCGGCCAGCGCGGCGGACCTCGCGCAGCACGGCGGCGAACTGGTCGGCCGCGCGGTCGACATGATGGGCGTGATCAACACGAGCTCGCAGAAGATCGCGGAAATCACCGGAATGATCGACGGGATCGCCTTCCAGACCAATATCCTCGCGCTCAACGCGGCGGTCGAATCGGCACGGGCGGGCGAACACGGGCGCGGCTTCGCGGTCGTCGCCAGCGAGGTGCGCACGCTCGCGCAACGCAGCGCGGGCGCCGCGCGCGAGATCCGGCAGCTGATCGGCGCGTCGATCGACGACGTGCGCGACGGCAATGCGCTCGTGACGCAGGCAGGGCACGCGATGGAAGAGATCGTGTCGTCGGTGCGGCGCGTGGCGACGATCATGACCGAGATCACGACGGCCACCGTCGAGCAGAGCGCGGGCATCGACCAGGTCGGGCAGGCCGTTACGCAGATGGACCAGATGACGCAGCAGAACGCCGCGCTGGTCGAACAGGCCAGTGCGGCCGCGACGGCGCTCGAGCAGCAGGCCGGTTCGATGCAGGTCGCGATGTCGGTCTTCCGGGTGGCGCGGGCGGGGTGAGCCGTCGGCCGAAGCTGCCGTGTTCGGCATGCCGCGCGAAGCGTTGCGGTCACCGGAGTCGGCACCGGTAGCCGCCGTCCCACTTGTATCGACATCGACATCGACATCGACATCGACATCGACATCGACGACCGCGCGCGGCCGCTCGTCACGGCCGCACGGAGCGACGCGAACGCTCACCTAACCCTGCGGTGCATCCCGCTCGGCGTCGCCATCCGATGCGTGATCGCCCGACCGATCGTTGCGCCAGTGCGCAAGCTCGCGCCACAGCGCCGGCCGCGCATGGTCACGCGGCGGCAATTCAATGACATACGCGACGCCGCGCACGTTGACCATCGCACCGGAGTCGGGCAGCGTGGAAATGCCCGCGGACGACGGATCGTCGTCCGGCTCGACGGCGACGGCGGGGCTGGGCGGGCGGGGCGACATCATGCGAATTCTCCGTGGGGTGTCGAAGCGGTGCATCAGTAACGGACCCGCCCGACCAGGCCGAGCGGATCGATCGCGTGCTGGACGGCGCCGGCGAGTTGCCGTTGCGCGGCCGGCACGTGCTTGCGGTAGTACGCGATATTGACCGGCCCGACGCCATGCTCCGCGCTGAAGCAGCCGCCTGCCTGCACGACGCGGTCGTACAGCGCGCCGCGCAGCGCCACTTGCTGCAGCGGCCCGTAGCGTTGCGCCGCGGTAGGCGGAATCGACACGACGAGATGGCAGCCGCCGTCGCCGAAATGGCCGAACGCATGACAGCGCAGCGCCGGATGCGCGGCGGCGAGCCACTGCTCGGCATCGGCGACGAATCCGGCCAGCGCGCCGCGCGGAAACGACACGTCGAACGACAGCGGCAGGCCGTCCAGCGCGACCGCGGCCGGCAGCGCGTCGCGAATCCGCCAGAACCGTTCGGCCGGCGCGCACGCCGCGTCGAGTACGACGCGTTCGTTCGCGAGCGCATCGAGCGTCGCGACCGTGCGTTCCTCGAGCAGCGCATCGAGCCCCGGCATGCCGGTCGCGATTTCGACGAGCGCGTAGCATCCGGCTTCACCGGGCTCGAACGGCACGCGCAATGCCGGAAACGCCGCGGCGACGCAGCCGACCGTCGCCGCCGACATGAACTCGAACGCGGACAGCATCTCGCCGAATGCGCGTTCGAACGCGAGCAGGCCGGCGAGCGCGGCGTCGTACGACGCGAACGCGACGAACGCCGCGCACGACGACCGTTCGAGCGGCGCGAGCGCGAACGACACGGCGGTGACCAGCCCGTTCGCACCGTTCGCGCCGATGAAGCATTGCGCGACGTCGAAGCCCGCGTTGCGCTTGCGCAGCGGCGCGAGCGCGTCGATCACGGTGCCGGCTTCGTCCGCGAGCACGACTTCGACGCCGAGCACGTGACGGCGCACATCGCCGTACTTGACCAGGCGGCTGCCGCCCGCGTTCGCGCCAACGAGGCCGCCGGCCGCCGGATCGCTGCCGAGATCGATCGGCACGCAGAGGCCGGCTTCGCCCGCCACGCGATTGAGGTCGGACAGCCGCACGCCGGCGTCGACCGTGATGCTGCGATTGGCCGGATCGAACGCGCGAACGGCGCGCATCCGCTCGAACGACACCACGCATTGCGTGCCGCTGCGATCGGGCACGGCGGCGCCGACGAGCCCGCTGCGTGCGCCCTGGGCGACGAGCGCGATCCGGTGCGCGACGGCGACGCGGGCGAGCGCGCGCACGTCGGCGGTCGATGCCGGCCGCGCGACGCCGAGCGGCACGCCGCCGTGCTGCATGACGTCGGCCGCATACGGCTCGCAGGCCGTGCCTTCGAGCCAGCCGTCGCCGAGCGCCGCGGCGAGCGCGTGCCGTTGCGCGGCGTGTGCCGCGAGTGCGGGCAACGCGTTCATCGTCAGCGTGCTCGCGCGAGCTGCTTGCGCAGCCGGCCGCGCACGACGACGAGCGCGATCAGCGGCACGACGCCGCCCCACAGCGGGCTGTGGCGCATCGCAATCGACACCGCGAGCGCGACGACGGTAACCGCAAGCAGCACGAGCGACAGCGAACGCGTGCGCGCATGGTCGACGAACGTGCCGTCGACGAAGCCGCCGTCCGACCAAGCGGTATGCACGATGCCGACCACCAGCACGCAGACGAGCATCGCGGCCGGCCCGAGTTCCTCGCCCCACAGACGGCTACCTGTCGGCGACACGAGCGCGAGCACCGCGCCGATCACGAGGAACAGGTCGACGCCGATCGCGATGCTGTTGCGCTCCGCGCGGCGCATCAGCCACGCGCCGTGCACGAGCGCGAGCACGCCGCCGATCAGGAACGCATGGGTCCAGCGCAGGTCCGGCTGCTCGGGGCCGAGCCGGCCGTAGAACAGGAACACGATCGCCGGCAGGAAGTTGCTCGCGTGCAGCAGGTAGTCGGTTATGGGATGGTTCGATTTCATCGGTGTCTCTCCTTCGTCGAAACAGCGTGGCGACGCGTCACGCGTCGTGCCAGCGGAACAGCCGCGCGGCGGCGAACAGGAACAGCGCGGTGCACGCGGCCATGCCGAGCAGTTGCGGCGCGAGCTGCGCGTACGACGCGCCGTCGACCAGCGCGCCGCGCAGCGCGACCGCGAACTGGTTGGTCGGCAGGAACGCGAGCCCCGCCTTCAGCCACGCGGGCGCGTCGTGCATCGGGATCGTCAGGTCGCTGAAGAACAGCAGCGGGTAGTAGGTGACGTTGCACGCGAGTTCGGCGGCTGCGAGCGACCGCGTGCGGCTCGCCAGCAGCACGCCGATGCTCAGCACCATCGCCGCGCCGAGCAGCACGATCGGCAACGCGCGCAGCCCGTCCGGCGTCGCGATCGGCAGCGCGATGCCGAACGCGACGCGCGCGACCGTCAGCAGCACGAGCGCCGACAGCGCCATCATCGCCATCCGCGCGACGATCAGCGCGGCGAGGAACACGCCGCGCGACACCGGGAAGCACACGTAGAGCTTGAACGTATTGCGCTCGCGCAGCGCGGCGATCGCGGTGGTCGTCGAATTGAGGCCGATCGCCATGAACGCCATCACCAGGATGCCGGTCGCGAAGAATGCGCCATAGTCGAACGGGCGGCGCGTGGGGGCGGCGTTCTCGAAGCGCGCCTGCGCGGCCGGCAGCCCGAGCCGCTGCGCGGCGCAGCGCGCGAGCGCGATCTCGACGACGCGCGACGCGGCCTTTACCGCGAGCGAGCCGTTGAAGTCGTAGCGGATCGTCGCCGGCGTGCGTTCGTCCGCGCCGAGCACGACGGTCACGCGATCGGCCGGCGCGCCGCGCCCGCCGAAGGTCGCCTTCACCGTGTCGCTGTGCGACAGGCTGGCGACGATCTGCGCCTGGCACGCCTGGTTGTACGGTGTCGCGCCGCCGGGCAGGTCGAACGCGAGGTCGGCCGTGCCGAGCGAGCCCGAGCCGCCGAACGCGAACAGCATCACGCTCAGCAGGAACACCGGGAACACGAGCGTCCAGAACAGCGACGAGCGACTGCGCAGATAGCCGAGCAGCTCGTTGCGCACGAGGATCAGGAACACCTTAGTCATGGGTCGGGCCCTCGGTGCACAGGCGCAGCAGGTCGCCCGGCGTGCTCGGCGCGAGCGCGAGATGCTGGATGCCCTGTTCGCCGACGATCCGGTGCACGTTCGGATGCAGCGTCGCATCGCCGAACGCCTCGACCACATGCGCGGCCGATACGCGCACGCCGGTCACGCCGGGCAGCGCCGCGAGCCGCTTGCGCAGCGCGCGCGCGTCGGCTTCGTCGCGGCAATGCAGGACCGCGCGCGCATCGCCGACGAGCCTGGCGCGCAGCGTGTCCTGGTCGCCCTGGTAGCGCACGCCGCCGTCGCGCACCCACACGAGATCGTCGACCACGCTCAGCTCTTCGTCGGAATGGCAGATCATCGCGACGCTCGTGCCGCTCGCGCGATGGCGCAGCAGGTCGATCACGACGCCCGCATAGCGGCGGTCGAGCCCCGTGAACGGCTCGTCGAGCACGGCCAGCTCCGGCCGGTGCGCGAGCGCGACGTACAGGTCCACGCGCTGGCGCTGCCCCTTCGACAGCGCGCGGCACGGCTTGTCGAGCAGTTCGGCGATGCCGAGCGCGTCGGTGATCGCCGCATCGGTGTGCGCGTACATCGCGCGGTGCAGCGCGACGATCTCCGACACACGCAGATGGTCCGGATACTCGACCTTCTGCAATTGCGCGCCGAGCCGCCGCAGCGACCGCGAATCGCGCATGAAGCGTTCGGCCGGCACGTCGAGCACGCGCACGTCGCTGCCGCCGCGCCGGAAGCCGAGCAGCGTCTCGAGCAGCGTGGTCTTGCCCGAGCCGTTCGGCCCCACGATCGCGGTGATCGCGCCGAGCCGGAACCGCACGTGGCGCGCGGACAAGCGAAAGTCGCCGGCCGCGACGTCGATCGCGCGTGCGCCGAGCGCCGCGCCCGGCGCATGCGCGTCGGGCAGCGGCGGCGTGCCCGCGCGCTGCGGCCGGTCGAACGCGGCGGGCGGGCCGAACATCGCGCGCACGGACGCAAGAAACGAAACGCTCATCGTCGGCATCCTCAGTCGAACAGCATGACCTGCGTGTCGCGCGCGCCCCGGTACGGGTTGCGGCCGTGCGCGACCAGCATGTTGTCGACGACGAGCACGTCGCCGGCCTGCCACGGGAACGCGCATTCCTCGTCGTCGAGCGCGTCGTAGATTGCCGCCAGATCGTCGAACGGCATCGGCGCGCCGTCGCCGTAGCGGATCTCGTACGGGAACGCAGCGCGCGCGCCGTAGATGCGCTGCAGGTAGCGATAGCTGAGCTCGCCCATCGAACGCGGGTTCGGGTGCTGCGCGCTCGCCTGGTTGAACCACACCGTCTCGCCGGTGCGCGGATGCGTGCGCAGCGCGCTGCCGACGTGCGACACGGTCACGCTGCCGTCGTCGAGCCAGCGGCAGCCGACGCCGCGTTCCGCACACAGCCGTTCGACCTCGTCGCGCGCCGTCGTGCCGAACGCGTCGTCCCACGGCCGGTGGTACGCGGCGAACGGCAGGTTCGGGTTCGCGGCGAGGCCGTCCGCGCGGTCGCCCGGCGCCGCGAAATTGCGCAGATACATCACGCCGCGCTCGGCGAACCGCGCGCGCAGCGCGGCCGGCACGCGCGCGGTCACGCGCCGCATGTCGCAGATCGGCGTTTCGCCGCCCGCGTCGGCCGGTTGCCGGCAGTAGAACGCGACGAGGCGCGGGAACGCGGGCATGTAGGCCATCTCCTGATGCAGCCCGATCCTGAACGGCGGCGGCATGCGGGTCGATTCATAGACCTGGCCGTCGATCTGCCGGCGCGGGGCGGCGCCTGCCGTATAACCGTTCGCGTGCGCCGGATACAGCGCGCCGAGGCGGCCGAACGCGGCGGTGTCGGGCACCGCGAAGCCGCGCCACAGCAGCGCGCCGCATGCATCGAGCAGCGTGTCGATCGTGTCGAGCCGCGAGCGGTACCACGCGACGAACATCTCCGGCGACGTCGCGAGTTCGGCGCTGCGCGGCGTCACGCACAGCGGCAGCGTCGCGCCGGGCGCGACCGGCGCGCACTGCACGTCGTCGGCGCCGAGCCGCACGGCCGCATGCGCGGCGAGGAAGGCGAGATCGGTCATCGCTCAGGCCAGCGCCGGTTTCTTCAGCAGGATTTCGAAGCCCAGCGCGCCGAGCCCCATGCTCGGGCTGTAGATCGACGCAACGGCAGTCAGGCCGGCTTCGGCCACCAGCGCATGCGCTTCGTCGAGCGTGATCTTTTCCTCGACGTGGGTCGGCGGATAGTCGGCGGCCGCGCGCATCTCGGTGAAGCGGTCAAGCAGGTGCTGCGGCGCGTCGCGGCGCATGTCGTGCACGAGCGCGATGCCGCCCGGCTCCAGCACGCGATACATCTCGGTCAGGCTGAGCGCCTTGTCGGGCAGGTGGTGCAGCGTCGCGCGGCCGACCGCCATCGTCAGCGTGCCGTCGTCGAACGGCAGCGCGAGTGCGTCGCCGACGCGCATCTCGATCGTGTCGGCGAGCCCCAGTTCGCGGATGCGCGGGCGGCCTTCGTCGAGCATCGCCGGATCGAGGTCGATGCCGACGTAGCGCCAGCCGCGCATCGCCGGATCGGTCGCGAGCCGCACCGGCACGACGCCGGTGGCCGTGCCGATATCGGCGATCGTGCCGGCCGTCATCCCGCGCGCGAGCTGGCGGATGCGACTGATGAACAGCAGGTCCCACGGTTCGAGCGTTTCGGTGGCGAAGCGATCGTAGTCGTTCGCCGGGCGCAGGTTCTTGAGCAGCATGACGTTCCTTGTGCGAAAGGGTGAGGGTTCACAGCCAGCCGACCGGCACGGCGGCCAGCAGCCGTCGCGCGGTCGCGCTGTTGACGCCGAACGCCGGGCGGCGGCGCCGTTCCACGGCATGCGCGGCCATCGCCGCGATGCGTGCGCCGAGCCCGACGCCGACGCCCCATGACGGCGCGGCGACGCCGAGTTCGAGCAGCGTCGCGGCGGTCAGGAAATCGATGTTCGGCCGCAGCGCGCGGCGCGCGTCGGCCTGCGCGCAGCACGCGTCGAACAGCGTCATGTATCGGCCGTCGAAGCGTGCTTCCGTCAACCGGCCACGTATGTGCGGCGGACGCGGATCGGCGACGAACAGCGGATGGCCGAAGCCGTACAGCGTACGTTTCGCGTCGACCGCCGCGTCGATCGCCGCGCGCCCGGCCGTATCGAGCGCCGCGGCCCGCGCACCGGCGCCGCCCGGCACCGACTGCGCGAGCGCGGCGAGCCACTGCATCGCTTCGAGCGCCGCGCCGACGTGCGACGGCCCGCTCGCGAGAAAGCCGGATGCGACGGCCTGGGTCAGCGTGACGCCGGTGCCGATCGCGACGCGCGGCGCGAGCACGGTCGGCGTGATGTAGCCGAAGCCCGCGTGCCACGCGACGAGCAGCATGTCCATCGCCGCTTGCGCCGGTGCGTCGTGGCGCGTCGCGCCGGTCAGCACGAGCATGCGTTGCGCTTGTGTTTGCGCTGCGTCGAGCGCCGTGCTGCCAGCGCCCGCGCCTGCCGCGAACGGCCGGCCCTCGATCGCCGCATGCAGTAGAAACGGTGCGGCGGCCGCGCATCGCAGCATCGTGTCGAGATCGGCATCGTCCGGCGCCGCGCCATGTACGCGTGCGGTCACGTCGTCGAGGCCGCGCAGCAGGCCGGACGCGGCCGCGAACACCGGAGCGACGCCGGCCGCGCCGAGCTCGGCCGCGACCGACTGCGCGACCGAGCCGGGCGCCAGTGCGTCGGCGAACGCGGCGAGCCGCGCGCCGATCGTCGCCTCGTGCGCGCGATGGTCGGTGCTGCCGGGCGCGACGTCGAACCACAGATGCGCGAGCGCGCCTTCGAACGTCGTCGCGCCGATCAGCGCGTTCAGGTCGAGATCGCGCACGCGCAGCGCTTCGGGGTCGAGCGTCGCGCCGTCGATGTCGGTGCCGCGATGGCGCGTCGCCGGGCGGCCGAGCAGGTTGCGCGGCGCATCGTCGGTCGCGGCGATGGTGGCGGAGGTGCCGTAATCGAGCGTCGTGTCCATGTCATTCCACCGCGGCGAGTTCGTCGCTGCTGACGCTGATCGCCGCGTGCGCCATCGCGGCGATCACGGCCGCATGCTGGTCGACGACGGGCACCACGTTCGCGAAGTAGTAGCGCGCGCTTTTCAGCTTGCCGCGATAGAACGCGAGTTCGGCCGGCGCGTCGGCCGTTTCCGGCGCATCGAGCCGGCGCGCGGCGATCGTCGCGGATTCGAGCAGCACCCATGCCGACGTGACCACGCCGAACATCTCCAGAAAGCGCGTGTAGAACTGGCTGCTGCGATGCGTATGGCCGTCCTGCACGTCGCGCGCGATGTCGTCGAGCGCGGCGGCGATGCGGTCGGCGCCCGCGCGCAGCGCATCGAACAGCGGCCGCAATTCCACATGCGTGCCGGGTTGATGCTGCTGCGCGAGGAACGCGTCGAGTTCGTCGCGGTAGTACTGGATCAGCCGCGAATGGCGACCGAAGCCGAGCTTGTCGCGCACGAGATCCTGCGCCTGGATGTAGTTCGTGCCTTCCCAGATCGACAGGATCTTCACGTCGCGCGCGTTCTGCTCGACCGGGCTCGCATCGGTATAGCCGAGCCCGCCGTGCACCTGGATCGCCGTTTCGCAGATCCGCCACGCCTGATCGGAGATGAACGCCTTGCAGATCGGCGTCAGCAGCAGTTGCAGCTTGCGATGACGCTCGATCTCGGCCGGGTCGGCGTCCGGCGTCGCCTCGAGCATCGCCGCGCGCGTCGCGGTCGCCGCGAGCTTGCCGAGCAGGCCGCGGCAGCCGTCGACGCGGCTTTTCATGTCGACCAGCATGCGCTGCACGTCCGCGTGCTCGACGATCGCGACGCGTGCCGCGTTCGTGTTCGACGCGCGCTCGATCGGCCGGCCCTGCAGCCGGCGGCCCGCATACTCGACCGCGTGCAGGTACGCGCTCGACGCGACGCCGACGCCGAACATCCCGGTGCTCATCCGCGCCTGGTTCATCAGCGGCATCAGCTGCAGCAGGCCGACGTTGCGGCGGCCGCCGAGCAGCCAGCCTTTCGTCGTGCCGTTCGAGCCGAACACGAGATGGGTGTTCGCGCAGCCCTTCAGCCCCATCTTGCGCGGCAGGCCGATGCAGTCGACGTGGTTCGGCTGCAGCTCGCCGGTGGTTTCGTCGGGCCAGAAGCGCGGCACGACGAGGCACGACAGCGAGAACGAATCCGGCGACGCGGTGTCGACGCGCCCGAGCACGAAGTACAGCGTGTTTTCCGTCAGCTCGTGCATGCCGGCCGAGATATAGACCTTCTCGCCGTCGATCGCGTAGATGTCGCGTTCGAGCGGCGTCGCGCGCAGCGCGACCGCGGTCAGGTCGGTGCCGGCCTGCGGTTCGGTCGCGCAGAAGCACGCATCCCAGCGGTATGCTTCGAGCGGCGCGATCAGCGCCTTCTGGTGCGGCGTGCCGTGCATCTGCAGCAGCTTGACCGCGGGGCGCGTGAAGCCGCCGTACGTCATGAACGACGGATTCGCGCCCATGAACATCTCGTAGATCATCTGCGTGACGATCGGCGGCAGCCCGTGCGCGGTGCCGAACAGCGTGTTCGACCACTCGTCGCGAAAGCGCGCCCACAACGCGTGGAAATGCGAAGGAATCCGTACCTGGCCGTCGTCGAGCAGCGTGCAGCCCTCGACGTCCGCCTGCTGGTAGCTGCGGCCGAGGTCGAGCGCGAAATCGCGTGCGCGTTCGAGGAGCGCATCGATCGACGCGCGATCGTGCGTGCCGTACAGGCCGTGTTCCGACAGGAACCGCTTGTCGGCCTCGAACAGTTCCCACAGAAAGAAGCGCAGCTCGCGCAGGCTGACCTTGTAGGCGCTCATCATGCGTCTCCTTCGATATCGAGTGCGGCGTCGAGCCCGCCGGCCAGGTCGACGACGGCTGCTGCCGCCGCGCCATGCAGCGCTGCATCCCATACGAGCACCGTGCGGCGTTCGCCTTCGTCGAGCGCGCCCGCGAGCCGGATCAGCGCGGCGGCCGATTCGGCCGACGACAGATGGCCCGATCCGTCGTGCTGGATGCGCGCGGGGACCGGAATCGACGCGGCGTCGGCCACGCGCGCCGCGAAGCCGGGATCGAAGCCGGGCGGCACGCACCAGTCGATCTGGTTCGCACGCAGGTTGGCCTGGTCGAGCGCGCGGCGGATCGCGCGTGCGGCGACCGGCGCGAGCGCGTCGCGCAGCGTGGCCGGCGCATCGGCCCACGGATCGGCGATCGACGGCCCGAATTCGAGCGCGACGGACCGCACGCCGCCCCACGCGGCCGGCTCGGGCGACGGGCCTGCGCGCGACACGAGCATCGCGGCGGCCGCGTCGCCGTAGCCGACCAGGTCGCCGAACTGGCGGAAGAACGGGTAGAGCCACTTGTCGCTGAGGATCACGAGCGCCTGGTCGCCTTCGTCGCGCAGCAGCCCGTCGAGCAGCATCAGCGCCGAATACCAGCCGAGCGTGCCGTTCTGGCCGAGCGCGAACGGCGTCACGCGCTGCAGCCCGAGTTCGTACTGCATGCGGCCGACGACCGAGTCGCCGATGCCTTCGTTGAGCGCGCAACTGGCGACGATCACATGCGTCGTGCGGGCCAGCGCGCCGGAGCCGAGCTGGTCGCGCAGGTCGAGCGCGGCATCGGCGGCGAGATCGGCGAGGCTGCGCCCGGGCGGCGCGACGCGCAGCGCGGGCCGGCCGCCCGGCGCGAGACGCGTGCCTTCGTCGGGCGTCAGCGCGCCCAGGCCGCGCGGCCGCGCAAAGCGCGCCTGCGGCAGCAGCAGGTGCCGGTAGCCGGGATGGCGTTCCTGCGCCTGGATCGCACTGAACACGACGGCGGGCGGCAGCACCACGACGCCGCCGGACAGCGCGAGCATGCCGGGCGCGGCGACGCGCGGCGCGCCGACACAGGTTTCATCGAGCGTCGACAGGGTCATGCGGCGGTCTCCTCGAGGTTCGGGCGCGCGAACGCGTCGCGATACTGCGCTTTCAGCGCCGGTCGGTCGATCTTGCCGTTCGGGTTGCGCGGCAACGCGGGCAGCGGCTCGACGACGAGCGGGTTCATGTAGGTGGGCAACGCGTCGCGGCATGCGCGGGCGATGTCGGCGCGGCACGCGTCGGCGTCGAGCGTCGACACGACGCACGCGGCGATCGCCTCGCCGAGCGCCGGGTGCGGGACGCCGAATACGGCAGCCTCGCGGATGTGCGGCAGCGCGAACAGCACGTCCTCGACCTCGGTCGGGCTCACGCGATAGCCGGACGTCTTGATCATGTCGTCGCCGCGCGCGACGAAGTACAGGTAGCCGTCCGCGTCGCGCCGCACGATGTCGCCGGACCACACGGCGACGTCCGGGCGGGGGATTTCGCCGTGGCGGCGCGGCAGCGGCCGAAAGCGCTGCGCGGTCAGCTCCGGCCGGTTCCAGTAGCCGAGCGTGACGAACGCGCCGCGATGCACGAGTTCGCCGGGCTCGTCGGCCGCGCATTCGCTGCCGTCCGCGCGCAGCACGAGGATCTCCGCGTTCGGCACGGCCTTGCCGATCGACGTCGGGCGCAGCGCCGCGTCCGCGGGCGGCAGGTAGGTCGAGCGGAACGCTTCGGTCAGCCCGTACATCAGGTACGGCGACGCCTGCGTGAACAGCGCTTGCAGGCGATGCAGCAGCGGCGTCGCGAGATGGCCGCCGGTGTTCGCGAAGCGGCGGACCCGCGTGCGTGTGCTGTCGCTCCAGCCGGCCGACGTCAGCTGCATCCACAGCGGCGGCACGCCGGTGATCGACGTGACGCCGAACGCTTCGCAATGGCGCGGCACTTCGGCCGGCTGCAGGAAGTCGAGCGGCGTGTAGCACGCGCCGGACGCGAGCGCGGTCGTCAGCTGGCTCAGGCCCGCGTCGAAGCTGAGCGGCAGCACGCCGAGCACGACGTCGTCTTCGGCGAGATGCTGGTACGCGGCGACGCTGAACGCGCCCGATACCAGGTTGCGATGCGACACGACGACGCCTTTTGGCTTGCCGGTCGAGCCCGACGTGTAGAGCAGCGCGGCCGGATCGTCGTCGACCGGGCGGCCGAAGGGGGGCGCTGCCGATGCCGACGCCGGCGCGTCGGTGTCGGCCGCTTCGATCGCATCGGCCAATTCCTCGATCAGCAGCGTGCGTTCGCCGACGAGCGCGGCGAGTGTTGGCAGGCGCTTGAGCCGCTGCGCGCCGGTCACGAACAGCGCGGCGCCGCTGTCGGCGACGATGTGTTCGATCTGCGCTTCCTTCAACTGCGGATTGACCGGCACGAAGATCGCGCCGAGTGCGTTGGCCGCGAGCATCGCGACCACGGTTTCGATGCGCTTCGGCGCGTAGATCGCGACGCGTTCGCCGGGTCGCACGCCGCGCGAGGCGAGCGCGGCGGCGGCGCGCCGGACCGCGCGCGCGAGCTGGTCGTAAGTCAGGGTGCCGCCGCCGTCGGCATACGCCGGACGATGCGGCCAGCGCTCGGCGCCGTGTTCGAGCAGGTCGGCGATGCTGATCAATGCGTTCATGATCGGCTCCTCGGGTTCAGGCCGGCCGCACGTACACGTGCGCGGCTTCGTGGGACAGGAAATGCGCCATCGAGTACGTGCGGTGATACGCGCCGCAGCGTTCGAACACCGCGATGTCGCCGACCTGGGGCGGCGCGCCCGTGTCGTCGCGGCCGATCACGTCCGCGCGGCTGCAGGTGCTGCCGACGTAGAGCGTCGGCACGCCACGGGGCGGCGGCGCGGGCGTGCGGCGCACGAGCGACGGCGCGGCCAGGCGGCGCATCATCGTTTCGGTCTGCGCGAGCAGGAACGCATGCGACAGCCCGCCGTCGCAGACCGCGATCGTGCGGTCCTGCCACGTCTTGACCGCGACGACGCGCGTCGCGAACACGCCCGCATCCGCGAAGATCGCGCGGCCCGATTCGTGGGCGAGCGAATACTGGCCGGCGAGCGGCGCGAGCGCGGCGGCATAGCGTTCGAACGCGGCATCGCCCGGATGATCGTCGGCGAAACCGCCGCCGAGGCTCAGCGACGCGAGCGGCGCACCGTTGGCCGGTGCGAGATCGCGCGCCAGCGCCGCGAGCCGTTCGGGCAACACGAGCGTGTCCGGCTGCGTCCGGTCCTGGCGGATGAACGAATGCGGGCCGGAGAACACATGCAGCCCGGCGACGGGCAGGCCGGCGGCCGCGAGCGTGCGCACCGCGTCGTGCGCCTCGTTCGGCGTCATCCCGAAGTGGTCGTGCCATAGCGCCCGCGCGTGTTCACCTGCCAGCGCGCCGGCGTTCACGCGCAGCAGCACGGCGCCCGGCGTGCTGCCGCCGGCCGCCGCTTCGCGGGCGAGCGGCACGAAGCGCGCGATCGCGTCCGGGTTGTCGAGCACGAAATGGCAGCGCGACGCGAGCCCCGCGCGCATGAACATCTCGTCCATCGACGGATTGTTCAGGTAGCGCGGCGTCTTGATCCGGCCGATCACCGCGTCGAGTTCGCCGCGGCTCGCGAGTTCGACGCCGTCCTCGTACGCATGCGCGCAACGCGCGAGCATGTCCTGGTTCGGATTCGCCTTCAGCGACACGATCAGCCGCGTGCCGAGTCGCGCCTTCAGCGACCGGTAGCGGGCGATCGCGATCTCGGGCTCGTACACGTAGCACGGCGTGCGCAGATCGGCGATCCACGCCTGATCGGCGGCGGCGGGAAGCGGGCGCTCAGGCGTCATGGCGGCTCACCGGATGGAGCGTGGCGGCCGCATACGCGCCGCAGTTCGACTGCATCACGCCGAGCACGCGCCGGCCGTGCGCGACCGCATCGAGCCCGACGTCGGCCAGGTTGATCGGGAAATCCGAACAGCACGCGTGGCCGCGCGCATGGATGTTGTCCGCATAGAGCCGCTCGGCCGGCACGCGCATCGCGCGGCACAGCGCGCTCCAGCCGGGCAGGTCGGCGTTGTGCGGCAGCACGAGGTCGTATGCGTCGAGCGCATGCGGCTCGAGCGCGACGGCCGCGTCGATCGCACGGCGCGTGTACGGCCACTCCATCATGATCAGGTCGGCCTCGTTCGCGGCGACGGTGTCGGAGCCGCGGTGCCATTTCGCATGCGTTTCGATCGCGATGCCGCCGAGCCGGTTCTTCGTGCTGTTGCGCGCGATCAGCATCGCGGCCGCGCCGTCGCACTGCACGCCCGTCATCTGCCGCATCCGGTAATCCTCGCCGTACACGCGGTCGGACGACACGACGAGCGCCGCGTCGATCTGCGGATGGCGGCGCATCAGCGCGCGCACGGTTTCGATGCCGGCCGCGACCGATACGCAGTTCAGTTGCGCGACGGAGCCGAGCCACAGCGGCTCGATGCCGAAGCGCGCGGCCACTTCGTGCGGCAGGCTGCGCGGCGCGGGCGGCACGCTGAACTGCTGCGTGTGCACGTGCACGATCGCGCCGACGTCGGACGGAGGCACGCGCGCGGTATCGAGCAGCCGGCCGACCGCCGCGATCGCGAGATCGGTCTCGCTCGTGTCGAGCGCCATGTGGAAATAGCGGCTGCCCGACTGCGCGATCGCGGCCGCCCGCTGGGCCGGATAGTCGCGTTCGGCGGCCCAGGCTTCGATATCGACGGGCGGGCCCGGCAGCTCGTAGGCCACCGCGTCGATGCCGATCCAGAAGCCGGCGTCGCGGGATGCGTGGGGGGAGGGCATCGTCATGTCAGTTGAGCGGCATCGCCGCGTAGTCGAGGACGTCGAGCTTTTCGAAGGTCGCCTGCACGGTCGGCGTGAGCAGGCCCATCTCGCGGATCGTCGGCACCAGGCGCCGGAAGATCGAGCGGCGGATCGAGCTCGATACCGGCGACTCGCGCACCATCGCGCTGCATTCGCGCTTGGACAGTCCCATCGGCTCCCAGATGTCGTCCGCGCATAGATGCTCGTACAGCACGGCCGCGCCTTCGCAGATGAATTCCTCGCGCTCGCGCAGCTCGTGCGAACTCATCTCCGCGTACACGCGGCACAGCGTGATCCGGCCGACCGCGAAGTGACGCGCTTCGTCGCGCTGGATCCGCAGGAACAGGTCCTTGATGAACGGGTCGGTGCTGTACGCGACGACGCTCTGGAAGATCGACAGCGCGATGCCCTCGACCAGCACCTGCATCCCGAGGTTCGTCATGTCGAGCGCGCTGCTCGTGATCGTGTCGTGCAGCAGCCCCTTCAGCGAGCGGCTCATCGGGTAGCTGACGTCGAGCTTCTCGTTGACGAGCTTCGCGTACGCCTCGACGTGGCGCGCTTCGTCCATCATCTGCGCGGCCGCGCACAGCCGCGCGCTCAGGCCGTTCTCGGCCGACGCGAGCTTCGACGCGCAGATCAGCGCAGCCTGCTCGCCGTGCAGGATCTGCGACAGCAGCCAGCCCTGCGCGTGGTGGCGTACCTCGCGCTTGTCGGCGTCGGCCAGCTTGCCCCACAGTTCGGTGCCATAGATCAGCAGCGTCGGGTCGGGCATGCCGAGCGGGTTCGCCGGGTCGAGGTCGTGGCGCCAGTCGACGTCGGTCGCGACGTCCCACTGCGCGGCCTTAGCCTTCTCGTACAGCCGGTTCAGCGCCTCTTCGCGCAGCGCGTAGTCGTTCGACATCAGCGCATCGACGGGCATCGACCAGCGGATATCGGCCGTGTCCTGCATCACGGTAAGCGTGTCGTTCATCAGGGTCTCCCCGGCCGCGCGGCGGCGCCGGAATGATGGGCGGAATCGGTGAATGGGGCGGCGCGCGACGCGCCAGGGTGCGGTTCGAGCCGGATCGCGAACGCCGGCCACGCGCCGCGCAGTTGCGCGTCGAACGCATCGGCGAGCCGCGCGGGCCAGATCGCGCAGCACACGCGGTTGTCGCCGGCGAATTCCGCATCGCGCAGGATGCGGTCGCCGATCCAGACGACCGGCGCGCCGCGCGCGGCATCGCGCAAGGCTTCGTCGTACAGGTGCACGCCGAGCAGCACGTGCGGCGCGAGCAGTTCGGCCGGCAGCGCGCCGAAATACGGCGCGCACACTTCGATGAACAGGCGCGCGTCCGGGTGCACCGCGTCGCGAATCCGCGCGGTGATTTCCGCGAGGAATGCGAAATACTGCACGTGGTCGAGCAGCACGCGGCGTTCGCCGTCGGCCGCGTCCGACGTATTGCCCGCGTCGTACGCATCGCCGGCCGCTTCCGCGAGCGCGGCGCGTGCGTAGTCGGTGGGCGTGTCGAGCGGCATCCGGTATGCGCTGGCCGCGACCGCGACAGGCTGGCGCGCATCGCGCTCGATCCGGTAGGTGAAGTGAACGGGTCGCACCATGTCACGCCTCGCCGTCGAGAGAGAACGTCGCGTCCGGCGCGAACGCGACGTCCGCGATCACGTAATAGCCGTTTAGCGCGAGGGAGCAGACGGCCGCGCGGCGCGGCGTGTCGCCGTCGCGCCGCGCGAGCAGCACCGACAGCCACGGGTCGCTGCCGAACGCATGGCCGAACACGCCGTGGCCGTCCGGCAGCAGCGGCGTCTTGCCGACCGACGCGCGCAGCGCGCGCCGCGACGTCGCCGGAAAGAACGGCAACGCCGCGTGCAGGCCCGGGCGCGCCGCGCAGAACGTGCGGATGTCGCGGCCGAGCCGCACGACCGCGCTGGACGGCGGCGCGGCGTCGGCGATCACCGACTGCGCCGGTTCGCGGCCGACGTCGACGAGCAGCGTGCAGACGCCGAAGCCCGAGCGCCCCCATGCGGGATTGCCGTGCCAGTACGTATAGCCGTGCACGTCGATGTCGACGATCTGCAGCAGCAGCGTGCGCGGCCCGGTCTCGGCCGCGGTCGCGAGCGTGCGGCGCAGCACGTAGCCCCAGCCCGCGCATTCGTACGAGCAGGTCATCCAGTCGGGCGTGTAGTCGTTCGCGCCGGCCAGCGCCTGCGCGAACACGCGATGCTGCGGCGAATCGTTCATCAGCAGCATCGACAGGATCGTCGAGCTGACCACGTAGTCGTCCGCGCCGACCGCGCCGCACAGCCGCTCGCGCTCGGCGCACGCGAGCGTGCCGATCGCGCGCGCCGTGTCGTCGAGCGGCACCGCCGCGCCGTCGCGCGACGGCGCGACGCGCCGGTACGCGAGCGCCTGCACGGTCAGCGCGGTCGCCGGGGCCGGCTCGACGGCGGCGGTCGCCACGGGGGCAAGGGGCGCGAGCATCGCCGTATCAGGCCGCGTGCTGCTGGCTGCGCAGTTGCGCGTCGAGCTGCTGCAGCGTCGTGTACTGCGTGATGTTCAGCGCTTCCGGATCGATCGAACCGTAAAGCTGTTCGCAGAACACGATCAGCTCGACGATGTTCAGCGAATCGATGCCGAGTTCGCCGATGCCGGCGTCCGTGTCGACGGTTTCGACGTTGAGGATCTTCGCGACTTCGCGGGACAGGATGTCGAGCGCGTCGGCCGGAACGTTCTGGGTCGTCATGAGGGGAGCTCCTGGAGTTGAGTTGAATGGATCGGGATCGATCGGCCTGTCGCGTGGATCAACTGCCGGCTTCGCAGCGCAGGCTCTTGCGAAGCTCGTGATAACAACGGTACGAACTGCCTTCCATCTTCGAAAACGCCAGCAGGTCGCGCTGGTCGTCGAACAGCGGCACCTTGCCGTCGCGCACGAGCGCGCTCAGGAACTCGTTCGACAGCAGCTTGATCGCGAGCACGCGCTGCACCTTGCCGAAGCTGTAGTGCGCGTCGTCGGTCTGGGTGCGCGCGGCGTCCGCGATGAAGCGGTGCACGGCGCGCGCGTCGGCATCGAGTTCGACGCGGCCGGTCCGTTCGAGCCAGCCGACGTGCGCCATCAGCGCGCGGACGAAGTACGGTCGCACCACGGTCAGGTATTTGTTGAAGACGGTCGGCCCGCCGATCCGCAGCCGATCCTCGGCGGCGACGCGCACCTGGCCGCCGACGTTTGCGAGCTGCAGGTTGCCCGCGAGGAACGGCGCGCCGCAGGTCGTGCGTTTCAGTTTTCGATACTCGTCGGGCCACACGAGATAGGCGGCCGGGAACATCACGCCCGGCAGGCGCGCGGCGACGACGGCCATGCAGTCGCGATGCGCCTCGATGCCCCATACCTTGTCGACGGTCAGCGCGAGCCCGTTGTCGTCGCTACGTACGACGGTGCGCCAGGCGGCCAGCGTCGGGCCGCCACCGTCGCTCATCAGGAACGCGAAGTTGTGGCCGGCGTCGATGCACGCGCATGCACGGCGGTTCTGGTCGTCGGAGAAGAACAGCCCGAACATGATGCGGATGAATGCGCGCATGAACGGCTTGAACAGCTGATGAAACCCTTCGCGGTCGATCTGCTCGAGCAGCGCTTCGGTGAGCGGCGCCTCGTCGTGCCGCAGCGGTGTCGACGCGGACGCGTCGGGCAGCACGTCCGGCGTGGCGGCGCGCAGCGCGATCACCATCTCGCTGTCGAGCAGCCGCACGGCGGCGGCTTCGACGAGCCGGGCCGCCGCGCGCGGCGGCGTGCCGATCGCGTCGAGGTGGCGCAGCACCGGATACGCAGCCTGGTCGGCCACGCGCAGCAGCGGCGGTGCGATCGGGGCGGGGGCGGAAAGCGTGGACATGGCAGGGTTCCTGTCAGAAACGCACGCGCACGGCGGCGTCGATGCGGGTGCCGAGGCCGACCATCCGGTACTCGGACTGGCTGTCGGAGAAGGCGTGGGTGAGCGCGACATCGACGCTCACGCGTGTGTTCACGTCGGCGACGACCTGCGCGATCGCGAGCAGGCCCTTGTCCTGCGGCGAATAGACGCCGCGCAGCGAATACTCGACGCGGCCGACCTTCTTGCCGAGCCGCGCGAACAGGTAGTCGCGCAGGCTGCCGTCGACGCTGACGAAGTTGGCCGTGCCGCCGAGGCCGGCCAGCGCGGCGCCGGGCGCGACGGGCAGCAGCGCGTTGTTCGCCTGCACCGCGCCGACCATTCGGCGCCACTGGCTCGCGTCGTAACGCGCTTCGTCGTGCGACCACTCGACGATCAGCGACAGATTGCCGGGCAGCGCGCTCTGCATGCCGACCGCGCTGCGCCACATGTACTGGCGATCGTTGCGGCGATCGACGGCGTCGTACGCGGCGGCCGAATCGAGCGGCGTGCCGTTCGCGATGAACGCGGGCAGCGGCCGCGTCGTGCCGCGCTCGAGCCACGCGCTCGCATAGACGGTGTTCGAGCGCGCGACGTCGAACGACAGCGTCGCGCCCGCGCCGCCGCGGCCCGCGTGACGGCCCGCGAGCAGCGCGGCCGAGCCGCCCGACCCGTTGTACGCGCCGCGCACGAGTTGCGTCGCGCCCTGCACGTCGCGGTTGTCGACGTCGTTGCGCAACGTGCGGTTCTCGCCGGCGATGAACTGCAGCGTGGTCTGTTCGCCGGCCCATTTCGCTTCGACGAGCGGCGTGCCTTCGACGTCGCCGTAGCGATCGTAGATGTCGGCCGTCGCGGCCCGCTTCTGGAAGAAGCCGAGCGGGAAGAACGCCTGCGACGTGTCGAGCGTATCGATCCGCTTGCCGGCCGTCAGCGTGATGCCGTTGTCGAACGCGTAGCGCACGCCCGCTTCGTTGAAGCGGCTCGCCTGCGCGCCGAGCGAATGGTTGCTGGCGACGACGCGCGCGTTCACGAACAGGTTCTCGCCGTCGATGCGTGCGAGCAGGCCGGCTTCCTGCTGGTTGCGCGGCGAATCGCCGATCAGGCGGCCGAGCAGCGCGCGGCCGTCCATGCTGTCGACGGAGCGCGCGTAGCCGATACCGTTGAGCGTGCCGAGCTGATCCATCAGCGATGCTCCGTGCGCGAGCGTGCAACCGAGCGCGAGCGGGATTGCGAGCGCGACGCCGGGCCAGCCGCGGGGCGTGCGGTTTGCGCGGTCGGGCGACGAACGGAGGCGGTCACGATGAGCGTCGGCATCGGCGGCGTACTCACTGGCCATCGGCGAGCGTGTCGGGATTGAACCAGCCCGACGGAATCGTGCGCGGTTGGCCGTCGAGGATGTCGACGACGCTCGCGCGCTGCTTCTCGACCTCGTTGCGATACGTGATCTTGCGGATCACCTTGCGGCCGTTCGCGTCGACCGGAGCCGAAAAGTCGGCGCTGCGAAACAGCAGGCCGCTCGCCAGGAAGAACTGCGCGCGCACCGGCACGTCGGTGTCGGGCGTCACCCACAGCTTGATCGTCGGGTACACGTTGTCGGGATCGGTCGCGCTCAGGTCGAGCTCGGTGGCCGGCTTGCCGGCGATCGGCGTCGTGCCCGGCACGGCCGTCGCGCGATAGCTGTCCGCCCAGTGCGTGCGCGTGATATCGCTGATCACGACTTCCCCTTGCAGCCGCTGCATCCCGTTGATGCGCACCGCGCTGCGCGTGTTCGGCACGTAGAACCAGTGCCCGCGCGTCGTCGCGAGGTATTTCTGGCCGTCGTTCTCGCCGCTGCGCGTCAGCGCGAGCGTGTCGCCGTTGCCGCGCGTGTAGACGAGATAGCGCGTCGCGTCGCCGGCTTGTCCGCCGACCTCGTTGGTGATCCGGATGTTCGTCTGCGTATCGGCGGCCGTGCTGCGGTATGCGTCGGCACGGGCGAGCATGGTCTGGGCCGTCGGCGTGTCGGCCGCGTGCGCGGCGAGCGGCACGCACGCGACGAGCGCGGCGAACGTAAGGCGAATGCGGTTCATGGGGCGAGTCCTTCGAGGATGTTGCGTTTCGCGAGCCCGATCGTCGCGAGCAGCGCCGCGGCCACGCCGAGCACGACGAACGCGGCTTCGACGGCGGCCACGGCGACGGGCGATACGGCGAATTCGAGCAGGATCGGTTTCACGCGGCCGGGCGGCGCGGGCAGGTGGATCTGCGCGTGATTGAGCGCGACCATCGTCAACAGCGCGAGCGCGATGCCGGCGGCCGCGCCGAGCAGGCCGAGCAGCGCGGTTTCCTGGATCAGCACGCCGCGCACCGTCGCGGCCGGCACGCCGAGCGCGCGCAGCGTCGAGATCTCGCGGCGCCGCTCGACGATGCTCATCAAAATCCAGTTGCTCATCGACAGCAGGATCGTCGCGCACAGAATCGCGCCGAACACCGAGAACTGGTTCTTGTACAGCGCGACGACCTGGTGATAGAGCGACACGAGCTGGTCCCAGGTCCGCACGTCGAGCGTCGGCAGCGCGGTGCGCAGCGTCGCAGCGGCGGCCGTCGTGCCGGCGGTGTCCTCGAGGAACACCGCGATGCGCGACGCGCGGTCGGTGCGCAGCAGCGCCTGCGCGGCCGTAAACGTCACGTTGACGATCCGTTCGTCGACGTCCTTGTTGCCGGTGCTCATCACGCCGACGATCTGCGCGTCGGTCGCGTTGATGCCGCCGTGCGCGGTCGACGCCATCAGCTGCACGACCGAGCCGACGTGCACGCCGAGCTTGCGTGCGAGTTCGGCGCCGACGACGACTTCGGTCCCCGCGTTCGTCGGCGACAGATAGCGGCCCGACAGTACCGTGTGATAGTCGAAGAAGCCGGGCGGCTCGCGGTTCGGTTCGATTCCTTCGCCGACGAAGCCGTAGCTGAGATCGCCGTTCGATACGAGCCCGTCGAAGTCGATGCCGCGCGCGGTCGTCGCGACGCCGGGCACCTTTGCAATCGCCTGCGTGGCGGCGGCCTGTTCGTCGGCGGTCAGCCCGTATTGCAGCGGCCGTTCGCCGATCAGGTCGAGGTAGCCGTGATGCAGCACCTGCACGTGGCCGACGCCGCTGTCGATCGACCCTTCGCGCACGGCATCGAACGTCGCGATCACGTAGCCGAGCGCGAGGCTCGACGCGAACGCGGCGACGCCGATCATCGCCATCGTCAGCACGGTGCGGCGCCGGTTGCGCCAGAGGTTACGCCACGCAAACGTCGACCAGTTCACGATTCACTCCCGGTACGCCGTCGCGCATCTCGATGCGGCGCGGCAGGTGCGCGCACAGACGATCGTCGTGCGACGCAATCAGAAAGGCGGTGCCCAGCGTGCGATTGGTGTCGAGGATCAGCTCGGCGACCGCCCGCGCATTCGTGCTGTCGAGGCTCGCGGTCGGCTCGTCCGCGATCACGATCGCCGGCTCCTTGGCGAGTGCGCGGGCCAGGGCGACGCGCTGCTGTTCGCCGCCGGACAGCTCGCCGGGGCGATGTCGTTCGCGCGCGGCGAGCCCCACCGCGTCGAGCATCGCGCGCGCGCGTTCGCGCCGCGTGCGCGGCGTGCCCCACGCGAAGCAGCCGAGCTCGACGTTCTCGAGCGCCGACATCACCGGTATCAGGTTGAACTGCTGGAATACGAAGCCGATGCGTCCGCGGCGAATCCGTTCGAGCGTGTCCGGCGCATCGTCGATGCGGCGGCCTTCGAGCCAGCGTTCGCCGCTCGTCGGCACGTCGAGAAAGCCGGCGAGGTTGAGCAGCGTGCTTTTGCCGCTGCCCGACGGACCGACGAGCGCGACGACGTCGCGCCGGGCGATCGAGATCGTCGCGTCGCGCACCGCGACGACGCGGCCCGCGCCTTCGTACGTGCGTGTGACGTCGCGCAGCTCGAGCACCGGGGCCAGGGGCGCGGCCGTCATGCGAATGCTCCCTGGCCCGCTTCGACGGCAACCGGTGCTGCGATGACGGGCAGCGCGCCGTTCGCATAGAGATCGCGACACTTCACGCGCTGCAGCTTGCCGCTCGTCGTGCGCGGCAGCGAGCCGGGCTCGACGAAACACAGATCCTGCGCGGCGAAGCCGATGCGCGACGCGAGCAGCTGCTGGCACTCGGTGCGGGTTTGCGGCGTCGCGTCGATGGGCCGCGCCTCGATCGCGACGACCAGCCGCTCGGTGCCGGTTTCGGGATCGGGCAGCCCGAACGCGATGCACGTGCTCTTGCGCAGCGCGCTGTGCGACGCCAGCGCTTCCTCGATCTCGTGCGGGAAATAGTTGCTGCCGCGAATGATGATGACTTCCTTCTTGCGGCCGAGGATATGCAGCTGGCCGTCCGCGACGTAGCCGATGTCGCCCGTGCGGAACCAGCCGTCGGCCGTCAGCGGCGCGGCGATCGTGCCGTCGTCGGGGTTCAGGTAGCCGAGCATCACCGACGTGCCGCGGATCGCGACTTCGCCGACCGCGCGGTTCGCCAGCGCGTGGTCGCCGTCGTCGAGGATGCGGAACGCCATCCCGTCGATCGGCGTGCCCATCGCGAGCACCGTTTCGGTGTCCGTCTCGCGACCGTCGTTCGCGGCGGCCGGCTGCGCGTCGCGGCGCTCGATCAGCGCGCGCCGGTCGAGCGTGTCGGCGATCACGTACGGCGCGCCGTCGACCGCGCCTTCGTGCCACGCGCGATGCATCGATACCGCGAGCGTCGATTCGGCCATCCCGTAGCACGGTTGCAGCGCCGATGCCGCCAGGCCGTACGGCGCGAACGTCGCGGCGAAATCGCGCAGCGTCGCGTCGTCGACGCGTTCGCCGCCGATGAAGATGTTGCGGCACGCGGACAGATCGACGCCGATCATCGCGGCCGCATTGAAGCGGCGCACGCAGTAGCGCAGCGCGAAGGTCGGCACCGACGTCGTCGTCGCGCGCGCCGACGCGATGCGCTTCAACCAGCCGAGCGGATTCCGGATGAAGCTGTTCGGCTGCATCATCAGCAGCGGCGCGCGGTAATGCAGGTTCGACAGCAGCGTGAGCAGCCCCATGTCGTGATAGAGCGGCAGCCACGACGCGGTGCCGTCGCCGGCCGCGATATCGAAGCGCACCGAGCCGCCGATGCCGAGCACGTTCGCGATCACGTTCTCGTGGCTGAGCACCGCGGCCTTCGGATGCGACGTCGAACCGGACGTGAGCTGCACATGATGCGGATCGCTGCCGCTCTTCGCGCTGATCAGTGCGCGCGCGCCGGCGTCGGCGGCATTCGCCAGCGTCGCGAGATCGACCACGCGCGTTGAGGCCGCGGGAAACGCGTCGTCGCGCCACGCCGCGGCCTGCGCATCCGCGGCGACGACGATGCGCGGCCGGTACAGCTCGCACGCGACGTCGATCACCTGCCGTCCGGCCGCCGCGCGCCGTGCGGGAACGGGCACGGTGCAGGGCAGCGCACCGGTCATCACGCAGGCCATCATCGCGACCGCATGCTCGACCGACGCGGGCAGCGCCAGCATCACCAGATCGTTCTCGCGCACACCGAGCTCGCGCAGCGCGCCGGCCTGATGAAACACCGCTTCCGCGAAGCGCCGGTACGTGACGCCGGCTTCGTTGCCCGCATCGTCGACGAACGTCATGCGATGCATGGCGCCCGCGACGTCCTCGAGCGATTCGATCAGGCGATGAATGGTCGATGCGTACTTCGTCACGAGGATTCTCCCGTTGCGGAACACGGCCGCTCGCGCCACGGTGCCGGCGGCGCCGTTCGTCGAGTGAGGTGGATTCTTGCCGGATCGATCGGCCGCGACAAACGGAATCTATGCAGGCTATGCATGAGCGGAGCGCATCCACTCGGGGCAGCGCACATTCGTTATCAGCGTGAACGATGAATACGCGCTAGGTGACTGGTCTGTCTCAACCGACCGGTCGTCTAGTTCACGATGTGGTGCGCTCATGCGCAGGCGTCATGCAATGCGTTCGGAAAATTCGTTTGTCCGAAACATCGACTCACAGAAGAATTGCATCCCGGCAGCGCGCCAGCGCCGCCGCGTCATCGTGCCGGGCGGGGCCCGGCTCAAGGAGAGCGTCTTGTCCGTCACCTCATCGCTGGTCGCCCGCACGAAATCGGTTGCAGACATGAAGAGCCGCCCGAGCGGCGTGGTCTTCTCGCTGAAGCTGGCAGTGTACGTCGCGCTCATCGCGCACGGGATGATGTTCGCGCTGTCGGCGCTCGTGATCCTGAAGATCTTCGGCATCCTGCTGATCGGTGCGATGTATGCGCACGGCGTCGAACTGCAGCACCAGGCGCTGCATTACCAGGGGTTCCGCAGCAAGCGCCTGAACATGGTGTTCGGCGTGCTGCTCGGCATGCCGATGCTCGTGTCGTTCCACGCGTACCAGGACAGCCACCTGCGCCATCACCGGCTGCTCGGCACGCCGGAGAACAAGGAGTTCTTCGACTACGGCGACCAGTACGGCGCGCGCCCCGTCGTCAATGTCGGGCTGTGGGCGTGGCGGCTGTCGATGGCCGCGCACTATATCCAGTTCGCGAAGAGCGTTGCGAAGCTCGTCGTGCCGGGCGCGCGCTTCGGCGACAACGCGCTCGTGTCGCGTGCGATCCGCCGCGACTACCTGCTGATGGCGGCGGCGATCGCGCTGCTGGCCGCGCTGTCGTTCGCGCTGCACTCGTGGTGCGTCGTCTGGGTGTGGGTCGTGCCGCTCGTGTGCGTCGCGGCGCCCGTGCATGCGCTGGTCGAGATGCCCGAGCACTACCGCTGCGACCTGACGAGCACCGACCCGTTCCGCAACACGAGGACGATCGAGAGCAATGCGTTCATGACATGGTTCACGAACGGCAACAACTATCACGTCGAGCATCACATGATGCCGAACCTGCCGATCGAGCGCCTGCACGATCTGCATGGCGCGATCGCGCCGCGCATCCGCTATTACCACCGCACGTACCGGCAGTTCTACTACGCGTTGCTGCGCGGCCGGCTGACGCCTCGCTCGGTGGACGACGATCGGGACGATGCCGAAGCGGTTGCGCCGGCGTCCACGCAATCGGCATGACTACCGCTGCCGACTATCTTGGGACGACGATGCTCTATCCGGAACTGTTCAGATCGCTCGAAGCGGTTCGCTGGGACATGGAGAAGGACATTCCGTGGAACCGGTTCGATGCCGCGTTGCTCACCGACGAGCAGGCCGAGACGATCAGGATGAACGCGATCACCGAATGGTCGGCACTGCCCGCGACGGAAATGTTCCTGCGCGACAACCGGCACGACAGCGACTTCTCCGCGTTCATGAGCGTGTGGTTCTTCGAGGAGCAGAAGCATTCGCTCGTGCTGACGGAATACCTGCGCCGCTTCAGGCCGGAGCGGGTGCCAACCGAGGCGGAACTGCACGCGGTGCGTTTCGAGTTCGATCCGGCGCCGCCGCTCGAGACGCTGATGCTGCACTTCTGCGGCGAGATCCGCCTGAACCACTGGTACCGCTGCGCGGCCGATTGGCACACCGAGCCCGTCATCAAGCAGATTTACGAAACGATTTCGCGCGACGAAGCGCGTCATGGCGGCGCGTACCTGCGCTATATGAAGAAGGCGCTGAACGACCACGGCGACGTCGCGCGTGCCGCCTTCGCGAAGATCGGCGTGCTGATGGCGTCGGCGCGCCGCACCGAGAAGCCGCTGCACCCGACCAACCTGCACGTGAACCAGGCGCTGTTTCCGCGCGACACCGTGCAGTCGCGCCTGCCCGATCCGGAATGGCTCGAGCGCTGGCTCGACGAGCAGATCCGTTTCGACGGCGAGTGGGAGAAGAAGGTCGTCGAGCGGATCCTGCACAACCTGTCGATCCTGTTCGAGCGCACGTTCGCGAGCGCGCAGGAACTGAACCGCTATCGCCGCGAAGTGACCGCGCGGACGAATGGCGCGTTGGGCCGCCCGTAGCGGATCGATACAGGCAGCCCGCCGCGCGGTGCGGGCCGAAATCCGGCCGACATCCGAACGCCATGCGGCCGAACGGCGCTACCGGCAGGCGAATTAATTATTCCAGACATAATCGGCGCATCAGTTGCTTGAAATTGCATGGCAGCTTTGAAATTCATTCGTTTAGCATATTTATGTAAACACGGAATTCCGGATTTAGATGGCATTTTCGTGTATGTTACCGACCGGTTGTCTTTCGCAGTCCGGGAAAAATGAATTTAAAAGTTGGCTGATTGAAATTGAATTGTAGGAATCGGGTGATGCATCTGATTGTGCGACGAGATCGACGTGATAGCGTCGAATTCTGGCGGCAATCCTCTGTTTTTGAAGGAGTTTATCGGCTGGTTGAAGTGCTGGATTCGTTCTCGTATTAATTTACAAAATCACTACCTGGATAATGTTAATGTAAGAATATGATTGCGATCAAAATCGATAGATAAATACAAGTGTCACGATTGAAAATAAGAATGATGTGCATCCATGATTCAATATAAAATCGTTTCCGAATCCAAATGGGAGAGACGATTCAGGGAGGCGAACGGCGACTTATCGGTCGATGGGTGCAACTTTGAGGCGGCGGTATGGCTAATGTGAGATTGGCAAAGCGATTGAGAAGTCTGCCTTCGCTGGATTTCCTGAGAGGCTTCGAATGCGCGGCGCGCCATTTGAGCTTCACGCGGGCGGGGCAGGAACTGAACGTCACGCAATCGGCCGTGAGTCGGCAGGTCAAGGCGCTCGAAGAGCAGCTCCGGATCGAGCTGTTCCATCGGCACATTCGTTCGTTGACGCTGACCGACAAGGGGCGCGAGCTGTACGACGCGATCTCGTTCGCGTTGTCCGACCTGGAATCGGTGGTCGGTAAGCTGTCGTCGAGTGTCGGCCAGCGCGCCATCTCGTTGTCGACCACCGTCTCGTTCGCCGCGCTGTGGCTGATTCCACGCCTCGGTTCGTTTCGCGCCAGCTATCCGGACATCGACGTGCGCGTGTCGGCCACGAGCGAAATCGAAGATCTCAAACGCAAACGTTTGCACCTGGCCGTGCGCTATGCAGGCCCGTATACGTCGACCGACGATACGGACGTGCTGTTTCGCGAGCGTGTCGTCGCGGTGTGCAGCCCGAGCCTGGTGGCGGCGGGCGACGCCGCGTCGATGAAGCCGGCCGACCTCGACAAGCACGTGCTGCTGCATCTCGACGACCCGCGCGGCGAATGGCCGTGGCACGGCTGGAGCCATTTGCTGAAGGCGCTCGGCGTGCCGCGGCTGCGGCCGGCCGGCGCGCTGCACTTCAGCCAGTACGATCAACTGGTCCAGGCCGCGGTCGACGGCCACGGTATCGCGATCGGCAGGCGGCCCCTCGTCGACGGGCTGTTGAAGCAGGGGCGGCTCGTCGAGCTGTTCCCGCACTGCACCGTTGCATCGGGCAGCTACGTGCTCGTGCAGAACCCCGATGCGTGCAACGAATTCGATATCGCGGTGCTGACCAACTGGTTGCTCGAACAAGCGTGTCATTCGCTCGAGGAGGAGCCGGGCATCGCCGGCAGCAACGTGCTGCCGATGTACCGCGTCGGATAGCGCGGCGAATACGTCGTGCGCGGCGTCATGCACGACGCCTGCAACCTGTGCGATGATGCGCCGCTTCGCGTTCGTCGCAGAACGCCGCCGACTGCGGCACCCGTTTCCGGGCCATCGCCGCGTCCTCACATCCGGAGACAGCATGCCCGCACACACTATTCATGGCAGTACCCTGCACTACCTCGATCACGGCGCCGGTTTTCCGGTGCTGCTCGGGCACAGCTATCTGTGGGACGCGACGATGTGGGCGCCGCAAATCGACGCACTGTCGCGCCGGTATCGCGTGATCGTGCCGGATCTGTGGGGGCATGGCGAATCGGGCGCACTGCCGGACGGCACGCACACGCTCGACGATCTCGCCGCGCACGCCAGCGCGCTGCTCGACGCGCTGGAGATCGAACAGTGCGCGATCGTCGGGCTCAGCGTCGGCGGCATGTGGGGCGCGCGGCTCGCGTTGCGCGAGCCGCAGCGCGTGCGCTCGCTCGTGATCATGGATGCGTCGCTCGAGGCCGAACCCGATGCGACGCGCGCCCGCTACTTCGGGATGCTCGACGCGATCGAGACAGCGGGCCGCATCGCGCCGCCGCTGCTCGACGCGATCGTGCCGCTGTTCTTCCGGCCGGACGTCAATCTCGACGACCCGGTGCCGACGGCGTTTCGCGATGCGCTCGCGAACCTGCCGGCCGACCGGCTGCGGCAATCGATCGCGCCGCTCGGCCGGCTGATTTTCGGCCGGCCCGACACACTCGCGACACTCGCCGACCTCGATGCCGCACGCACGCTGCTGATGTGCGGCGCGGGCGACATGGCGCGCCCGCCGTCGGAAACCGTGAAGATGGCGAGCGTGATCGGTTGCGCGCATGCGCTGGTGCCCGACGCTGGCCATATCTCGAACCTGGAAAATCCGGCGTTCGTCACGCGCACGCTGCTCGACTGGTTCGACGCGCAGTCACTGCCGTCGAACTGACGATCGCGCGAACGGCGACGCCCGCGTGCCCGGCGCCGCGCAGATCGGTTTTTCCGGTGGCGAGCCGCCGCAGCGCAGCGGTCGGACGGGCATGGGCGGCTGCCGGGTTTCTAGCGATCCTGATTGCGTGGGCGTGGACGTGGGCGTGAGCGCCGCCCTCGGGTCGCGCGGCCGAATGGTTGCGATCGACCACCGATCTTCCGGAATACTACCGATTCGGTTGGACATTGGGGTTGCCTGTCGACACACGAAAATCTGCAGTACGAACGAAAGTTTAAAACGCACCGGGCGGGGTCGCCCGCAACCGTTTCCTCCTTTCCTGACCCGGGCCGGCGGTGCGGGCAGGGCAACGCGCATATCGCACGCGCCGCATTCGACCGACGCGAACGCCCATCAAAACGAGTCGATCCGAATTCGATGAGCGCGCGCCGGACGAACTGCCCTATGACGGATCGATACCGACAAGTCCGACAAACGGCATAGGATCCGGCACGCGAACGAATCGCCTCGTGTAATTGATCGTAATCGCATGTAATCCTTGGTCATACCGTGTGATCCCGTGTATCGCCCATAGGTTTCGGTCTCTTCAACGACAAACGTTTGCGTGCCGCTATACCGAAAGATTCGACGATGGAGCCGGTATTTCATTACCGATCCGAGGTCACGCACGATCTGAATTTTCCTTAAATGCCTGGCCAAAATCCCGGGATGACGTTTGCGCGAAATCGCCGGTTTCACCCGCCCTGAGCGACATTCGACCATGCTGCCTGAACGGCTCTCACCAGCGCCCACGCGGGGTCGCCGCGATGCGGCCCGTTCGCCCATTGCGGCGGCGGCACTCGAAAAAGACGGCTCATTCGATCGATTTCGGTTTCTCTTCATTACCGGTGATTTCCCCCGCCTGCGTTATCGCGATTTATATTTCCTGGCATTGATGCACGTCAATTTTCAATGAAATGGCGTGATCGTATTTCCACCGAAATTGATGAATTTCAATAAATAGGTCCATATCATTGGCTTGATTGAATCCGACAACAACACGGCGAAAACAGACATTGACAAATCGGCGGGCGAGGAGCGCCCCTTATGATGCGGCGCAGAAAACAACAAATGTAAGAAATTGTTAAAGGGCCGCAGGATGCAAACAGTGCCGAATCATTCATCGACGGGGTCAAGCGTGAATCGGGGAAGAGGCGCCGGCAACGAACATCAACGGGCAAGCGTAATCGTCCTGTTGCTCGAGGGTTTTTCCATTATGCAGATGGGCAAGCTAGCCGCCGTTTTCGAACTGGCGAATCAGCTCGGACGGGTCGATGGCGCATTCGTCGACCGTTACGAATTGCGCCTGTATTCCGTGCATGGCGGCCCGGTTCGTTCGTCGTCGGGCGTCGGCATCTGGACGGAAGCGGCGCGCACACTCGAAGCCAGCAGGGTGCACGCGATGTTCGTGTTGAGCGGTCAAGGCGGGACCGACGAGCTCGACGAACAGTTTATTGCGTGGGTCCGGCATGTCCATCAGCGGGCGCGGGTCGTGCGCGGCAGCCATGGCGGCCGGAGATTGCTGACGCAGATTCGCCTGGGGCAGAAGGAGATAGAGAAGGCAGCGCCGGGAACGGACGGCGGCGCGTCGGACGATGAAGCCGCCGGCGACGAAGACGACGGGCCTTTCTCCGATGCGTTGTCGATCGTCCGGGTGGACATGGGTTACGAAATCGCGCAGGAAATCGTGATGTGCATGGTGTCCGGCGCGAACCGCAAACTGACCGACGTGTTGTTCGGCGCACGCGTCGCCCGTGCGAGCACGCTGATCCGGATGGCCGCGCATCATCTGCGGGTCAATAGCGAGAACCGCATTTCGATCGCCGATGCCGCGCAGGCCGCCGCGATGAGCGAGCGCAATTTCTTGCGGCGCTTCAAGAACGAAATCGGTGTCACGCCTACCGAGTTCGTGCTGAGGATACGCCTCGAAAAGGCATGCCGCATGCTGATCGAGACGGATCTTCCGGCGGACAAGGTCGCGCGGCGCACCGGCCTCGGCAGCGGCGACCGGATGGCAAAACTGTTTCGCCAGCACTTGCAGACATCGCCGACCGAATTTCGGGCGGCTGCACGAAAAGACAGTGACGCGTCGACGGACACGCTGTACGCGTCGGATTTGGGCGACTGGATGAGCGGCGCATCGTCCTAGAGCGGGCGATCGCAATTCGCCATCGGACACCCATCGGCGAAGTCGCTTTACCCGAATTCAAATCCATGCCTGGATATCGATGTTCAGTCAGCATGACGGTCTTATAATTTGGAATGCAAATCAGTGGTATCGGTAATTCTGATTTGACGAAGGCGGATTCGGCCACAATCGTGGCGCGGTCGGACATCGATCAACCCACGCATATTTCCACTGATTAAGTTATCGACTGGCCTTTCGAGGAGTCGGCACCCCGGTACTCCTCGGAATTTTGCCTGCCGTGTCGTCGTGAGCGCACCGTGCAGGCCTTTTTATTCGTTGGGCGAGCATCGAGTGCCGTCGTTCGGCCGATGCTCGCTCGTAGGCCAGGACGCACCAGGCGATGCATGCGCATGCCCCGCGCGCGCGCACGGCGGCCGCGACGAATTGCAAATCGACATGAAATTCATGTCGTACATCCGATCCGAATCCGGGCATGAATGGGTGCGAACGCACGTTATTCGTGCATCGCTCGATTCGAGAAATGGATCGAATAATTCGCTCGGGAAATCGGCCTTGATTTGTTCCGCCATCAACAAGGCGGATTCGGACGCAATCGATAAAGGCGCAAGTCGCGGCGAATATGATGCACTGCGGAAACGTTGAAGCAGAGGCGCCGCAACCAGCGTTCCGCGTGATGTGATGCCGCGCTGCGTCGTGAATGGATATTGGGTTATGAATT
Source organism: Burkholderia sp. CpTa8-5 (assembly GCF_017815045.1). Classification (NCBI taxonomy): domain Bacteria; kingdom Pseudomonadati; phylum Pseudomonadota; class Betaproteobacteria; order Burkholderiales; family Burkholderiaceae; genus Burkholderia; species Burkholderia sp. CpTa8-5. The sequence continues at coordinate 175,003 of NZ_JAGIQD010000001.1, forward strand.
AGGAGTTCATATCAATGAATTCGTTGATCAATCGAGCGACCGATATCGGAATGATCGTGCTGGGCGCGTTCATCCCCGCGTTGATCGGTGCGACCGGCGGTGCGCGCGGCACCCTGTTCGACGGTGCCCTCGTCGCGTTTGCCGCCGCGCTGGCGTTGTCGGTATTTCCCGCATGTGGCATCTACGAGAAGGTGCGGACGCAATCGGCGCTGCACCTGCTCGGGCGCACGGTGCTGGCATGGATCGTCGTGCAGGGCATGAGCACCGCGCTGCTTTACGTGCTGCATCGTGCGCATGTGCTGTCGAGCGAGTGGTTCGTGTGCTGGACGCTCGCCAGCGGGATCGGCCTGATCGCATTCCGCGCGCTGACGCTCGCGATCTTTGGTGCGATCGAGCGTGCGGGCGGTCAGGTGCGCGCGGCGGCGATCGCGCACGCGGACCGGCGCGGCCAGTTCGAGATCGGCCACCGGACGGTCGGACGCGTCAAGCGGACGGTCAAGCGGAGCTTCGACCTGGTGGGCGCGTCGGTGCTGCTCGTCGTGCTCGCGCCGGCATTGCTGGGCATCGCATGGGCCGTGAGGCGCGACGGCGGTCCGGTGATCTTCGGGCATGAGCGTGTCGGCCGAAACGGCCAGCGCTTCAAGTGCCTGAAATTTCGCTCGATGGTGACGAACGCCGATGTGGTGCTCAAGGCGCTGCTGGAGCGCGACGCCGACGCCCGGGCGGAATGGGCGCGCGAATTCAAGCTGAAGAACGATGTCCGCATCACGCCGATCGGCCGCCTGCTCCGCAAGACGAGCCTCGACGAACTGCCGCAGTTGCTGAACGTGCTGAAGGGCGACATGAGCCTGGTCGGGCCGCGCCCGATCGTCGAGGCCGAGCTCGAACGCTACGGCGCCGACGTGCGCTACTACCTGATGGCCAAGCCCGGCATGACCGGCCTTTGGCAGGTCAGCGGCCGCAACGACACCGACTATTCGACGCGCGTGTCGCTCGACGTGTCCTACGTGCGCGACTGGTCGCTGCGCCGCGACATCGGCATTCTGTTCAGGACGATCACCGTGGTGGTGCGCGGCTCGGGCGCGTACTAGTCGCTTCCTCCCGCATGTGAAGGCGGTGCGATCGCGCGTGGCGGAAGGCGGCGCAACGGTACCGTGTGGCAGCAGGCATGTCCGGTCTCGACAGGGGTGCTGTACTCGCGGTCGACACGACGCGAGGCGACCGAAGCAATTTCAGACTAAAAAAGAGCGAGGTTGTAATGCAGAGGTTGCGTCAAATGGAGCCGGCGCGCGCGCCGCGCCGACGATCGCGTGTCGGTCGACTCGTGATGATCCTGCCGCTGTGTGCGTTGCTGGGCGCGTGCGGTATCGCGCCGGGCATGCGCATGCAGCAGCCGGCGTCGATTCCGCTGCAAAGCGGCACGACGCCGGGTGGCAACGCCACGCTGCCGGTTCCGGTGACGAATATCGACCTGTCGCTGATCCGGCGCATGCGCGATACGGAACGCAGTGTGCCCGGCGAGCTCCGCGATATCGCCTCGTCGCCGGACGCATACACCCTCGGCCGCGGCGACGTGTTGCAGATCACCGTGTGGGATCACCCCGAACTGGCGGCGGCGCTCGGCGCGCCGGCACAGTCCGCGCCGCGTGCCGCGGATGCGCCGCCGGGTTTCGTCGTCGATCAGGACGGTACGCTGCAGTTTCCTTACGCGGGCCGGTTGCCGGTCGCCGGGCTGACGGCCGAGCAGGTACAAACGCAGCTTGCGCGGCGTCTTGACAAGACGTTCAGGAATCCGCAGGTCACGGTGCGGATCGCATCGTTCCGTGCGAAGCAGGTGTATATCGAGGGCGAGGTGCATACGCCGGGCTCGCAGCCGGTGAACGACATCCCGATGACGCTGTATGACGCGATAGGGCGGGCAGGGGGATTCTCGGCGGCGGCCGACCGGAGTCGCATCGTGCTGGTGCGCGACGGCGTCGAGCGCAGGATCGATCTGACCGGGATGGCCGAACAAGGACGCAATCCGTCGAAGATCGTGCTGCGCAACGGCGACCTCGTGCGCGTGCTGGCACGCGACGAGAGCGGCGTATTCGTGATGGGCGAGGTCAACAAGCCCGTCACGGCGTTGCCGATGCGCAATGGCCGGCTGACGTTGAGCGAGGCGATCGCGCAGGCAGGCAGCCTGAACGCGAACACGGCCGACGCCGCGCAGCTCTACGTGGTGCGCGGGATGCAGGACGCGCAACCGCAGGTCTATCACCTCGATGCCCGCTCGCCGGTCGCGATGGTGCTCGCCAATCAATTCCAGTTGAAGCCGAAGGACGTCGTCTACGTCGACGGCAACGGGCTCGTCCGCTTCAGCCGCGTGCTCAGCCTGTTGCTGCCGGCCATCAATGCCGGCCTGACCGCGGCGATCGCGACCAAATGATGGAGTCCATCCTGATCGTCTGCGAAGGCAACATTTGCCGCAGCCCGATGGCCGAAGCGATGCTGCGTCAGTCGATGCCGGGGCGCCGCGTCACGTCCGCCGGCCTGAACGCACTGGTCGGCATGCCGGCCGCGCCGTATGCGCTGGACGTCATGCGCCTGCGCGGGTTCGACGTGTCGCCGCATCGCGCCCGGCAGGTTGCCCGCGCGCTGTGTACCGACGCCGACCTGATCCTCGTGATGGACCGTCGACAGCGCACGTCGCTCGAGAACCGGTTTCCGTTCGTGCGGGGACGCGTGTTCCGTCTCGGCGAATACACGGACTTCGACGTGCACGACCCTTACCGGCAGCCCAGGTTCGTATTCGAACGCTGCGCGCGACTGATCGAACTCGGCGTGTCCGAGTGGTCGAAGCGCCTTCGTATCGTCTGAAGCCGCCGTCGGCCGACGCTCCACTGGAACCCCTACGCCTCATATCGTTGCCATGACCCAACCCTCCGCCCCGCCGCAGCAAGCCGCCGAAGACGGCAGCGAGACCGATTTCGTCGCGGTGCTCGACATTCTGCTGGAAAGCCGCTGGCTGATCGCGTCCATCACGTGCGTGCTGCTGGCGGCCGGCCTCGCGTACGCGATGCTCGGCAAGCCCGTGTTCGAAGCCAACATCATGGTCCAGGTCGAGGACAGTCCGGACACGTCGGCCGCCAAGTCGTTGCTCGGCGACGTATCGGCGCTGTTCGACGTCAAGTCGTCGGCCGCCGCGGAACAGCAGATCCTCGCGTCGCGCCTCGTCGTCGAACGTGCGGTCGACAAGCTCAACCTGTTCATCGACGCGGAGCCGAAGCGATTTCCGCTGATTGGCGACTGGATCGCGCGCCATCGCGATGGCTTGTCCGAACCCGGCCTCGCCGGCCTGGGCGGCTACGCGTGGGGCCGCGAACGCATCGACGTGCGGCGTTTCGACGTGCCGCGCAAGAACGAAGGCGACGCGTTCACGCTGACGAGCCTCGGGGGCAAGCGTTATCGGCTCGACGGCGGCGATCTCGATGCGCCGGTCGAGGGCACCGTCGGCGCGCTCGAGCGCTTCGACTCGCCGCGCGGCCCGATCGTGCTGCAGGTCGCGTCGATCGCCGCGAAGCCCGGCGCCGCATTCGTGCTGGTTCGCCACTCGCGGCTGAAGACGATCGAGGACATCCGCGACCGCCTCAACGTGCAGGAGCGCGTGAAGCAATCGGACGTCGTCGTCGCCAGTCTTCAGGATACCGATCCGAAATGGGTCAGCGACACGATGAACGAAATCGGCCGTCAGTACGTGCGGCAGAACATCGAGCGGAAATCGGCGGAGGCCGCGCAGTCGCTTGAATTCCTGACCGCGCAATTGCCGCAGCTCAAGCAGCAACTGGCCGATTCCGAAGCACGCCTGACCAAACTGCGAGACGAGCATGGCACGGTCGACCTCACCGAGGAGGCGAAGCTCGCGCTGGCCCAGACCGCGGACGCGAAGACGCGCCTGCTCGAGTTGCAGCAGAAGCGGCAGGAGTTGATGTCCCGTTTCACCGAACGGCACCCGAGCGTGGCCGTGATCGACGAGCAGATCGCCGCGCTGAACGGCTATCGGAACGCCGCCGAGCTGCAGATCAGGCGCCTGCCGGACCTGCAGCAGGAAGCCGTGCGGCTGATGCTCGACGTGAAGGTCAACACCGACCTCTACACGGCATTGCTGAACAACATGCAGCAACTGCAACTCGTGCAGGCCGGCAAGGTCGGCAACGTGCGTCTCGTCGACACGGCCGCGGTGCCGGAAGTGGCGGTGCGGCCGAAGAAGGTGCTCGTCGCGCTGGCGTCGCTGCTGCTCGGGCTGCTCGCCGGCAGCGGCACCGCGATCGTCCGCTCGATGCTGTTCCACGGCATCTCGGATCACAACGAGATCGAGCGCCGCCTCGGCCTCGCGGTGTACGCGACGGTCCCGATCAGCGACCATCAGCGCGACCTGGCCGAAGAAGCCGCGCGCAAGAGCGGCCACAAGTCGATCCTGTCGATCGATTTCCCGAACGAGCCGGCCGTCGAGTGCCTGCGGAGCCTGCGCACCGCCCTGCAGTTCGCGATGCTCGAGGCGAAGAACAACATCGTGCTGATCGCTGGTCCCGCGCCGGGCGTCGGCAAGACCTTCATCTCGTCGAACCTCGCGGTCGTGATGGCCAGCGCCGGGAAGCGTGTGCTGCTGATCGACGGCGACATTCGCAAGGGGCGGATGCATGACTATCTCGGCTTTCCGCGCGGCCGCGGCTTCACGGAGCTGATCGCCGGCAGCGCACGCGTGGAGGACGTGATTCACCGAGAGGTGGTCGAGGGTCTCGACTTCATCTCGACCGGCACGATGCCGAAAAATCCCGCGGAACTGCTGTTGAACCGCAATCTCGCGGCGCTGGTCGACGGCCTGTCGTCGGGTTACGACATCGTCGTGATCGACTCGGCGCCGGTGCTCGCCGTGCCCGATACCGGTATTCTCGGTGCATTCGCCGGTACCGCGCTGCTCGTCACGATGGCGGGCAAGACAAAGCTCGGCGAGATCGACGAATCAGCGAAGCGCTTCGCGCAAAACGGCGTTCGCCTGAACGGCGTCATCTTCAACGGCGTCAACCCGCGGCTCGGACAGTACGGCTACGGTTCGAAGTACGGCGGTTATCGCTATGTCGCCTACGAGTACGGAGCGCAGGATGCGTGATATGTCCAGCGCAGCCGGCGTCCCGGCATGCGAATCCGGTCGCGCGCGGCGCACGGAGGCGCGATGATCAATCCGCGGGATTCGATCGTTTCGCTGGCCGGCGTCGTGATGGGGCAGATCGCGCTGTTCGTCTGCATCTTCGTGATCGGACGTCGGTTCGGGCCTGAGTCGCTCGGCCACTTCAACTATCTGCTCGCGCTGGCGTCTTTCGTCGGCACGCTGCTCGCATTGCGCTACGAGCTCGCGTGCGTCGACGATTCGCCGCGCGAATCGTTCAATGCGCTGGTCAACGTGACGGCGTTGGGCCTGATGGTCGCCGCCGCGGGCGGGATGCTGATCGCGATCGCCGGCCGGGCGGACCTCTATCCTGTCGCCGTCTATGCGCTGGCATCGTTCATCCAGCTGGCTGCCGGCGCCTACCTGAACAGCCTCAGGCGCTACGGATGGATCGCGCTGTCGCGCATGGTCGTCAACGGTGCGTTCCTGATCGGTCTCGTGCTGTCGCTCGCCTGCTCCGCATGCGGCAAGGTCGACGTATTCGCGTTGTACGCGTGGGTGACCGCCGCAGTGTCGATCGCGATGGCGGGTGCGATCGTGCTGAGCGGCTATCGCGCAGGGTATGCGTTCAGGTTGTCGCCGGGTTTCTTCGTCAGGAATCGCCGGTTCGCGCTGTACATCCTGCCGTCGACGCTGTGCGCGTCGGTGCTGACCTACGCGCTGGCGATCGCCATTCCGCACTGGTTCGATGCGCAGAGTGCCGGCTACTTCGCCGCGGCTTACCGGCTCGGTTTCTTTCCGGTTTCGCTGATCGCGCAGAGCGTGGGCGGCGTGTTTCGGCGCGACGCAATCGGCGCGATGGCACGACCGGATGGCGGCTCGGCGGTGCATCGGGTGTACCGCACCTACGCGCGTGCACTCGCGGGCCTCGCCGTCGCGTACATGGCCGGCGGGCTGCTGCTGTTCGCGCCGCTCGTCGACCTGTTCTTCGGCGCAAGCTGGCGCGGCTCGGTCGGCTTCTATTACAGCCTGATGCCGTTGTTCGCACTGCAGCTGATCTACGTGCCGCTGTCGCAGATCTTCCTGGCCACGCGCGCACAGCGCACCGATTTCCTGTTTCAGCTGACCTGCGGATTGGGCCTCGTCGGTGCGCTGGGCGTCGCGCGGCTGACGAACCTGTCGGCCCCGACGAGCGTCCTGATTTTTTCATTGACCGGCGCGGCGCTGATGGCGGCGGGCATCGCGCTGACGTACCGGGTCCTCGACGCGAACCTGTCCCGGTCGGGGGCGCTGGCGTGAGAACGCCGATACGACGAACGAGTACACCATGATCCTGATAGTCATCGACTCCCTCGAGCGCTACTACTTCGCCACCCGTCTGGTGAGCGGGGTCCGGCACGAATACGAGTTCGCATTCCTGACGAGCGAGCCGGTCGCGCATCTCGGCCTGCTGCTGGGCGGCTTCCGGTCGGTGTACCTGAACCGGCTGATGCCGATCGACGTGTCCGACGGCGGCGCGGCCGACCGCACGCCGTATCAACTGTCGATCGAAGTGATGAACGGGCAGATGACCGAGGCGCGTGCGAAGCGCGAGTCGGCGGCGATCTTCCATATCGCGTCGGAAGTGCTGCGCGGCCTGCGGGTCGAGCAGTGCGTGATGTGGAACGGGCAGCAGCTCGTGTGCCGCGCGGTGCGGCAGGCGTGCACGGTGCAGGGCGTGGCGACCCGCTTCATCGAGATCTCGAATCTGCCGGGCAAGCTGTTCGTCGATTCGCTGGGCGTCAATGCATTGTCGACGATCAGCCGCAACCCCGAGGTCATCGATCGCCTGCCGCTGCCCGACGAGGACACGCATGCGCGCTGGCTGTCGACCTATGAACGAGACAAGCGCAAGCCGCTGCCGCAGGCGCGGACGTCGTTCGGACGCAAGGCGACGTCCGCGACGAATTATGTGCTGAAGCTGGTCAGCCGCGGTGTCGGCCGGCGGCGTCTGGCAAGCGTGCGCGCGCGCAACGGCATGCCGGCGCCGCGCCAGGCCACTTATATGTCGCCCGACACGCTGTCGACCTGCCGCTATGTATTCCTGCCGCTTCAGGTGGCCGGCGATACGCAGATCAAGCTGCACTCTGACGTCGGCAATCTCGACGCGATTCGCCATGCGTTCGAGTTCGCGGCGAACGAGAGCGCCGACCTGTTCGTGAAACTCCATCCGGCGGAAACCGATGCGGCCGAGATCGACGCGATCGTGCGCCTGCAGCAGACGTATCACTTCGAAATCGTCACGACGCCGACCACGGAGCTGCTGCGGCATGCGCATGCGGTCGTCACGATCAATTCGACGGTCGGGCTGGAGGCGATGCTGTACGGCAAGCGCGTGGTGTCGCTCGGCCGGTGTTTCTACAAGGAGTTCGACCGCGAGCGCCTGCTGAAGTACATCCATTCGTTTCTGGTCGACGGCATCGACTACTTCGGCACCGCGCGTATCCCGGCCGATGCGGCGCGGCGCGTTTTCGCGGGGCAGCGTTGACATGACCGTCACGTTGCGACAGACCGCCGACGCGATCGCCGAAGATTGCCGCCGCAATGCGTTCGTGAAGACGCGCAGCGTGGTGATCTTCTACCGCATCGTGCACTACCTCGCGTGCCGGAGCCGGTTCACGCTGCTGGCCGGCGCGCCGCTGATCCTGCTGTACATCGTGTTGTGCGACTGGCTGATGGGCATCGAGATTCCGGCGAAGACGAAGATCGGCAAGGGGCTCGCGATCTATCACGGCACCGGCCTCGTGATCAACGGATACGCGACGATCGGCGCGTACTGCACGCTGCGGCACGGCGTGACCGTCGGCAACACGATCCGGAAGGACGGCACGCTCGGCGGCGTGCCGACGATCGGCGATCACGTCGAGTTCGGCGCGCACAGCGTCGTGCTCGGCGAGGTTCGCATCGGCGACCGCGCGCGGATTGGCGCCGGGGCGGTCGTGCTGACCGACGTGCCCGACGGCGGCGTCGCGGTCGGTGTGCCGGCGCGCGTTGTCGACAACGGACAGGAATCGAAATGAAAGTGTTCATTCTGCATCCCGGCAAGGCGAACTATCCCGAGATCGCCGCCTACGGCCGTCGGCTGAGAGCGCACGGGTTCGAGGTGTTCGACGGCGATCTCGATGCGTATGTGCGCTTTCCGGACCGGGACGTCTGCATCCTGTGGTGCATCATGGGTTTCTATCGGGCATTGCCGCCCGCGCGGTTCGTGATTCACGACTATCGGTCGCTGTCGGTGGGCCGGCTCGCGGCCGTCAAGGACCGCGTGAAGCGCGTGTTGAACGTACGGCCCGATTTGCGCATCTTCCAGAACGCGCGGATGCGCGACGCGATGGCGTTTGGCGACGGCGTACGCGCGTTGCTGCTGCCGATGGGCGTGCCGGACTGGATCTTCGATCCGGTGGGTGCCGGTGCCGGTGCCGACGTCGCGGCCGCGGGTGACGCCGATACCGTGCAAATGCCGTCCGGAAGGTTCTGCTATATCGGCGAGATGAGCCGAGAACGCGGCTTTCACAAGGTGCTCGCCGCCTACCGCGACGCGCGGCGCGACGCAGCGGACACGCTCGTGCTGGTCGGCCATCCGGAGCCCGAAATCCGCGCGGCTTTCGCCGACACGCCGGGCATCCGCTTCGTCGGCCGCGTACCGCAACGCGACGCGCTGCGGATCGTGCGCGACAGCGAATACGCGGTGTGCTTCTTTCCGTATCACCGGCCGCATTGCTTCCAGACGCCGACGAAGCTGCTCGAATACGCGTCGCTCGGAAAAAAGATCGTCTGCAACGACGCGCCGTCGAACGTACGCACCGCGAAAGAACTCGGTATCCCGTGTCACGTCACCGGCGCGGCGATCTTCGACGAAGTGTTTCCGCTGTCGCGGATCCGTGCGCGTCGTCCCGATCCGGCTGCGATGAAGTCGCTCGAATGGGGGCGCGTAATCGAAGGGTCCGGCGTGCTCGCGTATATCGATGCGGTCGCGGGGCGCGGCCCGCGTGTTTGACGGTCGTTCGGCGTCGGTGCGCGACGGCTCATTTTTCATGGAACGGACCCGATGAAAATCGTCCACATAGTCGAATCCAGCGCGACGGGCACGTTGTCGATGGTGTGCCTGATTGCCAATCGCTTCGCTCGCGAAGGGCACGACGTGCACGTCGTCTATTCGGTGCGGCCCGATACGCCGCCGGGTCTGGCCGCGATGTTCGACGCGAGGGTGTCGTTGCGCCACCTCCAGATGAAAGGCGCGGGCCTGTTGCAGACCGTGATGCGCCTGCGCGCGACACTCAACGGGATCGGCCCCGACGTCGTGCACATGCATTCGTCGTTTGCCGGTTTTTTAGGGCGGCTGTCGACGCTGTTTGCGTTGCCGAAGGCGGCGTTCTTCTACAGTCCGCACTGCATTTCTTTCATGCGTCGCGACATCTCGCGCGTGAAGCGCCTGGCGTTCGTCGGCCTGGAGAGAATCGCGTGCGTGCGGAAGTGCCTTTACGTCGCGTGCTCGGAGAGTGAAGGTCGGGCGATTCGCACCTGGCTTCGTCAGCCGGTGGTGGTGGTCGAGAATGCGGTGGTCGAGGCTGCGTCGACCGCGCATTCGGGCGACGCCGCGCGGCCCGCGGACGGTCCCGCCTATGTGGTGACGGTCGGCGGCATCCGCGCGCAAAAGAATCCGGGCCTGTTCGCGCAGATCGCGTACGGCATGCGCGCGCGCGGTACGCGTTTCGTCTGGATCGGCGACGGCGACGATGGTGCGAAGGCGGAACTGGCGAAGGCCGGCGTCGAAGTGACCGGATGGCTGTCGCGCGACGAGGTCGAGCGTCGGCTCGGATGCGCGGACGTGTACCTGTCGACCTCGTCGTGGGAAGGGATGCCGGTGTCGGTGATCGAGGCGATGCTGGCCGGCCGACCCGTCGTCGTGTCCGACTGTGCGGGCAACGTCGATGTCGTCCGTCATTTGCAGACCGGCGTGATCTATGCGACGGCAGCCGACGCGGCCGCGTGGCTGCAGCGCCTCGCTGGCGACGTTGCATTGCGGTCAGAACTGGGCCGGCGGGCGAACCGCGAGGCGCGGCAGCGTTTCGGCGAGGAACGCCTGTTCGGCGAGCTTGCGCCGCTCTATGCGACGAGCGGGGAGCGCTGACGTCGTCAAGCAGCGGCGGGTCGACCTCCGCGTTTCGCGCAGCGGCGGTCGCGGCCGCAGCACGACGCGAACACCATCGTCCTCATTTCGTGGAGATCCATATGAATGTAACCATCACGCCGGACGTCACGGTCGGCAACGACCTGCCGTTCGTCCTCTTCGGCGGCCTCAACGTGCTCGAAAGCCTCGGGCTCACGCTCGACGTCTGCGGCACGTTCGTCGAGGTCACGCGCCGCCTCGGCATTCCGCTGGTGTTCAAGGCGTCCTTCGACAAGGCCAACCGTTCGTCGATCCACTCGTATCGCGGCGTGGGGTTCGACGTGGGACTGCGGATCCTGGACGAAGTCAGGCACCGGTTCGGCGTGCCCGTGATCACGGACGTGCATGAGGTGTGGCAGGTCGGGCCGGTCTCGCAGGTCGTCGACGTCCTGCAGATACCGGCATTCCTCGCGCGCCAGACCGATCTCGTGGTCGCGATCGCGCAGACCGGCAACGTGGTCAATATCAAGAAGCCGCAGTTCATGAGCCCGACGCAGATCGAGCACGTCGTATCGAAATGCCGCGAGGCCGGCAACGATCGCGTGATCCTGTGCGAGCGCGGTTCCTCATTCGGCTACGACAATCTCGTCGTCGACATGCTCGGTTTTCGCCAGATGCGCGATGCGACGGGCGACTGCCCGGTGATCTTCGACGTCACGCACAGCCTGCAGATGCGCGATCCGCACGGCGCCGCGTCGGGCGGCCGGCGGCGTCAGGTACTCGATCTCGCGCGCGCCGGGATGGCGGTCGGGCTGGCCGGGCTGTTCCTCGAAGCGCATCCGGATCCCGACCACGCGCGTTGCGACGGCCCGAGTGCGCTGCCGCTCGCGTTGCTCGACGCGTTCCTGCAGCAGACGAAGGCGGTGGACGATCTGGTCAAGCGGCTCGCGCCGCTCGATATCCGGTGAGCGGCGCGATGTATCGCGGGCCCGTGCGCCTGGTGCTGTTCGACGTCGACGGCGTGCTGACGGACGGCCTGCTCCACGTGACGGCCGACGGCGAGTTCATGAAGAGCTTTCATGCGCACGACGGCGTCGCGGTCGCACTGCTGCGCGCGCACGGGATCCGCGTCGGCATCCTGTCGGGCAAGCATAGCGGCGCGCTGGCGTGGCGGGCGGCCCAGCTCGGCGTCGACGTGCTGGTGACCGGCTGCGACGACAAGGCCGCCGGTTATGCGGACATCAAGGCGCGGCAACGGATGGGCGACCCCGAAATCGCGTACGTCGGCGACGACGTGAACGATCTCGCGGTCATCGAACGCGTCGGCGTGTCGTATGCGCCGGCCGACGCGCATCCGCTCGTCCGCGCACGCGTCGATCATGTCGTACGCACGGTCGGAGGCCGCGGCGTGGCGCGCGAGGTGGCCGAGCATCTGCTGACCGGCGCCGGGCTGTCGCTCGACGACGCGTACCGGCCGTTGTTCGAAGCATGGAGCAGCCATGACGTCATTCAATAACGGGCGGCCGGTGCACGTCGTGATTCCGGCACGATACGGCTCGACGCGACTGCCGGGAAAGCCGCTCGTCGATCTGGACGGCGAACCGATGATCGTCCGCGTGCACGCGCGCGTGAGCCGTGCGCTGCCCGATACCGACATCGTCGTCGCGATCGACGATCCGCGTATCGCCGACGTGCTCGCCGCGCGCGGCATCCGTTTCGCGATGACCGACGCCGGGCATGAGTCCGGCACCGATCGCGCGGCGGAAGTCGCGCGTGCATTCGGCTGGCGCGACACCGATGCCGTGCTCAACGTACAGGGCGACGAACCGCTCGTGCCCACGGCGCTGCTGCGGGCATTCGCCGGCTTCTGCAGCGCGGCGCCGGACCTCGGTGTCGCGACGGTGGCCTGCCCGGTCGGCGACACCGCGTTGCTCGACGAGCCGGGCATCGTCAAGCTCGTCGTCGACGGCCGCGGCCGTGCGCTGTATTTCTCGCGCGCGGCGATTCCATTCTGCCGCGACGGCCGGCCCGCGCAAACGAGCGGTCCGAACGGCGGCGGTTTTCTGCGGCACATCGGCCTCTACGGCTACGCGAATACGGCGTTGCAGTCGCTGGCGGCCGCGGCGCCGTGCGAGCTCGAACGATTGGAGCGGCTCGAGCAGTTGCGGGCGCTCTGGCTCGGCATGCCGATCGACGTGATGCAATGGCCCGATGCGCCGCCGGCCGGCATCGATACGCCCGACGACGTCGCGCGCGTCGTCTCCCTTCTCAAACGGCAAACTGATGATGCGACAGAACCATATTGAATCCGCCCGGCAGGTCTTCGAGATCGAATCGCGGGCGTTGGCCAGCGTGGCCGCGCGGCTCGACGCGAACTTCGACGGTGCGATCGAGATCATGCTCGGCTCGCGCGGGCGGGTCGTCGTGTGCGGGATGGGCAAGTCCGGGATCGTCGGCAGGAAGATCGCCGCGACGCTGTCGAGCACCGGCACGCCCGGCTTCTTCATGCATCCGGGCGAGGCTTATCACGGCGATCTGGGGATGGTGACGCCGGACGACACGTTTCTCGCGATTTCGAATTCCGGGGAAACGGACGAGGTGATCAAGCTGATCCCGTTCTTGCGCAGCAACGGCAACGACCTGATCGCGCTGACCGGCGATCCTGCGTCGACCCTCGCACGCGCCGCGCGGGTCCATCTCGACGTCGGCGTCGAACGCGAGGCGTGCCCGCTGCAACTCGCGCCGACCGCGTCGACGACGGCCACGCTCGCGATGGGCGATGCGCTGGCGGTCACGCTGATGCGGGCGCGCGGCTTCCAGCCGGAGCACTTCGCACGCTTCCACCCGGGCGGCTCGCTCGGCCGCCGGCTGCTGTCCACGGTCGACGACGAAATGGCGCGCCGGGACCTGCCGATCGTGACGGAAGACATGTCGACGCTCGACGTGCTGGACGCGATGACGCGCGGGCGTCTCGGGCTCGCGATCGTGAAGCGCGACACGGGTTGGGGCATCGTGACCGACGGCGACATCCGCCGCGCGATCGAGCGGTATGGCGACGGCGTATTGCGGCGCACGGCAGCCGACATGATGTCGATCGAGCCCTGTACGGTACGGCCGGGTACGCGGGTCGAGGATGCGCTGCTGCTGATGCAGACGCAGCGCATCGGCGCGTTGCTGGTGGTCGACGGCAGCGACGTCGTCGGCGTGTTCAAGAAATAGACGGGCCGCGGCCTCGGCCGGGGCTACTGCAACTCTTGTGTCAGCGCAGTGGATGCGGCGTTGTCGCGGAACCGCCGTACGCGCAGGAACGTGATGAAATTCGAGTCGTGCTGGCTGGCCGCGCCGCCTTCCGGGTCGTCGAACGCGACGCGGAGCACGGCAACGAGATCGCTGCCGTCGAATTGCCAGTCGACGTACTGGAAGCCGTGCCGCTTCTTGTCCGCGTGTTGCAGCAGGATGCGCCGCGCGGTCCACCGCCGCAGATCGGGCGACGACAGCAGCACCAGCGTGTTGCGCACGCGCTCGAGGTTCATCGGCCCGACGCTCTTCGGCACTGCATTCGTGATCGTCCAGTATTGCTTCGACTGGGGATCGAAGCGGATCGTGAACTTCTTGCCCGCGCCGGGCAGGTCGACGAAATCGCGCGTCGGGTCGAACGACAGCGTTCGGCCGTCGTCGCTCGTCGTCACCAATGCGGCTTTCTCCGGGCCGTTCTCCGTATTCACGCGCAGCATGACGACGGGCGCGGCGCCTTGCCTGCCGACGACATTGCCTTCTTCCCACGACTGGAATGTGCCGTCGAGCCAGCGTTTGTCCGACGGCAGATGCGCGGACATGCGCCAGTTGCGCGCGTCGAGCAGATCGCGGTCGACGGGGGCGGACAGCACCGTCGCGCGCAGGTCGCCGCCGTCGACGCTTTCATACGCGCGCCAGACGCGCCCGCGATCGACGAGCACCGGAACCGGCCCGGTGATGAACCGCCCGGAATACGGCAGCAGACCGGTGGACGCATCGACCGGCGTGGTCCACGACGCACCGCCGTCGTCGGAGCGGCGAATCGACGGTGTGCCCATCGAGCGGTTGGTGCCCATCAGATACAGCGCGCCGTTCAGCACGAACAGCGACGACCAGTACTGGTCCGGCACGTCCGCGAGCCGCGACCAGGTCGCGCCCTTGTCGTGCGACGCGAACACGGACACGCGGTTCTGTGCCGCTGCGGCGCCGAACGTGTCGAAGCTCGCGACATAGTCGCCGTTCGGCAGCAGGGCGAGCGACGGGGAGCCGAGATACACGCGCGTGGCGGCCGGACTGTGCGCGATGACTTCGCCGGGCGGCGGGGGTACGGAGTCGGCGTTCGCTGCCGTCATCGCGCAGGTCATGCACAGCGCCGCGATAAGCAATCGTTTCAACGTGCGAAACGTCGACGCATGTCGGAGTGATGTCATGTCGGATGCGCGACGGGCTCGTCGCCGGACAGGTTGGGAAGCGGGCGGACGACCGCGCGCCGCCGCGGCGCATCCTGGTCGGCCAGCACGACGAACAGCAGAATGGTGAGCCAGAGCATGCCATACAGCACGTGATATTTGAACAGCAGGATCGGCAGCAGATAGAGCAGATACTTGCGTCGACCCTTGCGGCGAAACAGCATGACCAGCGTACCGAAGAACACGATGAAACCGGCGACGCCCGCGGCGAATACGAGGTAGATGTAGAACGAGCTGTCGCGCACCTGATAGCCGCGCAGGTGCGTCTTGCCGACGTTGTTGCGCTCGTCCCAGAAGAGGCCGTCGCCGAACGCGCCCGCGACGACGTCGCGCTCGGTCAGCTCGGTCAGCACGAGCGTACGGCTGCCGACCGCATCGTAGTCGACGGACTGGTTCACCCGCTGGTCGTACACGCTGTAAAGCCAGGGCACGCAGGCGAGCGCGACGACGACGACGGCGATCCGGGTCCGCAGCCGACCGCGCCCGATGAGTACGTGCAGCCCGCACAACGCGGCGCACACGGCCATCGACGCGACCGAGAAGCTGAGCAGCGCCGTCGCGAACCCGACCGCGGGCGCGAGCGTCATGCGCCGCTGCGACAGCAGCAGGACCACCGCGCTCGGCACGACCGTCATCGCGTAAAACGACGGCTCGGAATACAGGCCGAGCGCACGAATCGAAATCAGGCTGTCGGTCAGCGCCTTGGTGGCGTAGAGCGCTTCGGAGTCGGCTTCGCGCACGTAGCTGTCGAAATCGATGAAGGTACCGGTGCCGAGGTAATAGACGAGCTGAAACGTGAAGAACGCGGCGTGGACGTAGATGAGCATCCGGCATGCGGTGTCGAGCGTATCCCGCGTGAGCACGCCGCCGGCAAACATCCAGTAGCACAGCGCGATATACGTCTGGATCAGCATGAACTTGACGTAGAAGTTCACGTAGAAGTCGCCAAACGCGGACAGAACGAACGCGATGCTGATGCTGATCAGCCAGTATGCGCAGACCGGAAACAGGTGACGCTGCCGGTTCATCAGCGTCGGCGCGCGAAGAAAGGCGAGCGCGCAGAGCAGGAAATAGGCGGCGAAGGTTGCCCGTACGCTGAATGCGTTGAGGGAGAAGAACAGTACGCTGGCTGAAAAGAGCAAGGTCGACATGCGTGCGCCCGATCGGAGACTCCGGATTCGCCACGCGCCGGCCGTTCCGGCGCCGTACGGCGAGATGCGTCGCGACGCGGGCAAGGTGCCTGTCGGGCAGGGCTCGCTTGCTCGCCGGTTCGCACGAGGAATACGGGGTCGTCGTTCGGGACGACTCGATTCCGGCGATCAAGCATAGGCGGTCGGACGGGCGGGCGAACGGCGTTGTCCGATCCGGGCGGCATTCCGTCTTTTTCCGGCGGGGTCGACGAAGCGGTCTGCGCGCGCCGGCGCCGGCGAGGGGCAGCGCCGGCCATCGCACGCCGCGTCGTCCGACCCGCGCCCGTCAGGGCCGCAGCGCGAACCGCCCGCACAAAAACGGCGAATAGTTGTCGATCGCCGCCTGAATCGGCGCGTGTCGACCATAGGCGACGGCCGACACGGCCAATAGCGACCCGGCGACGAGCGCGCGATACCGCGCATCGACACGCGGTGCGCCATGCCGCCGCACGAACGCCAGCGCGACGGCCGAGCCGACGAGCCAGCCGGCGACGACTTCCGCCGGCGTGTGCGCGTCGTCGAACACGCGCGCCACGCCGATCAGCGCGCCGAGCGCGAGCCCGAGCGACAGCGACGTGTTCGCCCGCCATGACGTTCCGCTGCTCAGTGCCAGCACGCATGTCATCGGCCAGACCGCCGATGCGAGCATCGTATGTCCGCTGATCACGCGGAAATCGATCGCGCGGATCTGGACCCCGCAGCCGGCGTACAGCATCTTCGTGGCGCCGACCAGCGCCATGCCGGCCGCGAGCATTAGCGCCCACGACGCCGCGTAACGTCGCCCGGTCGCCGAGCACGTCAACCAGCCGATGCACACGAGCGCAAGCGGCAACGTCATCGCCGCGTCGCCGAGATCGCTGATGGCCGTCCACATGACCGGGTGCGTCGTGTGGCCGGTCAGGCGGCCAGCAGCGTCGACATGCGCGCGGCCAGATAGCTTTCGAAGTCCGCGGCCACCTCCGGGTGCCGCAGCGCGAACTCGACCGTCGCCTTCAGATACCCGAGCTTGCTGCCGCAATCGAAACGCGTGCCGTCGTAGCGATGGGCGAGCACCTGTTCGTCCGTCAGCAGCGACTGGATCGCGTCCGTCAGTTGCAGTTCGCCGCCGGCCCCCGGCCGCAGCGCGCGCAGATGCTCGAACACCTTCGGCTTCAACACGTAACGCCCCACCACGCCGAAATTCGACGGCGCGTTCGCCGGCGCCGGCTTCTCGACGATGCCGGACACCTTGAACAGGTTGTCCTCCCAGCGCTTGCCGTCGATCACGCCATACGACGTCGATGCCTCGGGCGCGATTTCCTCCACGCCGATCACCGACGCGTGATAGTGATCGAACACGTCGATCATCTGGCGCAACACGGGCGTCGGACCGTCGAGCAGGTCGTCCGCGAGGATCACGGCGAACGGCTGGTCGCCGACCAGCTTCTCCGCGCACAGCACGGCATGGCCGAGCCCCAGTGCTTCGGCCTGGCGAACGTAGAAGCAGTCCACGTGGTTCGGCTTGATGCTGCGAACCAGCGACAGCAGCTTTTCCTTGCCGCGCGCCTCGAGCTCGGCTTCGATCTCGTAGGATTTGTCGAAGTGGTCTTCGATCGCGCGCTTGCTGCGGCCGGTCACGAAAATCATTTCGGTGATGCCGGCGTCGATCGCTTCCTCGACCGCATATTGAATCAGCGGCTTGTCCACGACCGGCAGCATTTCCTTCGGGCTGGCCTTGGTCGCCGGTAGAAATCGCGTGCCGAGACCGGCGACCGGAAAGACGGCTTTCGTCACTTTCAACATGGTTTTCGGATTCCACTCGTTCGGGTTCAGGCATCGACGATGCCGATAGAGGGCGACGATGCGCGAATGCCATCGTCGTTGGCACGGTACCGTGCGCGCTCGCGCAACCGGCCCCGCGCGCCGTCCGAAAATCGTAGGGGTGTTCCGCTTTCCGGGGGTGACCGAATCTAGGCCGAATCCGACAGCGACGCATGGCGAATCGCGAATCATCGCTTTGCAAGCGGCGATTTCGCGTATGTCGGATCAGACCTGGGAATTGTCCGCATGATGCGCGTCGCCTGACATAGATTCAGGGATTCATTACTGCACGGCCGGTCGCGGGGCCGCGCGCGGCCCCGCAAGACCCGCCGTCGGCTCAGGAGCGGTCATGACCGAACAGGGCGATATCTTCGATGCAATCGCGGAATTCAATCGCGCGTATCTCGTGCTGGCCCAACGCATACTGCGTGTCCACTACGAGCAGGGCAAGCGGCAATTGGGCATCTCGGATGAAAGTGCCGCAACGATCGTCGCGCTGACGGCCGATCAGATCGACGAACTCGCGGTCGGCGGCGAACTTGTCTGCGAATTTCGCGCCGAAAACGCGCCGGGGCGCGCGTGATCCATCGTCCGGTTTTCGCGCATGGGCGTCCGACCCAGTCCGCGAAGCGGAGGCGTCGTGGCAAGCCCGTTGCCCATTCGAACGATCGCGCGAACGGCGACGCCCGCGCAAGCCGCGCGGCGTCGCATCGGCCCGCAGAGGCCCGCGTTACGCGCGCTCGCTGATCGCCGTGAACTTGCGGTCGCGCACCCGCGCTTCGTCGGCGCCGCCGTGCACGAGGCTCAACGCTTCCGCGCGGCTCGCGACGCACGGCCCGGAGCCCAGCAGCGGCTGGCGCGCGGTTTCGCGCAGCGCGAGCACCGACACGATGCCGATGAACGACGCGCCCATCAGGTAGTACGCGGGCATCATCAGGTCGCCGGTGCGATCGACCAGCCACGCGGTGACGAGCGGCGTCGTGCCGCCGAACAGCGACACCGACACGTTGAAACCGATCGCGAGCGCGCCGTAGCGGATCCGCGTCGGGAAAAGGGCAGGCAGCGCCGACGGCATCACGCCCGTGAACGTCGACAGCAGGATCCCGTAGATCAGCATCCCGCCGAAGATCGGCAGCATGCCGCCGGTGCGGATCAGCATCAGCGCCGGCACCGACAGCGCGAGCAGGCCCACGCAGCCGGCCATCATCACCGGCTTGCGGCCGATCTTGTCGGACAGGTGCCCGGCGTACAGCGTCATCGGCATCATCAGCACCATCACGAGCAGCACCATGAAGAGGCCGTGCGATTCGCGCACGTGCAGCGTCGCCGACAGGTAGCTCGGCAGGTACGACAGCGCCATGTAGTCGGTCACGTTGAAGATCAGCACGAGGCCGACGCATTGCAGCAGCGGCTTCCACTGTTCGACGAGCAGCGTCGCGAAGCGCTGCTTCGGCCGCGCGCGCTCGTCCGCTTCGCGTGCTTCGGCCTCCTTCTGGAAGGCCGGCGTTTCCTCGAGCTTGAGCCGCACGTAGAGGCCCACGAGGCCGAGCGGGCCGGCGATGAAGAACGGCACGCGCCAGCCCCATGACAGCAGCGCTTCCTGCGACAGCGTGGCCGTCAGCAGCGCGACCGTGGCCGCGCCGAGCGTATAGCCGATCAGCGTGCCGAACTCGAGGAAGCTGCCCATGAAGCCGCGACGCTTGTCGGTCGAGAACTCGGCGATGAAGGTCGCCGCGCCGCCGTATTCGCCGCCGGTCGAGAAGCCCTGCACGAGGCGCGCGACGAGCAGCAGGATCGGGGCCAGGATGCCGATCGACGCGTAGCTCGGGATCAGGCCGATCGCGAAGGTGCCGACGGCCATCATGATCATCGTCGCGGCGAGCACGCGCTGGCGGCCGATGCGGTCGCCGAGCGGCCCAAACACCATGCCGCCGAGCGGACGCACGAGGAACGCGGCCGCGAACGTGCCGAAGGTCGCGAGCAACTGCGCGGACGGGCTGCTCGACGGGAAGAACACCTTGCCGAGCGTGACGGCGATATAGCTGTAGACGCCGAAGTCGAACCATTCCATCGCATTGCCGAACGCCATCGCGCCGACCGCGCGCTTGAGGACGGCCGGGTCGACGATCGTGATGTCATCCAGCTTGATGGACTGGCGCGAAGACCGGGTTTTCGCGGGGCGCGCTTGCGATGAACTCAATGATCTCTCCTGGAATGGCCTTGGCGGCGCGGCCTGCGGGAATGCAGCGGGGGCGTGCGGGCCGACGGACAGCGACGGCGGATGTCTCGGGGATGCCTCGATGCCGGTGGCGTGACGCGCGCGGCGGACGACACCGGGCAGGTGTGTTGTGCGAACCAGTTTAGAGAAACGGGCGCGAGCGGCTATCGGTCATGCGCCCGGAACCCGGTGGTAAACGACACGCGGGGAAGAAGCGATGCCGATCGCGCCCCGGTGGGCGCAGGCGCGGCGTGGACGGTCATCTCGCCGGGCGCCGGCTCGCGCAGACCAGCAACGCGACGAACGCCGCTTCGTCCGCGCGCAGGCCGCGCGGCGTACGCCGGACCGCGAGCGCGGCGAGCGTGCCCGCCTCGAACGCGTCGAGTACAGCCGGATGGATGTAGCAGCGCCGGCACACGGCCGGCGTGTTGCGCAGCAGGTCGGCCACCGCGCGCACGGTCTCGACGATCTGCTTGCGCGCATGCGTGACGCCGCGATGCTCGATGCGCCGCAGCAATCCGAGCGCATGCACGCTGCCGGCCCAGGTCCGGTAATCCTTCGCGGTGAAATCGGTGCCGCCGGCCTCGCGCAGGTAGTCGTTCACGTCGGACGACCCGACCGGATGGCGTACGCCGTCGTCGTCCACATACTGGAACAGCTCGTGCCCGGGCAGCTCCGCGCAGCGCCGCACGATCCGCGCGACCCGCGCGTCGTCGACCGTCACGTCGTGCTCGATCCCGCTCTTGCCGGCGAAGCGCAGCCGCACCTGGCCGGGCTGGATCTTCAAATGGCGCTTGCGCAGCGTCGTCAGCCCGTACGAGCCGTTTTCGCGCGCATATTCCGCGTTGCCGATCCGCGCGAGCGTCGTATCGAGCAAGCGGACGATCGTCGCGACGACCTTGTCGCGCGGCATGCCCGGCAGCGCCAGATCGCGCGTGACGCGGGCGCGGATGCGCGGCAGCGCCCGCGCGAACGCGGCCATCCGCGCGTACTTGTTCGCATCGCGGGTTTCCCGCCATTGCGGGTGATAGCGGTACTGCTTGCGGCCGCGCGCGTCGCGGCCCGTCGCCTGCAAGTGGCCGAGCGGGTCGGCGCAGATCCACACGTCGGTGTACGCGGGCGGGATCGCGAGCGCGTCGATGCGGGCGATTTCCGCGGCATCGCGAATCCGCATGCCGTCCGGCCCGTAGTACGCGAAGCCGTTGCGCAGCCGGCGGCGCGTGTAGCCGGGCTGGCGGTCGTCGACATGGCGCAGCGCCGCGACGGCGCTCGAAGCGGGCCGCTTCATGTCGCGACGCGCCGGCCGGCGGCGGCGGTGCGCGGCGACCCGCGCTCACGGGCAGCGATCATGCTTGTCTCCTTGGGTTCGCGTGAAGGGCGCTCGCCTGGCATGGGGTGCGAACAGCCATTGCGACGGAGCAAGAACCGTGCGCCGCCGCGCCCGGCCTCGCTCGCGTGGTTAGGTGTTTATACGCATGCCGATTCCGACATCGCCCCAATCCAATATTTCATTGGAAGGTTATCGGACTTGTTCCTAAACTGATGCGGGGTCTGTATACCGCGCCGGCACGACACGCCGGCCGGGGCAGCCCGATCCGCGCCAGCGCCACGCAGAAACACAACAGCGCCGCGGCACACAACGACATCATCGGAGACGGACCATGACATTCATCAGGAAGCTCGCGGCCGGCGCGATCGTCGCCGCGGCGACGGTGCTGGCAGGCGGCGCGCACGCGCAGCAAAAGCCGATCACGCTCGGGTTCTCGCAGGTCGGCGCGGAAAGCGCGTGGCGCACCGCGAACACCGTATCGGTGAAGGGCGCGGCGAAGGACGCCGGCATCAACCTGAAGTTTTCCGACGCACAGCAGAAACAGGAGAACCAGATTCGCGCGATCCGCTCGTTCATCGCGCAGAAGGTCGACGTGATCGCGTTCTCGCCGGTCGTCGAATCGGGCTGGGAGCCGGTGCTGACCGAAGCGAAGGCCGCGCATATCCCGGTGATCCTGACCGACCGCGGCGTCGACGTGAAGGACCCGTCGCTGTACGTGACGATGATCGGCTCCGACTTCCTCGAGGAAGGGCGGCGCGCCGGCCACTGGCTCGAAGAGCGCTACAAGAACGATGCGGGCCCCATCAATATCGTCGAGCTGCAGGGCACGGTCGGCTCCGCGCCGGCCAACGACCGCCGCGCGGGCCTGCTCGAAGTGATCAAGAACAATCCGAAATTCAAGGTCATCGCATCGCAGAGCGGCGACTTCACGCTCGCCGGCGGCAAGCAGGTGATGGAAGCGTTCGCGAAGACCTACGGCAAGCAGATCAACGTCGTCTACGCGCACAACGACGACATGGCGCTCGGCGCGATCCAGGCGATGGAAGAGGCCGGCATCAAGCCCGGCAAGGACGTCAGCGTCGTGTCGTTCGACGCGACCAAGGGCGGCTTTCAGGCGATGGTCGCGGGCAAGATCAACGTCGACGTCGAATGCAGCCCGCTGCTCGGCCCGCAACTGATGACCGCGGTGAAGGACGTGGTCGCCGGCAAGCAGTTGCCCAAGCGCATCGTGACCAACGAGACGGTGTTCCCGATGAACGTCGCGGCGCAGGTGCTGCCGACCCGCAAGTACTGACCTGTCCGCTCGGACGGCGGCGTCGCGGCCGCCGTCCGGCGACGCTTCGAGGGAGGATGCATGCAGAGTCCGCCGGTGGTCGAGATGATCGGCATCGACAAGTCGTTTCCGGGCGTCAGCGCGCTGCAGCGCGTGGACTTCCGGTTGTTTCCGGGCGAGATCCACGCGCTGATGGGCCAGAACGGCGCGGGCAAGTCGACGCTGATCAACGTGCTCACCGGCGTGCATGCGCACGATGCGGGCGAGATTCGCGTCGGCGGCGCGCCGGTGAATTTCGCCGCGCCGCGCGAGGCGGAGGCGGCCGGGATCCAGACGCTGTATCAGGAAGTGAACCTCTGCGCGAACCTGTCGGTCGCGGAGAACATCTTCGCGGGCCGGCAGCCGATGCGGCGCGGCGCGATCGACTGGAAGACGATCCACGCACGGGCGCGCGACGCGCTCGCCGAACTCGATCTCGCGCTCGACGTCACGCGTTCGCTCGATTCGTATCCGATCGCGGTGCAGCAGATGGTCGCGATCGCGCGGGCGGTGTCGGTCGACGCGCGCGTGCTGATTCTCGACGAACCGACGTCGAGCCTCGACGACGGCGAGGTCGCGCGGCTGTTCGACGTGCTGTGCCGGCTGAAGGCGTCGGGTATCGCGATCCTGTTCGTCACGCATTTTCTCGAGCAGACCTATGCGGTGTCCGACCGGATCACCGTAATGCGCAACGGCGAGCGCGAAGGCGAGTACCTCGCGCGCGACCTGCCGGTCGACGTGCTGGTCGCGAAGATGACCGGCCGCGAGCGCATGTCCGACACGTTGCAGGCCGGCGCCGCCGCGGTCGAGCGTACCGCCGCGGCCGATGCGCCGTTCCTGTCGATGCAGCAGGTCGGCCGGCGCGGGATGATGAGCGCGCTCGATCTCGACGTGCGCCCCGGCGAGATCGTCGGGCTGGCCGGACTGCTCGGCTCGGGCCGCACCGAGACCGCGCAACTGGCGTTCGCCGCCGCGCGCCCCGATACCGGCGCGATCGAGATCGACGGCGCGCGCAAGCGGCTCGCGTCGCCGCACGACGCGGTGCGCAACGGGATCGCGTACTGCCCGGAGGATCGCAAGAAGGAGGGTATCGTCGCCGCACTGTCGATCCGCGAGAACATCGTGCTCGCGCTGCAGGCGCGGCGCGGCTGGTGGCGGCTGATCGGTCGGGCGCGCCAGCGCGAGATTGCCGACACGTATATCGCGCGGCTCGGCATCAAGGCGCGCGACGCGGAACAGCCGATCGGGCTGCTGTCGGGCGGCAACCAGCAGAAGGTGCTGCTCGCGCGCTGGCTCGCGACGGACCCGAAGCTGCTGATTCTCGACGAGCCGACGCGCGGCATCGACGTCGCCGCGAAGTTCGACATCATGGAGCGCGTGCTCGCGCTGTGCGCGCAGGGGCTTGCGATCCTGTTCATCTCGTCGGAGATCGGCGAGGTCGTGCGCGTGAGCCACCGGATCGCGGTGCTGCGCGACCGGCGCAAGGTCGCGGAGCTGAGCGGCGCCGATGCGTCCGAGGAACAGGTTTACCGGTTGATCGCAGGAGGCCAGTCATGACGTGGCTACGCACGCTGTTTCGTCATTCGCTCGCGTGGCCGGTGCTGACGCTCGTGCTGCTGTTCGCGCTGGACGTCGCGCATCGTCCCGGTTTCCTGTCGATCGCGCTGCTCGACGGCCATCTGTTCGGCGCGCCGATCGACATCCTGAATCGCGCGGCGCCGCTCGTGATCGTGTCGCTCGGCATGACGCTCGTGATCGCGACGCGCGGGATCGACATCTCGGTCGGCGCGATCGTCGCGATCGCCGGCGCGGCGGCCGCGACCGTGCTGGAGGCGGACCCGTCGCAAGTCGGCACGGCGCTGGTCGCCGCGCTCGGCGTCGGGCTGCTGGCCGGCGCGTGGAACGGGCTGCTCGTCGCCTTCGTCGGGATGCAGCCGATCATCGCGACGCTGATCCTGATGGTGGCCGGGCGCGGCATCGCGCAACTGCTGACGGGCGGCCAGATCATCCCGATCGGGGCGCCCGGCTACCTCGCACTCGGCGGCGGCTATCTCGCGACCGTGCCGTGCGCGGTGTGGATCGCGCTGGCGACGATCGGCGCGATCGCGCTGCTGGTGAACCGCACGGCGCTCGGGCTGTTCATTCGCGCGATCGGCGTGAATCCGGTCGCGACGCGGCTCGTCGGGCTGCGCTCGGGCGCGATCGTGTTTGGCGTATATCTGTGCTCGGGCGTGATGTCGGCGCTCGCGGGCATCCTCGCGAGCTCGAACGTGCGCAGCGCCGACGGCAACAACGCGGGGCTGCTGCTCGAACTCGACGCGATCCTCGCGGTCACGCTCGGTGGCACGTCGCTGCTCGGCGGCCGCTTCAGCCTCGCGGGCTCGGTGCTCGGCGCGCTGATCATCCAGACGCTCACCTACACGACCTATTCGATCGGCGTGCCGCCGGAGGCGACGCTCGTCGTCAAGGCGGTCGTCGTGATCGTCGTGACGCTGATCCAGTCGGACGCGGCGCGTGCGCTGCTGGTGCGGCGCGCGTCGCGGCTGCTGCCTTCCGCGCGATCGCGCGCCACCACCACCGGAGCGACGCCGCGATGACCCGTTTTCTTGGCCGCCTCGCCGATCCGCGCACGCTGCCGATCGTCGTGACGATCGTGCTGTTCGCCGCGCTGTTCGGCTTCGGGTCCGTGATGTACACGGGCTTTTTCTCGATGCAGGTGCTCACAGGGCTGCTCGTCGACAACGCGTTCCTGCTGATCGTCGCGATCGGGATGACGTTCGTGATCGTGTCGGGCGGCATCGACCTGTCGGTCGGCTCGGTCGTTGCGCTGACAACGATCTTCTGCGCGGTCGGCGCCGAACGGCTGCACTGGCCCGTGTGGGTGATCGTGCCGCTGGTGCTCGCGTTCGGCGCGCTGTACGGCGCGGCGATGGGCGCGCTGATCCACTACTTCAAGCTGCAGCCGTTCATCGTCACGCTCGCCGGGATGTTTCTCGCGCGCGGCGCGTGCTTCCTGATCACGACGCAGTCGATCACGATCAATGCGCCGGCGTTCCATGCGATCGCGGGCATCAGCGTGCCGCTCGGCAGCGGCATGCTGAGCGCCGGTGCGCTGATCGCGCTCGCGACGCTCGCCGTCGCGATCTACGTCGCGCATTTCACGCGCTTCGGCCGCAACGTGTATGCGGTCGGCGGCAACGAACGCTCGGCGCTGCTGATGGGCTTGCCGGTCGCGCGCACGAAGGTCTGCGTCTATGCGCTGAGCGGCTTCTGTTCGGCGCTCGGCGGCGTGGTGTTCACGCTCTACGTGCTGTCGGGCTACGGGCTGCAGGCGCAGGGGATGGAGCTCGACGCGATCGCCGCGACCGTGATCGGCGGCACGCTGCTGACGGGCGGCGTGGGCTACGTGATCGGCTCGGTGTTCGGCGTCGGCATCCTCGGCACGATCCAGGTGCTGATCACGTTCGACGGCACGCTGAGTTCGTGGTGGACGCGGATCGTGATCGGCGCGCTGCTGTGCGTGTTCTGCGTGCTGCAGCGGGTCATCGAGCGGCACGCGACGCGGCGCCGCACCGGCGGCACGGGGCTCGGCGCGCGGCGGCCGACGCAGGCTGCCGCGCCCGCGCGGCCGGCGCCGCCCA
Organism: Burkholderia sp. CpTa8-5; assembly: GCF_017815045.1. Taxonomy (NCBI): domain Bacteria; kingdom Pseudomonadati; phylum Pseudomonadota; class Betaproteobacteria; order Burkholderiales; family Burkholderiaceae; genus Burkholderia; species Burkholderia sp. CpTa8-5. The sequence goes on from NZ_JAGIQD010000001.1 coordinate 201,273, forward strand.
AGGAGGACATCGGGCTGGTATCGACGATGCGGCGATCGTAGTGCGACCGACTACCCGTGCGCGAGGAGAACACGATGAAGCGCGATGATCTGACGACGGGCATGGCCGATGCGCTGGCCGTCGAGCATGGCCGTCGGCCGCTGCTCGACCTGGGCGACGCGCGCGATTGCCGGATCGTGGCCGACGCGCTGCGGGTGCTGCTGCGCGAGCGCTCGGAAGCGCTGGCGTTCTCGATGCGCGTGGCGGACGAGCATGGCCGCCCGCGTCCGGATGCCGGCGAATTCGGCTTGACCGACATCATTCGGCTGGCCCGCGTGGTCGAGCGGGCCGATCGGCGGCGCGCGGGAATCGCGGTGGAGTGACGCGCGCGGCCGCATGCCGCCTGCGTCCGCGCCGTCACGCCGGCCCGGTCGTGTCCGCCTCGGTGTCGAACGACGTATCCGCGACGCGCGTGCGTTTCAGCGAGCCGGCCAGTCTTTCGATCGCCGGCAAGTCCAGCGCATCGAGGTGCGCGCGCACTTCCTGCGCGAACGGCGCATGGTCCGGCTCGTCCGCATACTGGCCGAGCCATTCCTCGATATCGGTCAGCCGGCCCTCGCCGGCGAGCGCGATCAGCTCGGCGAGCGCGTCGGCGGGCGGGCAGCGCATCGCGGGCGCGGCGCTGGCCGGTTCCGCTTCGACGGCGGGATCAAACCGCCTGACGAGCCCCGACGCCGGCGCGAGCGCATGGCCGAGGGCCGGCGCGACGACCGCGAACGAGAACGTCGTGCCGACGCCCGGCTGGCTCGCGACGGCCAGCTCGCCGCCCATCGCGGCGACGATGCGCTGCGCGATGAACAGGCCGAGCCCGGTGCCGCCGTTCACCGCCTGCACCTGCTGGTACGCGCGGAAGATGTCATCGGTCGCGCCGATGTCGATGCCGATGCCCGTATCGGCGACCTCGAACAGCAGGCGCCATGCATCGCCTTCGCGCGACGCGTGAACCGACAGCGCGACCGTGCCGTCGCGCGTGAATTTCGATGCGTTCGACAGCAGGTTCAGCAATACCTGTTGCAGGCGAATGCCGTCGATCCGCACCGTGCGCGGCAGCGCCGTGACCGGCCGATAGACGAACCGGTTGTGCTGCTGCTCGCACAGCGCGGCCGCGTAGTGGCCGATGTCGTCCAGCAGCCCGGGCAGGTCGGTGCGATCGGGCACGACGCCGAGCGGCTGGAGTTCGGCCTTCGTGAACGCGAGCAATTCGTCGATCAACGCGAGCTGATAGCGGATGCTGCGGTCGATCGACCGGATCAGCCGCGCCTGCCCGCGCGTCGCGCCTTGCAGCAGCAGCTTCGCGTAGCCGTTGATCGTCGACAGCGGCGCGCGCAGGTCGTGGCTGACATAGCCGAGCGTCTCGATCTTCTGCTGCATGTGCGTCTTCGATTGCTGCAACGCTTCGTTGAGCGCCACCGTGCGCCGCGCGACCTCGTCGCGCAGCCGGTCCTGCTCGGTGAGCTGCCAGTGTTCGAGCCGCTTGCGCGCCTCGGTGCGCTGCCGGCCCACGTGGTGGATCCACGCGGCCAGCACCAGCAGGTGCGTCGCCAGCCCGATGATCGCGATGACGGGGTTCGGAAAGACGTCGGAGTGGATCCATGACAGCACGGACGGCAACGCATCGCGGCCGTCGAGTATGCGGATCAGCATGTTGAAGGTCGCGAACCCGACCGCAATCAGCATCACGCGGGCCGTCGGGGTGCGCCGGATCACGAGCATCAGTGCGAGACTGATGTTGACGAGCGCGAGCACGGTGTTCAGCCACAGGCAGAACCGGGCGAAGGTCGCCAGATCGCCGAATGCCGCGCCGGTCATCCCCGCGCATTCGAGCGCGAGAAACACCATGTACACCGCGCGCATCGGGATGTTCGCCTTCTCGCGATGCGAGACCATCAGGATGAAGGCGATGAAGCACGCAACGGACAGGTACACGAAGATCGTTTCGCCGCGCGTCGACCACTCGCGCGCGCCGGGCGACAGGAGCATCGCGAGATAGCCGCGGTACGCCGCTTCGAACAGCGCGGTGTTCAGGGTGAGCGCGGCCAGCACGTGAAACACGCCGCTGCGCGAAAAGAAGCCGATCAGCAGCGCACACCAGACGAGGGCGAGCAGCCCGCCGAAGAATCCGAAATTCCACATCGACGCGTGCAACTCCTGCGCGATCCACGCGTCGCGGGTGAACGCGACCGGCGCAAGCCGCATTTCCTTGCGCGACGTGATGCGGATCAGCACGGGGAGTCGTTCGCCCGCGCGCAGCGTGACGTCGAGGGTCGGGTAGCGCGCCGGCGCACCGCTCGCGTCGCCGCGGTCGGCCGGGAAGCTGCGCTCGAGCATCCATTGGCCGTGCCGGTCGACATAGAAGTCGGCGCGATCGACGCGCGCGTCGCGAATCGCGAGCACCAGCGGGCGCGTCTCGCTGTCGCGGTTGACCAGCGTCGCGCGAACCCACCACGCCGAGCGCGAAAACGACACGTTGAACGCGGTCGCGGTTGTCGGGGCCGCGCGTCGCGACGGCTCGGCGAGCTGCGCGGCTACCTCGGCGGCGGACATCGTCGCGCCGGCGTCTTCGAACACCGATACGGCTTCGAGTTGCGCGGGATTCGGCGCCGTTGCGGCACGGGCCGTGGCGTACGTGACGCACGTGGCGGCCAGCGCCGCCAGAAGCAGGAGCGCCGCGCGACAACCCGCCGCCCATGCCGCGCCGCGCCTACGCATCGCCGTGGCGCCCGCCCGGTGCGGCCGGCGCGTCGAGCGCGTGGCGCTGGCGTCGCCAGTCGGACGGCGTGATGCCGAAGCGCTCGCGAAACGCCGTCGCGAAGTTGCCGGGCGTGGAGAAGCCGATTTCCTCCGCGATGTCGCCGATCCCCATCGACGTTTCCGACAGGAAGTGCATCGCGGCGCGCAGCCGCGTGTCCCGCAGATACTCGAACACGGTCTGGCCGAGATGATCGCGGAACACGCGCGACAGCCGCTTTTCGTGCGTGCCGACCTGTTTGGCGAGATCCTCCAGCGCCGGCGGATGGCGCAGGTCGCGCAGCAGCACGTCGCTCGCCGCGCGCACGAGGGCCGCGTCGGGACTGTCGGGCAGTTCGGGCAGGTGCGCGAACGGCTGGCTGCGCCGCACGCGCTTCAGGTGATTGCGGATCCGCGCAATGACTTCCGCGGGTTCGAACGGCTTGACGATGTAGTCGAGCGCCCCCGTTTCGAGCCCCGCGATGCGATCGTCGAGATCGCCCGCAGCCGTCAGGATGATCACCGGAATGGACTGCGTCGACGGCGTCGACGCCAGCAGCCGGCTCGCGGCGAAACCGTCCATGCGCGGCATGCGCACGTCCATCAGGATCAGGTCGGGCGCGATGGCCTGTGCACGGTGGTACGCCTGCAGCCCGTCGAACGCGACGCTGATCCGGCATTGCGCGGTGCGCAGGATTTCGGTCAGGAGCCGCAGGTCGTTCGGGCGGTCGTCGACGATCAGAATATGTGCGCCAGCGAGATCCGGCGTGGTGCGAGGCGGCGCCGGACTGGGCAAGCGGGATGGCATGGTTGCGAACGCGTTGGAAGGGAGGGGGGCCGATCAGATCGTCAACATCGTTATCTGGACGATTGTTGCAAAAAATTATATGCCGACAATAGCGCCGGTGGCGGGATTCCGTGCGGCGCGTGTGGGCTTGTCGCACGGCGTCGCGAGTATGCGGCGGTGTCGTCCGTTTTCCGGGAAAAGGGCAGGGAAAATATGCCGAGTCGACTTCGTTGATTTCGGTCTTTATTTCCGATTATATGATTGTCGAAGTTGAAATGGCCCGAATCATGAATTCGCACTCGAATTATCGAAAATTCGATGGCGATGTGTAATGACGTTCGCTAAATCATGAATCGTTCGATTAATTTCCGGCCGATTCGGGATCGATATTGCGTTGTCGTGAAAATCGGGTTGCCTTCCAATATGTATGAATGTAAATGCAGTCCGCTCTGGAAAAGGGTTTGTCCGCCGCAGAAAAGGTTTTTTTGAGGGAATGTCGGCAAACTAGCCCTGACGCGGCTGGAATCGGTTCTTTCACGGACGTCGGCTGCTGTAAAGATTGCGGTTGTCATCGCCGTCCGGGCATCCAGTATTCAACGTTTCATTGAAGAATGGCATTCCCGCATGATGGGACGAGGCAACGAAAATAATGGGCACGAGGTAATGAAAACGTCATCGTTCGCGCCATCGCTCGATGTGAAAGGCGAGTCGCGAAGCGGTGAGGTTTTCCGGGTGTTTGAGGCATCGGGCAACAAGAAATCGTCAAACAAATTCGATTGATTAATTCGATGCCGGGGTCGTTCGGCGCGTGGCCGGTTGTTCGGGGAAATCCGGAACGGCCGTCGCCGGTCGGACGAAAAAGGGGTGGGCGACTTCGCGTCGGCGGCCGGGCGGTTCGACCGAGCCGGCGGCCACGCGCGGCGCTCTTCGAATCAGGCGGATACGAACAATATGAATACGACAAGCATGGCAGGTCAGCGCACCGGGTCGATCGATCCGGTGCCGGCTGTCAGCGTCAGCGATCCGGCGGCGCATGCTTCAGATCCGGGGACGGCACGGCGCCTTACGCCGCCTGAATGAAACACGACGGGCCACCCGCGGCGCGGGTCGGTATCCGTTCGTCCAGCGTCCGAGCGACGCATTTCCAGTGAGAGTCGAAGTCGCCTTCCGTTTGGCGCGACGGTGTACGCACGTGCGGATGCGCGCTGCGTCGTGCGTCATGTCGCCGTCGGGCCGGCGATGTCGATGTCCATCAATCGATAACTGACGATCGTGATCGCGCAGCGCGCCGAACGGGCATGCGCGGCGGTCGATCGTGCAATCGCGACGTGGGTCGCGCGTGTCGGGCACCGCCGTACGTTGTTTTGATTAGTCATGCAAAGTAAGTGGCGGGACGTCGCGATACAGGCGAAAGCAAAGCGGTCAGCACTTCGCCTGGCACCGCGCCCGCTGCTGCGTCATCCAGCACATGTGAACCGAGGGAAAACAAGATGAACAAGTCGTTCAAGTCGATCTGGAACGAAGCACTGGGCGCCTGGGTTGCGGCGTCGGAGCTCGATCGTGCGCGCGGAAAGCGGGTTGCGTCGTCGAGAAGAGCATCCGCGCATGCGGCAGACGCGGGCATCGGGACGAACCCGACGCTTTCGCCCAGACGGCTCGTCGTGATGATGGCGGCCGCGTATCTCGGGCTGTTCCAGGCCAGTGCGCATGCGCAATATTCGGCAGGTGGCGGCTCCGCGACCGGTGGCGCCAGTTCGACGGCGATCGGCAACGGTTCCGTAGCGTCGCAGGTGAATGCTACCTCTTATGGCAATCTGTCGACGGCGGCTGGTCAGTCGTCCACGGCGATCGGCCCGGGCGCGCATGCGATGGCCGACGGCGCGACGGCCATCGGCATCAATTCGCAGGCCACCGGCTTCAACGGTGTGGCGATGGGCGTGCAGTCGATTGGCAGCGGCGCCTTTTCGGTTGCCGTCGGCAACCTGTCGAGTGCGACGCAAAGCGGATCGGTGGCGATGGGTAGCGGTGCGGTCGCGACGGGTGTGTCGGCCATCGGCCTCGGCAACAATGCGCTGGCGTCCGGTCAGTATGCCGCGGCGCTCGGTCTCGGCGCGAGCGCGGTAGGCGCACAAAGCGTCTCGCTCGGCTATGCGTCGAATGCAATCAATACGGGCTCGGTTGCGCTCGGCAATCAGTCGACGAGTTCGGGAGCGGCCGGCGTCGCGGTGGGCAGCGGCTCGCTGGCTGCCGGAAATTCGGGTGTGGCGATGGGCGTCAACAGCGGCGCGAAGGGCACCGCGTCGATCGCGATCGGCTGGGGCGGCACGGCGGGCGTGCCCGGTTCGGGCACGCAGTCGCTCGGCACCAATTCGATCGCGATGGGCTCGAATACGACGGCCAGCGCCAACAACGCGCTTGCGTTCGGTGTGAACACTGTTGGATCGGGCGTCAGTTCGATCGCGATGGGCATTCAATCGAGCGCGACGCAGCAGTTCGGCCTGGCGTTGGGCAATCTCGCGCTCGCCACCGGCGTAGGGAGCACCGCCCTGGGCTCCAGCGCGACGGCATCGCAGACCAACGCGTTCGCGGCCGGCACCTCCAGCACGGCGACCGGCACCAATGCGATCGCCTTGGGCACGCAGGCCACGTCCGCCGCCACGAACACGGTCGCCTTGGGGGCTGCGTCTTCCGCGATCGACGACGGCAGTGTTGCCATCGGCGCTTCGTCGATCGCCGGCAACAACACCGGCACGCCAACCTATCGTGCTACGGCAGTCGGTACCGGCAGCCAGGCGACAGGTCAGTTCTCGTCCGCATTCGGCGCGACCGCGGTCGCGACAGGTACTGCCGCCGTGGCGATCGGCGATGCCGCCAGTGCGTCGGCCGCCAACGCGATTGCCATGGGAAGCAGCGCCACCGCTGATTCCGGCAACGCCGTCGCGATCGGCACAGGCGCCACCGCGACGGGCGGCACGGCGGTTTCCATCGGCGCGGGCAACACTGCCGTCGGCAACGGTGCGGTAGCGATCGGCGATCCGAGCTACGCCAGCGGCACCGGTGCTTTCACGGGTGGTGCGAACAACATTGCCAATAGCGACGGCACCGCATCTGCGACGGTCACCAATCAAGCCAATGGCGCGGTGGCGATCGGCAACAACAACAAGGCGATCGGTCAGGGCAGCGTCGCGTTGGGCAACGGTTCGACGGCGGGCGCGGCGGGGATGGCCGGCAATATCGCGTTGGGTGACGGCGCGACGGCGGCGACCCGTGCCGGCGACGTCGCGCTCGGCTCCGGGTCGGTGACGGCCGCGCCGAATCCGACTGCGACCGGAACGCTCGGCGGCGTCATCTACAACTACAAGGGCACGAATCCGACCAGCGTCGTCAGCGTCGGCGCGCCGAACGCCGAACGTCAGATCACCAACGTCGCGGCCGGGCGTGTCGATGCGTCGAGCACGGACGCGATCAACGGGTCGCAGCTCGCCGCGACGAACACGGCGCTCGATTCGCTGTCGACGTCGACTGCATCGAGCATCACGTCGCTGTCCACCGGCGTGTCGTCGTTGTCGACCGGCCTGAGCTCGACCAATAGCACGGTAACATCGCTGTCCACGTCGACGTCCACGGGCATCAGTTCGCTGTCCACCGGCCTGAGCTCGACCAACAGCACGATCACGTCGCTGTCCACGTCGACGTCGACCGTCGTCGGCTCGCTGTCGACCGGCCTGAGTTCGACCAATAGCACGATCACGTCGCTGTCCACGTCGACCTCGACCGTCGTCGGCTCGCTGTCCACCGGCCTGAGTTCGACCAACAGCACGATCACGTCGCTGTCCACGTCGACCTCGACCGTCGTCGGCTCGCTGTCCACCGGCTTGAGCTCGACCAACAGCAACCTGACTTCGCTGTCCACCGCCACGTCGACCGGCATCGGTTCGCTGTCGACCAGCCTGAGCTCGATCACGAACAACAACACGAACCTCGGCAACAGCACGGCCGGCGCGATCGGCGGCGGCGCCACCTACGATCCGACCACCGGCACGATCTCGTCACCGTCGTACGTCACGTACAACAGCGACGGCTCCACCACGATCAACAACAACGTCGGCTCGGCGATCGACAACATCAACGCGAACGGCATCAAGTACTTCCACGCGAACTCCACCGCGCCGGACAGCCAGGCGCTCGGCCTGGACAGCGTCGCGATCGGCCCGAACGCGATTTCTCGCGTGGACGGCAGCATCGCGCTCGGCGCCGGTTCGGTGGCCGACCGCGCGACGGCGCCCGCCTCCGGCATCATCCGCAACGGCAGCGCGTCGATCCCGTTCGATACGACCGACCAGACGCTGCTCGGCGCGGTATCGGTCGGCGATGCGACGAACCGGACGTACCGCCAGATCACCAACGTCGCCGACGGCACCGGCCAGCAGGATGCGGTGACGGTGCGCCAGCTGACCGGCGCGCTGCAGTCGTTCGCGGTCACGGGCCAGAAGTATTTCCACGCGAATTCGACGGCCGGCGATTCGCTCGCCGTCGGCGCGGAATCGATCGCGGTCGGGCCGACGACGGTCGTCAACGGCGACAACGGCGTGGGCATCGGCAACGGCGCGATCGTCGACCAGACTGCGCCGGGCGGCATCGCGATCGGGCAGGCGGCGAGTGCCGCGCAGGCCGATGCGATCGCGCTGGGCAGCGGTGCGACGGCGACCGGCGCGCAGTCGGTCGCACAAGGCGCCAACGCGGTGGCGGTCAGCGTGGGCAGCGTCGCGCTCGGCTCGGGGGCGCGCGGCAGCGCGACCGATGCGCTTGCGCTCGGCGCAGGGGCCTCGGCGACGTTCGCGAACAGCGTCGCGCTCGGCGCCGGTTCGCTGACCACCGTCGGCGCGCTGACGAACTACTTCGCGTACGGGCTGAGCAGCCCGCAGTCGTCGGCCGGCGAAGTGAACGTCGGCAACCGGCAGATCACCGGGCTGGCCGCCGGCAAGAACGGCACGGACGCGGTGAACGTGTCGCAGCTCGATTCGGTCGCGAACCAGCTGACGACGTTGATCGACCAGCGCACGACCAACCTCGGCGGGCAGTACACGACGAACCCGCCCGGCGGCAACGTGCCGCCGGGGGCGAGCGGTTCGAATTCGTCGGCGGGCGGGTCGGGGGCGGTCGCGTCGGGCTCGAACAGCACGGCGGTCGGCAACAGCTCGACGGCGTCCGGCAACGGCTCGACCGCGATCGGCGTGGGGTCGACCGCATCGGGCAACAACTCGACCGCGATCGGCGCGGGCAGCAACGACGGCGGCCGCTCGAACGTGGTCGCGGTCGGCTCGGCGGATTCGGCGCGGCAGGTCGTGAACGTCGCGGCCGGCACGCAGGGCACCGACGCGGTGAACGTGAACCAGCTGAATGCGGTATCGAACCAGTTCACGCAGTCCCTGAACACGGTCAACAACCAGCTCACGCAGATGCAGCAGCAGATCCAGCAGACCGATTCGATGGCCCGCGAGGGGATCGCCGCGACCGCCGCGATGGCGTCGATCCCGCACATGGACCGCGATTCGAACTTCGCGATGGGGGTCGGCACGGCGACGTTCCAGGGGCAGAAGGCGATGGCGGTCGGCGTGCAGGCGCGCGTCACGGAGAACCTGAAGGCGACGCTGAACGGCGGTTTCGCCGGCAGCCAGCGCGTGGTCGGCGCGGGCGTGCTGTATCAGTGGAAGTGATCGCGCGCAGCGGTTCGTTCCGGCACGCGTTGCCGGAGCGGGCCGCGCCGAACGCAAACGCAAATGCATGCGCGTGCGGTCGCGTCATCGCGCCGCGCACGCTGCGCCCATCGCATTCTCGGAGTAATCAAGTGAAAAACATCCATCTTGCCCTGCTGACGTCCGTCGTTGCCCTCGCGGGTTGTTCGAGTGCGTCGGGGCCGACGTACAACGCGTACGAACTGCAGTCGCGAAACGGCATCCGGACGTTCCAGGTCGACTGTCACGGCATCCTGTCGACCGCGAAGACCTGCATGAAGGTCGCGACGCGCATGTGCGGCAACGAGCCGGTGCGCCTGGTCGACACCACCACGCCGTACCGCGACGGCGCCGATCCGCATTCGATCGTGTTCCAGTGCGGTGCGGCGCCCGCGCCGGCCGCCGCGGTCGTTGCGCCGGCGCCCGTGTCGGCCGAGAAGGTGAGCCTGACCGGCGATGCGTATTTCGCGACCGACTCGGCCGTGCTGACGCCCGCGGCCACCGCCGCGCTCGACACGCTGCTGAACCGGCAGGGCGACCGGCATTTCTCGCGCGTGGAAGTGGACGGCTATACCGACGCGACCGGTTCGGACGCGCACAACCAGGCGCTGTCGAAGCGCCGGGCGGATGCGGTCGCGGGGTATCTGCGCGAGCACGGGCTGAAAGCGGATGCGTTCGCCGCAACCGGTCACGGCGAAGCCAATCCGGCGGCGTCGAACGATACCGCGGAGGGGCGCGCGCGCAATCGTCGCGTGGAGATTTCGCTGCGGAAGTGAGAGGTCGTCAGCGAATGGCTGCGGGCGTGGCCGTCGAAACCGGACGGCTCGCTTGCGGCAGGCGACGTCCGGAGACGCAGGCGGGTGAGTCCCGACGCTCTCCAGTTCAGCGACACGTGTTTTCCCCATGGGAAATGAGTGGTATGAACAGCTCGCGGCTCCCCGACAAACTGGCCGAGCCGCTGAATGACCGACCCAGGCCGCTGTTCGCCTGTCGAGCCCATACGTTTGATCCGCCGCAAGCGCGCACCCATCGCGGCTCGCATGTTCGCAATGGACGAGTACACTGAGGATGCCGTAGAAACAGGAGAATGCGATGATCGACGCTGGCCCCCAAAGCACCTTCCGAGGGCTGCCGCTGACCGTGGAGCAAGACGCGGAAGTGAGGCACTACATCAAGGATCGGACCCGGCGTGGGCTGCCATGGGACACGTCGGAGTTGAGCGCGATGCTCGAGGACATGCTGCATCCCCCAGGCGACGGCGACAGCGATGTCGCCTCCGACGCAGACGAAACCATCGCGGCGGCCGAGCGCGCAACGGCGTCGGTTGACGAAGCGATGGACCCGATCGAGGCGAATGAGGAGTGGAATGCGGCCATGGAGTCGGAGGGCATGAAAGGCCCCAGACGATAGATAAATCGGAGCAACGACGCTCCGGTTCCCGGCAGCGCCGCATACGAGGCGTGCGCGCCGGATGCCGGGCGTTTCAGGAAAGGCGCGTGCGCCGTACACGGTGGGACTGTTGATGCGCAGGGCGACCCCATCGCGAGAATCACGACACGCAATTCGTCCGTTCGCAGGGAATTTCGTACGCAGCCGATCGCGCCGCCGATGTCACATGGCGCCAGCGGAGCCGCCAGCCGCATCACGTCGCCGAGCGCCCGGAAGCGGGCGCCATGTCAGTGCCTGAGCACGCAGACGGCGACGATTTCGTATCCGGGATCGGCATGCGCGTGCGCTGCCTTTTCCGCTTCTTCGTACGAAAGAAACGACGTGGCATCTTCAACCGCCGGTGCCATGCCGATATCGCCATCCTCGGCGGTACACAGGAATTGCTCGCCAGTCTTCACGACGTAGACGGACAACATGATTCCCTCCATCGTTTGCAGGGGGAAGTTCCAGTCTAGCAGGCCGGAAACGGGGCGCGGGCGGTTTGGAGCGGCCTTTCCGTGAGGTCGTTGCCGAAAGGGCGGCCGCGTCGAATGTCCGTGCGTCAATCCGGCCGGCGCATCCGGATTCACCGAGGCTTGATCCGACGGGCAACCGGCGCCGCCGGCCGGAGGTGATCGATGGCCGTCACGCTGGAACTGCGTCACGATTCGGCCTCCCGTGAAGGGTCGAATCCGGCCTTCGATCGCTCGGCCCCCGACGCGAGCGGAAAGCCGTGCACAATACCCGCATGCAAACCCCAGACCTTGAACAACTCGTCACCGTCACCATGCCCTTTGGAAAATACAAGGGACGGCCGATTGCCGACCTGCCCGGGCCTTACCTGAATTGGCTGGCCCGCGAAGGGTTCCCGCACGGCGAAATCGGCCGGCAGCTTGCGTTGATGCACGAAATCGATCACAACGGCTTGCGGCACCTGTTGGAGCCGTTGCGCAAACGCGGATAGCACCCCTCTCAATCAGCGGCGCATGCCCTGGCATGTCACGCGGGCGCGTCGCGCATGCATCGCCGCCGTATGGCCCGCGCGCACCTGGCGCGCCGCCGATGCTGACATAGAATGGAAAGTGCGATTGATTGCAAAAAGGGGTGTCAACATGAGACGCCTTTATTTCCTCGTACCCGATACGCTGATGGCGAAGGCGATCGTCGATGACTTGCTGCGCGCGCGCATCATCTGGCGCCACATCCACGTCCTCGCGAATCACAGCGTCACACTCGATCAGTTGCCCGAAGCATCGTTGCTGCAAAGCAGCGATGTCGTGCATGCGCTCGAGCGCGGCGTCGCGCTCGGCGGTGCGGCCGGTGCGCTGATCGGCCTCGTCGCGCTGGTATTTCCGCCGGCGGAGCTCGTGATCGCGGGCGGCGCCGTCGTCGGGTTGACGTTGGCAGGAGCGGGTTTCGGGGCGTGGACCGCCGCGATGATCGGCATCTCCGAGCCGAATGCGCGACTCCAGCGATTTCGCGACGCCATTCAGGAAGGCCAGATCCTGATCATGGCCGACGTGCCGGCATCGCGAGAGCAGGAAATCGAAGAGATGGTCGCGCGGCATTTTCCGAACGCGGACCTGGAAGGCGCCGAGCCGACGACACCGATCTTTCCCTGACGCGCGACAGCAGGCCGGCCCGCCCGACACGCGGGTGCATCGACGCGTCGCGTCGAACGCACGGCCGCCACCGCGGGCCGCGCGCGGAGCGGGCCGTTCGCACGTTGCGCCGGCAACGCTGCCCGCCATGCCGAATCGCGCAAGGGACGCCGGCCCGATGCGCGTGACGCCGTCGGAACCGAAGCGTCGACGTCGAATCGTCGACAAGGAGGTCGTATGGAACTGCACATTCGATCGCACCATTGGGCGCGTCGTACGCCCGACTGGGTCGCCGCTGCCGTGGCGGGTCTCGCGGGCGGTGCGCTGGTGATCGCGCTGGAATTCGTCTGGTCGACGCTCGTGCTCGGCGCAAGCCCCTGGCAACCGACACACAAGATCGCGGCGATGGTGATGGGCCGCAGCGCGCTCAGCCAGATGACGCAATTCAACCTTGAAATCGTGGCGATGGCGCTGCTGCTGCACTACGTGCTCGGCGCGATCATGGGGATGATGCTCGCCGCGGTCATGGCGCCGTTCCGCCTCGATTCGAGCGTGGGCATGGAAGCCGCCATCGGGCTGGCGTTCGGGATCGTCGCGTATGGGTGGAACTTCTACGTCATGACGGCCGTGTTCCCGTGGTTCGTCTCCGAGCGGGGGGCCGGGCCGTTGCTGGCCAACCTGTTGTTCGGCGTGGTTGCGGCCATCACCTACGGCAGGCTGGAACGATTGCGCAAGCGGAACGTGGACGACTGACGCATCGCGTTTCCCGCCGCGCCGACCTTGAACACGCGGCGCCCGCGGGAGACGCGGAACCCGGTGTCGGCGGCTCCGGAGAGCGACACGCAGCGAGGTGGCCCATGACCCTTGCGATTGCCCTGGTCCTGATCGTCATCCTGGCGGTGGGGTTTCACTTTGCCAGTCCGTGGTGGATCACGCCCATCGCGTCGAACTGGGTGCGCATGGACGACATGCTGACGATCACGCTCGTCATCACCGGCGCATTCTTCGTCGCAATCAACCTGTTCATCGTGGTCGCGCTCGTGCGCTATCGCCACCGCAGCGGGCATCGCGCGGCCTACGAGCCGCACAACCGGCCGCTGGAATGGTGGCTGATCGGCCTGACCGCCGTCGGCGTGGCGGCGTTGCTGGCGCCGGGCCTGTTCGTCTACGCCGACTACATCCGGCCGCCGCGCAACGTGCTGCAGATGGAAGTGCTCGGCCAGCAATGGCAATGGCGCTTCCGCTTCGCCGGCCCCGGCGGGAAGCTGGGCACGACCGACGTGCGCTACATGAGCAACGACAACCCGTTCGGCATGAACCCCGCCGACCCCAACGGCCGCGACAACTACCTGATCGAGACACCCGAGGTGCACCTGCCGCTCAACCGGCCGGTGCAGGTCCTGACACGGTCGCGCGACGTGCTGCACGACTTCTACGTCCCGCCGTTCCGGGCGCGCATGAACATGGTGCCGGGCATGGTGACGACCTTCTGGTTCACGCCGACCAAGGCCGGGCGTTACGACATCCTGTGCGCGCAACTTTGCGGGATCGGGCATTCGACCATGCGCGGCGTGGTGGTGGTGGAAGACGAAGCCGCGTTCTCGCGCTGGCTGGCGCAGCAGACCACGTTCGCCCAACGGCAGCAGGCCCGCGTGCAGGCCGCCCCCGCCGCGGCCGGAGGCAGCGCGCAGGCGCTTGCCGACCTGGGCAAGACGCTCGCGGCCGCCAAGGGCTGCGTCGCCTGTCACACCGTGGACGGCACGCCGCGCGTCGGCCCGACGTGGAAGGGCCTGTACGGCAAGACCGAAACGATGGCCGACGGCAGCACCGCGAAGGTGGACGAAGCCTACCTGCGCGCGTTTATCCGCGATCCGACGGCCCGGGTCGTGAAGGGCTTCTCGCCGATCATGCCGCGCTTCGACCTGAGCGAGCAGGAACTGACCGCGCTGGTGGCCTATATCAAGGCGCAAGGCGGGCCGGCCCCCGCAAGCAGCGCAGCCCAACCCTGACGGAGCGGATGCCATGCCCTACGCGCACCTCGACCATGTCCCGCACAGCTTCTGGACCCGCTATGTGTGGAGCCAGGACCACAAGGTCATCGCCGTGCAGTACGCGCTGACGGCCATCGCCATCGGCCTGGTGGGCCTCGTGCTGTCGGACCTGATGCGGCTGCAGCTCGGCTTTCCGGGCAAGTTCGCTTTCATCGACGCGAACCACTACTACCAGTTCGTCACCATGCACGGGATGATCATGGTGATCTACCTGCTGACGGCATTGTTTCTCGGCGGCTTCGGCAACTATCTGATCCCGCTGATGCTGGGCGCGCGCGACATGGTGTTCCCGTTTCTCAACATGCTGAGCTACTGGGTTTACCTGCTGGCCGTGCTGGTGCTGGCGGCGAGCTTCTTCGTGCCGGGCGGGCCGACCGGCGCGGGCTGGACGCTGTATCCGCCGCAGGCCATCCTGCCGGGCACGCCGGGCGTCGAATGGGGCATCGTGCTGATGCTCGTGTCGCTGGCGATCTTCATCGTCGCGGCCACGATGGGCGGCCTGAACTACGTGACCACCACGCTGCAGGCGCGCACGCGCGGCATGACGCTGATGCGCATGCCGCTCACGGTGTGGGGCATCTTCATCGCGACCATCATGGCGCTGCTGGCGTTTCCGGCGCTGTTCGTGTCGGCGGTCATGATGCTGCTCGACAGGACGCTCGGCACCAGTTTCTTCATCCCGGCCGTGGTGTCGATGGGGCAGACGCTCAAGCATGCCGGCGGCAGCCCGCTGCTGTTCCAGCACCTGTTCTGGTTCTTCGGGCATCCGGAGGTCTACATCGTCGCGCTGCCGGCCTTCGGCATCGCGTCGGACCTGATCAGCACGCACGCGCGCAAGAGCATCTTCGGCTACCGGATGATGGTGTGGGCGATCGTCGTCATCGGCGCGCTGAGCTTCGTGGTCTGGGCGCACCACATGTTCGTCGCCGGCATGAATCCGTACTTCGGCTTCTTTTTCGCGACGACCACGCTCGTCATCGCCGTCCCGACCGCCCTCAAGGTCTACAACTGGGTGCTGACGCTGTGGCGCGGCGATATCCACCTGACCGTGCCGATGCTGTTCGCCATCGGCTTCGTCAGCACCTTCGTGCTGGGCGGGCTGACCGGGCTCTACCTCGGCAACGTGAGCGTCGACATCCCGCTGTCGAACACGTACTTCGTGGTCGCGCATTTCCACATGGTGATGGCCGTGTCGCCGATCCTGGTGGTGTTCGGCGGCATTTACCACTGGTACCCGAAGGTGACGGGCCGCATGCTCGACGACAGACTCGGGCGCGCGCATTTCTGGATCACCTTCGTCGGCACCTATGCGATCTACTTCCCGATGCACTATCTCGGCATCCTTGGCATGCCGCGGCGGTATTACGCCTATCAGGGCTACAGCTTCATTCCGCATTCGGCACAGACGCTCAACACGTTCATCACCGTCGTCGCGCTGATCGTCGCGGCGGCGCAGTTGCTGTTCCTGTTCAATCTCGCGTGGAGCCTCGTGCACGGCCGGCGTGCCGACGGCAATCCGTGGCGCGCCACCACGCTGGAGTGGCAGACGCCGCAGACGCCGCCCGTGCACGGCAACTGGGGCGCGGCGCTGCCGGTCGTCTATCGCTGGGCATACGAATACAGTCCGCCGGGACAAGGGGCAGACTTCGTGCCGCAAAACCAGCCGCCCGCGACGGCGCCTGAACCGGTCCATCCGACGCTTCACCCCGGCGAGGCCCGCGAATGACCACGCTGCCGCGCCCCTTCGTTCCCGACGCGCCGCCCGGCTTGCCGCACGCGGGCCGCATCGGTCTGATCGTGTTCATGGCGGTCGCCACGACGTTGTTTTCGCTGCTGCTGCTCGCCTATGCGATGCGCATGCGCGAACCCGACTGGCAGCCGATCCCGCATCCGGCGCTGCTGTGGTGGAACACCGGTGCGTTGGTGCTCGCAAGCGTCGCGATGCAGCGTGCCCGGCAACCGGCCGTGCACCGCATGGCGTGGCTGGTGGGCGGCGGCGTGCTGGCGGCCGTGTTCGTGATCGGGCAACTGACCGCCTGGCACATGCTGGCGGCGGCCGGGCAGACCGTCACCGTCAATCCGTCCAACAGCTTCCTTTACCTGCTCACGGGCCTGCACGGGTTGCATGTGCTGGGCGGGCTCGTGGCGTGGGCCGTGACGATCGCGCAGCTCCGGCGCGCGGATCCATTCCGGGCCCGGCGCGCCATCGCGCTGTGCGCGCTTTACTGGCATTTCCTGCTTGCGGTCTGGCTCGTGCTGCTGGCGGCGATGTGGTGGCTTACACCCGGGATCGTCGCCGCGATCTGCGGGCCGCTGTATGGAGCCGCGCCATGACCTCGCCCACGGTGCACACCGAATCCGCTGCCGAATCGCCGGCGGCCCGGCCCGCCGACGCCCGGCCCGACGGCTGGCGCGGCATCGTCACCGACTGGTCGGCCGACCGCGAAGCCTTCAAGGTGCCGTGGGGCAAGGCGATGATGTGGATCTTCCTGCTGTCGGACACGTTCGTCTTCAGCAGCTTCCTGATCGGCTACATGTCGGTGCGCATGTCGACCACGGCGCCGTGGCCCGACACGTCCAAGGTGTTCGGGCTCACGGTGGGCGGCCTGGATGTGCCGTTGCTTCTGATTGCCATCATGACGTTCATCCTGATCACCAGCAGCGGCACCATGGCGATGGCGGTCAACTTCGGCTACCGGCGCAACGCCAGGCGCGCCGGCGCGTTGCTGCTCGCGACCGCGCTGCTGGGCGCGAGCTTCGTGTCGATGCAGGCCCTCGAATGGACCAAGCTGATCGTCCACGAAGGTATCCGGCCCTGGGGCAACCCGCTGGGCGCGGCGCAGTTCGGCGCGTGCTTCTTCACGATCACCGGCTTCCACGGCTTTCACGTGACCTGCGGCGTGATCTACCTGCTGCTGATCGCACGCAAGATCCGGCAGCCGGGTTTCGCCGAACACGGCAACTTCCAGATCGTCGAAATCGCCGGCCTGTACTGGCACTTCGTCGACCTGGTGTGGGTGTTCATCTTCGCGCTGTTCTATTTGTGGTGAGGCAGGCCATGGAGCACACCGATCCCGCCGATCGACCCGACGCCCCACACGGCCAGCAGCATCCGATCGGCCTCTACCTGAAGATCTGGGGCCTGCTGTTCGTGCTGAGCACGTTGTCGTACCTGGTCGACTACTTCAACGTGCAGGGCCTGCCGCGCTGGGTGCTGATCGTCGTGCTGATGATCGCGAAGGCCGGGCTGATCGTGTCGATCTTCATGCACATGATGTGGGAGCGGCTGGCACTCGTGTATGCGATCCTGATCCCGCCGTTGTGCCTGCTGGTGCTCATGGTGCTGATGGCGGCGGAAGCGCATCACACGTTCGGGATGCGGGCGCTGTTCTTCCACTGATTCATTCGACGGCCGATTCGCGGACATCCGTTCACGCAAACACGGAGGAGGACGCCATGAAGTTTTCACGCCGACGTTTTATCGCAACCACCACCGTTCTGGCATCCGCACTGGCCTTGGGACGCCGCGCGGCGGCGGCGGATGCCGGTGCCGTGAAGGAGTCCGATGCAAATGCCCAGACGCTCGGCTACAAGACGGATGCCAGCCGGGTCGACCATGCGAAGTTCCCGAAACTCCAGGCGGGCGAGACCTGCTCGAACTGCCAGTTCTTCCAGGGCAAGGCCGGCGCC
Organism: Burkholderia sp. CpTa8-5; assembly: GCF_017815045.1. Taxonomy (NCBI): domain Bacteria; kingdom Pseudomonadati; phylum Pseudomonadota; class Betaproteobacteria; order Burkholderiales; family Burkholderiaceae; genus Burkholderia; species Burkholderia sp. CpTa8-5. Next base: position 219,331 of record NZ_JAGIQD010000001.1, read on the forward strand.
GGGATGGGGCCGTGCGCCATTTTCGGCGGCAAGCAGGTCAATGCTAAAGGCTGGTGCAGCGCCTATTCGAAAAAGGCGTAGCGCGGCAGGGACGGCGTGGCGGCCGTGCGGCTGAATCGTCGTGGTCGACGGGGGCGCCGGCGAACATCGTCTCGTCGACGACGATGCCGAGCGACGTGCTGGCCCGCCGGTGCGTCGCCCATGCGATCGCTGCGGCCGGCCGAGCGCGTACCCATGTCGCACGTCAGGCGTCGATCATCGGCGACGAAGCGGGCTCGCGTGATCGCGGGTCGCGCGCGCGACGACGCCGGCAGTCCCGCTTCGATCGGCCGTCAAACCGCCTGATCCTGCACGCTCGCCGCGTCCTTCCTGCGCGCCGCCGCATTCGTGGGCATTACCACCGCCGTGCCTTCCACGACGACGAGGCCGTCGACTTCGCAACGGGTTTCCAGCACGACCCGACGCCGGCTCGCGAGAATCTCCTTGACCGTCACCGTCGCGAGAACCGTTTCGCCCAGCTTGACCGGGCGGCGGAATTGCAGATCCTGCGACAGGTAGATCGAGCCGGGCCCCGGCAGATGCGTCGCGATCGCCGCCGATATCACGGAGGCGGACAACATGCCGTGCGCGATGCGGCCGCCGAAAAACGTTCGCTGCGCATAGGCCTCGTCGAGATGCACGGGGTTCCGGTCGCCGGTCGCGTTCGCGAACAGCTGCACGTCGTGCTCGGAAAGGGTCTTCGAAAAGCACGCGTTCATGCCGGGCATGAGATCCTCGAGATCGTATCCGCCTTCATCGTTCATCGTCGTTTCCTGTGTCGTTCGTGCCGAATGGTATGGGGGAGGCGGAGCGCCTTCGTCTTCAGGCCAGCACGTTGCCGTGCTCGCGCGCCGCGTGCCGATCCGCCGAGGCGAACGACTGGTGCGCCACGGCGAGCGCCCATTGCACGGCCAGCACGCCGGCATGCGGCAGTGCGCCGACGATGGTCTCGACGATCTCGTGCCGCGATGCGCCCGACCGGCGTGCGTCGCCGATGTGCGTGGTAAGCGAGTGGGCATCGGCATTGCGCGCGAGGCAGGTCAGGCACGCGATTGACGTGAGGTGGCGCGCTTTCGCATGCTCGACCGGCTCGTCGCCCGATGCCGCACTGGCCAGCCGGTCGACGCCACGCGCGATGGCAGACGACATGTCCGCGAAGCCGCCTACCGCTGGCGGCGGACACAGGTCGCGTTGCAGCGCATGCTGCTCGGCCGGCGCGTTCGCCTGGATCTCCGCCGAGCCGCCCTGCGCGGCGTTGAGCGCACCGAACGCATCGAACACGTCGAGCACGATGCGGGACACGGGCAGGATGAGCGGCCAGCCGATATAGCCGGTCAGTTGAATCAATACCTCCGTCAGCTCGCTGCGCGTCCAGCCAGCGTGCAAACAGGCGTTCACATGTGCACGAACCGCGTCGTGCCGGTTTTCGCACGCGATGACGATCGCGAGCGCGGTGAGGCGGCGCTCCTTCGGCGTCAGCGCATTGAATGGCCGTGGCCGGCGTTGCAACAGCGTGGCGATCGCCGCTTCGGAATCCTTGAAAAGATCGACGTCGAGGCCGATATCGATGTCACGCTCGCGCAACAACGCGACGATGTGGCGCATCGCGGCCATGGCCACCGGCACGCCTGCGTAATGGAGCGTCTCGAACGCCGCGTCGAACACCGCATGCGGCGCCCAGCCGGTATTCAGCATGCCGCCCGCGTGGTATTTCAGGGCACCATCCGTATTGCCCATCGTCGCGAGCACCGCGACCGTGACGAGTTCCCGATGCTTCAGCGAGAGGTTGGGGCGCGCGATGATGTCGGCATAAGCGCCCTCGATGAGCAATCGCTTGAAATCGGGGTCGAGACGCTCGAGCGCCGCGCTCAGGTCGACGAAGCCTTCGTCGCCGATCGCGTGAATGACGGACATGCCGAGTTCATGCCGGGTGATCGTATTCGCGCGCATAGGAGGCCGATGAATTGAAGGTGAAGTGTCGTGACGTCAGCGATGATATTCGTCCGTCCGACAATCAAATTTGAACTTTTTTCACTTTTCATCGGCGCAGGGTTTTCGCCGTCTAGAATCCATCCCGTCAAGAACCGACGATTCATTTGCGATTCGATCTGAAAAAGATTGGGGTGGTGATGACGGGGCCTGCATATCAACGCGACTGGAGAATACGATGCTGAAGCTTCATCAAAAGGTTGCCCTCGTGACCGGGGGAAGTTCGGGTATCGGCCGGACCACGGCATTGCTGTTCGCCGGCGAAGGCGCGCGGGTCGCGATCGCGTCGCGCCGCATCGACGAAGGTCTGGCCGTCGTCGAAGAGATCCGCCGCGCGGGCGGCGAGGCGCTGTTCGTGAAGACCGACGTGTCCAGCGCGGAGGATTGCGCGCACATGGTCGCGCAGACCGTACGTGAATTCGGCCGGCTCGATATCGCGTTCAATAACGCTGGCGTGGAGGCATTCGGCAAAGCCGTGGCCGATACCGACGAGGCGAGCTGGGATTACGTGATGGATATCAATCTGAAAGGGATGTTCCTTTCGATGAAATACGAAATTCCGGAAATGCTGAAAGCGGGCGGCGGCGCGATCGTCAATATGTCGTCCACGTATGGCCTCGTGGCATCGGCATTCGGTGGTTGCAGTTATCACGCGTCGAAGGCCGGCATCCTCGGGCTGACGAAAGCGGCCGCGCTCGAATATGCGAAGCAGAATATCCGTGTCAACGCGATCTGCCCGGCGTTCGTGGCGACGGCGATGGTGGAGAAGTTTCTCGATGAAACCGGCATGACCGACCAGATCAAGGCGTTTCATCCGGTCGGCCGGCTGGGGACCGAACAGGAAATCGCGGAGGCGGTCACGTTCCTCGCGAGCGACGCGTCCTCGTTCATGACCGGCACCGCGCTGTCGGTGGACGGCGGGATGGCCGCGACGTGATGCGCACGACCGCGTCACGGGCGGCCTAGCGCGAGTACAACGCTTATCGGATCAACTCTTTCATGAATATTGTTATGGATACCAAAACGATAGATCTGGTTGTCGAAACGAGAAGGAACGCGCCGGAACTGTTCGACATCGGCAGCGCGATTCCGCTGGGCATCGTGCCGAAGAAAATGCACGCGTGGACGATTCGCCGTGAGAACCACGGGGAGCCGCAGCACGCATTCACGAACGAAATCGTCGACGTGCCATCGCTCGGCCCGAACGACGTGCTGGTGCTCGTGATGGCGGCCGGCGTCAACTACAACGGCGTGTGGGCGGCGCTCGGCCAGCCGTTCTCGGTGCTGGACCTGCATGACGATCCGTATCACATCACCGGCTCGGATGCGGCGGGCATCGTATGGGCCGTCGGGTCGAACGTGAAGAAGTGGAAGGTCGGCGACGAGGTGGTCGCGCACTGCTCCCAGGTCGATGGCGACGACGAGGAATGCAACGGCGGCGATCCGATGCTGTCCCCGTCGCAACGCATCTGGGGTTACGAAACCTCGCATGGTTCGTTCGCGCAGTTCGCGCGCGTGCAGTCGACGCAGCTGATGCCGCGCCCGAAACACCTCACGTGGGCCGCCAGCGCCTGCTATATGCTCACGCTCGCGACTGCATACCGGATGCTGTTCGGTCACAAGCCGCACGTGCTTTCCGCGGGGCAATCGGTGCTCGTGTGGGGCGCGGCGGGCGGGCTCGGAACGATGGCGATCCAGCTCGCGGCGCTGGCAGGTGCACGCCCCGTCGCCGTGGTCTCCGATGCGTCGAAGGCCGAGTTCGTCAAGCGGCTCGGCGCGGTGGGCGTGATCAACCGTTCGGATTTTTCGTGCTGGGGCGCGCCGCCGCCCGTCGATGCGAAGGCCGAGTACGCGGCCTATGTCGATGAAGTCAAGAAGTTCGGAAAGGCGATCTGGGTTGCACTCGGCGAAAAGCGCGACGTCGACATGGTGTTCGAGCACCCGGGCCGCAATACGTTCGCCCCGTCCTGCTACGTCGTGAAACGCGGCGGCATGGTCGTGTTCTGCGCGGCGACGAGCGGCTACGACCTGACCTGCGATGCGCGCTACGTGTGGATGCGCCAGAAACGCATTCAGGGCAGCCACTTCGCGAACCTCAAGGAAGCGTCGCAGGCCAACCGGCTCGTGATGAGCGGCAAGATCGACCCGTGCCTGTCGGAAGTGTTTCCATGGAGCCGCCTGCCGGACGCGCACGCGAAGATCCGCGAGAACCGGCACCTGCCCGGCAACATGGCCGTGCTCGTCCAGGCGAGCAGCAGCGACGATCTCGCCGCGGCGAACCGCCACTAGGCCGGATGAACCCTTCCCGCCGAGAGGACGGTATGAACCAGTCAAACACGCAAGCGCAACGGGTCGCCATCATCGGCATGTCGTGCCGTTTTCCGGGCGGCGCGTCCTGTGCGTCGAGCTATTGGACGCTGCTGAATTCCGGACGCACGGCGATCCGCGAAACGCCGCGCGAACGCTTCGATGTCGATGCGTTCTATTCGCCGGATACGGACGAGCCCGGTACCACGTATTCGCGCGTGGCCGGCTATGTCGACGATCCGTTCCGCTTCGACCGTAAGTTGTTCCGCACCTCGGCGGCCGAGGCGATGGAGATGGATCCGCAGCAGCGCTGGATGCTCGAACTCGCATGGGCGGCGCTCGAGAACGCGGGCATCGCGCCGGGCCGGCTGCGCGGCAGGAACGTCGGGGTCTTCATGACGATCGGCGAGGCCGACTATGGCCGGCGCACCGTCTGGTCCGGCGATCCATCGCGCATCACCACCTATTCGAAGCTCGGCAACCTGCGCGCGATGGCCCCCGGGCGCGTCGCGCACATACTGGGCTTGAGCGGGCCCGCGATCTTCGTCGATACGACCTGTTCGTCGTCGCTGGTCGCGATCCATCTCGCCGCGCAGAGCCTGCAGGGCGGCGAATGCGACGTCGCGATCGCCGGCGGCGTGAACCTGATCCTCGGGCCGGAGGAAACGATCGGCATCGCGCGGCTCCAGGCGATGTCCATCTCCGGGCAATGTCGTCCGTTCGACGCGAGCGCCGACGGTTATATTCGCGGCGAAGGCGGCGGCGTGATCGTGATGAAGCGGCATGACGACGCGCTCGCGCATGGCGACCGCATCGATGCGGTGCTGATCGGGTCGGCCGTCAACAGCGACGGAGCGAGCAACGGTCTCACCGCGCCGAACGGCGCGGCCCAGGAAGCCGTCATTCGCCGGGCGATGATGCGGGCGGGCGTTCGGCCGGAAGCGGTTGCGTACGTGGAAGCGCATGGTACGGGCACGGCGCTTGGCGATCCGATCGAGCTTTCCGCGCTGCGTAACGTCTATGCGCGTGCCGTCGCACGCGACAAGCCGATCCTCGTCGGCTCCGTGAAGTCGCAGCTCGGGCATCTGGAGGGCGCCGCGGGCATGGCCGGCTTCATCAAGGCGATGCTGATCCTGCGGCACCGGCACGTGCCCGCGCAGGTGAACTTCGAGACGCCGAACCCGCGGTTTCACTGGGAAGGCGCGCAGCTCGCCATTCCGCGCGAAGGCACGCCGCTCGGCGAAGGCGAGACGCTGGTCGGCGTGAGCGGTTTCGGCATCACCGGGACCAACGTCCACCTGATTCTGTCCGCGCCGGCGCTCGTATCGGACGCCGGTGCGCCGATCGAGCGCGAACGCGTATTGACGCTTTCCGGGCGCTCGCCGGACGCGCGGCGGCGTGTCGCGGCGGCATGGCGGGCGTGGCTTGCGGGCACGTCCGTCCCGCTGCGCGATGCGTGTCACACGTCGAACGTCCGGCGCGATCATTTCGATCATCGCGTCGCGCTGGTCGGCACGACGAAAGCGGATTTCATCGACGCGCTCGACGCCTTCCTCGCGGGCGATCCGTCCGGGAACTGGCATGCGGGCGAACCGCCGCGCAAGCCCCGCGTCGCGTTTCTCGTGCCCGGTCAGGGCGCATGGCAGCCGGGCGTCGGCGGGAATCTCTACCACGGCAACGGCCTGTTCCGCAAACACGCGGACGCGTGCCTGCGCCTGCTGGGCGGCGAGACGGCGCGCGACGTGCTCGATGCGATCGTCGGCCGCAGCGCGCAAGCGGTGCGTCATCATCCGGGGCAATTGGCCCACTTCGTCGTGTGCTATGCGCTCGCGCGTACCTGGATGGAACTCGGCGTACAGCCCGACCTGCTGATCGGGCATTCGCTCGGCGAGCACGTGGCCGCCGTGATCGGCGGCGTGATGTCGCTCGCCGACGGCCTCGCCGCCGTGGAGGCACGTGGCCGACTGTTCGACACCGCGACGCCGGCCGGCGCGATGCTCGCGGTGGCTGCCGCGGCCGACGAACTCTCCACGCGCTTCGCGTTCGGGACGGATCTGTTCGTCGCCGGCATCAACGGGCCGGGGCAGACCGTCGTGAGCGGTACGCAGGAAGCGGTGGCGCGCGTGCACGACGCGATGGTCGCGGCGGGCAAACGCGTGTCGCTGCTGAAGACCTACGACACGCCGGGCCATTCGCCGATGCTGCGTTCGATGCGCGAAGCGTTCCGGCGTGCGCTCGAACCGCTGACGTTCGCGCCGCCGTCGATTCCGCTCGTCTCCACCCTCACGGGCGCCGTCGCGACCGATGCGATCGCCGGCGTCGAGCACTGGCTCGATCTCGTCGAACAGCCGGTGCGTTTTCATGACGCGTTGCTCGCGGCCTCGGACGGCAAGACGCTCTTCGTCGAAGTGGGACCCGGCGCGGCGCTGTCGAAGCTCGCGCGCGCCGCCGCGGGCGGCGAATGGCAATGCGCGATCGCGTCGCTCGCGGACGGCCCGGAAGGCGATGAGGAAACCGAAGCGACCGGCTTTGCCCATGGCTGCGCACGTCTTTACGGCGAAGGGCAGAAGATCGCATGGCACAAGCTGTACGGCAATGCGCCTGCGCCGGCCGAAGCGCCGGGTTACGCGTTCGACACCGAGCGTTTCGAGCTGCCGTTCCCCGATCTCGCCGAAGCGGGGCGCGGCCCGGTGCGCCGACGAAGTGGCGTCGCATCGAGCGAGGCGGCCCGGCCGCCGCATTCGAGCGCGGCCGATTGCGCCGACGCGGCACCGGCGGGCGCGGCGCAGATGGTCGCGACGCTGCGCACGATCGCGGCAGCGGTCGCCCCGGATACCGTCGTGCTCGACGACGGGCTTTCGCTCGTCGGCCAGGGGCTCGACTCGCTGGCGCTGACGGAGCTGCGGGTCCGCCTGCATCAACGGCTCGGCAAGATGCCGCCGATCGCCATGCTGGCGCGCGGCGCATCGCTCCAGACGCTGGCGGCGTGGTTCGCCGCGACGGACGGTGACGCGCCTGCTCGCGAAGTCCTCGCGACCGATCCGCGACGACCGGCCGGAGCGGGCGGTGACGTCGGCCTCGTCGTGACGCTGCGCGAGGGGGGCGGGCCGCTCGTGGCGCTCGTGCATCCGGTCGGTGGAAACGTGCTGTGTTATCAGGAACTGGCCGCCTCATGGCCGGGGGATCCGACGGTCGTCGCGATCCGTCATCCGTACGCGGACCAGGGCCATGCGCCCGCGTATCTTTCGATCGCGCAACTGGCGTCGCGCTATCGCGCGGCGCTGCTCGCGACGCACGGCAGGCAGCCCGATCTGCTCGGCGGCTGGTCGTTCGGCGGGATCGTCGCGCACGAAATGGCCGCGCAGTGGGAGTCGGAGGGCGAGAGCGCCCCGCCGTTGATGATCGTCGACAGCCCGCTCCACGACGGCGAATTCGCCACGCGGTTGCGCGCACTGGCCGCTGATCTTGCGCCGGACGACGGCGCGCAGGCAGTCGAGCGATGGCTGGCCGACCCGCGTTTCGATGCAATGCTCGACCAGGACTTCTATCTCGCCGACGTGCGCCGCCGGGCCCAGCCCGCGATGTTCGACCACATCGCGCGGCTGCATGCCGTGAGCGCGGTGGCGCTCGCACGCCATCACCCGAAACAGGTGCAAACGCGCATCGGATACGCGCTCGCTGCACGCGACAAGCGCGGGATGTCGAGCATGCTGGCAGAGCAGCAACTGGGCCGTCTCGGGCACGGCGGCGTCACGGTCAGCGTGTTCGATGACGACCACAACTCCATCGTGCGTGAACCTTCGGTGCGGCGCCTGGCGCACCTTTTCGGTGGACGCGATACCGATGAGCCGCATGCCGAGCCAGAACCGCTGATGCGCGCGACGCCCGCATAGACGCTCCCTTGCCGTTTTCCCGGTGCGGCGTCGCCGCCGCGCCTTCATCGTTCTCAACCCGACTTCAAGGAATCGATGCCATGAGCGATCACATTCAAGCCGCCACCGTCAACGCGCCGACGGTCACCGCCGCAACCATTCTCGCGTGGATCCAGGAGTGGACCGAAGCGAACAATCTGCAGGTGCCGACCGATCTCGAACAGACTTTCGCCGACGCCGGTTTCGATTCGATGCATTCCGTCGAACTCGCGTTCTTCCTCGAAGAGCGTCTCAACATCAAGATCGACGATACCGTCCTTTACGACTATCCGACCTTCAATGCGCTGGCCGAGCATCTCGTCTCGCTGCAACGGCAGGACACGAGCGCTGCCGCCAGGCCGGGCGAAGACGCGAGCGTCGGAAGCTGGTAACGCCACGGCGCCGGTTCGAGACATCGGGCGGCCGGCGCGTCATCGACTTTGATCGGAGTACAGAAGATGGTGGAAATCAATCGCGCGGGCCACTGGACGTCGCGCGTCGTCGGCTGCGGTTCCGCGTTGCCCGAGCACCGCATGACGAATCATGACATCGCGCTCAGGGTCGACACCACGGACGAGTGGATCACGCAGCGCACCGGCATCAAGGAGCGCAGGATCGCGGCGCCCGGCGAGAACACGTCCGATCTCGCGATCGGCGCGGCCCGCGCCGCACTGAGTCACGCCGGGATCGCCGCGACGGACGTCGATCTCATCGTGCTCGCGACCTGCACGCCGGACCGCACGATGCCCGCGACGGCCGTGCGCGTTCAGGAGGCGATCGGCATGCCGCGCGGCGCCGCGTTCGATGTGCAGGCCGTCTGTTCCGGTTTCGTTTTCGCGCTTTCGGTCGCCGACAACATGATCCGGCTCGGCCAGGCGCGCACAGCGCTGGTGATCGGCGCGGAAACGATGTCGCGTATCGTCGACTGGCAGGACCGCAACAGCTGCGTGCTGTTCGGCGACGGTGCGGGCGCGCTGGTGTTGCGCGGCGAACGGCGCGAAGGCGACAAGCCGCGCGGCGTGCTCTCCACGCATCTGCATTCGGACGGGCGGTACTGGGACAAGATTCACACGGACGGCGGGGTGTCGTCGACGCAGAGCGCCGGCAAGATGCATCTGGAGGGCCGCGACGTATTCCTGCATGCGGTGGTCAATCTCGCCGACGCGTCGCAGGAAGCGCTGGAGGCGAATGGCCTGAGCCGGGACGACGTCGACTGGATCGTTCCGCATCAGGCGAACCAGCGCATCGTGCAAACCGTCGGCACGAAGTTGAATCTGCCGATGGAGAAGGTCGTGCTTACCGTCAGCAAACACGGCAACACGTCGGCGGCGTCGATTCCGCTCGCGCTCAGCGAAGCGGTATCCGACGGGCGCATCAAGGAGAACGACCTCGTCCTGACGCCCGCAATGGGCTCGGGCTTCACGTGGGGCTCGGCGTTGATTCGCTGGTGATTCACGCGCGACGCACCGGCGCGCGCCGGTGCGCGGCCGATCGGCGCCTTTCCCGAAATGTGGGCGCGCTGTGGAAATGCTCGCGAAAGTGACAAAAGTTCACTTTGAGCGCTCGGGCCGCCGTTCTATGCTGGCTGCATGTCGCACACGGCGGCGCGAACAAACAGCCCGATCGGAGCGTAGATGGCCGTCGATGTTCTGGATGAATCCCGGGATGCTGCGGCGTCCGGCATGCCGGCCCGGCGCATGACGCATGCAGCCGCGAGCCTGAAGCACGAATGGCGCCTACCCGTCGCCCATGGCGCGACCGGTGCACGCAGGGCTACGAGGGGATCCGCGCATGGTAATCGGTGATGAACGTCGCGACCGCCGCTTCGTGCAGCGGCTCGCCGAGGTAGAAGCCTTGGCCGTCGACGTCCGGCAGCGTGCCAGCCCACTCGAACTGCTCGGCGGTTTCGATGCCGGTCATCACGATATGCTTGCCATGACCTTGCGCGATCTGCACCAGGGTTTCAACGACCCGCATGGATTCGCTGTTCTGCAGGACATCGCGGATCAGCGAGCGATCGAACTTGACGATATCCACCGGCAACTGCTGCAACAGCGTCAGCGAATTGAAGCCTGCGCCGAAGTCGTCCAGCGCGACGCGCACGCCGATTGCCTGCGTCGCGTGGATGGCCTCCACGAGCCAGTCGAGCCGGGCAGGCGGAACGACATCGGTCAGCTCGATTTCGACGCGAGCCGGTTCGAGCGCGAGCGACGTCAGCAGCGCGGAAAGCTGCGCGGGAAAATCCGGGTGGCCCAGCTCCGACGGAGACAGATTGATCGCGAGCGACAACTCGCCGCGACCGGCTGCCTTCCACTGCGCGAGCAGGTGCGCCGCGCGCCGGGTGAGCAGGTCCGTGAAGCGGGTGGCCAGGCATGAATCCTCGATCAGGCTGATGAACGACGCCGGCTCCAGGATGCCGCGCGCCGGATGATGCCAGCGCATCAGACATTCGAACCCGGCCAGACGAATCCCCCGGAGTGCGAACTTGGGTTGCAGGAGGAAAAAGAACTCGTCCTGACGAAGTCCGCGTTCGGCATCGTCGAGCGGATCGGGGGACGCAAAGGGGGAATTCATGAATGTCCAGGTAAGCCGATTGAAGTGTCGGCCGCATGTCTCTGATTGATCGATTCTATTGAGCGGAACGCAAATTTTCAACTCGCGAAAAACAAACAAATGTAAATTCGTATATTGATTTGTATATTGATTTGTATATTGGTTGTAGATTTATGTTGGCGGTTATTTCGTGAAAATCGTATCCGGTTATTGTATTTCCATATTGGAAAATCCAAATCATTAATCATTTCGGTGATGTCGGTCTTGCGCCGCGGGTATGCCAGCCGCTGGCGGGTACGAATCATCCGAATAAATGACGGAAATGGCATTGAGGCGGTAATTTTTGCTGGTGAGAAAGGCGGGCGCGAATTCGAAATGAATGCAAGTGCAATTACAATATATGCCTTACATTATTCATATAAAAATTGCAGTATAATTTCTACATCTTAAATTCCGGTTCATTGTGGCTGGCCGATCGGCCCGGTACGTCGGCGTGGGTCTGCAGGGCGGGCGATCGGCAGGTGAAGGGGGGGCCGACGCCTGCGGCGCCCGTCAACGCTGTCTGAAGTAGGTTGCGGTGTTTGATGCAGGCATGGCAGATGCCGATCAATGCGATATCGATGGAGCATCATCTGATCGACATGTTCGGAAGATTTTTGGGGCTGTGGCGGCGCCGTTCATGTGACGAGGGCAGACAGATGGCCGGGAACGTGTCCGCGCATTGTGCGACCGACTGGATACGCCTGACGTTTGCGCTGGTGCTGGTCTGCGCGGTGCTCACGGCGACAGAGGCGTTGCATCGTGTCGACCGCGCGTGGTTCGCATTCGTTTCGCAGTCGGTTCGCCGCGGGCCCGTCAAGCCGCTGGCGATGATCGTGGTCGACGAACGCACGACCGCGCGTCTGGGCAACTGGCCGTTCAGCATCGAAACACGCGAACGGATGATGGAGCGGCTTGCCGGAAGTGGCGTCGCAGTCGTCAGTATCGACCTGACCGGTTTGCGGGACGCCGCGCGCACGCGCGCCGGGCGCCGGGCAGCCGGCGAGACGGCAAGCCACGGCACTGCACGCATGGAGGCGGGGACCGGCAACGTCGGCAATACCGGCCAAGCCTGCGCGCGCGATGCTGCATTTCGCTGGAATGGGCCTTGCGAGCGCTACTCGTACGTCAATGTGCTGGACGGCGCGGTGCCGTCGAGCCGGCTGAGCGGCCGCGCGGTCCTGATTCGCGCGGCGGTCGACCTCGGGCACGGCCGGCCCGGCGTGTCGTCGGCCGGCACGCTGCCGAGCGGAGACACAGCCGCGACAGCGAATGCATCGGCTGGGCTGGCCATGACGGTACCGCTTCACCAGACGGGTTTCGCATGGACGTTGCTGTTCAACGAGATCGTCGTCTGCGTGATCTGCGCGTTGCTCTACCGGTTCGGTCCCCGCGCCGGCCTCGTTGCGTCGTTCGCCGTCACAGGCGCGGTTGCAGCGATCGCGTATGTGATGTTCGCGGTCGGCGGCGAGGCGCTGCCGCCCGCCATCGGCATGCTGATGTGCGTGCTCGCCTGCCTGCTGGTGTTCTGGCGGCGTACCGAAGTGTCGTTGCGCTTCATCGGCCTCCTGGGCGACCGGATGGCGGCCGATCCGTCGCTGCATGCGGAATCGGCGAACACCGCGCCGTACATCGACCCGGTTCGGCGGCAACTGGAGAGGACTGCGAATCTGGATGCGCAGGTACGTCGCTATCGTGCGCTGATCGACGCATGGGTCGACAGTCTTCCGGAAGCGACGTTGATTGCGTCGGCTGCCGGCGTGGTGCTGCTGGCGAACCAGCGGATTGCCGCGTGGTGCGCGGAGCCCGACGAGCATCCTGGGGCTGGGCGGGCGCCGGTGGGGCGTCCGGTTTCGGACGTGCTGTTTCAAATCACCGCTTCGCATCGGGCGAATGAATTCGCCGCGCAGGCGTTGACGTCGCTCGATCACTGGTCTGACGGCGACGCGCTGTCGGCCCAGACGAAATCCCAACTCGATCAGGGGATCGAGATCGCCAATGCCCGGTGCGGTCGTTCGCTGCTGATCAAGTGCGCGCCGATCCGCCCGTCCGTCTACGGCGAGCGTGCGCTGGTCTTTCATGTCGCGGACGTCTCGTCCGTCCGGATGGCCGAGCGGCAGCGCGACATGGCGCTGCGATTCCTGTCGCATGACATGCGGTCTCCGCAGGCGTCGATTCTCGCGCTCGTTTCGCAGATTCAGCGGGAGCCGTCGCGGTACACGCCGCAGCGCTTCGCCGAACTGGTATCACAGTATGCGACGCGCGCACTCAGCCTGTCCGACGATTTTCTCTTTCTTGCCCGGGCCGAGAATCTGCCGCCGAAGCTGGCCGCGGTCGATCCCGCGCTGGTGCTCGGCGATGCCGTCGACGATCTGCTGCCGCAGGCGAGTGCGAAATCGACGACCGTCAATCTCACGGCGGAGCCGGGGCTGAGTACGATCGCCGACGTGCAATTGCTGCGGCGGGCGTTCGTCAATCTGATCGGCAACGCGATCAAGTTCGGTCGCGAAGCCTCCACGGTCGACGTGGAACTGTCGGCCACGGACCGGCACGTGAAGATCGCCGTGACCGATTACGGCGTCGGCATATCCGAGCGCGATCAGGAAAAGCTGTTTCGCGAATTCACGCAACTGGACGGCGGCGCGTCGATGTCCGGGCATGGTCTGGGCCTGGCGTTCGTCAAGACGGTCGTCGATTCGCTCGGCGGAAAGCTGCAGGTCCGCTCGACGCTCGGCGAAGGGACGACCTTCCTCATGTTGCTGTCGAAGCACGATCACGACGCGGCGCTGGGGCACTGATGCGCCGCTGATTCGGCCGCCGCCGACCGATCGCCGGCTATGCAGCGGACACGATCTGGATCCGGCGCGCTTCCGGCGCGCCCGCGTGTTTCGCGGGCGTTGCGAGGTCGAATTCGAGGATCGTGCTGCGGGACGGCAGCCGGGCGAGGATCGACGGATCCTGAAAACTGCTGCCGCGAAAGTAGGCAGGGCTGGTCTCGGCTGCCGCAAGCAGCGGCGTATCGGGCAACGCGGCCCAGAACGCGATGAAGCCGTATCCGTCGTCCGGCTCGAACCGGTTGCAGACGCCGCGCACGCGGGACCCGACCTGGCCCCAGGCTGGCGAGCCGGCGGCCGCATCGCGGACCGGCAGCAGGCCCGGTACCAGATAGCCGCTGATGAACTGGTCGGCCGCATCGCGCAACTCGAGCGGCACGTTGTCGAAACCGAGGACTTCGACCCGGCATCCCTTCTTCTGCAGCGCGCGCACGACTTCGACGAAATCGCCGTCGCTGGTGGCGACGAGCACGGTGTCGAGCCGGTCCGATTCGGATAGCGCGTCGATGGCCATGCCGAGATCCGAATTGGATTTGACGGTTTCGGTGCCGTCCTCGTCGGCGAAGTGTCTGAGCGGCTTGACCGTGACGCGGAATCCCTTGTCGCGCAGCGCCGCCTGATAGCCCTTGATCCGCGCGTCGTAATCGGCGGAGCGCGCGGCGCGGCGCGCGTCGAAACTCAGGTACGCGTGCAGCCGCTGAATCGTGGCGCCGGCCCGACCGGCGAGCGCGCGCAGCACGTCGTATCGCATCAGGTGGCCGCCATTCGCGTCCATGCTGCTTCCATCCACGTACACCCCGACCCTTCTCATCGTCGTCATCCGGATTGCTGGTAGCTCGTCGCTCAGGTGTTCGAATCAAGTGCCGTCGTGCCGCGTCGCGCGCTTTCTGCACGGGTACGGCGGTTGGCGGCCGCACGATCGTGCCGGCCCGGCGCCGATACGGCGGGAAACGGAATGCCGCGCGCGCTGCCGGGAAGCACGACGCGCGCGTCGCCGCCAGCCGGTGCGCGCTGCCGGTTTGCCGGTCGGTCAACGGTGGCGCCTGTCACGCGGGCATCGCGTGAATGACGCCACCCGCGTCGCGGCCCGTCAGTCGCGGCCGCTGACCGCGATCGTGACCCGGCGATCGGGCTGCAGGCACGCGATCACGGCGCGGCTCTGGCCGGGCGGGCAATGCGTGACGGGTTCGCGCGATCCCACGCCGTCCGCCTCGATGACGTTGCCGTCCAGGCCATGCGCGATCAGATAACGGCGAACCGTTTGGGCCCGCGCGCGCGACAGCGGGTCATTCACCGCGGGGGTGCCGATCCGGTCGGTGTGCCCGACCACGACGATTCGCGTGATCGCCTTGTGGCGCTTGATCCGCTCGACCGCATCGTCGAGTTGCGCCTGGCCGCCGGGCTGCATCGATTCGAGGCTCGATTGGCCGAACGCGAACAGCGCATCGCTCTGCAGCGTGAATTGCTCGATCGGTGCGGCCGGCGGCTCTGCCGCGGCTGCCGGCGCGGCGGATTGCGGACGCACGAAGTCCGCACAGGCGGGGTCGCGCCAGTAGGTATTGCTCACCTTCATGTGCTCGTCGTAGCGCACCTGGTACTGGCACGAGACGACTTCGTTGCCGCGGCGGAAGTCGAACAGGTAGTTCCACGTGTGGCTGCCGACGAACCACTCGTTGAAGTGAGGGGGGCCGAGCAGGTCGTACATCTGGTCCTTGTTCAGGCCGGGCCCGACGTTACGCAGGTTCGCCACGCTCACGAACGTGCCACCCTTCGGGCTGGCGGATTGCGGATCCGGGAAGCGGGGCGGCCCGTTGGTCGCACAGCCTTGCAGGGATGCAACGGAAAGCACACTGACGGACAGCGCAAGTGCCCATTGGATTTTCATGATCAGTCTCTCATCGTATAAGGAGCCGCGTATCAGGCGCTGCGGCAACGATCGATCGTTACGCGCAGCCGCCGCCTATCGCTGCAGTGCAGCCGTTTATTCCGCCATCACCACTGATAACCCGCGCCGATCACGGCGCCGTAGTCGTTGCGCGTGTTGGTCGTGATGGCGGCCTTATAGATCCAGTGATTGTTTTCGGAGATCGTCGAGATGCCGATCGCCTGTCCCGACTGGCTGCGATAGACGCTGCCGGCGATCGCGACCATGCTCTTGCCGGGCCCGGACGGTTGCGGCAGGCCCGCGACGGCCATCGCACTCGCGGTGCCGCCGTCCGCGTCGCGTCGCAGCGACTGGATCTTCGCGTCGGTGTACGCGTTCGCGTTGCCGACCGCGGCATTCAGTTGCTGGACGTTGACGCCATCGGTGGGGGCGGTGCCGGCGGCGACGTTCGTGAGCTGCCGCGTCGAAGTCGCCGTGCCGATCGACACGACGTTGTTGCGCCCGCCGTCGTTGCTGCCGGAGCCGATGGCCACGGAGCCGTTGCCGGACGACGTCGAACCCGCACCGATCGTCGTCGAGCCGGTGCCCGATGCGGTCGAGCCGTTGCCGACCGCCGTGCTGTTCGAGCCGGACGCGACCGCGCCGTTGCCGCCAGCCGACGAGTTCGAGCCCGTCGATGCCGGCGGGGTCGACGAGCCCGGCGTCGACGGGAAGCCGCCACCACCGTTGGTATTGCTGAGGTTCTGGATCAGCGTCGTCAGGTTCTGGTTGACGGCGTCGAGCTGGCTGACGTTGACCGCGTCGGTGCCGGCCGACCCGGCCGCGAGACCGGTGATCTTGCGGTTGCCGATGTTGATTTCGCCGGCCGACGACTGTGGGCTGCTCAAGCCGTATGCAATGTAGTTGGACTGCGCGCCCACCGTCGTGACGGAGCCGGCGCCGAGCGCGATGCTGTTCGCGAAGCTCGCGCTGGCGCCCGAGCCCAGAGCGATGGCGTCGGCTGCGCTGCTGTTCGCGCCTGAGCCGATCGCGATACCGCCGGACGTGCTGGCAACCGCGTTCGCGCCTTGCGCGATCGATTGCGGCCCGGTCGCGTTCGCGCCGCTGCCCAGCGCGATGGCATCGGCCTGCCCGGAATTCGCGGCCTGGCCGATGGCGACGCCGCCGGGCGCCGTTTGCTGCACGATCGCACCGTTGCCGATGCCGACGCCGTTGTCTCCGTTGACGACGGTGGTCGGCCCCACCGCGATCGACTCGGCGCCCACCGCGAGCGAATCGGCGGCGGTCGAGTTGGCATGGAAGTACATCGTCGGCGTGACGGCGAACGATTGCAGCGCACCGGTCAACTGCCGGACCGTGACCGCATCGTGCGCGTCGGTCCCGTCGGCGACGTTGATCAGTTGCCGGTACGTGTTGCCCGACGCGCTGCCGAACGACACGGCGCCCAGCAGCGTCGCGTCGGACGTATTGAACGGGACGGTGTGGCTGCCGGCCGGAATCGTGCCGCTGCCGGCCGCGATGGCGCGATCCGATACGGCGCCCGAACCGATCGCGACGCCGCCGGCTATCGAAACGGCCGTCTGCGCGCCGAGCGCCACGCCGTTCGCCGCGCTCGACTGCGCGCCGGTGCCGGCTGCGAGGCTGCTGGCCGCGCTCGCGACTGCCTGAGGGCCGACGGCGATGCTGTCCGTCCCGGTCGCCTGACTGTCGGCCAGCGTCGAGTTCGCGTGGAAGTACTTGATGCCTGCGCCATTGTTGATGTTCGAGATCGCGGTCGTGTTCGCCGTTACTTGCTGGTTGGTCGCGAACAACTGCGAACCGTTGACCGCGTCGGTGCTGGCGCCGCTCAATTGGCCGGCCGCGACGTTCTGGATCTGGCGTTCCGCGTCCGGCGCACCGACGCTCACGACGCCGGAGGGGGCGGCGCCCGCGAAGTTGTAGGTCACGCCGCCAATGACCGCGCTCGAAGTCGGTGTGGCGGCGACGGTCGACGAATTCGCGCCGAGCGCGACGCTGTTGGCCACGCTCGCGATCGCGCCCGAGCCGATCGCGACGCCGCCGGTTGCGGCGGCCTGGACGTTGGCCGAATCGCCGATCGCGATCGCGCCCGCGACATTGGCCTGCGATGCGTTGCCGAGCGCGACGGAGCCCTGCCCGGTCGCGACGTTCGTATTGCCCAGCGCGATCGCGCCATTGCCGTTCGCGGTGTTGTTGGCGCCTACGGCCACCGCGCCGTTGCCGGTGGCCGTGTTCGGATCGCCGATCGCCACCGCGCCGTTACCGTTCGCGGTCTGCCCTTCGCCGAGTGCGACCGCACCGGTGCCGCCGCTTACCTGCGAGTTGTGACCGCCGGCAATGGAACCCGCGCCTGCGGCCGCGGCCACCGTGCTGGTGTCGCCGAACGCGACGGTAGAACCGGCCAGCGCTTGCGAGCCGGTGCCGATCGCGACGCCGCCGTATGCCGATACCCCGGCATTCACGCCAAGGGCCACCGAGTTGTCGCCGCCTGCGGTCGCGCCGGCGCCCAGCGCGACGCCGGAAATGCCGGAAGCCGTCGCCAGGTTGCCGAGCGCAATGCCGAACAGGGTGGACGCCGTGGCCGTGTTGCCGATCGCGATCGAACTCGTGCCGCTCGCCGTCGCCTGGCTGCCGAACGCCTGTGCGTAGGTGTTGCTCGCGAGCGCGTTGTAGCCGATGGATACGGCCTGGGCGCCCGTCGCCTGCGTGCCGGAACCGGGCACGCCCGCTGTGCCGCCCGGGCCGAGCGCGACCGCGTTGACGCCCGACGCGCCGCTGTTGACGCCGATCGCGACGCCGGACGCGCCGCTGACCGACGCGCCCGAACCCAGCGCGATGCCGGCGTCGGCGGTGTTGGTGGTGATCGATTCGAAGCCCGCGGCGATCGAGTAGCTACCGGCCGCGGTCGCCAGCGTCCCGAGCGCGGTCGAGTGGTCGCCCGATGCGGTACCGCCGGCGCCGAGCGTCGTCGCGGAATTGTTGGAGGCAACCGACGCGTTGCCGAGGGAAACCGACGACGTGCCGGACGCGGTTGCATTCAGTCCGGCGGCCAAGGCATGGTCGGCGGTCGAACGGGCGCCCGCACCTAACGCCGTGCTGCCGACACCGGACGCCGTCGAGAAATCGCCCAGTGCACTGGCGTTTTCCGCAGTCGCGGCTGACCAGATACCGATCGCGGAAGCGTTGGTGCCGGTCGCCAGCGCCTGTTGTCCCAATGCGCTCGAACCGATGCCGCTCGCCGTGCTATTGCTGCCGATGGCTGTCGAGCTGCTGTTGGTTGCCGTCGCGGCTTGACCGAATGCGCTGGTTCCCGGGCCCGATGCGACCGTGTTGGGGCCGACCGCCGTTGCTGCGGTTCCGGTGGCGCTCGCGCCCGGTCCGGCCTGATACTGCGCAATGGCCTGCTCGGGTAGGGTGGCTGCGCCGAGCAACACTGACATGATTGCTGCTGCGCATCGCGTGCCGCGCAGGTTCGGTCGACCTGGCGCACAGCGCTCGTCAACGGCGCCCGACGACGATCCCGGTTTTCCTTTTCCGCCGCCCGTATCGATTTCCGACACGGCGACGAGTGCCCCGCGCGCCTTGCTCCATATGACCTTGTGCACTCTTTTCATCGTGACAACCCCTATAAAATAAGAAGATCTATCAGGCTTGATTTGGTAGTGGTACTAAATGTGTTGTGAAAATAAAATTCACGGTATGCGCGTCTGATCCATATTTATTGCGGGAATGAAATGAGCATGTGCGACCACGAGAATGTGTCGGGCCGGGCACGAGTCGGGGCGGGGCGAATCCGGCGCGTCGTCGGGCCGGGCAAGTCGATCGCGTGACGACGACACGCGTCCGCGTCGATCATGGATCGCTTCATGAGATTTTCCATTTCTATATCTCGGCGTGAGAAGTGCTTGCTCGGCGGCAGGCCGCCGTTACTGTAATAGGGGAAGCAGAACAATCTGAGAATTCAATGCGCGATCTCGATTCTTGAAGCGAGAAAATCAGGTTTTTTTAATGGCGTCGCCAGTACGATCCAGCATGGATTTTTTTAATCGAAGATCATCGATTTATGGGTAACGGGGCGATGATCGGATAAACGATATAAGCGTATTTAATTGCATGATCCTTGTGATGCTAGATATTAGGAGAGGACCTTCGAATCAAAAAGAAAACATTTGTCACGTTTTGAAGGATTGTTAACGTGTGACGACGCTGCCTCATTGCGATGGATTGCATGGGATCGCACGTAGATGGCACGGCCGATCTGCCGCGGACCCGAATCGGTGTAAAAACGTCGAAAGGCGTCGGGGAGCCGGTTGCCAGCCGGTGTTCCGAATGAATAGGAATGCGAAGTGAATGCGGGGCGATTCTTGCGTCGGCGAGCGGCGCACCGGAATCGGTGGCGTCGGTCAGCGGATACCAGGTTCCGGGCGCACGCTACTCGTCGTGGCGCGTGAATGCACGATCAGCATCGGCAATGCCGTTGCGGCGTCGCCACGCGATTGCCAACGCTTCGGAAGCCAGCTCTGTCGCGTAACGAAGCGCCTGCGCATGACGTCGGAGCATGCCGGGAGCCGCGCCTCCTGCCGGAGGCGCCACCCACATGCAACGACACTCACACGCGGCTTTCCAGCAGCATGCCCGCGTCGCGGCGAACGTCGGCGGAAGCTTCGGTGGAAGGCTTGATCTGATCCAGTCGATAACCGAGCGTATAAATTGCGGAAAGGCGCAGGCCATTCTCGATCCCGAGCTTCAGTTTTTGCCGAATCCTGTAGATGTGGGTATCGAGCGAACGCGACTCTGTTCCCAGTTCGCGCCCCCACGCCGTGGTTGCCAGCAACTCGCGCGACATGATCTTGCCGAGATTCTGAAACAGGCATGCAACGAGCTGAAATTCCTTCGTCGTCAATTCGATCTTGGCATCGCGAAGCCGGACCGCGCGCTCCACCGGGTCCAGCACGTACGCGCCCGCCCGGATCGGCTCGTCGCGCCTCACGTTGCGCGCGACGCGGCGCAACAGCGCGTTGACCCGCGCGGCGAGCTCTTCGGCGCGGAACGGTTTGCTCAGATAGTCGTCGGCGCCGGCCTCCAGCGCCCTGACGACATCGAGTTCGTCCACGCGGCTGGTGAGGAACAGCACACCGTATTCGACATCCGCACGCGTACGGATCCAGTTCAGGACTTCGATGCCGGTCAGGCTCGGCAAGTGCCAATCGAGCACGACGGCGTCGACGGATTCGGATCGCAGGTAACGCAGCGCCTGCTCTCCGTCGACCACGACCTTGATCGTGTGGCAAAAGGGGGAGAGTGCACTTTGCACTTCCTCCGCCTGAACGGGATCGTCCTCCACAACCAATATGCGCATGCGTGCCCCCGGGTATCATGATCGGCCTGCTCGGTTGAAACCGAAAACGTCGGCTTCGCGAGCAGGCAAACGTTTGCTTTTTGATGCGATTGAAACAAACGGTTAAGGAATATAAGTCATCGGTAATGAACAAGATTGTGACATTTTGTGAATTCGTCGTATGAATTACGCAATGGGTAAAAAGAGACGGAACCCGTCTTTTTTGTGGAATTTTTTACTTGCCCGGGCGGCGCGCTAGTAGATTGAACGGCGAATTCGGGCCACCGCGGCGCAGCATGTCGCAGTCATACGGCGGTCTGCGCCGGTCTTGCGGATGGCAGCAGCCGTCAATGGAAAACTGTATGAATGTACAGTATAGTATCCGTCGAACTCGATCGGCGCGGGCATCACCTGTGCGGCATCCGCCGCAGCGTTCCGGCACCGTGACTTCCGGCTAACTCATTCAGACGGGCAGGCAAATTGTCATCCAGCACTCTGATCCGCATTCGCGGAGCACGTCAGCACAACCTCAAGAATCTCGATCTCGACCTGCGCACCGGCGAAATGACGGTCGTCACCGGCCCGTCGGGCTCCGGCAAGTCGAGTCTCGTGTTCGACACGCTGTACGCGGAAGGCCAGCGGCGCTACGTCGAAACCTTCAGCGCGTATGCGCGGCAGTTCCTCGACCGGATGGATCGCCCGCAGGTCGAGCGCGTCGACGGCGTGCCGCCCGCGATCGCGATCGACCAGACCAACCCGGTGCGCAGTTCGCGCTCGACCGTCGGCACGATGACCGAGCTGAACGATCACCTGAAACTGCTGTACGCGCGCGCGGCGGAGCTGTTCGACCGCAAGACCGCGCGGCGGGTGCGGCACGACACGCCCGAAACGATCTACGCGGAACTCGTCGCGCGCACGCAGGCGGACGATCCGCGCGTCGTCGTCACATTCCCGGTCGAATTGCCGGAAGCGGTGTCCGACGAGGAAATCGCGCAGTGGCTGTCGGCGAGCGGCTACACGCGCGTGCAGGCGCAGCGCGAGGTAGCGTCCCCCACCGGGCCGCGCAAGCTGCTCGACGTGGTGGCCGACCGCTTCCGCGTGCAGCAGGCCGACAAGGTGCGCGTGGTCGAGGCGATCGAGGCGTCGCTGAAGCGCGGCGGTGGCCGCGTGAACGTGTATGTGCTCGCGCCCGAAGCGGAAAACGCAGTGGCGGAGCCGGTGATCTGGCGTTTCTCCACCGGGCTGCACGATCCCGACAGCGACTTGCGCTACGCGGAGCCGCAAGCCGCGCTGTTCTCGTTCAACTCCGCATACGGCGCGTGCGAAACGTGCCGCGGCTTCGGCCGCGTGATCGGCGTCGATCTCGGCCTCGTGATTCCCGACGCGCGCAAGACGCTGCGCGGCGGCGCGGTCAAGCCGATGCAGACGCCTGCGTGGAAAGAGTGCCAGGACGACCTGATGCGCTACGCGGCGAAGGCCGGCATCCGGCGCGACGTGGCGTGGTCCGAGCTGACGGACGCCGAGCGCGACTGGGTCGTCAACGGCTCGCCGGACTGGAACGGCAAGTGGCAGAGCCAGTGGTACGGCGTGAAGCGCTTCTTCGGTTACCTCGAATCGAAAGCGTACAAGATGCACATCCGCGTGCTGCTGTCGAAATACCGCAGCTACACGCCGTGCGACGTGTGCGGCGGCGCGCGCCTGAAGACGGAATCGCTGCAATGGCGGCTCGGCTCGAAAGAGAATGCCGACGGCGTGCTCGCGCCGGCCGATCGCTTCATGCCGCGCGGCGTCGACTGGAGCCGCGCGCAGCTCGAAGCGCTGCCGGGCCTGACCGTGCACGACCTGATGCTGCTGCCGATCGAGCGCATCCGCCGCTTCTTCGACGATATCGTTCTGCCGAGCGCGCTGCTCGACGATGCGCTGAAGCTGCTGCTCGCCGAAGTGCGCACGCGCCTGAAATACCTGTGCGACGTCGGGCTCGGCTACCTGACGCTCGATCGCCAGAGCCGCACGCTGTCGGGCGGCGAGGTGCAGCGGATCAACCTGACGACCGCGCTCGGCACGTCGCTCACGAAAACCCTGTTCGTGCTCGACGAGCCGAGCATCGGGCTGCATCCGCGCGATCTCACGCGGATCGTCGAGGCGATGCAGCGGCTGCGCGACGCGGGCAATACGTTGGTCGTGGTCGAGCACGATCCGTCGGTGATGCTCGCGGCCGATCGATTGATCGACATGGGGCCCGGCCCGGGCGAGCGCGGCGGCACGATCGTGTACGACGGCACGCCGGGCGACATTCGTTCCGCGCACACGCTGACGGGCGAGTATCTCGGCGGCCGCAAGCAGGTCGCGCATGCGTCGAACTGGGCGCGTCGCCCGGTCGACGCGAATACGCCGCGCATCGTGCTCGAAGGCGCGACCGAGCACAACCTGCGCGACGTGACGGTCGAGATTCCGCTGCAGCGGCTCGTCTGCGTGACGGGCGTGTCCGGCTCCGGCAAATCCACGCTGCTGCAGGACGTGCTGTATCCGGCGATGGCGCGGCACCACGGCAAGGCGACCGAATCGCCGGGCGCGTACCGCAGCCTCACGGGCGCCGACCAGGTCGGCGACGTCGTGTTCGTCGACCAGTCGCCGATCGGCAAGACCACGCGCTCGAACCCGGCGAGCTACGTCGGCGCGTTCGACGAAATCCGCAAGCTGTTCGCGAAGGCGCCGCTCGCGTTGCAACGCGGCTACGGTGCGGGCACGTTCAGCTTCAACTCGGGCGATGGCCGTTGCCCGACCTGCGGCGGCTCGGGCTTCGAACATATCGAAATGCAGTTCCTGAGCGACGTCTACCTGCGCTGCCCGGACTGCGACGGCAGCCGCTATCGCGCCGAGATCCTCGAAGTGCGCATCGAGCGCGACGGCCGCGCGCTGAACATCGCCGACGTGCTCGATCTCACCGTCAGCGAAGCGGCGGCGTTCTTCGCGACCGATGCCGAGGTGCTGCGCGTGCTGCAGCCGATCGTCGACGTCGGCCTCGAATACGTGAAGCTCGGCCAGCCGGTGCCGACGCTGTCGGGCGGCGAAGCGCAGCGCCTGAAGCTCGCCGGCTTCCTCGCCGAATCGGCGGCGGCGGCCAACGGGCGCCGGGTCGCGACGGAAGAGGCGCGCATCGCACGCGCGAAGCTGTTCATGTTCGACGAGCCGACCACCGGCCTGCACTTCGACGACATCGCGAAGCTGATGCAGGCGTTCGGCAAGCTGCTCGCGGCCGGCCATTCGCTGATCGTGATCGAGCACAACCTCGACGTGATCTGCGCGGCCGACTGGCTGATCGATCTCGGCCCGGAAGGCGGCGACGGCGGCGGCCTCGTGCTGTGCGCGGGCACGCCCGACGACGTGAAGGCGTGCGCCGAATCGCATACCGGCGTGGCGCTGCTGCAGTACGACCGCGAGATGGATGGCGACGCAGTGCGCGCCGACGAAGGTGTACCGCTGCAGGCCGTGCTGAACGCGGCGCGCGCGCGCCGGGCGATCGAAGGCGAGGACGTCGTGCGCATCGTCAACGCGCGCGAGCACAATCTGAAGGCGCTCGACGTCGACATCCCGCACGGCAAGTTCAACGTGATCACCGGCGTGTCGGGTTCCGGCAAGTCGACGCTCGCGTTCGACATCCTGTTCCACGAAGGCCAGCGCCGCTATCTCGAATCGCTGAACGCGTATGCGCGCTCGATCGTGCAGCCGGCCGGCCGCCCCGAGGTCGACGCGGTGTACGGCATTCCGCCGACCGTCGCGATCGAGCAGCGGCTGTCGCGCGGCGGCCGCAAGAGCACGGTCGCGACCACGTCCGAGGTATGGCACTTCCTGCGGCTGCTGTATGTGAAGCTCGGCCTGCAGCACTGCATCCACGACGGCACGCCGGTCACGTCGCAGTCCGTCGAATCGATCGCCGCGCAACTGCTGCGCGATCATCGCGGCGAACACGTGGGGCTGCTCGCGCCGCTCGTCGTCAACCGCAAGGGCGTATATACGGATCTCGCGAAGTGGGCGAAGGCGCGCGGCAGCACGCATCTGCGCGTCGACGGCGAATTCGTCACGGTCGACCCGTGGCCGAAGCTCGACCGCTTCCGCGAGCACACGATCGAATTGCCGGTGGCCGATCTCGTCGTGTCGCCGGACAACGAGGCCGAGTTGCGGCGCAGGCTCGACGAGACGCTCGAGCTCGGCAAGGGCGTGATGCATCTGCTCGCGCCGCTCGACGGGTTGCACCATGCGATGCAGAACGATCATTCGACCGCGCAGGTCGGCGCGGTCAAGGTGCTGTCGGTCAAGCGCGCGTGCCCGGTGTGCGGCACGAGCTATCCGGAGCTCGACCCGCGGATGTTCTCGTACAACAGCAAGCACGGCTGGTGCACGACCTGCGTCGGCACCGGCGTCACGCTCACGCGCGAACAGCGCGCCGCATACGACGACACGGTGCTCGCCGGCGACGATCGCGGCCGCGAGCAAACCTTGCCGTCGGACGAGCAGGAGCCGGAAGGCGTCGGCAACGAGCCCTGTCCGGATTGCCAGGGCACGCGGCTGAACCCGTCCGCGCGCGCGGTCACGTTCGACGCGCATCCGATCGTCGAGGTCGCGCAGTGGACGGTGTCGGACACGCGCCGCTGGATCGACGCGCTCGAACTCACCGGGCGCGACGCGCAGATCGCGCGCGACATCGTCAGCGAGATCGGCAGCCGCCTCGCGTTTCTCGAGGAAGTCGGGCTCGGCTACCTGAGCCTCGACCGCGCGGCGCCGAGCCTGTCGGGCGGCGAAGCGCAGCGGATCCGGCTGGCCGCGCAGCTCGGCAGCAACCTGCAGGGCGTGTGCTACGTACTCGACGAGCCGACGATCGGCCTGCATCCGCGCGACAACCAGATCCTGCTCGACGCATTGCGCAAGCTCGGCGACAAGGGCAACACGCTCGTCGTCGTCGAGCATGACGAGGACACGATCCGCCGTGCCGATCACATCATCGATATCGGCCCGGGCGCAGGCAAGCGCGGCGGCAAGCTGGTCGCCGAAGGCGCGGTGGGCGATCTGGCCGCGCAGCCGGATTCGGTCACGGGGCGCCTGCTCGCGCAGCCGATGCTGCACCCGCTGCAACCACGCCGCAGCGTGAGCCTGCCGGGCAAGAAGGGCGGTGAAGCCGTGCCGGAAGCGTGGCTGACCGTGCATGGCGCGAGACTGCACAACCTGCGCGACGTCACCGTCGGCATTCCGCTCGCGCGGCTCGTCGCGGTGACGGGCGTCAGCGGCTCGGGCAAGTCGACGCTCGCGCGCGACGTGCTGATGACGAACCTGCTCGACGCGGTCGGCCGCTCGGTACTGTCGTCGCCGGCCACGCGGCGTGCGCGCAAGGCCGCGCAGCAGGATGCGACGGCCACGAACCGCCGTTCGAGCGTGCTCGCGCGCAGCGCACCGCGGCCGTCGCTGAACGTCACGCATGCGTGGCAGGGCTGCGAGTCGCTGAGCGGCTGGGAGCAGATCGATCGCGTGCTCGAAGTCGACCAGACGCCGATCGGCAAGACGCCGCGTTCGTGCCCGGCCACCTACATCGGCGTGTGGGACACGATCCGCAAGCTGTTCGCGGATACGCTCGAAGCGCGCGCCCGCGGCTATACGGCGTCGCGTTTCTCTTTCAATACCGGCGACGGGCGTTGCCCCGCGTGCGAAGGGCAAGGCGTGCGCACGATCGGCATGAGCTTCCTGCCCGACGTGAAGGTGCCGTGCGACGTGTGCCACGGGCAGCGTTTCAATCCGGAAACGCTCGCCGTCACGTGGCGCGGCCGGAACATCGGCGACGTGCTGACGATGGAGATCGACGAGGCGGTGGAATTTTTCGCGCCGATCTCGAACATCGCGCATCCGCTGCAACTGATGAAGGATGTCGGGCTCGGCTACCTGACGCTCGGCCAGCCGTCGCCGACGCTGTCCGGCGGCGAGGCGCAGCGCATCAAGCTCGTCACCGAACTGACGAAGGTGCGCGACGACATCACGCGCCGCGGCCAGAAGGCGCCACACACGCTGTACGTGCTCGACGAGCCGACGGTCGGCCTGCACATGGCCGACGTCGCGAAGCTGATTCGCGTGCTGCACCGGCTGGTCGATGCGGGGCATAGCGTCGTCGTGATCGAGCACGACCTCGACGTGATCGCGGAAGCCGACTGGATCATCGATCTCGGCCCGGAGGGCGGCGTGGGCGGCGGCACGATCGTCGCGGCGGCGCCGCCGGAAGCGCTCGCGAAGGTGAGCGCGAGCCATACCGGGCAGGCGCTGAAGCCGGTGCTGGCGCGAACGGCCAGCGAAGGTGCGGAAGCGGCGCAGCAGGGCGCGGCGCGGGTCGGCTGAGCGCGTTGCATCCGGCAAGCGGCCCCGGTGCCGGGTGAGGCATCGGGGCCGCTCTCGTTTCGTCATTCATGTCGACGACGGCGCCGCGCTCAATTCCCGTTGACGCCGATCGCCTCGATGATCGTCTCCAGTTGCGGGCTCATCGGCAGGTTGAGACTCAAGCCCGACGGAAGCGGACGCAGGAACCAGCGCTTGTACTGCCGCGCGATCTCGCCGTCGGCGGCCAGTTCCTGGAACGTGGTTTTCACGACCTGCGCGAGCTGCGGATCGTCCTTGCGGAACATGATGCCGTACGGGTCGTAGGACAGAAAATCGCCCACCACGTCGTACTGGCCGCCCTTGCTCGCGTTCTCGGCGATCAGGCCGTACAGCAGCACGTCGTCCGTCGCGAACGCGTCGGCGCCGCCGTTCGCGACGAGCGCGAAGCCCTGCGCATGATCGGGCACCACCTGGAGCTGGATCCCGAGCCTGAACCGCTCGTTCAGGTCGCGCAGCGCCTTCTCGTTGGTCGTACCGGCCGTCACCGCGACCTTCTTGCCTGCGAGATCGCGGAACGAGCGGATCGGCGCGCCGCGTTTCACCATCACCTTCGTGCCGGCCACGAAGAAGATCGGCGAGAACGCCACGCGCTTCTGGCGCTCGAGGTTGCTGGTCGTGGAGCCGCATTCCAGATCGACCTTGCCGCTGACCACCGCGTCGATGCGGTTGTCGGACGTGACCGGCACCCAGCGGATCGTCAGGCTCTTGTTGATCGCATCCTCGATCGACGACACGAGCGCCTTGCACAGCTCGATCGAATAGCCGATCGGCTGGTTGCGCGCGTTCAGGTACGAGAACGGGATCGACGCGTCGCGATAGCCGAGCGCGATCGTGCCGCTGCCGCGCACCTTCGCGAGCGTGCCGGTCAGTTGGGCCGGCGCGAACGGTTCGACGCGCGGCAGCGTCGACGGTGCATCTTCCGCGTGCGTGGTCGCGCCCGCGGCAAGCAGGCCCGCGAGCGCGAGCGCACGCCAGAATCGCTGCATCTTCATCGCCGGGCCTCCGTCAGACTTCGGTCGGATGTGCGATCGTCGCTTCCTGTTCCGCTTCGATGCGCGCCGCGTTGGCTTCGGCTTCCGCTTCCGACAGCAGCTGGCCTTCCCATTTCGCGACCACCGCGCTCGCGATCGAGTTGCCGACCGCGTTCGTGGCCGAGCGGCCCATGTCGAGGAACGTGTCGACGCCGAGAATCAGCAGCAGGCCGGCCTCCGGCAGCCCGAACTGGTGCAGCGTGGCCGCGATCACGACGAGCGACGCGCGCGGCACGCCGGCCATCCCCTTCGACGTGAGCATCAGCACCAGCAGCATCGTGATCTGCGTGCCGAGCGACAGGTGGATGTTGTACGCCTGTGCGATGAACAGCGACGCGAACGTGCAGTACATCATCGAGCCGTCGAGATTGAACGAGTACCCCATCGGCATCACGAAGCTCGAAATCTTGCGCTTCACGCCGAAGCGGTCGAGCGCGTCGAGGATCTTCGGATACGCGGCTTCGGAGCTGGCCGTCGCGAACGACAGCATGAACGCTTCCTTGATCAGCAGCAGCAGCTTGAACACGCGACGGCCGAGGAACAGCAGCCCGGCACACACGAGCAATGCCCAGAGCAGGAACAGGCTGACGTAGAAGTCGCCCATGAACACCGCGAACTTCAGCAGCACCGACAGCCCGTTGACCGCGACGGTCGCGGCCATCGCGGCCATCACCGCGAGCGGCGCGAGCTTCATCACGTAGCCGGTGATCTTGAGCATCACGTGCGACAACTGGTCGATCGCGGCGATGAGGATCTTCCCGCGCTCGCCGAGCGCGGCGAGCGCGACGCCGAAGAACATCGAGAACACGACGATCTGCAGGATTTCGTTGTTCGCCATCGCCTCGGCGAACGACTTCGGCACCATGTGGCCGACGAAATCCTTCAACGTGAACTTGGACGTCGCGAGGTTCGCCGATGCGCCGATGTCCGGCAGCGGCAAGCCGAGATTGTCGCCGGGCCGCAGCAGGTTCGCCATCAGCAGCCCGAGCAGCAGCGAGACCAGCGACGCGGTGACGAACCAGCCGAACGCTTTCGCGAACACGCGTCCGACCGAGGCCGCGTCGCCCATGTGCGCGATGCCGACCACCAGCGTGGAGAAGACGAGCGGGCCGATCACCATCTTGATCAGGCGCAGGAACACGTCGGAGACGAGCGAGATGTACCCGGCGATTTCAGCGGCGGCCTTCTTGTCCGGAAAGCTCGTGAAGACCATGTAGCCGATCGCGATGCCTGCCACCATCGCGATCAGGATCCAGACGGCTGCAGCATTCTTTTTTCGCATCGTAAGCCTCCCATGCAGCGGTTTCGCAATCGGGGATGGGAGGACGATACAGGACCAGAATGGCGATGAACAGTGCAACCGGGTTCGGGTTTGCGCTAGCGCCGGGTAACGGCCGATCGGGCGACGGCGGCTGCGCCGGTGGCGCTCCGCGACCGAAGCCGGCGCAACCGGCTACCGGTTTGTGCGGAGCAGCACGTCGCCTGTTCGGCGGTCGCCGGATCGGGACGACCTGCGCCGCTGCGCCATTTGCGCCTGTGCTGTGCCTATAGGCGGGCGATGCTGCGTTGCCGCGACGTTGCACTCGTCATGCGCGCGAGGATCGGGCAGGCGCGTGCTGAAATCGCACGCCTGCGCCGCGAGCCGGACGATCTCGGCGGCCAGCGCGACGGCACGCGGTTTTCGATCAGGCCGCCGGCGCGAGCGATGCGCCCGTGATGCCGTGCCGGCGCAGCGAATCGGCGACGAAGCCCGACGCCTTCATTTCCTCGACGAAGGCGCTCAGTGCCGCGGCGGCGGCGTCGCCACGGCTCTTCGGCACGCCCATCGCCTGCCGGATCACCATGAAGCGTTCGTCGAGCAGGCGCAGGCCGGGCGTTTTCGCGGCATCGGTTTCGAGCTGCTGCTTCACGCCGGCCGCCACTTCCAGTTGCTGCTCGACGAACGTCGCCACGACGGCTTGCGACGTCGGTGCGCGCACGATCGTCGCGGCCTTCAGTTCGCGGGTGAGGAATAGGTCGTACGCGCTGCCCTTGCCGACGGCCACGCGGTTGTGCGGCTGGTCGACGTCCGCGTTGGTGCGGATCGGCGATGCGTCCGGCACGAGATAGAAGCCTTCGATCAGCACGTACGGCGCGGTGAACGCGACCGTTTCGCCGCGCAACGGATCGACCGCGAAGAAGCCGAAATCGGCGCGCTCGTCGGTCAGCGCCTGCACCGACTTGCCGGCGGCGTCGAACACGACGAGTTCGAGGTCGACCGACAGGCGCTCGGCGAATGCACGGGCGAGGTCGATCGATACGCCGAACGGTTCGCCCGTTGCCGGGTCGCGGTTCGCGAGGATCGGGTTGCCGAGGTTGATCGAGGCGCGGAGCTTGCCGGTGGGGGTGAAGGCGGAGACGACAGCTGGAGCGATGGGCATGGGCGGACTCGCGGGAGGCGTAGGGTCAGTCGGGTGACGGGATGCGCGACGGCGCGTCGACGTCGAGCTTATCACCGGACGTCGGGGGGAGCGTGTCGCGGGGCGTTCCGGCGTCGAAACCTCGAGCTGGCGCGACCGCTTCGCGGTCGCTCGCCACACAGTGTCCCGGGCGCACGACCACCCCGCTATGCGTTCCGGCTCCGGTCGGCAGCGAGGTGCGCGGACGGTTCGACCGCAATCGCGATTTTTCCGCGAATGCCGTTGTCGGGGCGCTCCAGCCGCGCATGGGCGAGCGGAATGTCGGCAAGCGAATAGACGGCGCCGATGTGCGGCCGCAACTGGCCGCGCTCGACCAACGCCCTCAACTCGTCGAGCTTGCCGCGGTTTTGCCGCGTGAAGACGAAGTGATAACTCGCGTTCTTGCCCCACGCCTGAAGCAGGTTTTGTGGCTGTGCGATGTCGACGATCGTGACGACGCGGCCAAGCTGGGCGAGCGCGTCGGGGCTGCGCGACAACGTGTTGCCGCCGACGGTGTCGAACACGACATCGACGCCGCGGCCGCCCGTTTCCCGCATGATCGCGTCGACGTAGTCCTCGTGCCGGTAGTCGATGACCTCATCGGCGCCCAGGCTTCGTGCGAACGCGAAGTTGGCTTCGCGCACGGTCGTGAACACCCGGGCTCCGATCGCTTTGGCGAGCTGGATCGCCACGTGGCCGACGCCGCCCGCGCCGCCGTGCACCAGAATGCTTTCGCCCACCCTGAGCGCCGCCCGCACGACCAGGGCTTCCCACGCCGTTCCGCCCACCAGCGTCAGGCTGGCCGCCTCGAGATGGCTCAGTGACGAGGGCTTCTTCCCGACGATGCTTTCGGCCGCGACGTGGAACTCGGCATAACTGCCGGGTCCGTCGAAGATCTGCGGGGTATACCAGACTGCGTCTCCCGGCGAGAAATTCGTCACGCCCGGCCCGACCGCTTCGACCACGCCGGACACGTCATGCCCGGTGATGGCGGGCAGCGGCACCAGGTCGGGATAATCGCCCCGCCGGACCTGGTAATCCAGCGGATTGATCGAGGTGGCATGTACCCGGACCAGGACTTGTCCCGCATGCGGTACGGGCGTGGGCACATCGCACGGTTCGAACGCATCCGGACCGCCAAATGATTTGAGTCGCATTGCTTGCATCGCACGTCCTCGTTTCGATAAAAAGGGATATCGGGAATTATCGATATATTCGGGTAAAAAATTACAGCTCCGTGCCGATGCGCTCGGCAAGCGCACGGATCGCCGCTTCGTTTCGCTTGTAGTACGTCCACTGGCCGATGCGCCGGACTTCGACCAGGCCGGCACGTTGCAGCGTCGCCAGATAATCGGACACCGTCGACTGCGACAGCCCGACGCCTTCCTGAATGCTGCTGACGCAGACGCCCACCGTGTGAACGTCCCCTTCGTCCTGCGGCGGGAAGTGCTTCCCGGGATCCTTCAAACCCCGCAGGATTTCAAGGCGTGTCCGGTTCGAGAGGGCTTTGAAGATATCGAGCAATTCCATGGCGTGATCATATCGACATTTACCGATATGTCAATACGGCCGCCGGCCGCTTCCGGGGAGTGGCAGCTGGGTGACGCCGCGGGCGTCTATCTGGTTCGTCCGGCCGTGCCTGGTCCGTCTTGTGAGGGGCGATACTTGCGATTGCGCCGGTGTCGGCTCACCCCTGAATGCTGAGCGCCTTCTCGATCGCGGCAATCAGCTTGAACGCATCGCTGCGCGCGATCAGAAACCCGCGGCTGGTGTACTCGCACCCGAACGCATAGAAGCTCGGGAGCAGTGTCACGCTGTCGTTCTTCGGATCGAAATCGACTTCGCATCTCGTCAGCGGGAAGAACGGAGGCGCCTCGGCCGGCATGTCGTCCACGATGCGCGCCTAGTACATTTTTCGGGGCGGCAACAGGCGCTTCGCCTGCAAGCGCTGTCGGGCAACGGCGCTGGCTTTTTTCCGCTTGCGCTCCGTCGTCGGCTTCTCGTAGCTCGTGCGACTGCGCAGCTCGCGAATCAGTCCGGTTTTCTCGATGTCGCGCCGGAATCGCCGCAGCGTGACATCGATCGGTTCGTTCAGCTTCGGCGTGATTGTCGTCATGTAGATTCTGTCTGGAAAGAGGTGGGAACGGAAAGCTAGCCGAGCCGCGTCATGACGGCGCTGGCTATCTCGTCGGATTCGAATTCCGAATAGCCTGCGCCGATCGATAGCGCACGTACCGCCATGAACATGTGCAGCTCGGGTTGATGGCACATCGCCGAATCGGCGAGGCCGGCAGGCACGGCGGTGTCGATCCGGGTGACTTCACGCCGGCTGATCAAGCCGAGCAGTTCGTCGATGATCATTTCGACCTCCAAAATACCAACACACTATGTGGCGTTGACGAGCCGCGTCAGCACGCGCTGGCGAAGAATCCCTGTTTGCCACGATTGTCGTCGATGATGTTCTCGGCATAGCGCACCGACGCTCGACGCGCGTCACCGGCGTTATCGAACGGGGACGTGTCGCGCAATCTGAAGGTCTGGCTCTGCGTCAGCGTATCGGTGGTGCCGCGCAGGCAAATCTTGACGGCCGCGTCGAACCCGGCATCGTAGTTATGCGGGCTGCCGTTCAGCGCGGCAACGTGAGGATAAATGAGTGGATAAATCTCGAATCCACGATAGACGTGCATGCTCATGACGAACTCCTGGCGTTCGGCCACGACGAGTCGCATGGGCGAACACATCCGGCCGGTATTCCCGTTATGGGGCGGGCCGATGGGTGAAGGGGACAACGTTGCAGCGCGAAGGGGGGGGCGATGCAGCAAGCGGGCGGGTGGAGGGGCGAACGGTCAAAGGACGGCTGATCGCGCGGATGAACTCATCATACGCGCATCGTTTGCCGAGCGGTCGATTTATTCCGGGGTTGGCGCACGCACGGGCACGCCCGGCGGCGACGTCAGAGCGTCGTCAGCAACTGCAACTGACGTTCGGTCTCGTTTCCCGCGACCAGCGAAAAGAACCCGGTCTCGCGACGTTCGACGACCGTGAGCCCCTCGCTGTCGGAGAAGACGTTCCACGCGCTGTCGTCGACATGGGCGATCGCGCCGCGCGTGCGCGCGAATGCCAGCAATAGCGGACTCGCCTGGCGGCGCAGCACTTGACGATCCGCATTCAACACATAAGGTGGCCAGCCGGCCCGAAGGACGAGATAGTAAGGAATGGAGCCGGGATCGATGGTCATTGGGGCCGTTTCATGTGTGGGCCTGCGTTTGCCGTCCGGCTGCATTCGGAGCGGTGTCGGCGAAAGCGTGCGATGGAGCGAGGGGCGTTCGCCGTGGCGTGCTTTCAGTTTATGCGTTGAACCGCTCGATTCGCAGGATATCGCAACGATGTCCCGCGGCGTCGGTCCGGCGACGACGCGATCCGGCCGTCAGGCCGAGCGCTCGCTCCGCGCGTCGAGCGGAACTGCCTGCCACCGAAGTGTTGTAGCGATATCTACTGAATTGCAGTGCTCGTGACGGCCCATTATGCTGCCGTCATGAATCCTGCGCCGACGTCGTGGCTCCTGCTGATCGTCAGTCTGCCGACTTCCGGCGCGACTGCGCGCATGCGCATCTGGCGTACCGTCAAGGCGCTCGGCTGCGGCGCGTTGCGCGACGGTGCCTACCTGTTGCCCGCGCATGCCGAGCAGGCGGCGCAGTTGCGCGAGCTGGCCGACGACGCGCGTAACGGCGACGGCCACGCGTGGCTGCTGGATGTCCATGCGGACGATCCCGCGGACGAACAAGCATACAAGTCGCTGTTCGATCGCGCGGGCGATTACGCAGACTGGCTTGCCGAGCTTTCGGAGGCGCGCAAGGCGCTGTCCGATCTGGCGGCAGCCGATCTCAATCGCCTGCAACGCCGCCACGCGCGCACGTACGACGCCATTCGAAGCATCGATTTCTTTCCCGGCGAAACGTCGCTGCGCGCGCAGGCGCAATGGCGGGATTTCACCGCCGCGATCGAAGCGCGGCGCTCTCCCGGCGAGCCGCATGCCGCCCAACGCGGCATTCCCCGTCGCGACCCCGCGCAGTATCAGGGCAGGGTGTGGGCGACGCGCCGTCACCTGTGGGTCGATCGCGTCGCCAGCGCGTGGCTGATTCGGCGTTTCATCGATCCGCATGCGCGCTTCGTGTGGCTGGACAACCTTGCCGATTGTCCGGCTGACGCGCTCGGCTTCGATTTCGACGGCGCGCCGTTCACGCATGTGGGCGATCGCGTGTCGTTCGAGGTCCTGGTCGCGAGCTTCGGGCTTGGCGACAACGACGGACTCGTCCGGCTGGGGGCCATGGTGCATGCGCTGGACGTGGGCGGCGCCACCGTGCCGGAAGCCGCCGGATTCGAGGCCATTCTCGCGGGCGCCCGCAAGCGTCTGGCCGACGACGATGCGTTGCTGATGGAGATCGGCGCGGTACTCGATTCGTTGTACGTGCATTTGCGCGGCAACCGCAAACCCTGACCTCGCTGCCCGCCTCGACATGAATACACATCGCGACCGTCCGGCCTATACGCTGGGGCAACTGATCCTGTACTTCGCGTGGCTCGGCGCGACGGGTTTCGGCGGGCCCGTCGCGCTGGCCGGCTACATGCATCGGGACCTCGTGGACACGCGCCGCTGGATCGCGGACGCGGACTACAAGGAAGGCCTGGCGCTCGCGCAGCTGGCTCCCGGCCCGCTTGCCGCGCAACTGGCGATCTATCTCGGCTACGTGCACTACCGGATCGTCGGCGCCACGATGGTCGGGATCGCGTTCGTGCTGCCGTCGTTTCTGATGGTGGTGCTGCTCGGCTACGCGTACACGCGCTTCGGCGGCCTCACGTGGATGCAGTCGGTGTTCTACGGCGTCGGCGCGGCGGTGATCGGCATCATCGCGATCAGCGCACGCAAGCTGACCGCGAAAAGCGTCGGTCGCGACAAGCTCCTTTGGGCGATCTATCTCGCGCTGGTCGCCGTGACGGTGATCACGGAATCCGAAGTGGCGTGGCTGTTTCTCGCGGCCGGCGTGCTCGTCTGGTTCACGCGCGCGCCGCCGAGGTGGTTGCGCCAGCGGCGCGTCAATGCGGCCGTGGCGTTGCCCGTGTCCGCCACCGGCGCATGGCTCGGTATCGTCGACTGGCCGCAGCTCGCGCAACTCGCCGTCTTCTTCGCGAAGGCGGGCGCGTTCGTGTTCGGCTCGGGGCTCGCGATCGTGCCGTTCCTCTATGGCGGCGTGGTCACCGAGCACCATTGGCTCAACGAGAAGCAGTTCGTCGACGCCGTGGCGGTCGCGATGATCACGCCGGGCCCGGTCGTCATCACGGTCGGCTTCATCGGCTATCTGGTGGCGGGGCTGCCGGGCGCGTGCGTGGCGGCAGCCGGCACGTTCCTGCCGTGCTATCTGTTCACGGTGTTGCCGGCGCCGTACTTCAAGAAGTACGGCAGGCTGCCGGCGATCCTGGCATTCGTCGACGGCGTGACGGCCGCGGCCGTCGGCGCGATCACGGGATCGGTGATCGTGCTGGCCCGGCGTTCGATCGTCGACGTGCCCACCGCGTTGATGGCGCTCGCGACGATCGTGCTGCTGGTCAGGTTCAGGAAGCTGTCGGAGCCGGTGGTCGTGGGCGGGGCCGCCGTGATCGGCCTGATCGTGTACCCGCTGTTGCATCACTGATCGTGGAGGCCGCCATGCAATGGATTACGCGACAACGTCCGAAAATCGACCGGGTGGCGTGCCCCTGGCTCATTGCCCGTTTTATCGACGAGACGCCCGAATTTCTGTACGTCCCGCCGGGCGACGTGCTGCGGATCGCCGACGAGACCGGGGCGATTCCGTACGACATTCCGGGCGTGGAGTTGACGCACGTCGGCGAGCAATGCAGCTTCGACGCGTTTCTCGACAAGTATGGTCTGACCGACGATCGGGCGTTGCAGCACATGGCCCGCATCATTCGCGGCGCGGATACGTCGCGGCTCGACCTGACGCCGCAGTCGAGCGGCCTTTATGCGATTTCGCTCGGACTGTCGGACATGTTTGCCGACGATCACGACATGCTCGAGCATGGTCTGGTCATGTACGACGCGCTTTACGCGTGGTGTAGGCATTGTCAGGCCGAAGGCCATGCATGGCCGCCGAAGATGGCGGAGTGACGACGCGGGAAATGGCGGATTCGACGGATGAAAAAATGCCCGCGATGCGCGGGCATTTCGTCAACAGTTGCCTTTCTTGGCCTGTCCCGGCGGACAGAATCCATTCCCCGGCCCGCCTTGCGGCGCGACCACGACCGGTGGGCCCGGAACATAGGCGACGCACCCGCTGAGCGCGCCCACCATGCTCGCCGCTGCGAGCACTGCGATCACCCCTTTTTTCACTTCGTTCTCCCGTTGGTAGGAAAGGGCCGTTCGGCCCTTTCGATGATGCGGTCAGCGCGTCAGAAACTGAAGTTGACGTTGGACTGACTGGTCGTTGCGTTCACGTTGGCCGACTGGGTCGCGCCCGATGTCGCGTCGGCCTCGATCGTGTATTGGCCTGCGGCGGCCGGCGCCGCGGCCAGCGTGACCGGCAGCGAGCCCGAGTAGGTGCCGACGATCGGTGCAGCCACAGGCACGGACAGCGCATAGGCGCCGGTGTCCATGTTCGCGTTGATCGACGTGATCTCGTAGGCGTGCGCGTCGATCGTCTGCAGCGCGCGCACGAAGGCGTTCGCGCTTGCGGTGACCGTACCGCTGACGGTGCTCATCGTCGAGGCCGGCAGCGTGATCGGTGCGGCGGACGCCGACACCGCCGTGGTCGCGTTCACGACCACCGGAACCGAGCGGACGATGCCCGACGCGAAGTTGTTCTGCACGATCACGACATCGTAGTTGCCCTGCGTCGAGCTCTGGATCAGCGGCGACAGCACGAACTTCCCGGAGCTGTCGGCCACCGTGCCGCGGACGACCTTGCCGCCTTGTTCGGCATAGACGGTCGCGCCGGCTTCGGCGGAGGCGACGTAACCGGAGATCGCGCCGCTCACGACGGTCGGGATCGCGGTGACGACGGGTTTCAGCGCGTACGAGCCGTTGCCGCGCTGGACGATCGACTTGCATGCGTTGAAGTCGAGCACGAGATCGACGAGGGTGTTGGGCTGGACCGTGAACGGCTGGATGATCTTGTAACCGCTTTGCGTCGCGCTCGGCGTGGCGAGCGCCTGTTCGGTGCCGCCGGTCGGGACGACCGAGTTGGCGAGGGTGTTGCCTTGGTTCTGCGCGAGCACGAGCCGGACTTGCTGATACTGGCCGGCCGGCAGCGCGGTCTGGCCGAGATCGGCGAGCACGCCGTTGGTCAGCGACAGCAGGTCGATCTTCTGCGGCGTCGCGAGGGACACGGTCGACCAGCCGGCGTCGTTGTCATTGGCGTTCGCGTTGGCGTTGACGCGGACTTGCGAGACGGTGACGTACACGTGGTCGAAGCCGCACGATGGCGCATCCGTCATCGCGACGTGCAGCGTACCGGTTTGCGTGCCGCCACCGTCGTCGCCGCCGCCGCAACCGGCGAGAATGAATGGTACGAAGGCAGCGCACAGGGCGCTCTTGATCATGTTGTTCATATGTCACCCCCAGTGGGATCGTTATTGTGGGTGACGGAAGAATAGCCCGGCCGTAGCTCACTATCTGGGCATATTTGAAACGAACGGTAAGTATTTGTTAGGTCGGTCAGTTTTTTCCGGGATTGATGTCGCAGCGGCGCGCGCCGGGGGTGGCGAGGGGCGATTGCTTCCTGCGGAGGCGGGAGCCGGCTCTTTTGTCAGACGTTAGCAGCGCCGCGGTGGCATGTGCCATCGACGTCGTGTCCAGCGCGGATTCGGGCGGCTCGGCTGGATCGCCCGTTCCCCGCTCTGGGCGAGGCATTAGCCCGGACCATCGCTCGCGGCCGCGAGAAGCGGCACGACCAGATCGCTGATCGGCGTCGGAATGCCGTGCGTGCGTCCGTATCGCTGCACGACGCCATTCCGGCAGTCCCATTCGAGCGGACGGTTGCCTTGCCGGTCGGCAAGAATCGACGTTCCCAAATCGGGCGGAAAGCCGTGGAATCCATCGACGATCTCCTGCGGCACTTCATCGCCGAGCTTCGCCCCCTCCGCACGCGCGACCTCGAGACATTCCCGCAAGTACGCGAGCGACAGGTCGGTGATGTCGCTTCGCGCGAACATGCCGGCGCGGCGACCGGTCAGTACCATCAGCCCCGCCACCGCGTTCTGCAACAGCTTGCGCCACGCGAGCGAGATGAAATCCTCCGCCACCTCGGGCGAGCATCGCGTGCCGCGCAAAGCCGAAACCACCACGTCGCTCGCGGGCGTATCGGGCAGCGTGAGCCGAGGCTTGCCGCGCAGCCACACCGACGTGCCCGATTCGCGTTGCGCGGGAAACCAGACGATCGACGGCACGATCGTGGCGCCGGCCGCATACGGCGCGAAGGCGGCTTTCTGCTCGACGCCGTTTTGCAGCACGCAGACGACGGTATTCGTATCGCATAGCGCGGAGACCCACGGTGCCGCACTCGGTATCTGCGTCGACTTGACCGCAACGAATACGAGGTCGAACCTTTGATTGACGGCTTGCGGATCGGTCAGCACGGGCCCGGGCACGACGATCTCGCCGCCGTCGAAGCGCAACGTCAACTGCTCGTGCGCCGAGCGGCCGCAGATCACTGGCGTGCGGCCGGCTTCGTGAAGGGCCGCGGCGACGGTCGTTCCGATTGCACCGGGACCGACGAGAGCGACGCGCGGATAGTCAGGCTTCGTCATGGCGTTCATCCTGTGAGTGGTCTGTCAGATGCGAGCGCAGTGCGAGAGCGAGCGGAAAAATCGCCAGCGCGGTCAACGCGGTCGCATACGTGGCGCCGTGCACACCGATCCGGTCGCCGAGGAAACCGTAGAGGACGGGCGATAACGCGCCTGATGCGATCGTCCCGGTATAGAAAATCGCGAATGCGCGCTCGGTGCGCTCGGGCGCGGACATCTCCGGGACGGTTCCGTACAGCACCGACGACGTGCCGTTGAGCATCATGCCCAGGATCGGCAGCAGCACCATGGTAAGCGTCAACGGAAGATAGATCACCGCGACGATGCACGCGGCCGTACCGCCCTCGGTGAGCAGCACCGTCCTCACCGTCCCCATCCGCGCGCCGAGCCAGCCGCACATGAATTTGCCGGCCGCACCGCCAATGAAAACGAGTGCAAGCGCCGTTCCCAGCAGTTGCGGAGAAACGCCCTTTGCCTTCAGCAGGAAAGGCAGGAAGGTAAGCAGTCCCATGCGTACGGCCGTATCGAGCACGCCGATGGAAAACAGCGCGGAGAATCCGCCTCTCCCTGTGCCACTGCGTCGAGCGTGCGCTTGCTCTTTTGCCGTCGTCTGCGCGGCGGCGCGCGGCACGGCGGGAAACCACAGCGCGATGCCGGCGGCCACGACGCAGCCCAGCCCGGCGACGATCCATAGCGCATGACGCCACGGCATCATGGTGACGAGCAGCGAAATGGCGGCCGGCAGCGCGGATTTCCCCAGATCGCCGGAAAAGTTGTAGATGCTCAGCGGACCTCTCGCGTCGCGCCCATAGACGCGGGAGACGGCGCCCGACGCGATCGGATGCTGCGTGCTGGAGCCGACGCCCGAGATCGCGAGCGCGACGCCCAGCCCGAGCAGGCCGCCGGACATGCCCGCGATCGCATAGCCGAGCGCGGCGAGCAGCGTACCGATTGCGAGCGTCGCGCCGCTGCCCAGACGTTGCGCGACACGCCCCGCGGACAACTGCAGCGTTGCCATCGTGCCCGCATAGACGCCGCGCAGGATAGCCAGGGCCGCGAAGTCGAGCCCGAATTCCGACTGCCACACGGGTAGCAGCGCGTAGATCATGTCCGTATAGCCGTCGTGTATGGCGTGCGCAACGCAGGAGAGCCACAGCACGCGCGGCCTCGACGGTGCAGTCTCTCGCGCGACGGGCGGGGAAAAAACGGGCAAGCGCATTGTCATTCTCTCCGTACGAGCGATGCATGGAAGGCGCTCGCGGTGTGGTTTTCAGGCTCGACGTGGCAATTTTATGACCGGGATGTCAGGCATTTCAATTGAGCTAAAATCCCGTCAACAGAGAGAAAAAGTCACGTCATGGACGAAAGCCGAGGTGCTTCGACGCACCGGGACGAACTCCCCCCGCTCAATGCGCTGCGCGCTTTCGATGCGGTTGCGCGGCACGGCAGCTTCGCCGGCGCCGCGGCGGAACTGCACGTCACCCATTGGGCTGTCGGAAAACAGATCCGGTTGCTGGAGGACTGGTTCGGCCTGCCGTTGTTCGATCGTCGTCCGCGTGGCGTCGTGCTCACCGACGAAGGGGCCGCGTTGCTGAGCGACGTCAGCCACGCGTTCGAGCGCCTCGGCACCGCGGTGGTGCGGCTGCGCCACAATCCGTTCGCGCACCGGATATCGGGCGTCGTGCGGGTGAACGTGCCGATGAGCTTTGCGCTGTGCTGGCTGCTGCCGCGGCTCGCCGATTTCCATGCGCGGTACCCCGACATCGACGTCAGGGTGTCGACGACGTCGCGCAAGCTGCGCTATGTCGCCGATGCGTTCGATATCGGCGTTCGCTCCGGTCCCGAGCAAGGCGCGGGCGTCGTCTCGCGTTCGTTGATGCCCGACCCGCGCGTGCCGGCTTGCAATCCCGCCTTGCTGCGCCAGCATCCGATACAGAGCGTGACCGACCTGCGTCATCACACGCTGCTGCATTCGGCCACGACGCGTTCCGCGTGGTCGCACTGGTTGAAGGAAGCGGGTGCGCCCGATCTGCGCGCCGCGCGCCACGTCGAATTCGATCACGTGAATCTTCAGCTGGGCGCGGCGATCGAGGGACTCGGCGTGGCGTTGGCATCGCTGCCGCTGATCGGGCGCGATCTTGCCGAAGGGCGCCTCGTGTGTCCCATCGCATCGCCCGTCTGGCGTGCCGACGACTACATGCTGGTGACGAACGCCGATCGCGCCGACGATGCGGCCGTGTCCGCGTTCGAGGCGTGGATGGAAGGCATGGCGAGTCAGGAGGGCGGCTAGGTTCGCCGATCAGGCCGGGCGAGGTACGACACCGGAGCCATGCCGCCACTGCTCCGGTGTCGCGAGTCGGCGATCAGAAGCCGTGGAACATGCCGATGTTGACCTGAACCTGGTTGCCGCCCGACGACGTGTTGCCGAAGTCGGCAGCGGAAGCCTGCGCACCCTTCGCATGCACGTAGGCGCCCATCGCATACAGCGCGGTACTCTTCGACAGCGAGTACGTCGCACCCAGCGACACCTGGTTGATCGAGGCCATCGTGCGACCCTCGGCCGCTTGCGTGGGCGTGGCTGCGGAACCGTAGACATACGTGTAGCCGGTCGCCAGCGACAGCGCCGGCGTGACGCGGTACTGCAGCAGCGCACCGAGCACGTTGAAGTGGATTGACGGCTGGCCATCGTTGCCCTTGTACTGGGCGTTCGAGTAGCGCAGCCCGGCCGTGTACGGACCGACCTCGTATTGCGCGGCGACTTGCGCGATGCCCGCGCTCTTGAACGCATTGCCGCCGTTGTAGCCCGAACTCGGATAGCCGAGCGCGCCGCCGAAACTCGGTTGTGCGGTTGCGTTCACCCATCCGTTCTCGCCCTGGTTGGCCGCACGGAAGTAGCCGCCGGCGACCGTCAGGCCACCTTGAGCGTAGGTCGCGGCCGCCGACCACGATTGCCCCGAACCCGTTGCACCGGCCACGCCGCCGAACGAGTACGCGGCTTCGGCCTGGAAGCCGTGGATGATCGGCGAAATGTACTTCACCGCGTTGTTCTGGTTCGTCGTGTTGTCGTTGTTGTCGACGTCGCCCGGCGTCGAGAAGGTCGACGCCGAAATGGCGTCGCCCGTCAGGACCTGAACCATTTCCGTCACGGCGTCGAGCTGGCGCCCCATGCGCAACGCGCCGTACTGATTGGACGCGAGGCCCACGTACGCCTGGCGGTTGAACAGCGAACGCGTGTTACCGATCGGCCCCTGGCCGCCGATGCCGCCCGTCCCGATGTTGAAACCATTCTCGATCTTGAATACCGCCTGCAGGCCGCCGCCGAGATCCTCCTGGCCTCTGAGGCCCCACTTGTTCGAACCCGAGGCGCCGCCATCGAGGCCGTACCGACTGTGGCCATTGATGTTCGACGTGTAACCGATACCTGCATCGAGCATGCCGTACAGGGTGATCGACGACTGTGCCATTGCTGCCGACGATGCTGCGAAGGCGGCAACAGCGATAACGCTGATGTTGATTTTTTTGTTTTTCATCTGCATTTCACTGTCAGGAGTAGTTTCGGGATGGGGTGAAACGGCTTTCGTCGTATCCGGATGCAGCGGGCGGCGCATGGCCTGCGCGTCGTTTCGGTCGCGACGGCCGGCGTCATGTTCGCCACATCGTCATGCCGGATCGGCTCACTTCGTGATCCTTACAATTTCCCTTGCTCGGTTGTCGCATCGGTCGTCCTTGCGGACTGGCCAGGCGTCCGGTTCAGCCGCCGGCGACGGGCGCCGATACGGCCTGGCCGCACTTTGCAAGTGGAAGGACCATATCAGGAACATAAATGCCGGTCAAAATTTGTTTGATATAAGTTAATCTCGTCTGATCGTCGGGCGCCTTACGGGATTTCCCCTATAAGAACCGGCACGAAGG
The DNA here is from genome assembly GCF_017815045.1 of Burkholderia sp. CpTa8-5. Lineage (NCBI taxonomy): Bacteria > Pseudomonadati > Pseudomonadota > Betaproteobacteria > Burkholderiales > Burkholderiaceae > Burkholderia > Burkholderia sp. CpTa8-5. Next base: position 262,838 of record NZ_JAGIQD010000001.1, read on the forward strand.
CGACGTGTTATCGAGATCCGCGCCATCGCGCTGACGATCTCGACCACGGCAAGCGAATTCAGGTGGGGTGGGGGAGGGAATAATCGGCTTGAAGGGCTGGCACGACGGGCAACGATCATGCAGTCCCGGTTGTAATCGTTCTATTTATTCCCGGGTTGCAATAATCGAAACAGAGAAGGCGATTGTTGAATGTCGGTGCGATTGGCCGCAAGCGGGTTTTCCGCGTGTCGCTGAGCGGCGGATAGTTTTACGCGGGCGAACCGGCTCATGCGGACGCCGGACGAACCGGTTTTCCGGGTCGGCAGCCAGCGCCTGACCTCGGCGTCCGATTCCAATCGAACGTCAATCTCGGACGAAACTCAGTATTCGATCCGGCGTTGCATTAAATAGAATTTCATGTCGTCGCGGCCATGCATTGAAATCGGTATCGGGTCCCGCTCAAAGCCGAGCATTTCATAGAACGGGTATGCCGATTCGCGCGCCGTGCACCAGAGCAGCACGCCGCGCTGTTCGCGCACATGGCGAATGGACAGATTGACCAGCAGGCGTCCGAATCCCAGGCCGCGTACCGACGGATCGACGGCCATGCCGCGAAGGCGCCACATTTCAGTGTTCAAAGCGCCGGATTGTGCTTCTTTACACACCGATGCCACCGCAACGATCCTGTCGTTGTCACGAACGGCAAAGTGCATCGTCGTTGGGGCGTGATCTCCGTGTAGCGCGCTTCCCTCTTCATCTCCCGCCATCAGGATGGCGGCCCTGAGGGGATAGGTTTCTTCCGCACGGACGGCACAGATGGTAAAGCGCACATCTTGTGAAATCATATAATTATCGGCTCTCTTCGTAACGCGGATTTTCTTCCAATTCTCTTTCGACATACCCACTCGCAAAATTAGCAGTTGCCGGGCATGGCGAGTAAGGGTAATTTCCTACCTGTTTTGTTTTTTGAATCATACGCTAACTGCGATCACAGATGACGTTGAAAGTATCGACAGATGCAGAACTGGCCTACGACGAGATCCGATCGCGGATCTTTGACGGCCGTCTTGCGCCTGGGCAGAAAGTATCTCACCGAGGCCTGTCGGACGAACTGGGTTTCGGCCAGATGCCGGTGCGCAGCGCATTGCATTTGCTCGAATCCGAAGGGCTGGTCGTCGTGATCGAAAAGAGCGGCACCTATGTCGCGTCGCCGACGACCAGCGATCTTCGCGAAATTTTTGAAATGCGGCTGGCCCTCGAGAGTACCGCAGCGTTTCTCGCAGCGAAGTCCGGCGTAACGGCAGGCCTTCGCGAGGCCGCGGCAAAAATGCGGGAACTGATCGACCGGGACGTCGCGGACATCATGCTCGAGCAACGTATCGGTTGGGTGTTTCATCAAGAGTTGTTTGCTGCCGCACGGAACGTCCGGATCTCGTCGGCGTATGGTTTATTGCGGGCCCAGACCCTGGCCCTGAACGAACTCCCGCGTGGCGACGCGGAAACCGTTCGGCGCGGCACGATCGAGCACCTGCACATCTTTCACGCAATCGAAGCGAACGACGGCGAGCTTGCGCGTCAGCATATGTGGAATCACATCGTTGACGGCACGCCGGCACGGATAAAACTGCTAAAGGCACGGCATGAACACGAAAAATAAAGGGCTTTCCCTCCCGATGCAAATGTTTGGCGGACTGGTGCTGGGCGTCGCTTGCGGCGTGTTTGCGCCGGGCTTCGCCGCGAAGCTGGGCTTTCTCGGCACGATATTCGGCCACGCGATCAAGATGGTCGTCATGCCGTTGATCTTCCTGTCGGTCACGGTCGGGGTCTTCCGTGCGGGCCGGCTTCGCGAGCGGCTTGGCAAGGTCGCCCTGTCCAGTATCGCCTTCTTCATTTTGATGACGGGCCTGGCTGCATCGTGCGGCCTGCTGCTCAACTTTGCATTTCGACCGGGTCTCGGCGCGAGCCTGACTCACTCCGGATCGATGCCCGCCGCGCTTGCTTCCAGCATCGACTGGACGAAATTCCTCGTCGATTTGATCCCCGCCAACATCGTCGCTGCGCTTGCTGCGGGGAATTCGCTCCCGGTGCTCGTTTTCGGCGTCATTTTCGGCGCCGCATTGTCGGCCGCCCCGGAGCGGGCCGAGCCTGCGATTGCCGTTTTCGAGGCGCTGCTGTCGGGGCTGTTCAAGATGATCCAGTGGGTGATCGCATGGTCGCCGCTCGCGATCTTCGCCGCGATCGCGCAGTTGTTGGCAGCCAAGGGCTTCACGGGCGCGCACTCGCTCATCGAGCTGCTGGGCGTGGCCTATCTCGGCATGGCGATTCTGGCGGTCGTGCTGACCATCGTCATTCGCGTCGCCGGTCAGTCGCCGCTCGCCGTGCTCAGGAAGGTGAAGGAGCCGCTGATCCTGGGGTTCACGACGCGTTCGTCCGAAATTACCTATCCGTTGCACCTGAAGAAGCTGGTTGAACTGGGCGTGCCCTATGGCGTGGCGTCCACGATCTTGCCGCTCGCCTATATTTTCAATCGCGACGGCGCGGTGCTCTACACGGCCCTCGCGGTCGGGTATCTGGCCGACGCCTATCACCTCGTCTGGTCCTGGCCGCTGGTGATCACGATTCTGATCTTGACGATCGTCACCATCGACGGAGCAGCCAACGTGCCGTCCGGCGCGATCGTCGCGATCACCATCGTTCTCACGTCGATCGGATTGCCGGCCGATGCGGTGCTGCTGCTGTTGGGCGTCGACGCGTTTTTCGACATGGGAAGAACCGCGCTCAACGTCTACGGGAGCACGGCGGCCGCGGCCGTGGCGGTGAAGCTTTCCGGTTCGGAGAGTACGGCCGCGGAAACCGTGGCGGGCCGGGCAAGCGTGTAGGGGCTCCGGAAGCGACGGGCGGTGCGCGTTTCCATGTTGCGCCCGCCTGTTGCAACGCGCTGGCGTACCGCCACTCGCGCATCCAGGCACGGCGAGGATAGGGCATTGGATGAGCGCGTGTCTTTATCGAGTTACAGTTAGTAGAACGGCGTATCGTTGCAGGAGAAACATGATGATTGGTTCAGAATCCGCAGATTTTTTCATGCTGCGTTTGGGCACGCCGCATCCGTCGTGGACATTCACCGATGACAGCAACATGATCGGCATTGTCGATTGCGACGGGGTGGTGAGCGCCATGTTCGAGCTGGATCGCAACCAGGTCGCACAGATCAGAGGGCTGGGCCAATCGGTGGAGAGAATCCGGTGTACTTGCGAGCGCGCTGGCCGGGAGCTGCACTTTTATCTCCATGGCAGACAGGTGTCTCAAGGACTGTGGGCCGGCGTCGCGTCGGCCGATCCCGACTATCTGCCGACCGATGCGATGATCGCGACATGGGAAGGGCCGAATGCCGACGATGCGTTCGAGCTTGCGGGCGTGAACGCTCGCGTGGCAGCATCCGTGAGCTTGGCCTAAACTGCGATCACAGATTGTTGCGCGGGGTCGGGCCGGGCGTCCCGATCTTTGGGGCAGGTCGTTTGCCGTCTCCGTCCGTTTGTACACGTACGCCGGTCAATGTATGCGGTTCTGGCACACTCAACCTCGGATCGCCAGAACCTTTTGCTGGCCAGCTTACTGGCCAGCGTTTTTTATTCCTTGAGCCGATCGCATCGGCTCGCTTGCTTCGCGCTCGCCGATCGACGAGAGGTGTGCCGCCGAAGTCCGTGTTGAGCGAAGATGTCCGGAGTCAGTTCATGCAAGCGCAAGGCATCGAGGCGCGCTGAAGCGATCACGCGTCCTCGATGTCCGGTGGCCCGTGCCCGCGCATCAGCGCAAAGGCATCGGCGCCGCCGTGCTGCGCGCGATCCTGGCCGACGCCGACGAACATCGAATGACCGTTCGCGTCGGCGCTTTGCGCGGCAGCGATTCGAACCGCTTCTACGAACGGCACGGCTTCGTGCGAACCGACGAAGCGGAATGGGACATCACCTACCGCCGCGAACCGGGCGCGGCAACGACGTAGCACTCGCGTGATGCATTCCGGTCGAAATCGACACGCACGCATTAGCGTTTTCACCAATGTGGAAAACGCGGCACCGGCCGATGTTGCAGAGAGGGCGTAAATAATGGATCCGAGGCCGATTATGACGACATCTGCAACAAACGGCGTGAATGCCGTGCCGCCCGAAACGTCCGACACCGCCGCGGCATCCGGCGACGCGGCGCGCGTACCGTCGATCCTGCTGGTCGACGACGAACCGAACGTGCTGTCCGCGCTCAGGCGCGTGTTCCGGCCCACCGGCTACGACATCGTGACCGCCGACAGCGGCGAGGCCGCGCTCGAGATCCTGGCGTCGACGGAAATCGACCTGATCGTGTCCGACATGCGGATGCCGCGCATGAGCGGCGCGGAATTCCTGGCGCGCGCGCGGGCGCTGTACCCGGACACGATGCGCATTCTGCTGACCGGTTATGCGGAGATCGCGTCGGTCATGCAGGCCGTCAACGAAGGCGGCGTGTATCGCTACCTGAACAAGCCGTGGGACGATCACGACCTGCTGCTGACGATCGAGCACGCGCTGGAGCAGCGCCGTTTGCGCGGCGAAGCGGCCCGGCTGGCGGCGCTGACGGAAGCGCAGAACGAAGCGCTGCGCCGTTTCAACACGGATCTCGAAACGCAGGTTCGCGCGCGAACCGAGGAGCTCGGCCAGACGGTGATGTTCCTCGAAGCGGCGCAGCGGGACCTGAAAAGCAGCTTCACGGCGATGGTTCAGGTGTGCGCAAGCATGATCGAGCTGCGCTGCGGGGCCGCGAGCGGGCATGCGATGCGCGTCGGCGAGATCGCGCGCCGGCTCGCGCTCGCCGACGGGATGAGCGAACTGCATGCGCAGGACGTCTATTTCGCGGGGCTGTTGCACGGCATCGGCAAGCTGTCGCTGCCGGACGAATTGCTGCACAAGCCGCTCACGCGGATGACGACGGACGAGCACCGGGTGTTCCAGGAGCATCCGCTGCGCGCGCAGATGGTGCTGACGCCGGTCGCCCAGTTGCACAAGGTCGCGTCGATCGTGCTGCACCAGTACGAGCGCTTCAACGGCCGCGGCACGCCGGATGGGCTGGTCGGCGACGCGATCCCGGTCGGGTCGCGGATCGTCGCGATCGCGCGCGATTTCGAAGGGCTGCGCCACGGCGAAATCGGGGCGCCGCATTCGATCGAGCAGGCGATCGACGTGTTGCACTCGCAAGCAGGCGTGCGTTACGACCCGCAACTGGTCGCACGCTTCGTCGAGTTGATGCGGGATCCGGCGAGCCTCGGCATCGCGGCGTCCGTCGCGGAAATCCAGTCGGCTCAACTGCGCGAAGGAATGGAACTCGCCGACGATCTGCGCACGCATCGCGGCGTGTTGTTGATGACGAAGGGCAGCGTGATGTCCGCGCACCAGATCGAACTCGTGCGCCGCTTCGAAACGCGGGAGGGCACGCCGTTCGACATTCTCGTGCTGGCCCGTCCGGCGGGGCACGCGCACGCCCCCCACCCAGGCGCGCCGCCTGCCTGACGTCGAACGGCGGCCTGATGGCCGCGGTGCGCGCGAGCGCCCGCACCGCGGCGATGCAATCAACCCGTTCCGGGCGTCCGATCATGCATGGCATCTACAACGTTCCGCTCGTCCTGCTGTCGCTCGCGATCGCGACGCTGGCCTCCTATACGACGCTCGACCTCGCCGCGTTCATTTCGCTGCTCGACAATCCGAAGCTCAAGCGCGCGTGGCTGGGCGGTGGCGCGGCGGCGATGGGCACCGGCATCTGGTCGATGCATTTCGTCGGCATGCTCGCGTTTTCGTTGCCGGTGCCGCTCGGCTATGCATGGCAGGAAACCGGCGCCTCGCTGGCGATCGCGGTGCTGGTGTCGTATTTCGCGCTGAACGTCGTCACGCGCGCACGGCTGGGCTGGCGGCGGCTGTGCGCGGGCGGCGTGCTGATGGGCGGCGGGATCGCCGGCATGCATTACACCGGGATGGCCGCGATGCACATGCAGCCCGGCATTCGCTACGATGCGTTGCTGTTCGCCGCGTCGATCGGCATCGCGGTGATCGCGTCGACGGCCGCGCTGTGGATCGCGCAGGCGTTGCGCATGCAGCAGGCACGCTACGCGACCGCGCAGCGCATCGGCGCGGCCGTCATCATGGGCATGGCGATTACCGGCATGCACTACACGGCGATGGCGGCCGCGCATTTCGCGCCGGATGCGCGGTGCGGCGCCGCGAACGACGTCGACGCACCGTGGCTCGCGACGACGGTCGCGTTGTTCACGATGGCGACGCTGGTCGTCACGCTGCTGGTGTGCCGTTTCGATGCGCGCACAACGTTCCTGCGCGGGATGACCGACACGCTGGAGCGACTCGTGCGGTTGCGAACCGGCGAACTTGAACGCGCACTGCATCGCTACGAGCAGACGACGCAGATGCTGCAACGTACGCGCGAGAACATGGCGACCGAGATCGACGAACGCAAGGCCGCGCACGCGCTGCTCGAACAGGAGAAGGACGAACAGCGGCGCCTGCTGCATGCGCTCGAGGAAACGCACGAGCAATTGCTGCAGTCGGAAAAGCTCGCGTCGATCGGGCAGCTCGCGGCCGGTGTCGCGCACGAGATCAACAATCCGATCGGCTTCGTCAGCGCGAACCTCAATACGCTGAAGACGTGGGTGCGCAGCCTGCTCGACGTGGTCGCGGCGCATGAGGCCACGCTGCCGCAGCTCGATCCGGCCACCCGTGACGCGCTGACGGCCGTGCACCGTGTCGCGGATCTCGACTACGTCCGCGACGAGATCGCGATGCTGATCGACGAATCGATCGACGGCGCGCTGCGCGTGCGGCGCATCGTGCAGGATTTGCGCGATTTCTCGCGCCCGGCCAGCGACGAATGGAGCGTGGTCGATCTGCATGCGGGCCTCGAGAGCACGCTCAACGTCGTCCACAACGAGCTCAAGTACAAGGCCGACATCGTGCGCGATTACGGCGACGTCCCGCACGTCGAATGCTTGCCGTCGCAGTTGAACCAGGTGTTCATGAACCTGCTGGTCAACGCGGCGCAGGCGATTCCGGAGCGCGGCGTGATCACGATCCGTACGTCGAGCGACGGCGACCAGGTATCGATCGCGATCAGCGACACCGGCGCCGGCATGACGCCCGACGTCGTCCGGCGGATCTTCGATCCGTTCTTCACCACGAAACCGGTCGGGCAGGGCACGGGGCTCGGGCTGTCGGTATCGCACGGCATCGTCGAGCGTCATCGCGGCACCATCGACGTGACCAGCGAGCCGGGACGCGGCACGACCTTCCGGATACGGTTGCCGGTTCGGCGTGCCGGCGATCGTGCGAACGCGGCGGCGTTGGAGCAACGGGCATGACGACGCGATGGCGACGGGCGCGAGCGTCGCGCGTCACGCCAGTCGCTTGCGGCGCTGACGACGAAAGAAATGCCAGAACATCGCGGTCGCGTCCGGGCCGGTGGCGGAATGGAACGGCTCGCCCGGATCGCCGCCGCTCCATGCATGCGGCAGCCCGCGGACGATGCACACCCTGACGACCAGCCGTCCACCCTTCAAATAGTCGACGTAGTCTGCATCGTCGTGCGCGTAGCTGCGTTGTTCGCCGACGCGGATCGCACCGTGTTCGTCGACGAGCCGGTTGAGCCGCGCGAACGCGATGCCGAGCTGCGTCGCGTTCCGGTCGGTCACGACCGTATCGAGCCGACCATGGATGACCAAGGCCGGCATGCCGGGATAGGACGCGACGTCGGCGCACGCGTCGAGCGCGTGAATCGGATCGTCGCGGAGGCCGCGACGCATCAGGCTCATCGCGGCCATCGTCGACGACGGCGGCGCGATGGCCGGCCCGGAGTGCAGGCCGATGGCCGCGAAGCGGTCGGGATACCGGAGCGCCAGCGCCGCGGCGAGCCCCGCGCCGGCGGATAGGCCGGCCACGTAGATCCGGTCGCGATCGAAGCCGTGGCGCTGCGCGATGGCGTCGACCAGCGACGCGACGGACGCGGCTTCCGACTGGGTCGCGTCGCCATGCCAGTGCCAGCAACGGTGCGCATGGGCCGTCTTGGCCTGCTCGGGGAACAGCACGGCGAACCCCGAGCGCTCCGCGAGACGGCAGATGCGCGTGCCCGCGGCGAACGATTCGGCGGTTTGCTTGCAGCCATGCAGCATGACGACGGCCGGCATGCCCGCGGTTGCGGCCGGTGCCGCGGGAAGATACAACGCGTACGCCAGATGGTTCACGAGCCGGCCGGCGCTCGGGCCGGCCGAATGAAACGAGCGGAGCCAGGTGCCGGGCGGCCGGGCCGACGGCGCGCGTGCGATACCCGTCCGTTTGGCGGCGCGGGCGGGGGCGGCCGGCTTGGCGGGCCGTTGAGTGAGCTTGGTGGCGGGTTTTTTGGCGGCCGGCCGCGGCTTGCCGGCGCGCTTCTTCGGACGTGCGCCGGCCGCCGCGGAAAACAGTTCAAGATGTCGCAACCAGAGGCTGGATTTTTTCCTGGGCATGTGCAATCTCGTGCCGGCGGCCGGCCGTGACAGGAAGAGGCGGCCGATCCCACCGTCGGATGGAGGTCGAACGGGCGCGAAGCAAGGTTCGTGCTGCCGGCGTCGCGGCAATTGAAAGGTGTGGCGCCCTGCGGAACCGGAATGACGCGGATCGATTATCGACGATAGTGGCCGCCCGACGTGACGGGCGTGCGAATCGAAGCCCGCTTCGGGCCTCGCCGTCATTCACGTGATATCTTGCGGTTCGACAGAAGCGTCCACCGTTCATTCCGTTGTGAGGGGCGACATGCGTCTTTCCGATTTCATCGTACGGAACATGGAACCGATCCTGGTGCAGTGGGAAGCGTTTGCTGCCACGCTGTTACCGGCCGCGAGGCACATGACCTCGCACGGACTACGCGACCACGCGCGCGAGATCCTGATCGCCGTCGCCAAGGACATCGCGACCCCGCAGACGAGGAAAGCGCAACACGAAAAATCGCTGGGGCGCGCACCCGAGCCGGCGAACGCCAGCGAGACGGCCGCGCAGACGCATGCCGTTTTGCGCGCCCAGCGGGGTTTCAACATCAACCAGTTGGCGGCCGAGTATCGGGCGCTGCGTGCCAGCGTGCTGCGCCTGTGGATCGACGCGTGTCAGCCGGGCCCGGTCGACATGGACGACATGATTCGCTTCAACGAAGCGATCGATCAGGCGCTGGCGGAATCCGTCTCGTTTTTTACCGAACAGGTCGAACAGGCTCGTAACTTGTTTCTCGGCATGCTGAGCCATGACATGCGCACGCCGCTGCAGACGATCCAGCTCACGGCGTCGTATCTTGCCGCGCTCAATGCGGGTGAGGAGGTATCGGAGGCCGCCGCTCGGCTGATCAGAAGCGGTGGTCGCATGCAGGGCCTTCTCGATGATCTCTGCGATTTCAATCGAACCCAGCTCGGGCTGGGCATCAACGTCGTTCCCGGTCCTATCGACCTCGCGCATGTGCTCGTCAATGTGGTGGACGAGCTGCGGGCAGGTCATCCGGATCGCGAAATCACCGTCGATATGCGTGGGGATCTCCGGGGCGAGTGGGACGACCAGCGCATGCAGCAGTTGCTGAGCAATCTGGTGAGCAATGCCGTCAAGTACGGTGCGCGCGATACACCGGTGCGGGTGGTGGCCGCGACGACGGGCGCCGACGTGGTCGTCGAGGTCGGCAACAGCGGGCCGGCGATCGATCCGCGCACGCTCGACCGTATTTTCGATCCGCTCGAGCGCGGGGAGGCTGATCGTTCGCGACGGACGGGGGATGATGCCGGTCTAGGGCTCGGGTTGTTTATCGCCAACGAAATCGCCAAGGCGCATCGCGGCCGGATTGATGCGCGGTCGGATCAGACGGAAACCGTTTTTACGGTGCGGTTGCCGAGGGGCATATGAGGCGGGGAGCGCGGGCAGGGGAATGATTCGCCGGGCTTGCGGTTGGCGGTGTGGCGAGAGGCCGCTATCGGCGAGGAAGCGCCATTCTTCGCGTAAGGGGATCTGACATTCGGGTGTCGGCTTTTCAAGGACTTACCGGCCGCTCGCGTACCAATGATGCGCGTCGTGCGGTCGCCCAAAGCGGATTAACTCGTCTCCGCCAAAAATCGACCAGGTCGCATGTCCGCTTCACTAGAGCGCCATCGGCTGAATTGCTTCCGGGCTGACATTGGTGCGGAACATCGGCCCGACGCCGATATGCTGCTTTGGACACTTACTCGCCGTCAGGCCAACCGGTGGCAGCGGCGATGCTGATCGCGCCAACCTGGCCGGGAAGTTCAGTCATGCGGCGGCTTCCGGGCGCCAGTCTGGCGATGCAATATCCTCCTGGTACCGTTTTTGGGGTCAAACACCAGACCTGACCGTCGGTTCCGACACAGACGCGGATGACCATGCCGGCGCGAGGCGATTTCAGGCAGTTGCGGCAGTTTGCCGATTGACGGCACTCGGCGAAGTGACCGGGGCCGTCCGGGTGAAGCCGCCAAAGGTCTCCTCGCGAGTTGACCGTCCACGCGCATCCGTCCGGTGCGCAAGCAATTTGTGTCGCCGCGATGGGTTCTGGCATCTCGTGCCAACACGTCGCCCCTGCGCCTCGTCTCCGAATCGGCTTTCCCCCCAAGCGTGCAAGGCCCCCCAACAACCACAGCGACTCATCGGGACCTTCACAGACGCCAACCGCGTCGAATTCGAGACCATTGGATTGCAGAATACGACCGTCGTCGCCAATCAAGTCCAGCCGGTGTCCTGCCAGCACCCATACGCCTGACCTTGCTGCAGCAATCGCAGCATGCTGTTCCAACTCGATCACCAGCTTCCAGGAAGCCCCGCCAGCAACGCGCAGCCAGACTCCCCATCTCGCGTGACATTCGTTTCGTGCCATGACCCAGGTCCTACCCTGCGCGGCAACCGTGACCTCCTCGGCATGCCATCCCTTCGGAAGGGACGACTCGGTGATTTTTCCCGTCGCCGTGACACGGAAGACTTCGCCAGAGCAACGAACGGCCCAGAGGAGGGGGTGGGAGGGCGTCCCGGTGAATCGATGTAACTCGTTTGGGGTCTGGCCAGATGAGACGGATTTCATCGAACGCACTCCTGTCGACGCAAGTCGCAGGGTCGCGGTGCCATGCATCACCTGCTCAGGTCGGAGTTGATGGTGCATCTAATAGTAGACAACGCAACGCTACATGGATACGCTCTTTGCGTGTTTCTATCGAGTAGCCACCACACTTATCGCATAAGGGGGCAACGATGGCGGCAGTCCGAATCCGGGGAACGTGGTATCTGTCATTGTCGGTTCACACCGACGACATCAAATCAACGCCGCTACGGGTCGGCGACGCACAATTAGTGGTGCAAACGGCTAATCGGACCGGCATTGGCGGCGAGCTGCACATCGGGGGCGAAAGCCTGGCGGTTGCTGGCAAGATCAAGCCCGGCAGTCCGGCTGTCGTCAGCATTACCGAAGCCGGCGCTGACGGGTTGCTTGTCCAGGACGGCGTGGAAGCCATCCTTTATATCCCGCCATGGTGGCCGAGCGTCAAATACCAGCACGATCTCATTACAGGAACGATGGTCGTGGGGGCGTCGTCGTCGCTCAGAAGCCCACGGCTCGCCCACAAAATCATTCTTGTTTCGGGCGTTCAGCCGTTCGAATGATCGCCTCGATTGCCAGGTACGAGATTCGACTCGCTCACTGGTTGGCGGCTTCGGTTGGCGCCCCGTACAAGTTCGGCGGCCGCGGGCCGACCGGCATCGATTGTTCGAGTCTGTTGATGCGTGCCATTCGCAAGAGCCTGCGGCTCACGGTTGCGCAGCTTCCATGGATGACTGCGGATCAAATGGCGAGAGGCCGCCAAGGCGTTACTGTACAAGCCACGGAGATGGTATCGGCGCAGCGCTGCCTGTTGGCTTTTTTCGACTGGGACGAAGACGGAATCCACGAACATGCCGCGGCGTGCCTGCCGGACGGATCGTGGATCTGGGCGTCTACGTCGGCAGGCAAGGTCATCCGGGTCGATCCTCGATCGACTTCGATTTGGGACCGTCAATGGCGTGAAATTGAGGGGGCGCTGGACGGGCGGCGAAGTACCCTGCGCATGGTCGACTGGCGTGCCTTGGGGGCAATCCGATAATGGAACGAGGATCCGTTCCCCTATGGATCTGGATGGATCTGTCCGCGGCATGCAATCTGGCGTGCCGCGACTGCTATACCAAGCATGTCCATACATCGCGCCTGCTCTCGACGGATCACTTCGCGCTCGTGCTCGAAAAATTGAATGCCGCCGGCGTCACGATCGAGAAACTCCATCTGAACTGGCGCGGTGAACCGCTGACAAACAAGCGATTTGGCGAATTTCTTCGCATCCGCAATACGACCGCTCCTGGCGTTCCACTCGAGTTCCACACTAACGGGCTCCTGCTTTCGCACGACACGTGTGCCGAGATTGTTCGGCAAACACGCGAAGGAGATCTCGCATACGTGTCCATAGACGGGGGTGGACGAGTCCTGCACGAAGCCAACCGGGGGCCCGGCCCGTGGTTACCAACGCTGCGCGGCTTGGAAAGGCTGCTGGATGCGCGAGATGCCGCAGGCGAGCCGCATTTGAGCGTCGGAATCTACGAGATCACCTATCTGCGCGGCGCGATCTACGATCGTGAGCTTGTCGTCCTGTCCCGCAGGTGCGACGCATGGACCAGAGTCTGCCCTATTGACAGAGAAGGACGGGAAATACCCTTTGCGGCCGACGTCCTTCCTCAAGGAGCCTGTTTCTGGGCAGGCAACGCGATGTGCATCACGGTAACCGGCGATGTGCATGTCTGCATGCTCTCGTTCGATCGGAGTGGCGTCATTGGAAACATTTTCAGCGAAGAGGTCGACGACATCCTGCGCCGAGGTCAGGCGTTCCGGTCCAGTCTCGTCTCGTCAGGGCGCCGGGTCGTGCCGCACTGCCGCAACTGCTACAAGACCGAGGGCGCGATAGACGACTAATGGCGATGGTGAGCGAGGACGAAAGATGGGCCGAGAACAACTGCTGGCGCTCCATGGCGCGAAGAACGATCGACTGATCGGCATCGACGGGCGTGTCTACTACGACCTGACTTCCGGTTGGAACGTCACCAATGCCGGCTGGAACAACGAAGCGATCTTCACGGACTGGATCGAGGCCGCCAGAGCCCTCCCTTTCAGACCCTCGTGGTGCACGGATCCGAACCAGGAGCGGTTCAAGGAACAGCTCGGCAGCATCTTTCCCGGATACATTCCGATCCTGTCATGCAGCGGCAGTGAGGCGATCGACAACGCGCTCAAGGTCGCCCGCGTCATAACCGGCAGAGGGGGAATCGCGTGCGTCGGCGACGCCTATCACGGAAGCACGCTCGGCGCGGCGCTCGCCGCGGGATATCCTGTCGACCACATTGATGCGCTGGGGCTCGATAATCGACGTTTCGCGCTGCCCGCTCCTGTTTCGGACGCGGACCTTGCAACGATCGAAGCGTTACTCACGCGAGAAGACAGCATAGGAGCGGTCGTGTTCGAAACCGTCCTCACCAACGCCGGGTGCCGTGTCGTACCGGACGCATTCCTGAATCTGCTTCAGCGCCTTTCGGACGAATTTGGCTTTCTGTTGGTCTGTGATGAAATCGGGACGGGTATGAACAGAACGGGGCATCCATGGTCATTCCAAGGCCGCCCCATTCGCCCGCACGTCATTACTTGCGGAAAGGCACTCACAAACGGGCTCTACCCGTTATCTCTCGCGCTCGTGGCAAACGATTTGCGATCCTTTTTGGACGAAGCTTCTTTCGCTTCCACTTACGGTGGGTCGCCGGCGGGCTGTGCAGCGGCGTTGTCGACCCTTGCATTCCACCAGGCCGCCGACCTGGGTAGCCGTGCGCTCGAACTGGCGAGTGCCGTGACCGCGATATTCGAATCCAACGGCCGAAAATTGGGGGGGCACTTCGACATCCATGGCGTAGGGCTATCGATGGCGGTCAACCTCGGGGGAGGCGATCCCGAATTTGCGCACGCGTCCCGATCAAAAAAAATCATCCAGTCACTGCTCGAGCGAGGTATCTTCGCTGTGCTTTCACCCGATGGACAGCAACTGATGATTACCCCGGCGTTGACGGCAGAACTGGAGCCGTTGATGGATACGCTGGATGTGGTCGCGGAAACGATCGTCGCGTCCCGCAGCGTTCGCTAGGTCCGTCACGGAAATCGATGCAATCCAGAGGCGGGATCATTCGATGACGATGTCTGCGTCTTTCGGATGCGCGCGCAGGCTCCACAGATGTCCCGGACCTGCTAGGAGATTGGCATACGTCGCCTGCCAGAGTTTCCCGGGATCGGCCTCTCGATATTTCAGAAATCTGGCGCGCCTTGCCTGCGGGGTCATGCCGCCCTTGTGCAGAATGCGAATGATGGTCCGGTGCATGTGCTCCCGGGAGATGTCGTCCGGAATCGGCTGGAAGTGCAGGCGCGCCGCAGGCAAACGCTGTCCGGCCCGGAAGCCGAACATTCGATACACCCAAAGTCGGTGCTGGTCGAAATGAGCCAAGTCCCCGATCATTCTGAGAACCTCGAACGCATAAGCGTGCCCCGGATTTGCGATTTCGGAGATCAGCGTTCGCAGAAGAGGCAGGTCGGGTTCCGCGATGAGTTCATCGGCGTCGAGCCAGACGATCCAGTCGGGTGCGTGGACGGCGCTAGCGTCTAGCAACCTTTGACGGTTCTCTGCGTCGTTCCATCCTGCACAGGACCATCGTCGCGGATTGCGCAGCACCTGAAGAACAAGTGCCTCCCGGCGCAGCAGGTCGAGCGTCTGGTCCGTACTTCCATCGTCCAGCGCGACGATGCCGGACGCGAAGCGCCGCACGTTATCGAAGTATGCCTGCAGGTGCTCCGCGCCGTTGCGAACGGGTAGTAGGCACAAGATGCGGGTAATCATGTGCGGTGAACCTGCCACGTCGATGCCGATCCCGGAAATCCCTTCTGTCGCCCGGATTGCCGCGTCAGGAGGGGGGGGCCGTTGATGCCGCATCCGCCTGGCGCGTCTCGCGCATCGATGCGATCATGCCTGCGATGTAAGTCGCGCAAACTACCGCCGACAGCGCCAGCGACAGCATCGCCGATACCACGATACCGATCTTCGCATGGCCCGTGATCGCCGCAAGCAGCACGAGATTCTCGTCGAGCGGCATCGCCGCGAAGAGAATGCGCGACAACTTGCGCAGCAGCGCAAACGGGCCGTCGCCTGGCACCCAGCTCGCGAGTTGCAGGTACAGGTAGTAGAACGTGCACCAGCCGGCCAAGGCAAACATTCCCCACGTCGCCATCGACGGGTTGCCGGACTGCACGGAGGCGCCGAGTGCCAGCCCGATCTGCAGTGCGACGAGCGTCACCCAATTCGAAAGCTGATCGAGCTGTCCGCCGAACGCGGACGCCCGGCCGCCGGCTCGCGCAACCTCACCATCCATGCAGTCGAACAGATACGCGACCGCGATAAGCGCCGCTGCCGCCATCATCGCGCCACGCTGCCCGTACGACATCAGGGTCGCGGCGGCGAGCGCCGCGAGCGCCCCGAGAAACGTCAGCAGGTTGGGGTGGACGTTCGCTTTCGCGAGGCGCCACGACAGGCGCGTCGACAGCCTGCGAATCGGCTTGTAGACGGGCGCCTGCTCCCGTTCGATCTGCTGACGCAAGAACGCCTGAAAAGTGCCCGAATCGGAGGTCATGATGAGCGTGCTCTCACAAGTGCGGCCTAGTTTCAACCAGGCCGCATCTTTCACTTGATCTCGCTTGCCTTGATCAACAAATTGCTTTGCGACTGCACACGCTCACGCAAACGGCCTACGTTGTTCGCGAACGAATCGGCACGCGACACGTGGGAGATCGACGTCGCCAATGACGCCGCGAGTGACGCCAGTGTGTTCGCGAGCGAGGCCTCGAGCACCTGCTTGAGCACTGCCTGATTGGGCGCGGGCCCCCTGCCGACGCGCGCGATCGCCTCCGAGAACGACCCGATCAGGGTCGACGCCTCCTTCTGGAACAAATCGAAATTCGCATGTACCACTTCGGGTTGCTTGCTCATCACTTGCTCTCCATGCCCCCGTAAAGTGGTCCGCTGATCAACGCGTCGGGGGCAAATGCCGCGTTGCGGGCCGATTATCTGGATTGAAATCGATCAGCGGTCCGTACTTACAACGCATCGAGCAAATGTTGCAGATCGAGGCGTACCGGATGATTGGCGAGCCGTTCGAGATTCACCTCCGCAACGAGTTCCGCGTATGCCGAGCGCGGGACGCCGGCCTCTGCGAGCGTCGCGGGCAGCGCCCATTCACGCAACTGCGCCTCCCATCGCTGCCGTGGCGTGCGTGCATTCGGCAACGCGAGGCGTGCCAGGATCGTCTCCTGATATTCGGCAATGCCCTTGCCGCGATGAACCGCACGCGCGTGTTCGGCGAGCACCGGCCCCATGAACAGGCCGACCGCATGACCGTGGGGGATACCGAACCGCGCCGTCAGAGCGTACGACAACGCATGTGCCGCGGTTGTGCGGGTGATCGCGATCGCGCGGCCGGACAGATGCGCAGCGTACATGACGGCGGCACGTGCGTTGGCGTCTCCCTTGCGAATCGCGTCGCCTAGATGCCTGCCACAGAGCGTCAGCGCATCGCTCGCATACGTGATGCTTTCCGCCGTCGCCGCGTTCGACCACATCGACTCGATGCCGTGGCAGATTGCGTCGACACCGGAGCAGGCCGTCTGGCGTGCGTCGAGGCTTCCCGTCAATCGCGCATCGACCACGGCGCGGTCCGGCATGGCGTCCTGATGGTCGACCGAATGCTTGATGCCTCCGACATAGAACGTCGCGAATGGCGTGACTTCGCTTCCCGTCCCGGCCGTGGTTGGCACCGCGATGCAAGCAGGAAGCCGTCGGGTAGACCCGCCGCGCATACGTAGCGCATCGGCGGCGCACAAGTGCGGACATGCGGCGATCCGTCTGACACCTTTCGCCGTATCGATGACAGCCCCGCCGCCTATCGCAAGAATCGCGTCCGCGCCGCTCGCCGCAAAGAACGCGCCGGCCATCTCGATCGATTCCAGCGTGGGGGAAGCGTCGGCGACGACGTAGTCGACGCGATCGCACGTCATGGCCCCGAGATGCAGCAATGCCTGCGCATCGCTCAGATCGAACGAGCGAGGGCCGCGAAGCACCGCGATCCGCCGTGCGACAAGTTCGCGAACAAGCTGCGGAACGTGCGCGGCGGCGCCCGGGAATACGAGCGACAGGTGTACGGACATGTCGTTCCACCTCTTTACACGGTTTCGCCGGTTCTTGGCGTCGCATCGGCCCGCGCGCCGGCATCGGCCACATTGCCGGCCACCACGGACAAAATGTCGTGCAGGCTCGCGCCCGCACGCGCGCATTCGTGCGCGCGTCCATGGCGCAATATGGACTCGGCGGCGGCCGTCATTGCTGGATACGCAGCGCGCAGCAGGTGATTGGCGTAAATCACGCCGTTTACGCCGGCAACCTCGAGGTCGTGCTCGCTGACGATGTCATAAGTTGACGGGATCGCAAAGATCGGCGTCCGCGCATCGGCGAGCCGGAACGCACGACAGAAGTCCAGTACCTCGACGGGTTGGTGGTTGCGGCTGTGGATCAATACCGCGTCGGCGCCCGCCTGCGCATACGCATGCGCGCGTTGAAGTGCATCATCAATCCCCGCGCCCAGGATGAAGCTTTCGATCCGTGCCACGATCATGAACGCGTCGTCAACCTGCGCATCCTTGCCGGCGGCAATCTTCTCGCAAAATTCCGCGATGTCGCTCTGGCTCTGGGCGGATACGCCGGACGACAAGGAATTGCGCTTGAGGCCAACCTTGTCTTCGATCACGACGGCCGACACGCCGACACGCTCGAGCGCACGCACCGTGAACACGAAATGCTCGGGCAGACCTCCGCTGTCCGCATCATAAACGAGTGGCTTCGTCGTCACGTCAAACATTTCGTTGATCGTTTGCAACCGCATCGACAGATCCACGACTTCGATGTCCGGCTTGCCGCGCACTGTCGAGTCCGTCAGGCTACTCGACCAGATCGCGTCGAATTCGCGAACGCCTCCACCGTCTCGAACCTGCGCGCGCTCGACGATCAGCGCAGCGAGCGGACTATGGGCCTCGAGCACGCGAATCAACGGGCGTACGCGCAGTGCGTGGCGCAAACGCGCTTGCCGCGCGCTCGGTGCAATACCGTTTCGGCGGATGCGTTGCTGGGCATAGGTCGACGATACGCCGTGCGTATAGGGTATTTCGATCAGTGTGCCGCTCCACTCACGCAACACCTCGACAACTTGTGCACGCGTATCGCGCTGTGCGCCTTCTCGCCAGTCATCGCCATGTACAACGAATTCGGGCCGAAGCTCGCGTAGATTGGGGCGGAAGTCGAGTGTCGTCTGCGGCACGACATCCTTGACCCAGACACTGCTCGCGACGACCGCACGCCGCTGCTCGAACGAGAAGAGCGGCATCCGCTTGTAGCTCGCAATTGCCTCGTCGGTCATCAATCCCACGATCACGTCGCCGTAAGTCGACGCATGATGCAGCACGTTCACGTGACCATCATGGAACACGTCCGCGCACATCGCGACATAGACGACCGGCCGCGGCCGCGTACCTTCGCCATTACATTCAGTATTGCTGCTCGCTCCAGAATCGGCGTCCATGCTTGACACTCCCTCTGTTGAACAACGTGTTGAATTCGTGTGCGAGTGCGGCGATCTCGGTGCCGGTCCAAAGTCCGGGAACTTCGATCAACCCCTGCTTGTACGACATTCTATAAAGCGGTGTGTCCGGGGCAACGAATCCTTGGCGCAAGCATTCCGTCAGCAGTTCCGAACCGACTATCGGCGTTGCCGTGAAAAACGATGCGCTGGTGAAGCCCGCGTTGCATGCGAAGCGATAGGTTTCGCGCATTTCGTCGATCGTTTCGCCATCGCAACCGAACATCGGCGGCATGCCGATGATGAAGAAGCCATGTACGTCGAGCCCGATATCTCGTGCGTATCTCACGAGATGACGCGTGCGCGCGAGATCGAGCGGCTTACGGATCAGCTCGGTCAGCACGCGCTGCACGCCGCTTTCGATCGCGAACGTGATTTGGTAACATCCCGCGTCGCGCATCAGATCGAGCAGGCCTTCATCCATGCGCCAAAGCGCGGTTCCTTGCGGCGTGCACCACGGAAGCTTGATGTCGGCCAGCGCACGAAACAACATGCGCGCATGCTCTTTGTCGTTCGTGATGTTGTCGTCCTGTATGTGATATTCGTCAATTCCGTAGTGCTCGACGAGCGAACGGATTTCATTCGTCACGTTCTCCGGACTGCGACGGCGCAGCTTGCCGCCCCAGAAGTTGGTCGTCGTGCAGAACGAGCATTTCGCGGTACATCCTCGGCTAGTGTAGAGCTGAGCCACACGCGATCCGACCGTATAGGGCGACTGATAGGCGCCGATTTCGAAGTAACGCTCCATGTTGTATAGGTGCCAGGCCGGATAGGGAATGACGTCGAGGTCGGCGATCGGGTCGCTCGAACATGCTCGCGCAACCTTGATGAGCGGCATCGACTTGTTCGAGAAGATCCGGTTGACGCTGCGCTGCCGCACGACGATGCCTTGCAGGCTCTCGAGTGGTCGTGCGCCGTTCGCCCAGTCGAGGAATTCCACGATCGTGTTTTCCGATTCGCCGAGAAAAACCGCGTCGGCGTCAAGCGACTCGAGATACTGCTCCGGAAAATACCGTGCGTGGGCACCCCCCGTGATCAGAAGCGCGTCGGGAACCGTATCGCGCGCGATACGGAAGATTTCCTCGATGATGTCGGACTGGTTCGAGAAAATGCTGGACACGCCGATCACGTCCGGCTCCCACCGGCGCAACGCGTCGCGGATCGACCGGGCACCGAGACCGTAGCGAACGAACTCGCCCGCGTTGTCGACGGGTTCAATCTGATCGTAGCCCTCAACCAGGCAGTCTAGCAGCCGTACGTCATAGCCATTGCGCTCGAGCATCGCACCGAGATAGCCCAGTCCCAATGGATAGGTGCAGCGAGGCAGGTCGCCACGGTACAGGATCGCCCCGGGGGACACCAGCATCACACGCTGAAAACGTCGGGAATCCTTCGCCGACAGCGCGGTTTCGAGGCCCCGGTAGACAACGTCCGACCGTTGCGCGGGGTCAAGAAACTCGACCCTGATGTTGCCGACGAAGCGTGTCATCGCATGGCTCCTTCGGGACCGAAATCGAACAGTCGGAACGCGTAGCCGTCGCCGTGCGATGCCATGCCCGCGATCTTTTCCGCGTAATAGCGGTCGCGAAAATCGCCCTCGTCGGCGCAATTGAACGTGAGAAAAAGATGTGGGACAACATGTCCCGTTCGGTTTGCATATGTCCGATGCGCCGCATAGCCGTCAAATAGCAGTCCGTCGCCTGCGTCTACATCGAGTGATTGCGGGCAAAGCGACGCGAAGAATGCGTCGTCGAGTTGACCGTTCAGATTCGGATAAAGAAAGCCGGGCGACGCCCCGGTCGCGAATTCAAAGCCACCGCTGTCAGGCTGCGACGCCTCAATCAGCACAGCAACGGTCGCGTAGTGCGACGCATAGCGATTCCAGCCCGCGGCGGCGTCCTGATGCGCCCTAAAGCCTGGCGAGGCCGGGTAGCGGAAATTGATCTTGTCCTTGAATAGCAGGCAGGGACGCTCGAACAGCGCTCGCGCGAGCGCATTGCAGCGCGCATGCAGATCGATCCCGGTCCGCTCGGCGAAATCTTCCACAAAGCGCTCGATACGTACGAGACGCCGGCCTTGGGCACTATCCTCCCGATACGCGATCAGCGGCAGGCGATGCACGGGCGCGTCGAGCAGAGACTGGCAATATGCACGCGCGGCGCCGAGCTCTCGATCACCAACGAGAATGTGTTTCACCAACATCCACGGCTGACCAGGCGTATTCATTTTTCTTCGCCGACATCAGTAGGCCACGCTTCGTTGACTATGCGTTTGCGAACGACTCAAACGCCCCCGTCCTTTCAATGCACATCGTGTCGCTTCACTCGATACGCACATTGAATGCGCATCCCGAGCAATTCGCAATCTACTTCGGATAATCGATCGAAGTCTTCGGTTCACACGACTCAGTTGGCCAATCGACAATCTGAGTCTTTATCGAATCAGCGATCACGAGCGTGCCGCGCTCGATTCATATTAGGTAGACAAACAGGATTGTCAACCGATGAATCGGGAGTTTTTAAGTGACTGTTTCGCTAAAAGCGAATGGTCGAAAAGCATCGATGACTCGCCTACCCGCTTGATGGTGCGGACGGCAGTTTCATCGTGAAAGCAGTCGTTGCACTAGCGGCAATGCGAAAGTCCGCTTCGGGTCGGCAGCGGTCATCGACGCCGCCTTCTTTCCGCGTCGGCAACGGCTCGTAAGCTACCGTTCGCACCTCGCCGCAATAGTCATTCAGCGTCGCAGCCATTCAACCGGGCACATGGCGGAACGTCACTCCTGTACGAAGCATGCGGCCGACGCGCGTTGCCCACCGGCGCGACGCGGTACATCGCCGCGCCGGCGGGCATGCTGCCGTCAATGCACGTCAATAAACCGCGAATCGATATACGCATCGACGTCCTGCGACTGCTTGTACACGGCGTTACGCACGTTGAATGCATTCGCATTTCGCGTCGAGCCGTAGATCGAATCGAGCCCGTCTCCCTTGCGGAACGCACGCTTCGCGGCCGCTTCGTCGAGCAGGTGCGTGCCCTTCAGCAACGGAAGGTATTGCGCCGGTGCGAGCCCGACGCGCGCCGACATGATCTTGACCGCATCGGCTTGCGTCTTCGGATCGTTGATGTACGCGACGCAGCGATACCAGACCTTGACCACCTTCGCCCAATCGGCGCGGCGCGCGGCGAGGCTCGCCGGCGCGACCGTGATCGCATCGTAGATCAGCCCCGGCGCATCCGCCGACGTGAAGATCGCGCGTGCGCCCGGCGCGCGCTTCAACGCCTCGCCGGCATTCGGTTGCCACGCCGCCACCGCCGCGATGTCGGCCGACGAACCGAGCACCTGCGGCAGCTCGTTGGTTTTCGCATTCACGAGCGTGACGTCGCTGTCCTTGAGCCCATGCTTCTGCAGTGCGGTTTCGAGCAGCAGGTGGTCGACGAGGCCGAGCTCGACGCCGACCTTCTTGCCCTTCAGCGCCTCGACGGTGCGCAGCGGCGGCTTCGCGACGATCATGTCGTTGCCGGCCGAATAGTCGGTCAGCAGGATCATCACGTTCTTCGCGCCGGATGCGCCCGTCACGAGCGCATCGCCGTTGGTCGCCGCGACCGCGTCCAGCTTGCCTGCGGAAAACGCGTCGAGCGACGCCGAATAATCGAACCACTCGAAATCGACGTCGACGCCGGCCTCCTTGAACCAGCCCTTGTCGAGCGCGACCTGGAACGCGACCCAGCCGGGCCAGTCGCTGTAGCCGATCTTCAGCGGTGCGGCAGCGTGCGCGGCAGGCGCCACCCATAGCGCGGCGGCCGCGGCGGCGGCGCCCAATGCATGACGGAGGAAACGGAAGGACGGCAGGCGGCGGAACGCCGGGGCGGGACGGGTCATCGTTGTTCTCCAGGAGACCGGGATCGGGATCGTCGATACGGAGCGTGCGCGAACACACGTTCCGGCTGCGTGACCGGTTCCTGCGGATGCGGAACGAACGAAGCGGCCACGGAGAGGCGCGACGGCCGTTGCCATCGCCGATCTCCCGGGCTTTTGTCCCGCCGTGTAGCACGCGTGCATCCGGTCTCGCGATCGGATGAACCCGCGCCGGGCTGCTCTCGGACCAGACGTTCGATGATGAACCGGAACCCTAGCACCCCTAAGATGCGACGCCGCCGCACCTCTCGGCGTCATGCCGAGCGAGAAGCGTGCCAACGGCGCGCGGCAATGCGATTCAACGGCGGCGCAGGGTGCGCTGAAGTTCGATGAAGCGGGCGGCGAACAGCGCGTGCAGCGCGCGTCGGAGCAGGTCGAGCTTGTTCATGAAGGAGCGGGGAAGAGGTGGCGGTGCGTGAATTCAGCAATGCCCATGCCATCGCGGATCGCACGGTGCGAGAGCACGCGACGCGCACTGCACCGGTGCGCGGTTGCGTGCGCATGGTGCGCCGCACGCCCGCCGCGAGGGCAAGCTCATGCGTGCGCCATTCGCTTGCCGCGCGCCATCGCGCCGCCGGGCCGCGTCGTACGGCCGACGGGCTGCGGCTGGCATGCAACTCGCTTATTCGATACCCGAGAGGTGCGAAGCAATTTGCATCATCTTCAGGATCGCTAGGGTTCCGGTCGTGCGGCGTGCGCCGCGCGATGCCTGGTCCGAGAGCAATCCGGTCTTGCCTTCGCCTCGATACGAGGAAACGGCGAGGCTCCACGGAGGGATAAAAGCCCGGGAGGTCGCGATGTCGTTCGGTCGCCCTCTCACGCCTTTTGTCCAACCGACCCCGGAGCCGCCATGTCGCCGAGCCCCCAAGCCATTCTTGCCCCGCCGCCACACGTCGCGTGGGAAACGCTGATTCCCGCCGGAACCCACTGGTCCGGCATCCTGCGCCGCGGTCTCGCGCTGCGCATCGTCGATATCGACGGCGGCGCGAACCTGTCCGCCGTGTTTCATCGTCAGGAAGACCTGCTCGAACGCTACAACATGGCCGATACGCTGAAGGCGCAGCACACCGCGCATCTCACGCGCGGCCATGCGCTGTATACGGACATGGGGCGCGTGATCGCGTCGATCACGGCCGACACGCTCGGCTGGCACGACCCGCTCGGCGGCGTCGGCGATGCGCGGCTGTTCGCGCACAAGTACGGCGCGTCGTCGTATCAGATCGATCGCAACGCGATGATCCGCAACGGCCGCGACAGCCTCGTGCTCGAGCTCGCGAAATACGGCCTGTCGGCGCGCGACCTCGCCGCGAACGTCAACTTCTTCAGCAAGCTGGACACGCGCGACGACGGCGCGCTCGATTTCGTCGCCGGCCATTCGCCGGCCGGCAGCGCGTTCGACCTGCGCTTCGAGATGAATACGCTCGCGGCGTTCTCGACCGCGCCGCATCCGCTCGATCCGCGTCCGGACTACGCGCCGAAAGCCGTGAAGCTGATCGCGTACCGAGCGTATCCGGTTGATGGCGCGGCGCCCGACGACGACCCGTGCCGGCGCGCATGCGCGGAGAACACGCGCGGCTTCGCCAACACCGACCGTCTGTTCGCATGAGGAGCGAGACCATGCCGATCATCGAAAGCCGACTCGACCCGCGCGACGCGATCCACGACACCACGCTGAACGCGGGCGACCCGTGGCTGCACGACCTGAAGCGCGGGCAGACCTTCCGCATTCTCGACCTCGAAGGCAACCAGGCCGTCGACACGCTGTTCTATAGCACCGACGATCCCGAGGAACGCTACAGCGCGCAGGACACGATCCGCGCGCAGCGCAACCTGTACCTGAGCGCGGGCAGCGTGCTCGTGTCGAGCCGCGGCAACCCGATGGCGACGATCGTCGCGGACACGTGCGGCCGTCACGATACGCTCGGCGGCGCGTGCGCGGCCGAGAGCAACACGGTGCGCTATGCGCTCGACAAGCGTTACATGCACAACTGCCGCGACAGCTTCCTCAACGCGATCGCGCACTGCACGTGCGGCGCCGGCGCGCGGCTGACCAAGCGCGACCTGGTCGGCAACGTCAACTTCTTCATGAACGTGCCGGTCACGCCGCTCGGCGGCCTCACGTTCGAGGACGGCATCTCCGCGCCTGGCAAGTACGTCGAGATGCGCGCGGAGATGGACGTCACGGTGCTGATCTCGAACTGTCCGCAACTCAACAATCCGTGCAACGGTTACAACCCGACGCCCGTGCGCCTCATGATCTGGGAGGCGCAATGAACTACCCCCGCGCTCACTTGCTTTGCATGGGGCCGGAGTACGCGCTGAAGCGCTACTCCGGGCCGACACGTTCGCTGCCCCCCAAGAGGGCGGTTGCCGTCCACGGCCGGCTTTGCAAAGCCGGCCGGCTGCGCGGGCGCGGAGCGACGCTCCGCGAATTCCCCGCTACGCCCCTTGGGGCGGCCCGGCAGGAGGCGGAATGAACTACCCCCACGCTCACTTGCTTTGCATGGGGCCGGAGTACGCGCTGAAGCGCTACTCCGGGCCGACACGTTCGCTGCCCCCCAAGGGGGCGGTTGCCTCCTTTGGGGCGGCCCGGCAGGAGGCAACATGAGATTCGCCAAAGTCCTCGTCGCGAACCGCGGCGAAATTGCGTGCCGCGTGATCCGCACGCTGAAGCGCCTCGGCATCACATCGGTCGCGATCTATTCGGATGCCGATCGCGACGCGCGCCACGTAGCGCTCGCCGACGAAGCCGTGCGTGTCGGGCCCGCACCGGCGGCCGACAGCTATCTGAATGTCGCGGCGATCCTCGACGCCGCACGCGAGACCGGCGCGCAGGCCGTGCACCCCGGCTACGGCTTCCTGTCCGAGCACGCGGGCTTCGCCGATGCCTGCGAAGCGGCGGGCCTGCGCTTCATCGGGCCGCGCGGCGATCACATGCGCGCGTTCGGCCTCAAGCACACCGCGCGCGAACTCGCGGCGGCGCACGGCGTCGCGCTGCTGCCCGGCACCGGATTGCTTGACGATGTAACGACAGCGCTCGCCGAAGCCGACGCGATCGGCTATCCGGTGATGCTGAAAAGCACCGCGGGCGGCGGCGGCATCGGCATGTCGCTGTGCCGCGATGCCGCGCAGCTCGGCGCGGCGTTCGAATCGGTCGTGCGGCTCGGCGCCGCGAACTTCGCGCATGCGGGCGTCTATCTCGAGAAGTTCGTCGAACACGCGCGGCACATCGAAGTGCAGATCTTCGGCGACGGCCGCGGCGGTGCGATCGCGCTCGGCGAACGCGATTGCTCGGTGCAGCGGCGCAACCAGAAGGTGATCGAGGAAACGCCCGCGCCCGACCTGACCGACGCCGAGCGCGACGCGCTGCACGGGAGCGCGGTGCGGCTCGCGCGCGCGGTGGGCTACGCATCGGCCGGCACGGTCGAATTCGTGTTCGACGCGAGCACGCGGCAGTTCTATTTCCTCGAGGTGAACACGCGGCTGCAGGTTGAACATTGCGTGACCGAGGCCGTGACGGGTGTCGATCTCGTCGAATGGATGATCCTGCAGGCCGAAGGCGACCTGCCGCTGCTCGATACGCTCGCCGTCGCGCCGCGCGGCGC
Source organism: Burkholderia sp. CpTa8-5 (assembly GCF_017815045.1). NCBI lineage: Bacteria > Pseudomonadati > Pseudomonadota > Betaproteobacteria > Burkholderiales > Burkholderiaceae > Burkholderia > Burkholderia sp. CpTa8-5. The sequence continues at coordinate 289,159 of NZ_JAGIQD010000001.1, forward strand.
GAGCATCCAGGTGCGGCTCTATGCGGAGGATCCGAACAAGCAGTTCCAGCCGAGCGCCGGGCTGCTCACGCACGTCGCGTTTCCCGACGACGTGCGGGTCGACGGCTGGATCGACGCGGGCACGGAGATCAGCGCGCATTACGATCCGCTGCTCGCGAAGCTGATCGTGCGCGGCGACACGCGGCGCGACGCGCTGGCCGCGCTGCGCGCCGCGCTCGACCGGACCGAGTTGTACGGGATCGAGACCAACCTCGACTACCTGCGCGCCGTCGTCGGGTCCGACACGTTCGCGCGCGGCGCGCCGACGACCGCCTTCCTGTCGCGCTTCGCGTTCGCGCCGCACACGATCGACGTGCTGGACGGCGGCGTGCAGACCACCGTGCAGCAGGCGCCCGGGCGGGTCGGCTACTGGAGCGTCGGCGTGCCGCCGTCGGGGCCGATGGACGATCGCGCGTTCGACCTCGCGAACGCGCTGCTCGGCAACGCGCGCGACGCGGCCGGGCTGGAATTCACGATGGTCGGCGCGACGCTGCGCTTCAATACCGCGACGCTGTTCGTGCTCGGCGGCGCGCCGCTCGCGGCCACGCTCGACGGCGATGCGGTGCCGTTCTGGCAGGTCGTGCGCGCACGACCGGGTGCGGTGCTCAAGCTTGGCGGTGTGACCGGCGCGGGCGTGCGCGCGTGTCTCGCCGTCAAGGGCGGGCTGCAGGTGCCCGACTATCTCGGCAGCAAGGCGACCTTCACGCTCGGCCAGTTCGGCGGCCATGCGGGCCGAGCGCTGCGCAAGGGCGACGTGCTGCATCTGCACGCGGACGCCGGGCGCGGTGACGCCGGTGCGACGCTGGCCGCGGCCGATATTCCCGCGCTGACGCATGCGTGGACGCTCGGCGTGCTCGACGGTCCGCATGGCGCGCCGGATTTCTTTACGCCGGACGACATCGAGATGCTCTACGGCACGCAGTGGACCGTCCATTACAACTCCAGCCGCACCGGCGTGCGGCTGATCGGCCCGAAGCCGCAATGGGCGCGCGCGGACGGTGGCGAGGCGGGGCTGCATCCGTCGAATATTCACGACAACGCGTATGCGATCGGCGCCGTCGATTTCACCGGCGACATGCCGGTGATTCTCGGCCCGGACGGGCCGAGCCTCGGCGGCTTCGTGTGTCCGGTGACGGTCGTGCGCGACGAGCTGTGGAAGCTTGGGCAGTTGCGGCCGGGCGATACCGTGCAGTTCGTGCGGGCGAACGTGTCGGTCGGGATATCGGCTGCGGCGATCGTGAATGCGACGGATGACGTTGCTGCTGTTGCTGCTGCATCCGCCTCATCCGACGATTGCGTGCTGCACCGCGACCCGTCGGCCGGCGGCGGTATCGGCGTCGTCTACCGGCGCTCGGGCGACCGCAACGTGCTGGTTGAATACGGGCCGCCCGTGCTCGACCTGAACCTGCGCTTTCGCGTGCACGCGCTGATGGGCTGGCTCGACGCGCACCGGCTGCCCGGCATGCTCGACCTGACGCCGGGTATCCGCTCGCTCCAGGTGCAGTTCGATTCACGGACGCTGCCGCTGGACGCGCTGCTCGCGCATCTGCAGGCCGCCGAGCGCGAACTGGCCGACGTGGCGGACCTGCGCGTGCCGAACCGCATCGTGCATCTGCCGCTGTCGTGGGACGACCCGTCGACGCGCGTCGCGATCGAGCGCTACATGCAGTCGGTGCGGCCCGATGCGCCGTGGTGCCCGAGCAATATCGAGTTCATTCGGCGCATCAACGGGCTGGCGAGCATCGACGACGTGAAGCGGATCGTGTTCGACGCGCGCTATTTGGTGATGGGCCTCGGCGACGTCTACCTCGGTGCGCCCGTCGCGACGCCACTCGATCCGCGGCACCGGCTCGTGACGACGAAGTACAACCCGGCGCGCACCTGGACGCCGGAGAACGCGGTCGGCATCGGCGGCGCGTATCTGTGCGTGTACGGAATGGAAGGGCCGGGCGGCTATCAGTTCGTCGGCCGTACCGTGCAGATGTGGAATCGCCACCGCACCACGCGTGAATTCGAGGCCGGCAAGCCGTGGCTGCTGCGCTTCTTCGACGAGATCCGCTTCTACGAAGTCAGCGAGGCCGAACTGGCTGCGCTGCGCGCGGATTTCATCGCGGGCCGCGCGACGCTGAAGATCGAGGAATCGGTGTTCGATCTGCGCGAATACAACCGCTTCCTGCACGACGAGGCGGAGTCGATCGCCGCGTTCAAGGCGACGCAGCAGGCCGCGTTCGACGCGGAGCGCGAGCGGTGGCGCGCGGCGGGCCACGCGGAATACGTCGGCGACGGGGAACTGGGCGATGCGCAAGCGGACCGCGTAGCGGGCGCGCTCGACGACACGCAGCGCGCGATCGCCGCGGACGTATCGGGCAGCGTGTGGAAAGTGCTGGTCGAAGCCGGCGAGCGCGTGACCGAAGGGCAGGTCGTCGCGATCGTCGAGTCGATGAAGATGGAGGTGGCGGTGACGGCAACGGAAGACGGCACGATCGAGACGATCGATTGCGCGCCTGGCGCGGCAGTGGTGGCCGGCCAGCGGCTGATGGTGATGAAGACGGGCGCCGCCGAGGAGGTCGCATGAGCACGACGGAACGCTCGATCCTGCCCGGGCTGCACTCGATTGCCGCGCTGCGCGCGCGCTACGCGGCGGGCGGCCTGACGCCGCATGCGCTCGTCGACGCGATCGCCGCGCACTTCGACGCGGGCGACCCGCACCATGCGTGGATCCGGCCGCTGACGCGCGACGAGATGATGCCGTATGCCGACGCGCTGGCCGGGCGCGACATCGCGTCGTTGCCGTTGTACGGCGTGCCGTTCGCGATCAAGGACAACATCGACCTCGCCGGCATACCGACGACAGCCGGTTGCCCGGCCTATGCGTACACGCCGGCACGCAGCGCACCGGTGGTCGAGCGATTGATCGCGGCCGGCGCGATTCCCGTCGGCAAGACCAATCTCGACCAGTTCGCGACCGGGCTCTCCGGGCAGCGCTCGCCTTACGGCGCGTGCCGCAATGCGCTCGATCCGCGCTATGCGTCGGGCGGCTCGAGTTCCGGGTCGGCGGTGGCGGTCGCGCTCGGCGTCGCGACGTTCTCGCTCGGCACCGACACGGCCGGCTCCGGGCGCGTGCCGGCCGCCTTCCACGGGCTCGTCGGGCTCAAGCCGACACGGGGCGTGCTGAGCACGCTCGGCGTGGTGCCGGCCTGCCGGTCGCTCGATTGCGTGTCGGTGTTCGCGCGTTCGGCGGACGACGCGCGCACCGTGTTCGCCGCCGCGCACGGCGTGACGGAAGGCGACCCGTACGGGCGCGCATGGCAGCCGCTGTTGGGCGGGGACGGATTGCGCGCGGACCCGGCGCGGCCGCTCGCACAATTGCGGTTCGGCACGCCGCGCGCCGATCAGCTCGAATTCTTCGGCGACGCATCGTATCGCGCGGCGTGGGGCGCGGCGCTCGACCGGCTGCGCGCGAGCGGCGCGTGGATCGTCGAGATCGACTTCGCACCGTTTCTGGCCGCCGCGCGGCTGCTGTACGACGGCCCGTGGGTCGCCGAGCGGCTCGCCGCGATCGGCGCGTTCGCCGCGCGCGAGCCCGACGCGCTGCATCCGGTGATCCGCGAAATCGTTGGCGGCGCGGCGCGCTTCAGCGCCGCCGATGCGTTCGCCGCATTCGACCGGCTCGCGGCGCTGCGCGTCGATGCGGCCCGCGCGTGGGACGGCCTCGACGCGATCGTGATGCCGACCTCGGCGACGACCGCGACCGTCGACGCGCTCGAAGCCGATCCGATCTCGATCAATTCGCGCTTCGGCTACTACACGAACTTCGTGAACCTGCTCGACCTGTCGGCGATCGCGGTGCCGGCGGGCACGTGCGCGACCGGGCCGCATGCGGGCTTGCCGTTCGGGATCACGTTCGTCGGGCGTGCGCACGACGATGCGCGGCTGCTCGATCTCGCGCACGCGTGGGGCGATGGCGCTGCCGCCGTCGACGACGTTCGGCCGCCTGCGGCCGCGATGTCGGCGCGTGCCGCAGCCGCGGGTGTCGTGCGGGTGGCCGTCGTCGGCGCGCATCTTCGCGGCGAACCGTTGAACGGGCAGCTCACGCAGCGTGGCGCGCGCTTCGTCGCCGCGACCACGACCGCGCCGGCCTATCGCCTCTATGCGCTGTCCGCCGATGCAAGCGGCGGTGTCGCCAAACCGGGCCTCGTGCGCGTGCCGGACGGCGGCGCGCCGATCGCGGTCGAGGTCTGGGAGATGCCGGTCGACGCGTACGGCAGTTTCGTCGCCGGCATCGCGGCGCCGCTCGGCATCGGCACGCTGACACTCGCCGACGGTGCGCGCGTGCAGGGCTTCCTGTGCGAAAGCGCGGCGCTCGACGATGCGCAGGACATCACGCGCTTCGGCGGCTGGCGCGCTTACCGCGCACAGGCGGCGCGCGGCGCACCGCAATGAACGCACGGTCGCGCGATGCCGCGGCATCCGCGCGACCGGCACCCGAAACGAGATGGAGATTCCGATGACAACGACCCGCAACACGACCGGCTGGCTCGCGGTGCGCCGCGAGCTCACCACGCGCGGCAAATGGACGCTCGGGCTGGCGTCCTTCCTGCTGCCGTTCGCCGTCTGGTGCCTGATCAGCTATGTCCCGTTCGTCTGGCATCCGCAGATGCGCATCACGAACCCGGGCAGCGTCGATTATTTCCAGACCGGCATGCAGATCGACCGCGACGTGTTCGACGACGAGCTCGCGCATGCACGCGCGACGCACGCGGCGGTGCCCGAAGGCGTGCGCGCGAATCCGGTCTACCTGCCGGCGCCGCACCAGGTCTTGCGCGCGTTCTATACGGCGTTCACGACGCCGCCCGCGTCGCGCGACGGCGTGTGGCTGCACGAAAGCCTGTGGCACAGCATCCGCATCATCTTCTGGGGCTTCGTGATTTCGTCCGCGATCGGCGTGCCGCTCGGCATCGTCTGCGGCACCTTCAGCGCGCTCGCGCGGCTGCAGGAGCCGTTCCTGGAGTTCTTCCGCTATCTGCCGGCGCCCGCGTTCGGCGCGCTGATGGTCGCGATTCTCGGCATCTACGACGCACCGAAGATCGCGATCATCGTGATCGGCACGCTATTCCAGCAGGTGCTGATCGTCGCGAACACCACGCGCAAGCTCGAATACGGGCTGTTCGAGGCCGCGATGACGCTCGGCACGAAGAAGCTGAAGCTGCTCACGCACGTCGTGATTCCGGGCGTGCTGCCGGACCTGTATCGCGATCAGCGGATCCTGCTCGGCTGGGCATGGACTTACCTGATCGTCGCCGAGCTGGTCGGCACGAGTTCGGGCATCACGTGGTACATCAGCCAGCAGGCGCGCTACCAGCATTTCGACAACGTGTATGCGGCGATCCTGATGATCGGGATCATCGGCCTCGGCACCGACATCGTGCTCGGGTTGCTCGGCCGCCGGCTCTTTCCGTGGGACCGCACGCTGAAAGCGTGAGCGCTGCCCGCCCGTACCCATCGACCGATTTCCGCAGAGGGCATCATGCAGAATCCGCAAGCCGTTCCCGATTACCTGGTCCAATCCGACGCGGTGCGCGAGCGCTTCGCGCGGCTGAAGGCCCGCGACGTGATACTCGACGTACGACACGTCGGCAAGCGTTTCGCGACGCCGCAGGGCGACTGCGTCGCGCTCGACGACATCAGTTTCCGTACGCACCGGCGCGAGTTCGTGTGCGTGATTGGTCCGTCCGGCTGCGGCAAGTCGACGTTGATCCGTATCCTCGCCGGGCTCGACGCGCAGACGAGCGGCGAGGTGCTGCTGGACGGCAAACCGGTCGACGGGCCGGGCGCCGATCGCGGGATGGTGTTCCAGGGATACACGCTGTTTCCGTGGCTCACGGTGAAGAAGAACGTGATGTTCGGTCTGCGAATGAACGGCAGCAGCAGCGGCGTGGCCGAGCGCGAGGCGTTGCAGTGGCTCGATCTCGTCGGGCTGACGCGTTTCGCCGACGTGTATCCGCACCAGCTGTCGGGCGGCATGAAGCAGCGCGTGGCGATTGCGCGCGCGCTCGCGAACCGTCCGCGCATCCTGCTGATGGACGAACCGTTCGGCGCGCTGGACGCACAGACGCGTGCGAGGATGCAGACGCACCTGCTCGACATCTGGCGCAACATCGACGTGACGATCCTGTTCATCACGCACGACCTCGACGAGGCGATTTTTCTGGCTGACCGGATCCTGGTGCTGAAGGCGAATCCGGGCGGGGTGCAGGAGCTGATCGAGGTGCCGGTGCCGCGGCCGCGCGATTATTCGCAGGTCAATACGCCCGCGTTCATCGCGACGAAGGCGCGGCTCGAAGCGCTGATTCATCCGAAGGAAGCCCCGACGGCGGAAGACGACGGCATCAAGCCGCACATGATCCGGATGACGGATGTTGCGGATAACGTCGAATAGCGCGGAGCCAATTCATGCCGTCACGCGTCGATCCATGTCTCGTGCCGGATATCGAGGCTCAAATTGACGACTTCACTGACGCTTGCACCCAAATGATGACGTCGACTGGCTTACACCCGGATTAATTTTGTCCACGCTTAGTGAACGTCGACTTCCCACGGTAAGCTGATGAATTCCTGATCGATTCTTCGGCTTGCGAGAGAAAGCGATGAAGGTGAGCATTGCGTACATCGAAGAACCGCCATTCGGCTGGACCGAAGCGGAGGGCACCGCTACCGGCGCCGATCTCGAACTCGCGGCGATGATCCTCCGGCAGATTGGCATCACCCGGATCGAGTATTGCGCGACGACGTTCAGCGAATTGCTGCCCGGCGTCGCATCAGGTCACTGGGACATGAACGTGCCGCTCTTCGTGACGCCGCAGCGGGCCGATACCGTTGCGTTCAGCGCACCGGTGTGGGGCATCGAAGACGGTTTTCTGGTTCGGCCCGGCAACCCGAAGGCGCTCACGAGTTATGCGTCGATCGCCCAACGTCCCGATGCGCGCCTCGGCATCATTGCCGGGCAGGTCCAGCACGATTCCGCGATGGCGTCGGGCGTGAGCCGGCGGCAAATCGTCGTCTTCGAGCAGCAGGCCGACGCGATCGCGGCCGTGCTCTCCGGCGTGATCGACGCCTATGCGAGCACCGCGTTGGGGAATCGAATCGTGGCGGGCCGGATAGGCAGCGCGCTGATCGAGGCCGTCGCGCACGAGCCGGATGTCGACGGCAGACAGCGGACGCCGCCGCTCGGCGCGTTTTCGTTCAGCCGGGAAAACCGCGGTCTTCTCGACGCGTTTGATCGGCAACTTCGTCGCTATCTCGGCTCGCCCGACCATCGCGCTCGCATGGCGAGGTTCGGGCTGACGGCGCGCGAGATCGATCCGGCCGTCTCGCAGGCAGGATAGGTCGCTGCTCGGCAGCGAACGGCAACCGTCCATTCGACTCGGTGAAGTGGCTGAAAGCCGACGTCGATCAGTCGAACCTGACCAGATCCTTGAAGATCAGGCGCCCCCAGTTCTTTCCGCGCGCGTGCACCAGCCAGCCCCCTTCCGACAGCCCGCCAAGCTGGATCGGCGCGAAACCGAGTTGTTCCGCGAGCGCACCCACTTCCGCCGCGGCCTCGTCATCGTCGCTCGCCAGAAACACGACTCGCCTGCCGCCGTGGACGGCCGGGTCCTGGCCCAGGACGCCAGCGACCAGATGGTTGAAGCCTTTCACCAGCCTGGCGCCGGCGAATGCTTTCGCGACGAAGGCCGAGGAAGGGAGGCCGTCCAGTTCGTCCAGCGGGGCCTGCGTGTTCATCGCGTCGATGATGGTCTTCCCGGTCCAGTCGGCCAGCGATTTCGCGACCGCCGGATGCGACTCGAAACGAACCGCCAGAAAGATGACGTCGGCCTTGACGGCTTCCGCCAGGGTCGTGGGGACGATCGCAGGTCCGATCGCGGCCGCATCGGCCGCGAAGCTTTGCGGATCACGCGTGGTTGCAACGGCCACTTCGATGCCGTGGCGGGCGAACGCGTTGGCAAGCGCGTGGCCGATCTTGCCGAAGCCGATGATGGCGTAACGCATGGGTTTCTCCTTCGTTTTCCAGTGTGCTCAGAGCTTGTAACCGCCGCTCGCCTCGATCGTCTGTCCGGTCACCCAACGACCGTCATCCGAAGCCAGAAACGCGACGACGGCGGCGATTTCCGAAGGCTCGCCGAATCGGCCCAGTGCGATTTGCGCCTCCGCTGCCTTGACGAGGTCGGGATTCTCGCGAAAGGCGGCGTTCGCATCCGTTCGCGTGAAGCCCGGCGCGACGGCGTTCGCGGTGATGCCGCGCGGCCCCAGCTCGATGGCGAGCGTCTGGGTCAGCGTGTTGATCGCCGCTTTCGCCATCGAGTAGACGGGCGCCGCCGTGACGGGCTTCGTGGCGGCCGCGGATGAAATGTTGACGATGCATCCGCCATCGGCGAGGCGATCCAGCGCGGCCTGGATGATGAAGAAGGGCGCGCGGGCATAGACCGCCATCAGGGTGTCCCAGCTTTCCGGCGTCGCATCCTTGAAGCCGAGCCAGCCGGAATTGCCGGCGTTGTTGACCAGAATGTCGAGGGTCTTGCTGCCGTTGCGCCGGGGGAGCTCGTCGTCGAGTGTTTCGAACAACGCCGGGACGCTCGCCGGGTCGACGAGATCCGCATGGATCGCAAACGCGGTGCCGCCCGCTTTCTCGATCGCAGCGATCGCCTCGTCCGCGCCGGATTTGCTGGCGTTGTAGGTCAGTGCGACGGTCGCGCCGTCCCTGGCAAGACGTTCGGCGATCGCGCGGCCAATGCCGCGTGACGCGCCGGTCACGAGCGCGGTCTTGCCTTTTAGCGATTGAGTCATTGGGTCGTTCTCCTCAGAGTTGTGCCAGGCCGCCGTCGACGGCGACCTCGCTGGCGGTCATGAAGCTGCTGTCCGACGACGCAAGAAAGGCGGCCACCGCGCCGATCTCTGCCGGGTCGGCCATGCGCTGGAGCGGCGTCAGCGCGCCGTAGGCCTTCTGGCCTGCTTCGCCCAGCGCTTCCTTGGCGAGCTCGGTCGCGGTGGCGCCGGGCGACAACACGTTGACCCGGATGCCGGAACCCTTCAGGTCCTCGGCCCAGGTCCGGGCGAGGTTGCGCACCGCGGCCTTGCTCGCGCTGTAGGCGGTGAAGCCGGGCGCGCCCGTGGTGCCGGCGCTCGAGCCGGTCAGGATGATCGACCCGCCCGCGCCCATCAGCGGCAGCGCTTTCTGGACCGTGAAGATCGTCCCCTTCACATTGGTGTCGAACGTGTCGTCGATGTGCGCGGCGGTGATCTGGCCGAGGGGAAGCGGGCTTCCCGTCCCCGCATTGGCGAAGACGATGTCGAGGGTGCCGCGCTCCGCCTTCACCGCCGCGTAGAGCCGGTCGAGGTCGGCCGGCTCGGAGACCGAGCCTTTCACCGCGCGGGCATGGGGCCCCAGGTCGGCCACCGCCGCGTCGAGCGCGTCCTGCCGGCGGCCGAAGAGAAAGACGACAGCGCCTTCGTCGATGAAGCGCTTTGCCGCGGCGCGGCCGATGCCGGTTGCGCCGCCGGTGATCACGGCGGTCTTGCCATTCAGTCTGTTCATATCGTGCGTCCTTCGAAACAAAAGCGAGAAACTCGATTCTGGCGTGCTTGATTCATGAAGCCAATTGACTGAATATCTATAAGTGCCATCTACTTTTTAGATAGATATATGCTGGACAACGTCACCATCAATCAGCTTCGGGCGTTCGTCGCCGTGTGCGACCAAGGGAGCTTTTCCGGCGCAGCACGGGAACTGAGGCGCGCGCAATCAGCGATCAGTCATGCGATCAACGCGCTCGAGAGCGCATTCGATGTGGTGCTGTTCGAGCGCAATACGCGCAAGGCGACGCTCACGGCCGCCGGCCGCAGCCTGTTGCCCGATGCGCGCGGGGTCATCTCACGCACCGAGGAAATGAAGATGCGTGCGGTTGCGATTGCCGAAACCGGCGTCCCGCAGGTGTCGATCTCGATCGACACCTACTTTCCGCGTGCGCATTTGATCGAATGCCTGCGCACGCTTCAGGCGGAATTTCCAACGGTTGCCCTCGATCTGCGCATGACGACCATGCAGGGCGGCGAGCGCCTGGTTCTCCAGGGCACGTGCGCATTGGCGGTGACGATCACCGACGTGCCCGAGCTGAGCCCGGGCACCATCGAACGGCATCATTTGCTCGATACGCAAATGGTGACCGTATGTGGGCCCGCGCATCCGCTGGCCGCATTGGCGACGCCGATTCCGCGGGAGGAGTTCGGCCGGCACATCCAGCTCGTCGTCACCGACAATCAGCCCGATGCGGAAAAGACCCAGCAAGGGGTCGCCGGTGAACGCCAGTGGTGGGTGAACGATCTCGGCGCGAAGCACGACCTGCTCAGAGGGAATTTGTGCTGGGGGCACATGCCGCGCCATATGGTCGAGGCCGACCTCGCGAACGGAACGCTGGTCGAGCTCCAGCGGCGTGCGTGGCACATGCGTCCGCTGACGTTCATGATTTCGCAGCGGCGCGGGTACGCGTTTTCCGGATGCGAGACGCGGCTGGTTGAGCTCCTTGGCGGTTGCCCGTCGCAAAAGGCGGGAAAAGCGAGGCCGGTGTAACGTGCGGCCGCTTTCGGGTGGCAGCGGCCTTGATGGAGCGAGGCAAGGGCATCAGGCGCCGGCGCGGTCATGGGGCAGGCGGGGCTTGACTCAACCACCCACCGAACGTCACTTTGGCCATCGCCACACGGGATTGCCGAGATGTTCGGCGAAGTAGTCGGACAATGCCGTCACCTTGGCCGGTCGCGCCCGTGCCGACGGCGTAACGAAATAAAGACCGCCCTTCGTCAGCGACCAGTCGGTGAGGATCGCTTCGAGACGGCCATCGGCCAGATACTCGTACGCAATGAACTCCGGCAACTCGGCGATAGCAAGACCATCGAGCAGCGTCGGCAACAGCGCATCGGCGTTGGTCACGCGTAGCGGGCCCGTCGGCATCACCGATTCCTCGTCGCCCGCGTCGTTCGTGAAGCGCCATACGGCACTGCGCGCGCGATACGCGTACGACAGGCACGGGCGATCCGCCAGCTCGCTCGGATGCGTGGGTCGCCCTTCGCGCCGCAAATATTCCGGCGACGCCACCACGAATTGCGTGACCGCGCACAGCCGACGCGCGACCAGCGACGAATCCGGCAGCGCGGCGATGCGCAACGCGGCGTCGAATCCATCGGCAATCAGATCGACCGACGCATCCGATAAATGCAAGTCGATCGATACCGCCGGATACGCGCGAAAGAAGCCCGGCAGCAGCGGCGCGACCCAGCGCAGCCCGAACGACATCGGCACGGCCAGACGCACCAGTCCGCGCGGCTGCACCGACATTTCGCGCGCCGAGCTTTCCGCCTCCTCCGCCTGGCGATAGATCTCGCCGGCTTGCTCGCTGATCGTCCGGCCGAACTCGGTCAGCGACAGCTGGCGCGACGTGCGGTTGAACAGCCGCGCGCCGAGCCGGTCCTCCAGACGCGCCACACCGCGCGAGACAGTGGCGACCGACACGCCGGTCGCGCGCGCCGCGGCGGCGAACGATCCGTGCTCCGCCACCTTCGCGAACATCGCGAGCCCTTCGAAATCAGGTAGCTGCGCCATTTCTCCTCATCTTTGCATTTATGCAACGTTTGTTTGCGATTGATTCTATTTCGAAAAGATTGGGCCGTCGATATTCTCTTCACATCGCAGCACGTCACACCCAACCGAAACACATTGATCGAACGAAAGGAGCAATACCATGGCACGCAAACTCGACAACAAGATCGCACTCGTCACCGGCGCAACCAGCGGCATCGGCCTGGCCACCGCCCAACGCTTCGCGGCTGATGGTGCGCACGTCTATCTCACGGGCCGCCGGCAGGCCGAGCTCGATGCCGCCGTGGAAGGGATTCGCGCAGCCGGCGGCAACGCGACCGGCGTGCGTTCCGATTCCACGAAGCTCGATGAACTCGACGCGCTGTATGCGCAAATCAAGGAAGAACAGGGGCGCCTGGACGTGCTGTTCGTGAACGCCGGCGGCGGTTCGATGCTGCCGCTGGGCAGCATCACCGAAGCGCACTACGACGAAACCTTCGATCGCAACGTGAAGGCCGTGCTGTTCACCGTGCAGAAGGCGCTGCCGCTGCTCGCCGATGGCGCATCGGTGATTCTGACCGGCTCGACGGCGGGTAGCGCGGGCACCGCTGCGTTCAGCGTGTACTCGGCGTCGAAGGCGGCCGTGCGTGCGTTCGCGCGCAGCTGGATTCTCGACCTCAAGGACCGCCGCATCCGCGTGAACACGATCAGCCCGGGCGCGACCCGCACGCCCGGCCTGCTGGATCTCGCCGGTGACGATGCGGCTCAGCGGCAGGGGCTTGCCGATTATCTGGCGGCCCAGATCCCGATGGGGCGCCTCGGCGAGCCGGGCGAGATCGCGAGCGCCGCGCTGTTCCTGGCGTCGGACGACGCGAGCTTCGTGAACGGCATCGAATTGTTCGTCGATGGCGGTCAGCAGCAGATTTGAGCGGGACTGATCGACGCGACCGGGTGCAGGCGGTCGCGTCGATCGTCTTTATCGAGGTAAGCAATCACGATATCGACGCCCCCGGCGCATTCAATTGCCGGATACCTGCCGGCACCCTGTCGAAGCTCGCTAACGGGTTTCGCCGGAACAGCACTAACGGGCGCCGACGCCGCCGTGCACGCCCGTCAGTTCGACCATGAAATCCAGGAACGCGCGAGTCTTCGCCGGCACGTGATGCCGGGATGGGTAGTACGCGTATAACGGGTACCGCTCGTCGGCCCATTCGGGAAAAAGATTGATCAACCGGCCGTCGGCGATCAGCGGCTCGGCGCCGAGCAGCAACATCTGCGCAATGCCGGAACCGGCGAGGCATGCGTTGAGCAGCGCGCCGGGATCGTTGACCGTCAGGCGTCCGCGGGTGTCGACCACGATGCGTTTGCGCCGGCGATGGAATTCCCACGCGAACGGCCTGCCTGTCTCCGGATTGCGGAATTCCAGGCAGCGGTGGCTGCGGTTTTCGAGGTCCTGGGGTTTGGCCGGCCGTCCGCGACGCGCGATGTACGAGGGCGCCGCGACCGTCACGACGCCGGTATCGAGCAGCTTTCTCGCGATCAGGCTGGATGGCCGCGGTTCGCCGAATCGCACGGCGAGGTCGAAGCCGTCCATGACGAGGTCGCCCAGGCTGTCTCGCGCGATGAGCTCGATTTCGAGCTCGGGATGCGCGTCCATGAACGCATCGAGCCGTGGCCCGAGAATGGCCCGGTAGACGACCGGATCCAGATTGATTCGCAGCCTTCCGCGCACCGCGGAGACGCTGCCCGCCGCCGCTGCCGCGGCTTCCTCCAGCCCGGCGAGATGGGGCATGACCTGCTCGTAAAAGCGGCGGCCCTCTTCGGTCAGCGACACCGACCGCGTCGTTCGGTTGAAAAGCCGGATGTTCAGCCTTCTCTCCAGCCGCGCAATCGCCCGACTGACGCCCGGCGGCGTCATGCCGATTACGTCGGCGGCGGCCGAAAACGTCCCCGCATCGACCACGGCAGCGAACACGCTGATGCTGCCGGACAGTTTCTCGCTACTGGATCTCATGATTGTTCGACTGAGTACGGTTGGCCGATCGCGCGCGACCCACTGAAGGCCGACACGCCAACGCCGCACAGCGTAGCCATGCCGGGCGTCGGTGTCGATCATGCCGAATTGATGACATGTTGTCACTTATCTGATGCCATCCATGTCATTTTGTTTTGGTCGGCGTTTGTCCAGAATGCGACCCACGTATTCGCACATGGAGAACGAGCAATGTATGCAATCACTGGAATCACCGGTCAGGTCGGTGGCGCACTGGCGCGCGAACTGCTGGCCTCGGGCGACGCGGTGCGCGCGGTCGTACGCGACACGACGCGGGCAGCGGCATGGGCGGCGCGCGGGTGCGAGGTCGCGACCGCGTTCATGGAAGATCCTTCGTCGCTCGCCGCCGCATTCACCGGCGCGACGGGCGTGTTCATCCTGCTGCCGCCGGTGTTCGATCCGGCGCCCGGGTTTCCCGAAGCGCGGAAGGTGATCGAAGCCGTATCCGCCGCGCTGCTGAAGGCGCGCCCCGAAAAGGTCGTTTGCCTGTCGACGATCGGCGCGCAGGCCGACGAGACCAATCTGCTCACGCAACTCACGCTGATGGAGCAGGCGCTGCGCGAGATGCCGATGCCGGTGACGTTCCTGCGGCCCGGCTGGTTCATCGAGAACGCCGCGTGGGACGTTGCCTCCGCGCGCGACGGGGGCGTCGTCGCCAGTTATCTGCAGCCGCTCGACAAGCCCGTGCCGATGGTCGCCACCGCGGACGTGGGCCGCGTCGCGGCGGAACTGCTTCGGCAGACGTGGAGCGGGGTGCGTGTCGTCGAGCTCGAGGGGCCGCGCCGGGTGAGCCCCAACGATCTCGCGCTGGCCTTCGCTCGCGTTCTGGGCCGGGACGTGCGAGCGGAAGCCGTCGACAGGCGAACGTGGGACGCGTTGTTTCGCGCGCAGGGCATGAAGCATCCGCGCCCGCGCACGCGCATGCTGGACGGCTTCAACGAAGGCTGGATCGATTTCGAAAGCGGTCCTGACGAAATCTTGCGAGGCCATGTCGCGCTGGACACGGTGCTGGGCGAGTTGGTGTCGCGTGCGGTCTGATTGAGTGCGGTGGCGGGGCGTGGCGTGCTTGCGCTACGCCCGCCCATGCATCGGATTTCCGGTCAGGCAGATAGTGGCTTCCATGCCGAAGGGGGGGTGTAAATGTCGCTATTGACGTCATTGATGACTATGGCGAACGGCCTCGTCCGGAGTCTGGACTGCGCAGCATTTCGGGCATCCGCCGGTGTCTCCTGCGGCTCAGCCCGATGGAGGCCAATCGGATGACATTTTCGCCGGAACTTCACCTGCTGGATAGATCGGAAAATGCAGCGCTTTCGCACCCCAAGAAAGATCCGCGTCGGGACAGGTCCCGACGCGAGCCGGCACTTGGATTTCGCCGCTGTGTTTGCACAAGCCACGGCCTGGACCCGTTTATCGACGCTGGTAGACAACGCCCTGAATCAAGACCTGATCCGGCTCCGGCTCCTCGTCAAAACGTTTATGCGCTTCGGCAATGGCGACTTGATTCTCGTTCGCCCAGTTGACCAACGCCATGACAGGCTTCAACAGCGTTCTTCCCATGTCAGTGAGTTGGTAATCGACGCGAGGAGGAATCGTTGGATACATCGTTCGGGTTACCAGTCCGTCGCGTTCCAGTCCGCGCAAGGTCAGTGTCAGCATCCGCTGCGAAATGCCGTCGATGCCGCGCTTCAATTCGTTGAAGCGCCGCGAGCCATTGGCCAGCATGGCGACAATGTAGAGGCTCCACTTGTCGCCGATGCGATCCAGGATTTCACGAGTTGCCAGGCAGCCCCCAGCGTCAGGTGCAGGCATATCGGCAGGTAGTTCGGAGTGACTAAGTGACATGCGTGTGCCTTCTTGTGGGAAAACGGCAGGAACCATACCATCCTTTGTATGAATTGGTAAGTAAGGAACGATATCTTACTTAGTTCTCTTTTTATACCTTGGAGCCGCCGTGAGCCACACCCTACTTGTCACGTCCAGCCCGCGCGGGGCTGACAGCCTTTCCACCCGATTTGCCACCGAAATCGCAGAGGGCATCCAGGCGCGCGCGGGCGGCCCGCTGACCGTGCGTGACCTTGCCGCGAATCCTCCGCCCCATATCGCACCGGCCTACATCCAGGGCCGGATCACGTCGCCCGAAGATCGCACGCCGGAACAGGTCGAGGCGGTGAAGGTCGCGCAAGAGTTGGTCGATGAGTTGAAGGTCGCCGATGTGATCGTGCTCGGTTCGGGCATGATCAACTTCAGTCTGTCCTCGCAGCTAAAGGCGTGGTTCGATCACGTCACCTGGCCGGGCGTCACCTTCAGTTACGGCGATACTGGGCCGAAGGGACTGCTGACTGGCAAGAAAGTCTATCTCCTTGCCGCTGCCGGTGGCGTGTTCTCGGAAGGTGCCTGGGCGCCGTTCGACTTCCAGACCAGCTATTTGCTGCATCTGCTCGGTTTCATCGGCCTGACCGACGTTGAAGTGGTGCGTGTCGAAGGCACGGTTTTCGGCCCCGATGCGGCGAAGGCCGCAATCGCCCACACCGAAACGGCTATCAAAGCCTTGTTGGCGAAGGCTGCGTGACGCTGGCTGACATTGCCGCCGACTACGGTTTTAACCGCGATCAGGCGCGTGCCATCGCTCTTGATCCTGAACGGCACCATCGCGTCGAAGCGGAAGCGTTCAAGTCGGCCAATGCCGGTGTGCGTTCGGTTCCTCATTTTGTCTTTGGGGAAAGCATTCCCATCAATGGGGGGCGCAGCGAAGACGAGATTGCTGGCAATACAAGCAGCTTCCGGCGCGATCGCTCTCTGACGCGGCTTCCTCAAATCCAATGACTCGGAAGTCGGCGTACGCCCGATAAGGTTCTGCGGAGGTGTCGACCGTGTTGGCCGATGCCCGACCAAAAGACCGGCCGTCGGATGACCGAAGTACTTCAAGAAGCGACGAAGGGACCGTGATCTTACGACCGATCGCAATGGGTCGACAGCTGACGACGCGCTGAAAACCCATACCGCCTTCTCCCACCGATTTCCCGCCGCAACTCACCGACCATTCCCCGCCCGCGCGGGAACGACTGCCACCCCCAAATTCGCGCCACCCATTCTCGGCAACCACGCAAACGCAATCGTAACCAGCGTGACGCCCACGCCAAGCATCGGCACCACCATCGGCCACGCGCCGGACGGATAGCGCGGATCGGTGAAAGCCGCCGCCGTCTGCCCCACGCTGAAAGCGAAGAACATCATGATGAAGCCGGACCACGAGACCGCGCGGCCGGCAAGATGTGGCAGCCCGCTGACCGCGCCTGCCTGCCCGCACGGCTGATGGATCCCGTGGCCGAGGCAATACACGCCATGCCCGACGAGCAGCGGCCAGATGCTGCCGGGAAGCAGCGCGCACCCCAATGCCTGGATCACCGCACCGGAGAGGCTCAACGTCGCCCCTTGGCGTACCGTTCGCAGCATGCTTTGACGTCGCAGCAACTGCCGGCAGCCAAAGGTACTCAGCACATAGACGAGCGTCCCGCTCGCGGGGATCCAGCCGTATCGCTGCGGCGAGATGCCGAACTGCCGGATGTAGATCGTCGGAGAAAGCAGCAGAAAACAGAACATGCCGGTGTACGTCGACGCGGCCAGCAGCGTCCATACCCTGAACGGGGCATTGCCGAATATCTCGCGCACGTCCCCGGTCGAGTTCCTACGCGGCGCGATTCTGGCGGCGCTTTCCTCGAAGCCGTACCAGCACATGACGAGCAAGCCGAACGCATACAGGCTCATCCCCGCGAGTACCCATCGCCAGCCGGCGTGCTGCGTGACATACGCACCGACAAGCGGGGCGAGGAACGCCATCATTCCCATTCCCATGAAACCGCGCGCCATCACGTACGGGCCGTCGCCCGCCGAATACCGGTCGCGCACCGTCGCACGGGCGCATACCAGGATCGCGGCCATGGCAAAGCCCTGCATCGCACGCGCGGCCACCAGCATCGCGGCGGTCGACGCGATCGCCGCCGCCAATGCACTCAGCGCATAGAGCGCAAGGCCGGTCAGCAAGACGGGACGACGGCCGAATCGGTCGGAAAGACTGCCCATCGGCAACTGTCCGATACCGAATATCAGTGCGAAAACCGTGAGGCTGACGCTGGCGGAGCCCAGCGTCGCGGCGATTTCGGGCAGTGCCGGCAGGTAACTGTCGGTCGCCACCGGCTGGGCCGCCAGCAGCAGCGGCAACATGAGCGCGAAGTTCAGGCGAGCGGGGCGCGTGGTGTCCGGCATGACGGTGTTCGGCACGGTCTCGGGCGTGGGAGGAGGGCCGCGGCAAGGCAGCGTTGCTCGGCGCAGCGCGTTCGTATGGACGCGCCGAGTCTACCCGATCGCGCCTGCCGCCTCTGTCGCGATCGATGGCATCGCGCATCGGGATCGCCTGCATGCCGATCCCCATCGCGTGTTCAGTCGAACGGCACGGCCAGCCGATCGATCACCGAACTGGTCGCGGGGCGCACACCGCGCCACCATGCGAACGCCTCGGCCGCCTGCTCGACCAGCATGCCGACGCCATCCGCGATCCCGTGCACGCCGGCATTTTTCGCGAGCCGGAGAAACGGCGTGAGTCGCTTGCCATAGGCGAGCTCGTAAGCAGTTCCCTTCGGACTGAACACGCTCGGCGGGACAGGCGGCAGGTCGCCGGTCAAACTGGCCGACGTCGCGTTGACGACCAGGTCGAAACGTCCCATCCGCGCGAGGTCCGCGTAGCTGCCGGCCACGAGCGGGCCGCGCCCGGCGACCTGCGCGGCCAGTGCGCGCGCCTTGTCGACGTCGCGATTCGCGATCACGAGTTCCGCCGGGCCGGCTTCGAGGAACGGCAACAGCGCGCCGCGTGCCGCGCCGCCCGCACCGAGCACCAGCACACGCTTGCCGGCCATCGGCAGATGGAGGTTCGCCTCGATATCGCGAACCAGCCCGATGCCGTCGAAGTTGTCCGCCAGGATGCGGCCGCCGTCGAACTTGAGTGCGTTGGCCGCGCCCGCGAGTTGCGCACGCTCGCTGCGTTCATCCGACATCGCGAACGCGTCGAGCTTGAACGGCGCGGTGACGTTGATGCCCTTGCCGCCGCCATCGAAAAACGCACGCACCGCGGCAGCGAAAGCGCCTGCCGGCTCGAGCGGGCCCTCGATCGCCGTATAGCGGAGGTCCTGCTTCGTCTCTTGCGCGAAGAGGCCGTGAATCAGCGGGGATTTCGTATGTCCGATCGGATTGCCGATCACCGCGTATTGATCAGTCATCGTTGGCTCGCTTTCGAGTAGAGGACACCGTCGGCCTGCATCGCATCGATTTCGGCCGAATCGAACCCGAGAGAACGGGCGACTTCCGCGTTGTGCTGCCCGAGATCGGGCGCGACGTCGCGAATCGTCGTATCGCAATCGGAGAACCGGAACGGCAGGTTGGGCAGGCGCAGCGTGCCGTAGCGCGGATGCTGCTGCTCGACGACCATGCCTCTGGCCTGGATCTGCGGATCGTTCAACACTTCGTCGATGCGCTGCACCTTCGCGCACGGAACGTCGATGCCGTCCAGCAGGTCCAGTACCGACGCGACGGAACGCGCGGCCACCCACGGCTCGACCACCGACAGAATCTCCGTACGGTGCGCGTTGCGTCCGGTGCTGTCGTGAAACCGCGTGTCGGCGCCGAAACCCGCCGGGCCACCGTGTGCCGCGATCAGCGCGGCGAAGCGCTTCCACGCGTCGTCCACCTGCGCGGCGATCACGAGATCGCCGTCCGCGGCGCGGAACACGCCATAGAGCGTCGACGTCGGCATGTCGTGCCCGGTCTGCTCGGGCAGCACGCCCTTCAGCGTGTAGCACTGCACCGCGTATTCGTGCATCGATACCAGCGTGTCGTACAGCGCCATGTCGACGTGCTGCCCGCGACCGCTCTTCACGCGCCCCAGCAGCGCGGCGTTGATCGCCGCGACCGCATGAATGCCCGTGTACATGTCGCCGAGCGAAATGCGCAGCAGCGGCGGGCGCTCGCCCGGCGTGCCGACCATCTGCATGATCCCGCTCTTCGCTTCGGCGATCAGCCCGAAACCTGCGCGATGCGCATCGGGGCCGGTGTGACCGTACGCCGAAATCGAGCAATAGACGAGGCCCGGATTGCGCGCCGACAGTGCTTCATAGCCGAGCCCGAGCTTGTCCAGTGCGCCCGGCCGATAGTTCTCGATGAAGACGTCGGCGGAGTCGCACAGCCGCTGCATGAACGCCTTGCCGCGCGGGTCCTTCATGTTGACGCTCACGCCGCGCTTGCCCATGTTGAGCTGCAGGAAATAGCCGCTTTGCTGGTCGTCGAGCACGGTCGCGTGCTGGCGTCCGGCGTCGCCGGCGCCGGGACGCTCGACCTTGATGACTTCGGCGCCGAGCGCCGCGAGACAGCGCCCGACATACGGGCCGGCGAGGAAATGGCTGTAGTCGACGACGCGAATGCCTTCGAGGGGACGAGCCTGCATCACGGTGCCTCCGGACGGCGCGGCACCATCAGTCGATGTTCGCCGCGTTGAACGACCTGCCCGTCCTGATTGATCAGTTCCGACGGCAGCACGACGATGCCCCAGTCCGGACGGCTCTTGCTGGCCCGCATCGACCCGACGCGGAACGTCACGTGCAGCACGTCGCCGACCTTGATCGGCAGCAGGAAATCCCAGGTCCAGCCGAGCGACATGCCCGGCAGGAAGCGATAGTCGCTCTGCGTCTTCAGGCCGTCGGCCACGGACAGGCCGAACAGCCCGTGCGCGACGAGGCAGCCGAAATGGCTGGCGTTCGCGTATGCCTCGTCCACGTGAACGGGCGTGTGGTCGCCGGTGAGGTCGGCATACGCGAGAATGCGCTCCTTGGTCACGACGTAGGTCGGGCTCATGCAGGTGTCGCCTTCGCGGGCGTCGTCCCAGTATTTCTCGACGATGGTCATGGTCATGCCTCCGCGCGCGGGTTGATCGCCAGCGCCTGCGCAACGCAGGAAGCCGGCCGCGCCTGAATCAGTTCGACGGCGAGCCCGTCGGGCAGGCGAATCCAGTTGCGCCCCTGCGGCATCTCCGTCACGTCGAATCGCTGCGCGGCGGCCAGCGCGGCCTCCAGGTCCTCGCACATCACGCCGAGATGGGCGAGCCGGCCTTCCGGGCCGTCATGTTCCGGCGCGTGGATGAACTGCAGGCCGCCGAGCGTCCAGTACTGCCGCGGTGCGTCGAGCGTGCCGTCCACTTCGCGCAGCGTCATGCCGAGCACGTCCTCGAAGAAACGGATGTGCCAGTGGATGTCCTTCACCCAGATCGCAACGTGTTCGAGATAGGCTTTCGTGGCGCTCATGCGGCTGCCTCCTCGCGTTGGCGATCGGCCATCGCGCGCTCCAATCCCTTGATGCAGGCGACGAGCGTGGCATTGACCGGCGTCGGCACGCCGTGGCGCTGCCCGGCACGCACGACCGAACCGTTGATGAAGTCGATCTCGGTGATCGAGCCTTTCTCCAGGCTTTGCAGCATCGACGTCTTGAAAGCGGCCGGCAGGCCCTCGGCGGCGAGCGTCCATGCCTGTTCGGGATCGGTCATCGACAGTTTCACGCCGGCCGCCTGCGCCGCCGCGATTGCCTCGGCGACCGCCGCGAGCGACGTCGCCTTCAGCAGCGGCTCGTCGTAGAGCTGCCCGTAGGTGAGGCCGGTCAGGCCCGTCAGCGCGCCCGTCGCGACATTCACCAGCAGCTTGTCCCACATCGTGCCGACGATGTTGTCGCTGATCGTCGTCGCGAGGCCGGCGGCATCGAACGCGGCGGCGATCGCCTGCACGCGCGGCGTGATGCGTCCGTCGAGTTCGCCGATGTACGTGTATTTGCCGATCACGCCGGATTCGATATGACCGGGCCCGCGCAGCACGCCGCCGACGTAGGTCTTGCCCGCGAGCACGCGCTCGCGGCCGACGGCGTCGCTCAGAATGTCCTCGTGGCCGAGGCCGTTCTGCAGTGACAGCACGACGCTATCGGGCCCGACCAGCGACAGCGCGCCGCGGATCGCCGCGTCGGTGTGGAACGACTTGACCAGCACCACGACCATGTCGGCCGTGCCGACTTCGGCAGCCTGTGTCGTCGCGTGCACGCGTACCTGCCGGGTGCCGCGCGCGTCGTCGACCCGCAGGCCGTCACGGCGCATCGCATCGACGTGCGCGGGCGAGCGGTCGATCAACCAGGTCTCGTGACCGCCTTCGGTGAGGGTGGCGCCGATCGCACAGCCCAGTGCGCCGGCTCCCAGAATCGCAATTTTCAATGCTGTCTCCTTGACGTATGGCCTCACGATAGGAGCCATCGCTCATGTCGACAATGCAATGGATACAATGGTGTCATTGCCCTGGACAATAATGAAACGATGCCCGCCGATCTGCCGGACCTGAAGCTGCTTCAGCTATTCGATCTCCTGTACGACGTGCGCAGCGTCACGCGCGTCGCCGAGCAACTTGGCCAGAGCCAGCCGACGGTCAGCATCTGGCTCGGGCACTTGCGGGAACATTTGCACGATCCACTCTTCATCCGCACGCCCGGCGGCATGGCGCCGACTCCTCAGGCCGACGCACTGATCGGGCCATGCCGGGAAATCCTCGAATCGCTGCGGCGCTTCACGGCGTGGGAGATCGCGTTCGACCCGGCGACCGCCCAGCGACGCTTTCGCATCTGCATGACCGACGCGAGCCACGTCACGCTGTTGCCGCGGCTGCTGGCCCATGTCCGCGCGCAGGCGCCGGGCGTCCGGCTCGAAGCCGCGCGGATCGACGGCAATACGGAGCGGGCGCTCGAATCCGGCGAAGCCGATCTCGCGATCGGCTACGTGCCGTGGCTGGGCGGTGGCATTTACCAGCAGAAGCTGTATGACCAGGACTGGATTTGTCTGGTGAATCGGCATCACCCGCGGATTCGCGGCCGGCTCGGGGTCAAGCAGTATCGGGCGGAAGGACATGTCGCCATCACGGCGGGAACCGGGGCGCAACTGCTCGAACAGGCGCTGCGGCAGGCGCGCATCGAGCGGGACGTGGTGCTGGAATTGCCGGGGTTTCTCGGGTTGGGGGCGATCGTCCAGACGACCGACCTGATCACGACGCTACCTCGTCATATCGGCGAGACGCTGGCGCAGGCCAACGATCTCGCGGTTCATGCATGCCCGATTCCGGTCGACGGCTTCGCGGTGCGGCAGCATTGGCACGCGCGCTATCACCACGAGGCCGGCAACCGGTGGCTGCGCGGCGTCGTGATTCGATTATTCGGTCATTCGCATTGATCTGCGGTTTCGGCGTTCGCGATGGACGCGGGAAGTCGCGGGGCTTTCGGGCGTTTCCAGTTTCGTGGTTTCGCGGATACCGAACCGGTGCGGCATCACGACAACGGGCAATGTCCCCGTGATGGGCGGAAGGCACGGCTCGTCACGACAACATCGGGGCGGATCACCCTTCGGCAGCACCCCACCCTTGGCCGCTGACGTCTGCCAGCGCGTCGAATACAGCCGGCGAGCGTTCCAGACGCGCGATCGTGCGGGCGCCCTCCAGCGCGGCGACCAACGCTGTCGCGGCTGACGATGCGCGCGCGGCAGCAAAACCGCATCCCCTGAAATGCGCCGCAATCACCTCGGTCGAATCGGCAAACCCGCGCGCGACCCGCTCGGTCAGCTCGGCGTCGAGCGCGGGCAGTTCGTTGGCGAGGTTTTGCATGAGGCACCCGTACTGGAAATCGGCGGCGACCATTTCGGCCGCAAACGTGCTGAAGAGCCGACGCACGAAATCCAGCGCATGACCGGTCGTTTCGGCCGAGATGTTCTGCAAGACGGCAATGCGATTCGTGACGTACTGATCGATTGCTTCTTCCGCGAGTTGGGCCTTGCCGCGTGGAAAGTGAAAGTAGAACGATCCCTTGGGCGCACCGCTTTCTTCGAGGATCTGGGTCAGTCCGGTCGCGGTGTAGCCCTGGATGCGAAACAGCCGTTCGGCCGTGGCAATCGCGCGAGCGCGAGCGTCAGTCTTGCGTGTCATGCCGGAAAAGTACCACGTTCGGCTTGACCCGGCTATGGCGATCGCCATACTATGGTGATCACCATATTCCGGGAGGCCACGATGCCCGTCGACAAGAGCAAGCCATCTGCGTCGAGACGAACCGTCCTGGCGATGGGCGCGGCCGGCCTGATTGCGGCTTTGTTTCGACCTGCCCGCGCAAACCCGACAGCAGAAGGGGATCCGACCATGCCGACCTACGCCGCAGGAACGCTTCCCAAAGGGGTGCGCTCGCGCATGATCCACGGGGTGAACGGCCTCGACGTCCATATTCTCGAGGCCGGTCATGAAAGCGCCGGCCGGCCGCTCGCGTTGCTTTTGCACGGCTTTCCGGATCTGGCCTACGGCTGGCGACATCTGATGCCCATCCTGGCCGACGCGGGATACCACGTCGTGGCGCCCGACCAGCGGGGGTTTGGGCGCACCACCGGCTGGGTGAACGACTATGACGCCCCGCTCGCGCCGTTCAGCTTGTTGAATATGACGCGCGACGCGCTCGGATTGGTTTCTGCGTTGGGGTATCGGCAGACGTCAATGCTGGTAGGACACGACCTCGGCTCGCCCGTGGCGGCGTATTGTGCGCTGGCGCGACCTGACGTCTTTCCGTCGGTGGTGTTGATGAGCGCACCGTTCCCCGGCCCGCCGGCGCTTCCGTTCGACACGGCGCGAAGCGAGACATCGTCGGCTCAACCGAGCAGTGACGGTCGGAAACTGGCGGCGGCGCTTGCCGCGCTCGATCCGCCGAGACAGTATTACCAGCAATACCTGTGCACCCGGAACGCCAACCGGGACATGTGGCACCCGCCCCAAGGTTTATCCGCGTTTCTTCGCGCATTCTTCCATGTCAAGAGTGCCGACTGGCCCGGAAACAAGCCGCATCCGCTCAAGGCGCTCACGGCCGCGGAGCTGGCGCAAATGCCCACGTACTACGTGATGGATCTCGGCAAGACGATGCCCGAAACCGTCGCGCCATTCCAGCCGTCCGCCGCCGAAACCCGTGCCTGCATATGGCTGACCGATGCGGAACTTGGCGTGTACACGGCGGAGTACGGCCGCACCGGATTTCAAGGCGCGCTTCAGGCTTATCGCGTGTTGTCCGATCCTGATCTGAACGCCGAGTTGCGCCTGTTTTCGGGCAAGACGATCGACGTCCCGTCGCTCTTCATTGGCGGCACGAGCGATTGGGGCACCTATTCGGCGCCGGGCGCGCTCGATCTGATGAGAACGAAGGCGACGACGAGCATGCGTGGCATCGAACTGATCGACGGCGCAGGCCACTGGATCCAGCAGGAGCAACCGGCCAGACTGGGCGAACGCTTGCTCGCTTTCGCGAAGGCGTGAAGCACGGGCGCGGTGGCATAGGGCTTTTTCGCGACCGGCGGCGGTAGCCGCATCAGGTCCGGGAGGCCGTTTCGGCGCCGAACCGGTCGACCACGAATTCCGTAAAGCTGCGAAGCTTCGATGATTTCTGCTTCTGTTGCGGATAAAGCAGATTCATCGACCGCTCGGGGGCGGCGAAGTCCGGCATGATCTCGACGAGGCGCGCCTTGCGAATGTCCTCGTGGATCAGCATCGAAGGCAGCATCGCGATACCCAGCCCGCTCAACGTCGCGCGGCGCAACGCTTCCGCGCTGTCGATTTTCAGTCGGCCGTCCACGCAGATGCTCATCGGCCCGTCCGGGCCTTCCAGCATCCAGCGGGATTGTGCCGCGTGCCATTCCGATCGGGGCGGATACGCATACGTCAGGCAGTGATGCTCGCGCAGCGCATGCGGCGTAGTCGGCGCGCCATGTTCGTGAACGTAAGCGGGCGACGCACACATCACCAGCCGATAGGGCGCTAGCGGACGCGCCACCACATCCGGATTGGCGAGCGCGCCGATGCGAATGGCGGCCTCGAAACCCTCGTCGAACAGATCGGCGAGCGAGTCGGTTGCGACGATATCGAGCCTGATCTCGGGGTAGCGCCGGTAATAGTCCGCGAGCGCGGGAATCAGGCACTCGTTCGTGAACACGACAGGCGCCGTCACGCGCAGACGCCCGCGTGGATGCTCGAGGTGATCGAGCGCAAGCTGTTCCGTGTCGTCGACCAGACCGAGGACTTCGACGCAGCGCTCGTAGTAAGCCTGGCCGAACGCGCTGACTTTCTGCTTACGCGTCGTGCGGTGAACGAGGACCGCGCCCAGCCGACTTTCCAGCGCCTGAAGGTAGTTGCCGACCATGGTCGGCGACAGATCGGACGCTTGCGCGGCGGCCGTCAGGCTGCCCGTTTCCACGATGCGGACGAATACGGCCATCGCCTTGAAGAGATCCATTGCGCAATGCTACTGGATTCTGTTTCAAGGTGCGGCGCGTTTATCAGCCACCGCTTTGGAAATACAGTGCAATGGAAATACATTGCGACAGGCGAGCGAAAGGAGGGCAGACATGCTGTATGAACTCACGACGTTGTCGTGTCCGCTTCTGGACCAAAATATCGTGTCCGGCCGTGCACATCGCTGGGTATCGGATGCCGACGCGCAAGGGCGGCTGCTTGGCGCATGGCGCACGGAAATTGGCGAGCTATCGCGGGTCGTCGTGCTGCGTGGCTTCGAGACGACGGACGAATTGCAGCATGAACGCAATCGGGCATTGAGCGCCGAGCAACCTTTCGGGATCGAAAGCGCGTCCGTTCGAGTGAGCATGGAAAGTTACGCACTTTTTCCTTTTCTACCCGATATCGAACCGGCGGTATTGGGCGAATTCTATGAGATTCGTTGCTACTGGCTGAAGGCCGGCGGTGTGGCGCCGACCATTTCCGCGTGGGAACGTGCGGTGGGCCCGGCCCAAGCCTATACGTCGCATCTCGTCTGCAACATGTACGCGCTCGACGGACCGCCGCGCATCACGCACATTTGGGGGTTCTCGAGTCTGGAAGAACGCATGGCGTTGAGAAAGCGGCACTACGCGGAGGGCCTGTGGCCGCCGGCAGGCGGGCCGGAACAGATCGAACGGGCGACGTCGACGATCGGCCTGCCGGAGGCGTGGTCGCCGTTGCATTGAATGCGCGGCCGGCGCAGGCAAACCGCGCTCCCCCGAAGTCAGGCTGACTCGGTAGTTGATTTCAATTCACCGCACTCAGCCGCCAAACCCACGTCGTGCGCTGAACCGTGCACCGCCGGCAACGCTACCCGCACATAAAGAAACGCACGCCGTTCACGATCGGGCAGCACCTGCGGTCCATAGCTGATCCTGACCGCGCCATCGTCGATCTCGCCGCCTTGCGCGAAACGCCACGCACGGGGATCGCTGTCGAGCAGGAATTCGGCGCGCGCATACGCGTGCGGCTCGAACAGCTCGGGGATCGTTACCGCGCGCCCATCGAGCTTGTCGAGCAACGCGTCGACCACGTTGAAGCCGTAGCCGTCGCGCACGATGTCGCAGATGAAGCTGCCCGCGATGCGCGGATTCAGCTCGATCACGTGCGGCACGCGGTCGTGCACGATGCAGTCGAGATGCACGGGCCCCCACGTGAGCCCGGCGGCGGCCGTCGCGCGCGTGCCGACGTCGATCAGCGCACGCAGCGTGTCGGCGTCGAGATCGAGCTCGGACGTATACCCGCGTTCGAGAAAACCCGCGCCATGCCGCTTCAGCTTGCGCAGCGCGCCGACGTAGCGGCCGTCGAAATACTCGACGCAGTATTCGCTGCCGTCCAGGAATTCCTCGATGACGATGCGTTCGGTCGCAAGCGACGGTGCATCGGCCTGTGCGGCAGCGAGCGCGTCGAGCTGCGCGCGCACGGCCGCGATGTCCTCGCAGCGGCGCACGCCGTCGCTCGCGGAGCCTTCCGACGGCTTGACGACGACCGGAAAGCGCAACGGCGCCGCGGCGGCCGCGAGCGCCGCCGGCGCGGCGAGCGTGCCCGCGACGAACTGGGCGGCCGGGATTCCGTGCGCGGCGAGCAGTGCCTTCTGGTTCGACTTCGACACCGCATGCGCGACGTGCCGCGCATCGGGGCCGGGCAGGCCGAGCGCATCGGCGACCCACGCGGCGGTGCGCGCATAGCTGTCGTGCGCGGTCGTCACGCGCAGCGTGTCGAGTTCGTCCGGAAAGCGGGCGCGCAGCCAGTCGACGAGCTGGCCGGCGTCGGGCGCGAGGTTGACCGTCTCGACGCCGTCGGGAAACACGCCATCGAGACGATGGCCGGGTGCGGTGATGACGGTCACGGCCACCTGGCGTGCGATGGCGGCGCGCACCAGTGCGACGCTGCTGCCGGTGGCGCGTGCGCCGATCAAGATGAGTCGCTTCATGATGAATCCTGGATCGAGGGCGGAAGAGGGATGCCGGCTAGCGTGCGCGCCGGCGCAGTCGCTGCGCTTCGAGGCGCGGCAGCAGATGCTGAACGACGCGCGGCAGCGTATAGATCGGCAGCTGCGCGCACGCGAACACGAGCGCCATGGTCGGCGTCGCGGCGAGCCCGAGCGCGGCCCACATCAGCCCGACGTTGCGATTCGCGACGATCAGCGCGACGTTCAGGCGCGTGCGGACGTCGCCGGGCGTGAGCCCGTACGCGACGATCTGGAAGCCCGCGTTGACGGCGAATGCGAGTGCGATCGCCGTCAACGCGCGGTGCGGTGCGTCGATGATCGACTGCTGCATGCCGGCCATCGTGCCGAGCGCGAATATCAGCAGCGCGACGACGACGGTTGCATCGATCGGCGTCGCATGGCGCGCGAGTCGCGCGCCTGCAAAGCGCCGCACGAGCAGCGCGACGCCCTCGGCGCTGCCGATCAGCAGCGCGAGCCGCAGCGCGAGGCTCGACGGCGAAATCGACACCACCGCGTCGTGGCTGAACCACGCGGTCAGCAACGGCGCGGTCAGCGGCACGAACACCATCGACGCGAGGGTCGCGACGAGCGCGACACTGGCGTCGAGCGACAGCATTCGCGCGATCGTCGACGTGCCGCTCGACGGCGGCGCGCAGTATGCGATCACCAGCGCGACGACCCAGTCGTACGGCAAACCCGCGAGCCGCGCGGCGATGCCGAGCGCGACCGGGCACGCGATCATCGTCACGGCGGGCAGCAGCAGCGACACGGCGGGTCGCCGTGCGACCGCGCGCACGGCGCTCGGCTCGACGCGCAGCAACGTGCCGAGCACGAACAGGAACACGGTAACGGGCATCAGCGGCCGTGCGAGATCCGCGAGCGGCGGTGCCAGCAACCCGAGGCCGACGCCGCACGCGAGCACGGTCGGGCCGCGCCGCACCAGCGCGGCGATCACTGCGCGCACGGACGAACCTCGGGCCGGCGGCGGACGGGAGTGAAGCCGAAGCAGGCAGCGGATGGCATGCGGATTCCTTGGAGAGGCGGCCGGCAGGGAATACCCGCTAGGCTAATCCCGATGATGAGCGAAGTAAAATGATATAAGATTAATCAGTAACAAGAGAAACTGATATGAACATCCCTCTGCTCGAAACTTTCCGGGCCGTCGTGCAGGAAGGCAGCGCGTTGCGTGCGGCCGAACGGCTCGGCTGTACGCAGTCGAACGTCACCGCGCGGCTGCGCCAGCTCGAAGAGTCGCTCGACGCGCTGCTGTTCGACCGGCACGGCAAGCGGCTGGTACTGAACGATGCCGGACGCCGGCTGATGCCGTATTGCGACCGCATCCTGCGCCTCGTCGACGAAGCGACGCAGGTGGTGCGCGAAACGCCGGTTGCCCGCAGTTTCCGGCTCGGCTCGATGGAAAGCACGGCCGCCACGCGGCTGCCGGCGCTGGCCGCCGCGCTGAAGGAGCGCGATCCGGCGCTCGGCCTCGCGGTGCAGATCGGCAGCGAGCCGGATCTGGCCGACGCGCTGCTGCGCGGCCGGCTCGACGCGGCGCTGACCGCACGCGCGGTGGTCCGGCCCGGGCTGCATTACGAGCCCGCGTTCGCGGAAGACATGGTGCTGGTGAGCGCGGCGACCGTCACGCGCCGGCAGCTGCTGGCCGACAACACGGTGCGCTTGCTCGCGTTTCACGACGGCTGTCCGTATCGCGCGGTCGCGGAGTACTGGTTGAAGGCGCGCGGCGTCGCGATCGAATCGGTGTCGTCGTTCGGCACGTTCGGCGCGATCCTCGGCTGCGTCGCGGCCGGGATGGGCGTCGCGATCCTGCCGAAACGGATCACGACCGAACACGTGGCGCGCAAGGAGCTGCGCACGCACGCATTCGACGATCTCGACAGCGTGACGACCTACCTCGTCACGCCCGACGAAGCGCCTGCGTTGCCCGAACTCGACGCGTTGCGCGCGGTGCTCGGCCGCCGGGCGGGTGCGCTGCTCGCGCGCTGACACACGCACGCCGCAGCCCTAGGCCGGCACGACCGCGCACTCATCCGCGAAGAAATCGGCCTCGATTTCGCGAATGCGCGCGCAGTCCTCGAGCAGTCGCTCGAACGTCGGGCTGTAGAGGCCGACCGTGCCGAGCGCCGTCTGCAGGTCGGTGGTCACGCGCAGCGTGTCGCCGACCTTGATCCACTGCTTGAGCCCGACGAACGACGGTAGCGCCTGGATCGCCTGCCACGTGAAATCCTGCCGCAGCACGCCGTTGCGCGACGAAAGCAGCAGCACGTGCCCGCAGTACCCGTGAAAATCCGTCGGCGTGGCGACGTCGCCGAACAGCCGCTCCGGATGCAGCACGGCTTCGACGGTGGCCGACACGTGATTCTCGCCGCTGACCGCGCTCGTCAGCCGCGGGTCGAGGCTGCCGTGCAGCCGTGCGTTCAGCTCGACGATCGTCGGGCCGTCGGCCGTATCGAACAGCTCCAGATGAGTCGGCCCGAAGCGCACGTCGAGCGCGTCGAGCACGTCGGCCGCGTAGTCGAGCAGCGGCGCGTAGCGCGGGTCGGCGTGGTTCAGCACCAGCATCTTGTCGAGCCGCGGCGCGTGCGTGCGGTCGCGATGCACTTCCCACAGGCTGACCACGCGATGGCGGCCCTCGAACGACACCGAATCGACGATGTATTCCTGCCCCTCCGAATAGCTCTGGATCACGATGTCGTCGTTCGGCTGGTTGTACAGCGAACGGGTGGCGAGCACGTCGCGCGCGGCGGCCTCGACCTGCGCGAGCGTCCGGCAGATCTTCACGCCGGCCACGCCCGCGCTGCGCGCCGGCTTCACGACGAGCGGCAAGGTACCGTGCGCGCGCGCCCAATCGAGCGCTTCGTCGACCGACGTGCTGTGGAAATGCGCGGGCGCGCGCAGCCCGGCCTGGCGAATGCGCTCGTTCATCGCGAACTTGTCGCGTCGCGCGGCGGAGGTCGCGAGCGGGTTGCGTGACGGCACGTCGAGCCGCTCGGCCAGCGTGTCGGCCAGCTCGAGCGCCGCGTCGAGACCGTGCAGCACCGCGCCGATCCGCAGGTCGCCCAGTTGCGCGAGCGTCGCGTCGATGTCGCCGCGATGCTGAACCTGCCTGATGTAGTCGGACGGCACGAACTGGTTTCGATAGATTGCCGGCAGATCGGGGTCGCTGATCACGTGCACGCAACGGATGCCGTAGGCGCGAAACGCGGGGGCCAGGTACGCGGCGGTCGACGCGCCGTCGACGATCAGGACGGTATCGATGAAGCGATGCTGCATGGATTCCTCGCTCGGATGGGGGATCGGTTGAAGGATGTCGTGCGGCAAGGTGCTCAGGCCCGCGTGCCGGCGTCGCGGGCGTCGCCGGGCCAGCGCACGGCGAGCACGACACAGACCGCGACGAGCGCGGCCGCGATGGCGAACGCGCGCGCCGCGCCGGCGACGATTGCCGCGCCCTGGCCGGCAACCAGCGCGCCGAGCGCGGCGACGCCGATCGCGGCGCCGACCTGGCGCGCGGTATTGAGAATCGCGGACGCGGTGGCCGAGCGGCCGGCCTCGACGCTGCCGAGCATCGTCGACGTCAGCGCGGGAATCGCGATGCCGCCGCCGATCGCCATCGCCGCGAGCCCCGGCGCCAGCAGCGCGTACGGCGTGTGCGCGGCGAGCGTTTGCCACAGCCACACGTAGCCGGCGAGCGATACGGCGAGGCCGACGATGACGGTCGCGCGAAACCCGTAGCGGACCGCGAGCCGTGCGCTCGTGATGTTGGCGAGCATGATGATCGTGAGCGGCGCGAGCGCGAGCCCCGATTCGGTCGCCGTGAAGCCGCGCGCGTTCTGGAAATAGAGGCTCAGCGAGAAGATCAGCCCGTAGAACGCCGCATTCGTGACCGCGCCGATCGCGAGCACGCCCGGCACGCGGGCGATCCGGAAGAACGCGAGCTGCAGCATCGGCGCGGCCACGCGTCGCTCGATCGCGACGAACCATGCGCCGAGCACGGCCGACGCGATCAGCGCGGCGGCCGCATACGGATCGCCGATGCCGTGCGCACCGGCCCGGATGATCCCGCCGGTCAGCAGCCCGAGCACGAGCACCGCGACGATCTGGCCGGCCGGATCGAACAG
Source organism: Burkholderia sp. CpTa8-5 (assembly GCF_017815045.1). Classification (NCBI taxonomy): domain Bacteria; kingdom Pseudomonadati; phylum Pseudomonadota; class Betaproteobacteria; order Burkholderiales; family Burkholderiaceae; genus Burkholderia; species Burkholderia sp. CpTa8-5. Next base: position 321,377 of record NZ_JAGIQD010000001.1, read on the forward strand.
CCGCGTGCGCGCGGCGGCCGAATCCTGCACGTGACGCAGCGTGAGCCATAGCCCGAGCGCGCAGATCGGCAGGTTGATGAAGAAGATCGCGCGCCAGCCGAGCGAATCGATCAGCAGGCCGCCGAGTGTCGGCCCGGCCGCGCTGATCGCGCCGCCCGTCGCGCTCCACCACGCGACGGCTTTGACGCGCGCGGCGGCATCGTCGGCGCACGCATGCGTGATCAGCGCGAGCGACGTGGGCAGGATCATCGCGGCGCCGACGCCTTGCGCGACGCGTGCGGCGACCAGCGCGGCCAGCGACGGCGCGAGCGCGCAGCCGAGCGACGCGAGCAGGAACAGCGCGAGACCGTGTGCGAACAGCCGGCGGCTGCCGAAGCGGTCGGCCAGCGTGCCGGACGTCAGCAGCAGCGCGGCGAACGACAGCGTGTACGCATCGACGATCCACTGCAGCCCGTGGACGCTCGATCCGAATGCGTGGCCGAGGCTCGGAATCGCGACGTTGACGACGGTCACGTCGAGCTGGACGATCGCGAAGCCGAGGCTCGCGGCCGCGACGGTCGGGAAGATCGCGCGTAGCGACGTGCGGGGCGGAGTCGCGGCGGCGGTCGGCGCGCGCTCGACGTGCTCGAGTGCCGGGGCACGGTCGCTCATCGCGGCTCCCACGGCAGATGGGGCGTGCGGGACATAGGGCACAACAGGCGGTATCGAGTCATCTGGCGGGTTCCCGTAGGGAGATGAACGGAGCCGGCTTCTCGTCGGGAGCCGGCCGCATCGTCGAATCCGACAGAAAACTAGCATCAACCCGTTAGCGAATACAAATAATAAGCAACGATTTTTTAACAAGTATTCCTGTTAAAGGACGGCGCATACGACGTGAACCGGTTCCGTCCGCATTGCTGAACTTATATCGATAATTTTTGTTTGCAATCGCATTAATATCATTTCGCAATGCAATGACGGTCTCCTAGTCTTGTCGAGCGCTTCGCACCGAGGACGGCGGGGCGCGGCGGCGATGCCACGCCGCTCTTCGAACCAGATCTTTATACGAGAGACTTATGACCTATCTCGCAGATGAACGTATTGCTTTGACCGCAGCGGAATCCGCTCACATCCGCAAGACGCTCGGCGCGCTGGATTACGACCCGGCCGGCGGCGCGGGCTATATCAGCGCAGTCCGCAAGCTGGCCTACAACGCGTTTCCCGACCGGATCGTCGACGCATTCGATCGGGCGAAGGCGCCGACCGCGGACGCGCACGGCTCGATCGAGATCGACAACCTGCCGATCGACGACGGGGTGACGGGCAGCCCGCGGTTCGAGGAAACCGGCCGCTCGTTCAAGGCCGGCGTGCTGAGCGAGAACGTGCTGGTCGCGTTGAGCACGCTGGCCGGCGAGCCGTACTCGATCGCGCACGAAGGCCGCGAGCTGGTGAACAACCTGACGCCGCACAAGGCGACCGCGCGCGACTACACGGGCCTCGGCTCGGAGGTCGAGCTGGACTTCCATATCGAGAACGCCGCGCAGGCGCACATGCCGGAAGGCGACACGTCGCCGTTCGCGCTGCTGCTGCTCGGCGTGCGCAGCGAGGCCGGCGGCGGCCCGTACACGCGGCTCGCCGATGCGCGCCGCGCGCTGCAACTGCTGTCGCCGGACGATATCGCGCAACTCTACGGCGAGCACTACATCATTCGCGTGCCGTACCGGTGGCGCGGCGCCGCGCCTACGCCGCGCGACAACACCGACCTGAGCGCCGTGCTGTCGGGGCCGCTCGAGGCGCCGCGCGTGACGGTCGCGTTCTATCCGGACATGGTGCTGGCGGTCAACGCGCGCGCGCAGGAAGCGCTCGCCAACCTGTATCGCGCGGTGCGCGAGGTGTCGTTCGGCGTGCAGGTGTCGCCGGGCAAGCTGGTGCTGATCAACAACCACTTCACGCTGCATTCGCGCGACCGCTTCGATCCGCAGTACGACGAGAACGACCGCGCGTTCCGCTGGGTGCAGCGCGTGTTCGTCGCGCGCAGCCTGTGGAACTTCCGCGCGTTCACGTCGCTGCAAGCGCGTGTGTTCGATCCGAAGGCGGTGTATGCGGGCGAGTCGGCGCACGCGAGGCGTCCGTCGCCCGTCGTGCAACCGGCGACGCAGCGTGCGGCCTCGGTCGAACTCGAAGCGACGCCTGCGTGATCGACCCGGCGGGGCAGCGACTGGCGCCGAACGTTGCCAGCCCGCTGCCCGCGCTCGCTCCCAGCATCCTCGAATAAAAACAGGAATCCACAAGAAATGAGAAGAACCGCCTTTCCCGTTGGGCGCATCGCCCGCGTGCTGGCCGTCGCGCTGATCGCCGCGAGCGCCGGAAGCGCCGTCACCGCGCGCGCTGCATCGTTCGACCTGAGCCCCGAGCAGCCGGCCCGGCAGCGCGGCGCCGTGAACCCGGCGGTCGAGCAGGCGCTGCCGGCCGGCTTCCGGTTTGCCGAAGCGAACACGCTGACGATCGGCATCGCGCCGAACCTGCCGCCGCTCAGCACCTATGCGACCGACGCGCGCACGGTGGTCGGCTTCGATCCCGATCTCGCGCAGCTGATCGCGGACAGCGTCGGCCGCAAGCTGAAAATCGTGCCGCTCGCATGGGCCGACTGGCCGCTCGCGCTGCAGTCCGGCAAGGTCGACGCGGTGATCTCGAACGTGACGGTGACCGAGCAGCGCAAGGAGAAGTTCGACTTCTCGACCTACCGGAAGGACCAGCTCGGCTTCTACGTGAAGACCAACAGCAAGCTTGCCGCGATCCGCGAGCCGAAGGACGTCGCCGGGCTGCGCGTCGTGACCGATTCGGGCACGAACCAGGAAAAGATCCTGCTCGAATGGAACCGGCAGAACGTCGCGCGCGGCCTCGCGCCGATCGAGATCCAGTATTACGCGGATGCGGCCGAGCGTTGGGTCGCGCTGCAGTCGGGCCGCGTCGACACGATCTTCAGCGTGAATTCGATGCTCGCGTACCAGGCGTCGCTGCGCGGCGATGCGAAACTGATCGGCACCGTCAGCGGCGGCTGGCCGCGCACCGCCGATATCGCGATCACGACCCGCAAGGGCAGCGGCCTCGCCGATCCGCTGACGCTCGCGATCAATGCGCTGATCGCGAACGGCAGCTACCGGAAGGCGCTCGATCACTGGCGGCTGGACGCCGAAGCGATCGACCGGTCGCAGACCAATCCGCCGGGGCTGCCGCGCACCTGAGTACCGCACGCGGCGGGGCGCACGTGAGCGTCGTCGTAGTCGTCCTCCGCCCCGGCCGCGTTGAAATCGCCAGTCGGCGGCTGCTTGAAATAGCCGTCGCGATCCGGTTACGGCTTGGCGCCGGGCGGTTTCGCGTCCGGCTGGCTGGCGGCGATCTCGATCGTCGTTTCCCAGCGGAAATAGCCCGACACGGCGCCGTCGCGATCGAGCACCGCGAAATCGGCCGTGCACGAGGTGGCGCCCGCGGCCAGCACCTCGCTGCGCCAGAAATGGTCTTTCATCGGCCGGCACGACGGATGCAGCAGATCGTCGCCGTCCGGCACCGGCACGGCGGCGTCGCGGATTTCCGCTTCGATCGGCGCGACGATGCCGGCGTCCTTCAACGCGAACCGGACGAACAGCACGGTCGCCTCCGCACGCAGCGCGAGCGCGGTTTCGCGCAGATGAAGCTGGTCGCCCGGCAACAGGCCGGCGAAGAGCCGGTTGTCGTTGCGGCCGACCTGCCCGGCGTCGCCGGGGCTCAACACGTAGATGTGCCGGCCGTCGATCGCGGTCGGCGCGTCGGCGTCCCGGCTCGCATCGGGATAGGCCGACAGCAGCGTGACGGCGTCGACGATCGCCAGCACATCGCAACGAACACCAGACATGAGCACGCCCTCCGCAACATGTGAGCGGCACGGACGGCCGTCGTGCGCCGCCCGCGTGCCGCGATCAGATCAGTTATGGATCGAGATGAACGGATCCCACGAGAAGCAGCCCTGGCTCTGGCAATTGCGATCGATGATCTGGAACTGGAAGTGGTAGGTCACGCGGCCGACCTTCAGGCATTCGGAAGACCAGTAGTAGTTCGCGACCTTCTGGCACGTCGGCACTTCCGGTTTGCTCGTGTTCGGCACCGGGATCGATGCTTCCGCGACGCGCGGCGTCGGCGTCGAGATCAGGTCGTTGCCGACGTTGCCGATGAACTTGTAGAACACCACCTGGTTTTCGAAGCCGAGCGACAGGCTCGTTTCGCGCCAGCGGATCAGGTCGCCGACCTGCGCCTTCAGGTCGAGCTCGCCGCCCGCCTGCCCGGAGATGACGTTGTCCTGATTCGTCACCATATACACGTAATGCCAGTCGATCAGCGTCGGCGCAGCCGGATTCTTGCTGGGATTCGGATATTTTTTGAGAATGGTTTCGGTATCGAACGAGACGAGCACATCGGTAACGCGTGACATAGAAGCTCCCGTTTCAAGTAATGGAACTTATCGTTGCGCGAATTGCTTCGTGCGGCCGCCATCGCGTTGTGCTGCAAGGGTTTTCGCCGGGTTCGACGCATGCAGAAGCGACGGCGAATGCAGATTATCCCGTTTGGTTAATCGTGGTAGCTGTAAAAGTAAACAGGTCCGAAAATGATTTATCGGGTTAATTTTGAAATCGGAATCAATCGAATCGATGCGTGACATAAATATCACGACATTGAATCTGTTAATTGATTGACCGATTATTGGCGGGAGCGGGAAGCGGGCCGCTTACCGGTACGTCCAGAGCCGGTGCAGCACGAACGTCGTCGGCGGGATCAGCAGCGCGATCGCGACGACGCCCATCGCGCGCGATGCACCCAACGCCTCGGCGGCGCGCGCGAGCAGCATCGTTTCGGCGAACCCGACGAGCGTGACCGCGAGAAAGCGCGTCGCGTTGCGGGTGCGCACCGTCGACGAGAAGCTCCACAGCGTATTCGCCAGATACGAGAACCCGGTCGCGCAGAGGAACGCGACCGCATTCGCGGTCACCGGCGTCGCATCGAGCAGCGCGAACAGGGCGGCCGCGACCAGCGAATGGATCGCGGTCGAGCCGAGCCCGGACACGCCGAAGCGCACAAGCCGCGTGCGCTCGGCCTGCAGCAGCGCGATCATGGCGCCTGCGCGTCAGCGCGCGCCGATGCGCGCCCGGACCGGCTGCGCGCGCCGGCGTGCGGGCTGGCGGCGTGCGTCGCGCGCGACCGGCAGTTCGATCACCTTGCCGTGCGTCTGGTAGCGGCGGCGGATCAGGTACACGGGCCGTTGCTTCGATTCGTCGTAGATCCGCCCGACGTATTCGCCGACGACGCCGATCCCGATCAGCTCGATGCCGCCGATGAACAGCGTGACCGAGATCAGCGACGCGTAGCCGAGCACCGGATTGCCGAACAGCAGCGTGCGCAGGATGATGAACGTGCCGTACACGAATGCGAGCGCCGCGATGCCGATGCCGATGTAGGTCCAGCTGCGCAGCGGCACGGTGCTGAAGCTGGTGATGCCTTCCAGTGCGAAATTCCACAGCTTCCACCCGGAGAATTTCGAGTGCCCGGCGCTGCGCGGATCGCGCTGGTATTCGACGATCACGGTCTTGTAGCCGACCCACGCGAACAGGCCCTTCATGAAGCGGTGCCGCTCGGGCAGGTTGCGCAGCGCGTTCACGACCTTGCGATCCATCAACCGGAAATCGCCGACGTTCTCCGGCAGCTTCACGTCCGACAGCAGGTTGTGCACGCGATAGTAGATCGCGGCGGCGGTGCGCTTGGCGAACGAATCGCATGCGCGGTTGCTGCGCTTGGCCGCGACGACCTCCGCGCCGTCGCGCCAGTGCTCGATCAGCACCGGAATCAGGCTCGGCGGGTCCTGCAGGTCGGCGTCGAGCGGGATCACCGCATCGCCGGCGGCTTCGTCGAGGCCGGCCGTCAGCGCGGCCTCCTTGCCGAAATTGCGGGTGAGATCGATGACGCGCACGCGCCGCTCGGCGGCGCCGATCCGGACCAGACGTTCCAGCGTGTCGTCGCGGCTGCCGTCGTTCACGCAGACGATCTCGAAGCGGATCGCATCGATCGCGCTCATCAGCGGAATCACGACGTCGAAGAAGCGCTCGACGGCTTCGCCTTCGTTGTAGAACGGCACGACCAGCGAGACGAGCGGCGTGTAGATGGATTCCCGCATGATGATTCCCCTTGTGATGTCGTTTTACCGGTGGGCGCCGAGCGTCAGGCGGCCGGTGCGGCGCATGCCGTGCGCCGGGCGGTGGTGCGGTCGGACCGGGTGCGCGAATTCGGTCTCGGTCGAGATGTCGCGCGCGTCGGGCATCGACGGCACGTCGCGTCTTTCCTGGGCGATCCGGCCGACGAGCAGCGCGAGCGACGCGAGCGTCACGAGCGGCATGAACTGGAACGACAGATGCGGGACGATCGCGAGGCTCGCGAGCGGCATCGGCCACAGCAGCATCAGCCATTCGCGATCGAAGCGCCGCCAGCCGTGCGTCCACGCATAGCGTGCGTACCACGCGATCACGATGCCGTACCACGTCAGGTCGTAGTCGTACAGATAGGGGCTGACGAGCAGGCATGCGCATGCGAGGGTCGCGGCGCGCAGCGCGTACGAACACGCGCCGCGCCACGCATAGACGACCGCAATCGCCGCGCCCGCCGCCGACAGCAATTGAAGGCCGCGCGCGACGAGCGCGGGCCAGCCGGCCATCGTCGCCAGCGCGAACATGGTCGGCATGCGCGCGAGCTTCGCGTGGCCGGTGCCGACGATCGTATAGACGTGGGCGATCAACTGGATGAACGCGATCCATGGGCCGACGCCGAACGCGAGCGTCGCGAGCAGCGCGCCGACGGCGATCGTCGCGGCCCATGCGCCCAGCGCGCGCCATTGGCCGGCACACAGCAGCGCGAGCGGGAACAGCACCGCGAGCTGCGGCTTCATCGTCAGCAACCCGAAACAGATGCCGGCGCAGACGGGGCGGCGGTTCAGCGCGAGCAGGCCGAACGCGGCGAGCGTCGCGGTGAAGAGGCTCGTCTGCCCGACGATCACCGTGAGGAACGCGCCGGGGAACGCAAGCGCGCACAGCCACGCGGCGTCGCGCTGCACGGTCGCGCGCATCGCCGCGGCGAACAGCGCATACGTGATCGCGAGCCACAGCACGAGCGCCAGCGTGTACGGCAGCCAGCCGAGCGGCAGCACGAGCAGCAGCATCGTCGGCGGATAGAGCCACGGCAGCGTGCCGTCCGCGAGGGTCATCGTCGGGATGGCGAGTTGTTGCACCGCGAACAGCGTGGAGTAATGCCACGCGTCGGCGCCACGTCCGTGCGCGGCGAGCCATGCGGCGCTCCAGACCGGCGAGAAATCCTGCGACAGCGGCTCCAGCGCGCCGTCGTGCGACAAGTGCACGCGGATCAGGTAGATGACGATGAACAGCAGCTCCGTCAACAGCACGCCGGCGGCATAGAGCCGTACGCGATCGCGGTTGAGCCAGTGCGGATGGCGGCGCGGGCCGGCGATCGGGAGTTCCGGATGCAGGTCGGCGGCCGAGTGCGCGTGGCGGGCGAACGATGGCGTTTTCATCGTGCGCTCCGCGAGGCAAGCGCCGTGCGGCGCACCACCACGAACAGCACCGCGAGCAGCACGACCGGCCCGATCTGCGGCAGCTTCATCAGCCGGTTCAGCATTTCGAAGATGGGCAGCAGCCACGCCAGCACGAGGATGCCCTGGTCGCCGGGCAGCCAGCCTTCGTCGAGACCGTGCGCGATCAGGCAGAAGACCGCGATGCCGAGCCACGTCAGTTCGTAGTTCCACAGGTACGGCGTCGTCAGCAGCGTGGCGACCGCCAGCACCGCGCCGCGCAGTCGCATGTCGCGCGTGCGGCGCCATACGTCGACGGCCGCGGCGAGTGCGACGAGCGCGACCGCCGCCTGCGCGGCCAGCGCGGCCGCCACCGGCGCGCCCGCCAGCCGCAGCGCGGCGAACGGCGTCGGCGACGCGAGCCAGTACGACGCGAGCATGAAGTGCTGCTCGCGCACCGTCGACATCGCATGACTCAACCCGTGCAGCGCGGCGGGGCCGGCCAGTGCGACGCCGGCGGCCGCGAACAGCGTCGCGCTGAGCCCGGCCGCCGCGAAGGTGCGCCATGCGCGCGTCGCGATCAGCACGAACGGGAACACGACCGCGAGTTGCGGCTTGATCGCGAGCAGCCCGATCAGCACGCCCGCCACGACCGGACGCTTGCCGAGCAGATGCAGCGCGAGCGCGGCGAGGCCGGCGGTCAGGATGCTGTTCTGGCCGAACAGCGCGGACATGCACACGGCCGAATACGCGACGACGACGAGCGCCGCGGCGCGCGGCACGGGAAGATGCGCGCGCAGCCCCGACAACCGCGAGACGGCGAACGCGTAGCATAAAAGACTGCCCGCGAAAAAGAGGAAGTAAGCGGGCAGGAAAGGCACGAGGGCAACCGGAGCGATGAACAGCAGCATCGTCGGCGGATAGAGCCAGGGAAGCGGCCGGTTTTGCAGATACGCACCGAAGTGCGCGAACTCGGCCTGCAGGAATGACGACGTGTCGTAGGCCGCCGCGGCGTGGCCTTGCAACACGAGATGCGATGCGGTCCAGAAGACAGAGAAGTCGGTGCCGGGGCGGGCGGTGGCGTTCGACGTGAAGCCGTCGGTCACGACACCCCAGACGATCAGCAGCGCAACGAAGAGCGCCAGCATGATGCAGCTGTACGGAATGATCCGGTCGGCCGTCAGCCATTGAGCACAGCGTATTGCGCGATCGCGCGTTCCACGATTGGCTGTGTACATGATGCCCCGTCTGTGGTGTGGCCGCGTGGTCTGTCGCGGCCGTTCGATGTTGTCGTGCCTGCGGATCGATCGCTCTGAAATGGCGTTGTCCGTGAATTCATTGTTGAAGAAAAAAACGCGTGATGCAAACCAGGCACGGCCGGACGGCATTGAATGTGTTCAGCGATTCGGGCGAAAACCGCCATTTCTGGTATGAGAAAACGCCGCCGCCGGAATTTGTGTTTCTGGCCTGAAACATTCCGTGATTTTTACCGACCGGGCATGCCGCCGAACCCTCCACGCGGGAGCGGCTCGCCGCGTTCGGGAAAATCCCGAGAAAATTTTTGGGGCCCTTTGTGCAGCGCGGCGACGGGCTACCGGGCCGCCGGCAAGCGCCCGACCCGCATATATCAAAGTTGAAACATTTCGGCAGCCGAGCGTTCGCCGGGCTGGCGTGCGGATCGCCGGAACCCTTGGTACGCCTCGATTCCGCCCGGGATGGTCCGCTCTTTGCGTAAGCGTTGGCACGGCAGTCGACGACGTGGCGAGCGGGCGGTTCAGGCAACAGGCAGCGGAACCGGCTCGCGAATCGCCTGCGGCAAGGATGGTCCGGAGCGCGTCGGGGAACACGCAGCTCCAGCGCCATCAACCGCGGAAACCGTCGTCGAACGACCCACCAGACCTGGCAGCTTCCGGGCAATAAGAAATCGGCATGGCAGTACATGGGGAATAAAAATGAACGACCACAGCACATCGCGGATCGCAAGCCGCGTTAAAGACACATTGCAGCTTTGCCGGGAGTTCCTCTCCCGTTCAACCGGATTCCATGCGTCGAACGGCCGTCGTGCCGTTCCGGTCGCTCGACCTGCCCGATTCATCCGGCCGGTCGGACCGTACACGCGTCTCTCATGCTCCGTCTCGCCGATACCCGTTCGTACGAACCGCGGTAGTCCGCCCCGTTTCCGCGACTGATCGTCGGCTTCCGATTTCTAGCGTAGTGCCGGTGGTGCCCACCCCCGACGTCCTGACCGACGAAGGGTATTTCATAGCAGTCCGAAAGGAGAGTGCTCATGTCAAGAATCATCGAAAAGGTTGCGTGGTTCGTCCAGGATCAGGACGGCGTGACGGCCATTGAATACGGCCTGATCGCCGCGCTGATCGCAATCGGCATCGTCGCCGCGCTGGCGACGGTCGGTACGGATCTGAAGACCGTGTTCAGCACGATCGCCGCGGATCTGGACTCGGCGGTAGCAGGCCTCTGATGGACGGTACGACGAACGGTTTGTCCGATCGTTCGAATCGTTCGTCGGCGCCACACGGCATCAACGACATTCCTCGACGTATCGATGCACGGTCGTCCGACCAGCCGGTGCGCGAGGGTTTTGCAAGTCACCACGCAAGGAGAACACCATGTCCAAGTTCATTCAACAAGCCGGCCGTTTCATTCGCGACGAAGACGGCGTGACCGCCATCGAATACGGCCTGATCGCCGCGCTGATCGCCATCGGCATCATCGCCGCGCTGTCGACCATCGGGAAGGACCTCAAGACCGTGTTCAGCACGATCGCGGCCGACCTCGATTCGGCGGTTGCAGGCATCTGATGCACCGCGCCGCGGGCGGCTCGGCTGGTGCAGCATTCGAGCCGTCCGCGGCCATCCCGATCAACCGGAAACCGGAGACCATCATGCAAGCCTTCGCGCGTGTCGCCCTTCGCTGGATCGCCGACGAACGGGGTGTGACGTCGATCGAATATGCATTGCTCGCGTCGATGTTCGCCGTCGCGGTACTGGGCAGCGTCGTCACGCTGAAGGGCTCGCTCGTCGATACGTACGAGATGATCGCCGCGGCCGTGAGCGCCGCCTTGACCACCGCGTTGTCCATGGTTTCCTGATCCACCGATTCGATACGCGAGGTTCGCCATGTTTCCCGTTGCGCCGCCTTACCCGGTTCCGTTGTGCGTGACGCTGCTCGCGATCGCCGCGGCCAGTACGGACATCGCCAGCCGTCGCATTCCGAACCGCCTCGTGTTGCTCGGCCTGGCCGGCGCGCTGGTTGCGCAGTGCCTGCTGCACGGCGTGCTGGCCGGCGCGCTCGGATGGCTCGCCGGAGCCGCGACCGGCTTCGGCCTGCTGCTGCCGTTCTACCTGTTGCGCGGCATGGCGGCGGGCGACGTGAAGCTGATGCTCGCGATCGGCGCATGGGTCGGCGCGGAAATGACGTTTTACATCGTGCTGGCCACGTTCGTGGCCGGCGGGATCGGCGCCATCGCCTACGCGCTGCTGCGCGGGCGGATGCGCCAGATGTGGGCGAACGTGCGCACGCTGATCGTGCGGCGCTCGCGAGCGGCGCGCGCCGAGGCCGACGACGGCCCCGTCGAGATCGCGTCGGTCGGCACGCTGCCGTACGGCGTGGCGATCGCGGTCGGCACGCTGGGCATGCTGTTCGCGTCGTGCGCATAGCGCGGCGGATCCGCAACGAGGACGCAACGAGGACGGAGCGACCATGAACACGAACCACACCGAACCGAGACGCGACGCGCAGGTGGCACGCCTGCCCGATCCGCCGCCGTCGCGGGAGATCCATACGAAGCTGGGCGCGCAGCTGCCCGCGGCGCCGCGCACGCTCGCGGAAACCGGCCTGAGCACGACGTTCGTCGCCGGCCTCGTGCTGAAGTCGACGCTGATGCTCGGCCGCCCGTCGTACGGCGACCTGGTCGAGCGGCACTGCCTGCCGCTCGCGGTGCTCGACGACGTCTTTGCGTTCCTGGTGCGCGAGCATCTCGTCGAGCTGACCCATCGCGGCGCGACCGATCTCGACGTCACGTTTCGCCTGACCGACGCGGGCCGCGTGCTCGCGCTCGAGGAACGGGAACGCAGCGGCTACAGCGGTCCCGCGCCGGTCACGCTCGACGCGTATCTCGCGAACGTGGCCGCGCATTCGGTGCGCAAGCTGCACATCGGCCAGAGCGACGTGTGGGCGGCGTTCGAAGGCGTCGTGATCGACACGTCGATCCTCGACTCCGCCGCTGCCGCGCTGAACGCCGGCCGGCCGCTGCTGATCTACGGCCCGGCCGGCAGCGGCAAGACCTTCCTCGCCGAACGGCTCGGCACGCTGATGCATGGTCGCGTACCGATCCCGTACGCGATCTGCGCGGCCGGCGAAGTGATCCAGGTCTACGACCCGCTCCTGCATGTCGACGCAGCGTCGCAGGCCCGCGGCCAGTCGGTCGACCGTCGCTGGCGCCTGTGCGAACGGCCGGTCGTGATGTCCGGCGGCGAACTGACGCTCGGCGAGCTCGATCTTCGCCGCGACGAAGCGGCCGGCTTCTATCAGGCGCCGCCGCACATGAAGGCGAACATGGGCATGTACGTCGTCGACGATCTCGGCCGCCAGCGCGTCGAGCCGCGCGACCTGCTCAACCGCTGGCTACGTCCGCTCGATCGCGGCGTCGATTTCATGACGCTCGAATCCGGCAACCGCTTCGTGATGCCGTTCGACGTATGGCCGGTGTTCTCGAGCAACCTGGCGCCGGAGCAGTTCTGCGACGACGCGTTCATGCGCCGCCTCGGCTCGAAGCTGCACGTCGGCGCGATGTCGATCGATCACTACCGCGCGGTGTACGACGCGGCCTGCACGTCGCTCGGGCTCGTATCGGCGAGCGATGCGTTCGACTTCCTGCTGCACCGGCTGCATTTTCCGACCGGCAAGGCGTTTCTTGCCTGTTTCCCCGTGGATCTGCTGCGCCTGGTGGCCGCCGGTGCGCGGTATCGCGGCGATCCGCCCGAAGTGACGCACGACGCGCTTTACGACGCGTGGGCGAGCTATTTCGGCTCGGCGCCCGAACGTGACGACGGTCGTCCGCCGCCCGTCGAGCGCGGAGGCCGCACGTTCATCACCGGTTGAGCCGTTTCTTTCACGATTCGTCGAGGAGCATTGCCATGAAAAACAGTCGAGCGCTCATGATGCTGGTCGTCGCGATGATCGCGGGTCTCGCCGCGGTCGTGTTCGCGTCCCGCTGGCTGGTACAGACATCCACGAGCTCGGTCACGTCCGTCGCGGTGGCCACCACCGACCTGAACCTGGGCGAGCCGCTCGGGCCGAACCAGATCCACATGGTGAGCTGGCCGTCGGGCAGCGTGCCGACCGGCGCGTTCACCGATACGAAGGCGCTCGAAGGGCGCGTCGTGCGCACCAGCCTCGCGCGCGGCGAGCCGGTGATCGAGTCGAAGCTCGCGCCGGTCGGCACGAAGGGCGGGCTGTCCGCGGTGATCGCCGACGGCAGCCGCGCGATCACGGTGCGCGTGAACGACGTGGTCGGCGTCGCGGGCTTCGCGCTGCCGGGCAACTACGTCGACGTGATCGTCAACACGCAGGAACAGCAGGGCAAGACCGACGGGCAGAGCATCTCGAAGATCGTGCTCGAGCACATCCTCGTGCTCGCCGTCGCGCAGCAGGTCAGCCGCGACGACACGGCGCCGAAGGTGGTCAACGCGGTGACGCTCGAAGTCACGCCCGACCAGGCCGAACGGCTCGACCTCGCGCGCAGCGTCGGCACGCTGTCGCTCGTGCTGCGCAACCAGGTCGACCAGAAGACGCTGACCACCGGCGGCGCGACCAAGCTGACGCTGCTCGGCAAGGAGCCCGCACCGGCAGCGGCGCCGGCGCCCGTCCAGGTGCGGCCGGTCCGTGTGCACGTCGCGTCGCATGCGGCGCCGGAAGTGCGGCGCGACTGCGTCGGCGTGCTGACGGGCGTGAAGGGCAGCGTCGAGTGTTTCTGAAGCCAAACCAACCAGCCAGATAAACAAACCGGCCGCCGGCAACGCGGCGGCCTTGGAAGTCGATAACCGGCACGGCGCCGGTCTCTCGGGGGATCAGACGAAATGAAGATCAAACCGCAACGCACAGGTACCGGCCCACTGCGCACACGCGTCGCACGGGGCACGATGATGGCCGCGATCCTCTGTTCGGGATGGCTGACCGTATATGGCGCACTCGCCCAGGAAGGCATCGAATCGGCGGTGCTGACCAAGGGCGGCGCCAGCGCGCCCGCCGCGACCGGCAAGGGGCCGATGCAGATGACGATCAGCATGACGCCGGCGCCGGCCGCCGCGCCCGCCGCGTCGGCGGGGCCGCTGCGCGGGCCGAACTGCGTCGGCGCCGTGCGCGAATCGACCAGCGTCGCGGTGCCGCTCGGCAAGTCGCTGCTGGTGCCGATGCCGGAGCCGGTCCGCAACCGGACGATCGGCAATCCGGCCGTCGCGCAGGCGACGATGGTGTCGCCGCAGACGCTGTACATCCTCGGGCTCGCGGTCGGCACGACCAACATGATCGTGCAGGGCAGGAGCGGCGCATGCCGCGTGATCGACGTCGCGGTCGGCGCGGACGCCGGCGGGCTGCAGGCGTCGCTGCTGCAACTGATGCCGAACGAGCGCGACATCCATGTGTCGACCGCGGCCGGCACGATCGTGCTGGCCGGCACCGTGTCGAGCTCGCAGGCCGCGCAGCAGGCCGTGCAGATCGCCCATGCGTACGGCGACAGCGCGGGCGAAGGCGCGGGCGGCGGCAAGCAGGGCGGCGGCGTGCTCAACATGCTGAACGTCACGTCGCCGCAGCAGGTGATGCTCGAGGTGAAGGTGGCCGAGGTGTCGAAGACGCTGATCAACCAGATGGGCAGCGCGTTCAACATCCAGGGCGGCTTCGGTTCGTGGAGCGGCGCGCTGGTCAGCAACCTGCTTGCCGGTGTCGCGAGCGGCGCCATCTTCAACAAGGCGAACAACAAGCCGTTCAGCATCGCGGCCGACGCGCAGAACACCGACAACCTCGTGAAGATCCTCGCGGAGCCGAACCTCGTGACGATCAGCGGCCAGGAAGCGACGTTCCTCGCGGGCGGCAAGATCTTCATCCCGATCCCGCAGAGCAGCGGCAACGGTACGTCGTCGATCACGCTGCAGGAAGAGGAATTCGGCGTCGCGCTGAAGTTCACGCCGACGGTGCTGGCCAACGGCCGGATCAGCCTGAGGGTCGCGCCGGAAGTGTCGGAGCTGTCGCAGACGGGCGTCACGCTGAGCGCGACCAACATCGGCGGCACGTCGATCCTGCCGCTGATCACGACGCGGCGGGCGTCGACGACGGTGCAGATGAGCGACGGCGAATCGTTCGCGATCGGCGGGCTGATCAAGGACAACGCGACCGGCGCGCTGAAGGCGATCCCGGGCGTCGGCGAAGTGCCGGTGCTCGGCGCGCTGTTCCGCAGCACGTCGTTCCAGCAGGACCGCACCGAGCTGATCTTCCTGATCACGCCGCACCTGGTGAAGCCGCTGCAGACGGCGGACGTCGCGCTGCCGACCGACAGCTTCTCGAAGCCGAGCGAAATCGACGTGTATGCGACCGGCAACATGGAAGGCCGCCGCGGCGTGCGCAAGGCAGGCGCCCAGCCGATGCAGCCCGCGAACGGTGCGGCCGCCGCGCCGCAGACACCGGCCCAGGCGCCGGCACCCGCTCCGGCGCCGAAATCGGAAGCACCGGTCGTGCCGGCCGCGCTGCCCGCGCCGCGCGCGCCGCAAGCCGACGTGCAGCAACCGGTGCCGGCCGAGCCGCCGAAGGCGCCCGCGCCGGTCGCGGCCGCCGCGCCGCAGCCCGATGCGGCCACCGCGGCGCGGGTCGCACGCATCGAAGCCGCCGCCGCGCGTCTTGCGGCCGCCGGCGCCGAACCGTCGGCCCAGCCGTCGGCGCGCACCAAGCACCGGACCGCGGCGGCGCCCAACGCGCAGATCGCGCGTACGGGCGCGGAACCCCAGTCCACCGATCGTTGAAGCCATCCAAGGGGAAGCTCATGAAATCCGCCTACCTCGTATTCGTGCGCCGCGCGGCGCTCGCCGCCCCGCTCGCGTTCGCGCTTGCCGGCTGCATGTCGTCGACCCCGGTGTGGGACAGCCGCTTCGGCGACTCGGTCCGCACCGTGATGCACGCCCAGATCATCGACCCGCATGCCGGCGAACATCCGGCGTCGGCGCCGGGGGTCGACGGCAGCGCCGCCGCGGCCGCGCTCGACAACTACGACAAGTCGTTCAAGCAGACCGTGCCGCCTGCCAATGCGTTCGTGATCGGCATCGGCAAGGCTACCCAATAACGACGGCATGCTCAGGGAGAACGCCATGAACCGCGCAGCCCGCTATCCGAAAGTCACGCGTCGCAGCCTGCATCGCCAGCGCGGTGCCGTCGCGATCATCGTCGGCCTCTCGCTGGCGGTGATGATCGGGTTCGTCGGGCTCGCGCTGGATCTTGGCAAGCTGTACGTCACGCGCAGCGAACTGCAGAACAGCGCCGATGCCTGCGCGCTGTCGGCCGCGCGCGACCTGACCTCGGCCATCAGCCTGTCGGTGGCCGAGGCCGACGGCATCGCCGCCGGTCACCTGAATTTCGTGTTTTTCCAGAAGACGTCGGTGCAGATGTCGACGAACGCGAACGTCACGTTCAGCGATTCGCTGACCAACCCGTTCCTGGCGAAGAACGCGGTCACGAATCCGGCGAGCGTCAAGTACGTGCAGTGCACCGCGACGCTGAGCAACATCGCGCACTGGTTCATCGAGGTGCTGAACGTGCTGCCGGGCACGAAGCTCGCGAATGCGGCGGAAGTGTCGGCGAGCGCGATCGCGACCGTCGGCGGCGGGCAGACGACCTGCGCGATTCCGGTGTTCGTGTGCCGCGGCCCGTCCGACCCGGCCTACAAGGTCGGCGACTGGATCTCGTCGCCGTCCGGATCGTCGTCGACCTACGGGCCCGGCAACTTCGGCTGGGCGGCGCTCGACGGCTCGACGAACGAGACGACGCTCGCGAGCGAGCTGTCGGGCAATACCTGCAATATCACGAGCCCGCCGGACCTGGCCACCACGGGCCTGAAGTCGGCGTCGCTGCGGGCCTGGAACACGCGCTTCGGCATCTATACGAACGGCGCGAATGGTTCGAGCGGCCAGCCCGACTTCACCGGCTACGCGTATGTCGGCCCGAACTACGGGCCGCCGGGAACACCGGGCATCAAGGGCGACGCGTACACGCAGTTCGTGGCCGACCGCGCGAGCTTCAAGCCTTACCAGGGCGACGGCGCACCGCCGTCGGGCAGCGGCATCGCCACCAACGGCACGGCGACGGCGAGCAACTACGCGACCTACGGCAGCGACCGGCGCCTCGCGCTCGCGCCGGAGGGCGACTGTTCGACGCTGAAGGGCACCAGCGGCAAGGTGCACGTCACGCAGTGGGATTGCGTGCTGATGCTCGATCCGCTCCCGTTCAGCGCGGGCAGCGGCGCCATCGTCGCGCACCTCGAATACCTCGGCTCGTCGGTGTCCGGCAACAACCCGTGCGCGACGCACGGCTTGCCCGGCAGCGGCAGCGCGTCCGGAACCCAGGTTCCGATGCTCGTTCAATAGCGGAGAGACGATCATGAAGAAGCCGTCGATTCGTCGTTCGCGCACCCGCGGCGCCGTCGCCGTCGAGTTCGCGCTCGTGCTGATGCCGATGATCATGCTGGCGACCGGCGTGGCCGAGTTCGGCCGGGCGATCTACCAGTACGAGACGCTGACCAAGGCGACCCGCGATGCCGCACGCTACCTGTCGGTCTGGTTGCCGACCGACAGCGCGTATCCGGTGTCGCAGGCGCAGTGCCTGGTCGTCTACGGCAGCACGACGTGCGGCACGTCGGGCACCGAGCTGGTGCCCGGGCTCACGACGTCGATGGTCACGATCTGCGACGCGCAGCACACGACCGGCTGCAGCGATGCGTCCGATCCGGCGCAGTTCGCGAACCTGCCGACCTACGATTCGAACAACAACGCGGCAAGCGGCACGGCCACGGGCGCGATCAACGTCGTCGAAGTGAAGATCAGCGGCTACAAGTACCAGCCGATTCCCGCGTACCCGGGGCTGCCGTCGATCACCTTCGGCAACATCGTCACCGTGATGAGGCAAGTGTCATGAACGCGCGCCATTTTCCGCTGTCCCGCCGGCGCGCCCAGCGCGGCGCGGCGATCGTCGAATTCGCGCTGATCGCGACGGTGCTGATCATGCTGCTGATCGGCATCTTCGAGTTCGGCCGCGTGCTGTTCTACTGGAACACGGCGAGCGAGGCCGTGCGCCTCGGCGCACGCACGGCGGTGGTCTGCGACGTGAACGCCGCGGGCGTCGTGAAGCGTGTGCGATCGCTGATGCCGCTGCTGTCGAACGCGAACGTGTCGGTCAACTACACGCCGTCGAGTTGCGACATCAACACCTGTTCGTTCGTGACGGTGAGCGTCACGAACGTCACCGTCAAGACCATGATTCCGTTCATGAACGTCACGCTGAAAATGCCACCGTTCACGACGACGCTGCCGCGCGAAAGTCTGAATTCCGCGACGGGCGGCTCCGCCTGCAACTAATCGACAAGACGAGGCACACGACATGATCAATATCCTCGTAGCTTCCGACGATACCGCGCGGCTTTCGCAGATCGCGCGTCTCGTGGCCGACTGCGGACGCTATCGCACGACGCGCGCCACCGGCCGCCCGTCGCAGATCGAACATCGCACCGACGGGCTCGACGCGTTCGACATCCTGCTGGTCGACGGCGCGTCGCTCGAGCCGTTCGAGCTGTCGGCGATCGAGCGCATCTGCCGCGCGCATGCGGGCCTGACCTGCATCCTCGTGACGGCCGACGCATCGCCGCACGTGCTGCTCGATGCGATGCGTGCGGGCGCCCGCGACGTGCTGCAGTGGCCGCTCGATCCGCAGGCGCTCGGCCACGCGCTCGGGCGGGCCGCCGCGCAGAGCACGCGGCGCGATACCGACGACACGCGCATCGTGTCGTTCATGTCGTGCAAGGGCGGCGCCGGCACGAGCTTCGCGGCCAGCAACGTCGCGTTCGAGATCGCCGAGGGCTTCAAGCGCCGCGTGCTGCTGATCGACCTGAACCAGCAGTTCGCCGACGCGGCGTTCCTCGTCAGCGACGAAACCCCGCCGTCGACGCTGCCGCAGCTATGCGCGCAGATCGAACGGCTCGACAGCGCGTTTCTCGACGCGAGCGTCGCGCACGTGACGGAAAACTTCCACGTGCTGGCCGGCGCCGGCGACCCGGTCAAGGCCGCCGAGATGCGCGAGGACGCGCTCGAATGGATTCTCGGCGTCGCCGCGCCGCGCTACGACTTCGTGATCTTCGACGTCGGCGTCGGCATCAACCCGCTGTCGATGGTCGCGCTCGATCGCAGCGACCAGATCCAGCTCGTGCTGCAGCCGGCGATGCCGCACGTGCGCGCCGGCCGCCGGCTGCTGGAGATCCTCGTGTCGCTCGGCTATTCGACCGACCAGTTGCGGCTGATCGTGAACCGCGCGACGCGCGCGAGCGAGCGGACCCGCACCGCGCTCGAGGAAGTGCTCGGGCTGCAGGCGGCCTGCACGATTCCCGACGACGCCGACACCGTGCTCGAAGCGATCAACCAGGGCCATCCGGTGTCGCGGCTCGCGCGCGGCTCGGCGGTTGCACGGGCGTTGCAGGGCCATGCGAAACAACTCGTCGACGGCGAGGTGCGCGCGGGACGCAGCGCGACGCACAGCGAGCCGTTGATGTCCCGGCTGTTCGGCCGCAAGGCCACGCCGAAGCTCAAGTCGATGTAATTCTTACGGGGAACCATCATGTCATTGCGCGAACAGATGTCCTTGCATCGGGCCCAGCCGGCGGCGGCGGGCGGCGAACCGGTCGGCCCGGCGCATTCGTCGGTGCGCGACGCATACCAGAAGCTGCGCCGCGAAATTCACCTGGCCGTGCTCGAGCGCGTCGAGCTCGAGCGCCTGTCGCGACTGCATCAGGACCAGGTCCGCATGGAGATCGGCTCGCTGATCGCACGCATCCTCGACGAGGAGCGGATGCCGGCGAACGACATCGAGCGGCGCCAGCTCGCGATCGACGTGTACGACGAGATGTTCGGCTTCGGCCCGCTCGAAGCGTTGCTGCGCGACCCCGGCATTTCCGACATCCTCGTGAACACGTACCGGCAGGTCTACGTCGAGCGCTGCGGGCAGCTCGAACTGACCGACGTGACGTTCTACGACGATGCGCACCTGATGAAGGTGATCGAGAAGATCGTGTCGCGCGTCGGGCGCCGCATCGACGAATCGAGCCCGATGGTCGACGCGCGGCTGCCGGACGGGTCGCGCGTGAACGCGATCATCCCGCCGTCCGCGATCGACGGGCCGCTGATGTCGATCCGGCGTTTCGCGGTCAACCCGCTGAAGATGGACGACCTCGTGCGCTACCACAGCCTGACGCCGCCGATGGCCGAGCTGCTCGACGCGCTGTCGCGCGCGAAGGTGAACGTGCTGGTGTCGGGCGGCACCGGCAGCGGCAAGACGACGCTGCTCAACATCCTGTCCGGCTTCATTCCGCGCAACGAGCGGATCGTGACGATCGAGGACGCGGCCGAACTGCAACTGCAGCAGCCGCACGTGCTGCGGCTCGAAACGCGCCCGCCGAACATCGAGGGCAAGGGCGAGATCACGCAGCGCACGCTGGTGCGCAACGCGCTGCGGATGCGCCCGGACCGGATCATCCTCGGCGAAGTGCGCGGCGCCGAAGCGCTCGACATGCTCAACGCAATGAATACCGGCCACGAAGGCTCGCTCGCGACGATCCACGCGAACACGCCGCGCGACGCGCTGACGCGGCTCGAGAACATGGTCAGCGTGTCCGGCCTGACGCTGCCGCCGAAGACGATGCGTCAGCAGATCGCGTCGGCGATCTCGGTGGTCGTGCAGGCGGCGCGGCTCACGGACGGCAAGCGCAAGATCATCAGCATCCAGGAACTGACCGGAATGGAAGGCGACATCATCAACATGCAGGAGATCTTCACGTTCAAGCGCACGGGCGTGGACCGCGACGGCGCGGTGCGCGGCCACTTCTGCGCGACCGGCGTGCGGCCGAAGTTCGTCGAGCGGCTGCAGGCGTTCGGCATCAACCTGCCGGATTCGCTGTACGACCCGTCCATGCGGTACGAGGCGGACTGACGCCAGGGCGTCCTGTGCTGCCGGGGAGAGGCTCATGAATGCGATCTTTTACGGTTTTGTGATTCTTACCTTCGTCGCGGTCGTGCTGTCGATCGAAGGCATCTATCAATGGTGGAACGCGCGGCACGGCGCCGCCGCGCGCCGGATCGAATCGCGCATTCGCGCGATGTCGGCCGGCGGCAACGTGCAGCAGGAGCGGCTGTCGATCCTGAAAAAGCGCATGCTCGACGAGTCGAAGCCGTTCGACCGGCTGCTGCTGCGCCTGCCGCGCGTGCACGCGCTCGATCTCGTGATCCAGCAGTCGGGCCTCGACTGGACGCTGCCGAAACTGATCACGCTCAGCGCGACGTTCGCGGCGCTCACGTGGTTCGCGGCGAGTTTCGCGCGAGCGCCGCAGCTCGCCGCGGTGCCGCTCGCGCTGTTCGCCGGGTGGTGGCCGATGATGTACGTGTTGCGCCGCCGCGCCCGGCGGATGCGCAAGCTCGAACGGCAGTTGCCGGAGATCTGCGACATGATCGCGCGCGCGCTGCGCTCCGGTCATTCGTTCACGAGCACGCTCGGGATGGTCGGTGACGAGTTTTCCGAGCCGATGGGCGGCGAATTCCGCGTCACGTTCGACGAGGTCAACTACGGCGTGTCGCTGCACGACGCGCTGATGAACCTCGCGACGCGCGTGCCGGTGCAGGACCTGCGCTACTTCGTGATCGCGGTGCTGATCCAGCGCGAGACGGGCGGCAACCTGGCCGAGTTGCTCGACAGCATCGCCGCGCTGATCCGCGAGCGCTTCAAGCTGTTCGACAAGGTGCGCGTGCTGTCGGCGGAAGGGCGGCTGTCGGCGTGGATTCTCGGGCTCTTGCCGTTCGGCACCGCGGCGGTGATGGCGCTGCTGAACCGCGAATTCCTGTCGGTGCTCTGGGAGGATCCGGCCGGGATCCGGATGGTCGGCACGATGCTGGTGTCGATGCTGTTCGGCCTGTTCTGGATCCGCCGAATCGTGCGCATTCGCGTCTGACGCGCGAGCCGAATAACGAACCGTTGCGAGGTTGTCATGCAAAACCTGAGCGTGGTCCAGGCCGTGATGCTGGGCGGCTTGTTCATCTTCGTGGCCGGCGGCGTGCTCGTCGCGATGCTGCTGTTCGCGCCGCGCGGCATCCAGCGCCGGCTCCAGCAGGCCGGCGGGACCGGGGCGGGCGGCGTCGCCGGCCCGGGCGACGGCGACGACATGGCGTCGCGCTGGGTCGCGAAGCTGGTCGAGCTGTCCACGCCGATCTCGAAGCTGTCGGTGCCGAAGGAGGGCTGGGAGAATTCGCCGCTGCGCATCCGGCTGATGAATGCCGGCTGGCGCAACCAGAGCGCGGCCGCGCTGTATTTCACCGCGAAGACGATACTCGCGCTCGGCCTGCCGTGCGCGGCGCTGCTGGCGCTGATCACGACGTCGCTCGGCGACGAGCGCGCGGTGCTGTCGCTGATTCTCGTGGCGCTCGCCGGCATCGGCTACTACATCCCGAACATCGTACTGTCGCAGCGGGTCAAGGTGCGCCAGCAGAAGATCTTCGAGGATTTCCCGGACGCGCTCGACCTGCTGACGGTGTGCGTCGAGGCGGGGCTCGGGCTCGATGCGGCGCTGATGAAGGTGAGCGAGGAGCTGCGGTTTCGCAGCGAGGTGGTCGCGAGCGAACTCGATCTGCTGCTGCTCGAGATGCGCTCCGGCTTCACGAAGGAGACGGCGCTGCGCAATCTCGCGCTGCGCACCGGCGTCGAGGACATCGAATCGTTCTGCGCGATGCTGATCCAGGCGGACCGGTTCGGCACGAGCATCGGCGAATCGCTGCGCGTGCTGTCGGACATGCTGCGTACGCGGCGCCGGATGCGCGCGGAGGAACGCGCGGCGAAGATCGCGCTGAAGCTGCTGTTTCCGCTGATCTTCTGCATCTTCCCCGCGCTGATGATGGTGCTGCTCGGGCCGGCGATGATCCACGTCTATCGCGTGCTGCTGCCCACGTTCGTCGGCGTCGCGCCGTAAGCGGCGCGCGGATGCGGCTTCACGCGCATCGATTCAGGCTCGACGTGCCGGCCCCGGGGCGATTCGGCGGCCGGCGCGGCAACAGGCTTCATGGAGGCTCCCTCCCCAGGCGGCGCCGCGAGACAGGTCGACCATAGCGGCGTCGATGCATCCTGGACCCATGGTCGATCATGGAACGAGCCGTAGTCCACCGCCTTCACGGCTGCCCCCTGCGGCTAACCGCCGAGCCGGCGTGCTGCGTATCGGGACGGCCGACGCCCGGTGTATCACTGAAAGTGATGCACGTAGCGCAGCACCATCCGCGTCCCCTGCGGCCGGTTGCGCGCATAGGTCTCGAAGTACGCGTTGAACAGCAGGTGATCGTGCGGCGAGAAGCTATACATGGCGCCCGGCCCGATCGCGAACACGGCTTCCCGCGTGCCCGGCACGTCCTGCCCGTTGGCCTTCATGTCGGTGGTCTGACGTAGCCAGTAGCCGTTGAGCCCCAGCCGCAGGCCGGGCCGCACTTCGTACTCGGTCGCGAAGTTCACGTGGATCGCCTGGCCCGCTTGCGCCGACGTCACGTCCGGGCCGAGTGCCGTCGCCGGTTGATGGTTGGTCGCGTTCCACAGATAGTGCAGCCGCCACGATACGGTCCATTTCGGCGTGAGCCACAGCGTCGCGGCCCAGTACGGATCGAACGACCAGAAATGGCTGCCCGGATTGATCGCGCGCGCCGGATCGTACGCGCCGGTCGGCACGACGAACTGGAATTCGACGCGCTGCGCGAAGCGCGGGCCCTGCGCGCCCATCACCGGGTCGAACTGGACGAACGGGCCGATCAGCAGATCGCCGAAGCCGGCGCGCGCATTCAGCGCGACGTTGCCGATGCCGTCGTCGGTCCGCGCGGACGCGATCCACGGCAGGATCACGTCGAGGCCCGGATGCATGCCGGCAAACGTCAGCGGGGACTGATAGACGAGCTGACTCAAGCCCGCGAACAGGTCGATGTCCTGCTTCGGCAGCCCGACCTTGTTGCCAGCATTGTCGTTGACGCGGCCGGCCGTGTAGTACTGCAGGTACTGCGTGCCGTACCAGCCGGCGCCGGCCGGCGGCATGCCGTCGAGGAAACTGGTCATGCCGAGGTTGACCGCCGGCAGGTCGGCCGCATGGGCCGACGTATGACCGGCGAGGCCGACGAGGCCGGCGAGTGCGAAGCCTGCGGCGACGAGCAGGCGAGAGCCGATTTTCATGTTCACCACCTCTTGGTTGTTTACTTGTATGTACTAATTAAATGGAACGTGAAAGATCGGGATGATCGGCGATCGCGCGATACTGGCCCGCATGGAACACGAGCGGCGCCTTGCCGAAGGCGTCGAACTGCTCGATCTCGCCGATGAACAGCAGGTGGTCGCCGCCTTCGTAGTGGCCGACGTTGCGGCACACGAAGCGCGCGCTCGCGCCGTCGAGGCACGGCACGCCGCCGTTCTCCGAATCCGCGTGCGGCACGCCGTCGAACTTGTCGGCGCTGGGCGTCGCGAAGCGGCGCGACAGGTCGATCTGGTCGTGCGCGAGGATGTTGATCGCGAAGTGGGTCGCCGCGACGAAATCCGGGCGGCTCGGCGCGAGCTTGCGCAGGCTCCACAACACGAGCGGCGGATCGAGCGACAGCGACGAGAACGAATTGGCGGTGAGGCCCACCTTGCGGCCGTCGGCCGCGCACGTGGTGATCACGGTCACGCCGGTCGGGAACTGCCCGAACGCGGCGCGCAACTGCATCGGGTCGAGGGCCGGACGGTCGGTAACGGTCGTGTCCATGGCGCTCACTCCGCACGCACGCTGTGTTCGCGGATCAGCGCCGCGCACGCCGACGGCTCGAACCACCACGGCGCGAACCGGCGCGGATCGTCGAAACCGTCGACGATCGTTTTCGCGAGCGACGGCAACTGGCCGGCCGCGCCGAACAGTTCGAGGATGTGCGGCGGCGGCGGGGTGAGCAGCGAGTTGGTCCAGCGCACGACGTGCCGCGCATACGCCCAGTAGCCTTCGAACGTCTGGTGCATCCAGTCTTCGCCGAACGGTGCGGCGCCGCGCGCGACGATCGCGTCGAAATACGCGTTCGCGCATTTCGCGGCGTTGTTCGAGCCCTGGCCGGTGATCGGATCGTTGACCACCACCGCATCGGCCATCCCGAACACGGTGCGGCCCGACGGCAGCCGGAAGAACGGCTTGCGCACGGTCGGCGCGAAGCGCCCGGCCAGCGTGCCGTTCGGATCGGTGAGCGCGACGTCGCGGCAGCGCTCGTATTCCCACGGTACGTACTGCTGCAGGAACGACAGGCTGCGGTCCAGATGCTGCTCGGGCGTCTTTACGTCGGCCCAGCAGTCGAGCGGGCCGCCCGGGATGCCTTCGAACACCATGATTTCGCACGGGCCGGTAGTGGTCAGCGCGGGAAACACGAAGTACTCGCCGATGCCCGGCAGCAGGTTGAAGCGCACGCGCGAATACGGCTCGCTCGGCGTCATCCCTGTCACGTAGGTCAGCGCCAGCGCGCGCTGCGGACGATCGAACGGGCTGCGCGCATCGTCGCGGCCGAGCAGGTTCACGATGTCGCCCTTGCCGGCCGCGAGCAGCACGAGGTCGTGGCTGCGCGCGAGTGCCTCGAGTTCGGGCACGCCGATGTCGCCGATCCGTACGTCCGCGCCGCGGCGGCGCACGCCGTCGAGCCAGTTGGCCATCTTCACGCGCTGGTCGACCGACTGCGCGTAGCGGGTCAGCCGCGACGACCAGTCGATCGCCTTGCGGCCGTGGCCGTCCGGGTGCGGCACCGCGATGCCGATGCCTTCGACGGACGGGCATGCTTCCTCCCACGTATTCAGGCCGAGATCGCGCTCGATCTGCAACGACGTGTGAAACATGCACTGGCTCGACATGACCTTGCCGGAGCGGATCTGCTCCGCGTCGCGGTTGGTCGCGAGCGTGACGTGGTAGCCCTGGTCGAGCAGGGCGAAGGCGAGTTGCAGGCCGGACTGGCCGGCGCCGACGATAGCGATGCGTCTCATGGGAAATTCCTTGGTTGGTCGTGTAGCGGCCGTAGTGATCGAGGGAAGCAGCGGCGACGCGCGGTCACTCCGCGAGCCGCGGAATCGCCGGCACCGCCTGTTCGGGGCCCATCGCGGCATAGCCGCCGTCCACCGCGTAGTCGGCGCCCGTCACGAAGCTCGCCGCGTCGCTGCACAGGAACGTGACGACCTGCGCGACTTCCGACGGATCGCCGACGCGGCCGAGCAGGTGGAACGGCGCGGCGACGCGATCGGTCTTCGCACGGTCGCCGTGCGTGAGCTCGTCCATCAGGCGCGACCAGGTCCACCCGGGCGACACCGAGTTGACGCGAATCCGGTCGGGCGCGAGATCCATCGCCATGCTGCGCGTGAGCTGACGGATTGCGGCCTTGGAGGTCGGATACAGCCAGCGGCCGGTTTGCGCGCACTGCGCGGAGATCGAGCTGAAATTCACGATCGCGCCGCCGCCGCGCCGCGCCATGTGCGGATGCACGGCCTTCGCGAGCATCGCCGCCGACACGACGTTGACGTCCATCGCCGCGAGCCAGTCGTTGCGGGTCGCGTGGATGCCGTTGTCGACATAGCTGCACGCGAGGTTGACGAGCACGTCGATCGCGCCGAATCGTTCGACGATCGTCGCGATCGCGCGCTCGATCGCACGGTCGTCCGTGATGTCGAGCGCGATGAACAGCGCCCGTTCGCCGAGCGATGCGGCCACGCGTGCGCCGTTGTCCGCATCGAGATCGAGGATCGCGACGCACGCACCGGCGCGGCTCAGGTCCTGTGCAACCGCGGCGCCGATCAGCGTGGCGCCGCCGGTGACGAGCGCGACTTTGCCAGCAAGGGCATTCATGGGGTGTCTCCGGGAATCATGGGGTGAGGGTGGGGCCGCGTCAGTGCGCACCGGTGGACGGCGCACTGTCGCGCCAGCGGCGCATCAGGCCGTTCGACGGCACGGTGACGTCGAGCAGCTTGCGGGCCGTGTCGACGCCCGCGACCGGCAGGCCTGACGGGTCGAGCAGGCCGATCTGCACGAGCACGCTCGCCTGATCCCAGTAGATGTGCTCGTGATAGAGCTTGTCGCCGCGAAACTTGACGATTGCGACGAGCGGAATCTCGACGCGCTTGCCGGTCGGCGCGACGCCCGGCAGCATCCAGTCGATCTCGGTGGTGTGCGTGAAGCAGAACAGCAGCTCGTCGACGATCTGGCTCGCGCCGATCGTGCGCGAGATCGGCGTGATCGTCGTGTCGGGCGGGTTCGCATGCACGAAGTGATGCGTGTAGAAGCGCTTGAGCTCGTCATGGCCGACGCCGCCCGTCAGCGTCGGAATATGGTTGACGTACGGCTCGGCGACCATCGTGGCCATCGTCGCGTCGACGTTGCGCGTGTCGAACTCGTGCTGCAGATGCGTTTCCCACAGCGCGGACAGGTCGTAGCGCGGGCCGAGCGCGGCGCGGAACGCGGCGATCGCGCGCTGGTGGGCCATGACCGCGGCGGCCTGGTCGTAATGATCGCCGCCGGCGCGGGCGAACGCGTGGTCGACGCCGGGGTAGACGTAGACTTCGACGCCGTCGCGGCCGGCCAGCGCAGCCGCGATGCGCTGCTGCGCGTCGGGCGGGCAGAAACGGTCCTGCGCGGCGATCTGCAGCACGAGCCGCCCGTGCAGGTGCGCCGCTTCGTCCAGCGCATGCTCGATGCCCACGCCGTAGTAGCTGACCGCCGCCGCCACGCCCGGCAGCCGGCATGCGGCGAGATACGCGAGCTTGCCGCCGAGGCAGTAGCCGAGCACGCCGGCCTCGCCCGTGCATTCCGGCCGCTGGCGGAGCGCGTCCAGCGCGGCGCCGACGTCGTCGACACCGTTGTTTTCGTCGAATTCGCGATAAAGGGCCATCGCGCGCTCGACATCGGCCGCCGCATACCCGAGCTCGATGCCGGGCGACTGGCGCCAGAACAGGTCCGGCACGAGCACCGTGTAGCCTTCCTCGGCGTAGTAGTCGGCCACGTCCCGCATCGTCGCGTTCGCGCCGAAGATCTCGTGACAGAGCACGATGCCCGGCCCCGTGCCGCCGGCCGGCGTGCTCAGGTACGCGCGAAACGCGCCGCCGTCCGGCGATGGAATCTCGATGTGACGTCCGTTCATCTGTCCCTCCGTGCTGTTGGTTTCGGTGATGGGCCCAGTATTGGCGGCCGAAATGGGCGTTTCTATCCGCTTTCTTCGGCCGGTATCCGCGAATTACGGAAACCTGCGGCAGCGGCCGCCGCGAGCCGGCGGGCCGCGGGCGACTGCGGGTATGTGCGGATGCGGACAGCCCGCACAGTTTTCTACGATGCGCGAACGGTCCGCTTCTTGCGTGGCTTGCGCGGGACTTGCGTGTTTCGTGGGACGGATTGTCCGGATGCTCCGGGCGCTGTCCGGATCGTGCGACGCATTCCCCGAGATCGGGAATGCATGCACGGCGCGAGTGCGATCGAGCACGACGGGAGAACTTCGATGGCGCAATTTTCCGAAACCGGCTGGCTGGGTGAAGCCGCCTGTTTCAATCACGGCACGCTGCTGCTGGAGTCGAACGACGTCGACGAGGTGCGTGCGCGCGTGGCGGACGTCTTCAAGCCGCATCGACTCACGCCCACCGGCGAATCGCGCGTGCTGCACAGCTGCATGCACCATGCGCGCTGGGGCAACCTGTCGCTGAACCTGCTCGATTACGGTGGCGAGGTGTCGATCGAACCGGGGCCGCTCGAGCATTTCTATCTGTTGCAGATTCCGCTGCGCGGCGACGCCCAGATCGAATGCGGCGCGACGCGCTTCGTGTCGTCGCCCGACACGGCGTCGCTGCTGTCGCCCACGCTGCCGCTCCGGATGCGATGGGGCGAAGCGTGTCCGCAAGTCATCCTGCGTATCGAGCGCGACGTGATGGAACGGCATGCGCAGCGGCATTTCGGCGGGGACCGGCGCGCGAGCGTCGAATTCGAACCGGCGTTCGACCTGTCGTCGCCGCAAGGCGTCTGTCTCGCGCAATTGCTGCCGGTGCTCGCCGGCGCGATCGCGACGGACGCGCATCCGCTGCGTCATCCGCTCGCGTTCGAGCAGCTCGAATCGACGCTGCTGAACCTGCTGCTGTACGGCCACCCGAACACCGCGCGCAACGGCACCCGTTCCGCGCCGGCGCCGCTCGCGCCGTTCTACGTGCGGCGCGTCGAGGAATACATCCGCGCGCATCTCGACGAGCCGCTGACGATCGAACGGCTCGCCGAACTCGCCGGCGTCAGCCCGAGCACGCTGTTCGCCGGCTTCCGCAATCGCCACGGGATCACGCCGATGGGCTTCGTCCGACAGTTGCGGCTGCAACATGTGCGCGACGAACTGCTGGCCGACGACACGCCGGGGCTCGCGTCGGTTACCGACGTCGCGTTGAAATGGGGCTTCGCGCACCTCGGGCGGTTCGCGATCGAATACAAGCGGGCGTTCGGCGAATCGCCGTCGGCGACGCTCAGGATGCGGCGCGGACGGGGGTGAGGGCGGCGCGTTGGGTCGGCCCGCTCGATCGCGCGGCGACGAAGGTCGTTCGACAGCGTTGCGCGGATCGTCGACAATCCGTCGTGCACATCGCGCCCGTCGACGCGATGCCTCCGGGAGCGTCCTCAATGACTGGCCTATCCATCCGGTCCGCCACGATCGGCGATGCGCAGGCGATCGCCGATTTTCATGTCAAGGTCTGGCGGCACACCTATCGGGATCTCGCGCCGGCCGACGCGCACGCCGTTCTCGACGAACACTATCGCCGCAGACAATGGAATGAAAAGCTGTCGTCGAACGACGGGAACCCGCTCGTGCTGGTGGCGGAGATCGACGGCAGGATCGTCGGCATCGGGGCCGCCGGCGCGCCGTCCGATCCGGTATTCAACGGCCGTGGCGAGATCAAGTTTCTGTATGTCGATCCCCGATTCCAGCGTCGCGGCATCGGCCGCCAGCTGCTCGCGCGGCTCGCGACGCATTTGGGCCGGTTGCGGTATCCGGGCGCGGCGTTGAGCGTCGTCGACGGCAACGACGCGGCGATCGCGTTTTATGCGGCGCTGCATGGCCGGCCTGCCGGCGAATACATCGATCCGGGGCCGGTCTGGCGATCGCGCAACATCGTGATGGTGTGGGACGACCTCGCGAGCCTTGGTGCGTGAGCACACCGCGCGCGGCGACGCGTATCACGCGAGGCGTGCCCGCAGCCACGACGTGAACGCGGCCACGAGCGGCGACTCGGCCAGTTCATGACGCGTGACGAGATAGTACGCGTGGCGTGACGGCACCGTGGCGCTGAACGGCCGCACGAGCGTGCCGTCGATCAGGTCGTCGCGCACCGACAGGCTGTCGCCGAGTGCGACGCCCTGGCCGTGCACCGCGGCTTCGACGCCGATGTGCGCGTTGCCGATTTCGAGAATGCGGATGCCCGGCAGCTTGTCGGCGTTCGCTTGCGCGAGCCACCGCGTCCACGAGCCCGCATGCTCGCAGAACAGCGTCCGCCCCGCGAGATCCTGCACCTTGCGGATCGCATCGGGCCCGTTCATCAACGCCGGGCTCACGACCGGGAACAGCGCCGGATGCGCGAGCAACTCGACGCGCCGGTTGCGCCAATTGCCTTCCCCGTAGCGAATGCAGACGTCGACGTCCGCCGAATAGGTTTCGCGATCGTCGTTCGACGGAATCACTTTCAGATGGATACCCGGATAACGCTCCAGAAAATCGCCGATGTGCCGGGCGAGCCAGCGCGACGTCAGCGACAGCGGCGTCGACACGACGAGATCGCCGGCGGCGGCCGGCGAATCGAGCCTGATGGTGG
This sequence comes from Burkholderia sp. CpTa8-5, assembly GCF_017815045.1. Taxonomy (NCBI): domain Bacteria; kingdom Pseudomonadati; phylum Pseudomonadota; class Betaproteobacteria; order Burkholderiales; family Burkholderiaceae; genus Burkholderia; species Burkholderia sp. CpTa8-5. The sequence goes on from NZ_JAGIQD010000001.1 coordinate 352,101, forward strand.
CGTTCGCGATCATGTCGAACGCGGTACCGACCGGTTCGAGCAGCGCCTCACCTTCGGGCGTGAGCTTCACGCGGGCCTTTGATCGGACGAATAGCGCGATGCCGAGCGTGTTCTCGAGAATGCGGATCTGGTGGCTGACCGCGCTGGCGGTCACGTGCAGTTCATCGGCGGCGGCCGACACGCTGCCGCACCGGGCGGCGGCTTCGAATGCGCGAAGCGGGTTCAGCGGAGGCAGGCGGTTGCGCATCGGCGGGGCGCGTCGCGGGCGACGATACTGAGAAAAATTTCATTAAAACGGATTCAATTTCTCGCTACAACAAAAAAAATTGAATGCCTACAGTGGGAGCAATCCAACCGAGCCGAGGTCGACCGCAATGAGCCTTACCGAACCGATCGAACGCCTGTGGGGCGGCCGCTTCCAGTCGGCGCCGTCCGACGCGCTGCAGAACCTGTCCCGCTCCGATCCGAGTTTCTTCCGTCTCGTGCCGTACGACCTGGCGGGCTCCCGGGCCCATGCGCGCGAACTGAACCGCGCGGGTATCCTGAACGACGACGACCTCGCGCAACTGCTGGACGCGATGGACGGCATCGCGCGCGACTATGCCGCCGGCGCGATCGCGCCATCGCTCGCCGACGAGGACGTGCACACGTTCCTCGAGCGCGTGCTCACGCAGCGGCTGCCGGCGCTCGGCGGCAAGCTGCGCGCCGGGCGCTCGCGCAACGACCAGGCGGCGAACGACCTGCGCCTGTATCTGCGCGACAAGGCGCGCCGGCTCGTGCGCGGCGTGCTCGACCTGCAGGATGCGCTGATCGGCCAGGCGAGCCGGCATGTCGACACGGTGACGGCCGGATTCACCCACCTGCAGCCCGCGCAGCCGATCGTGTTCGGCCATCAATTGCTTGCCCACGCGCAGTCGCTGTATCGCGACGCCGATCGCCTGGTCGACTGGGACCGTCGCACCGCGCGTTCGCCGCTCGGCGCGGCCGCGCTCGCGGGCTCGGCGATCTGCGTGCGGCCCGAGCTGTCGGCGCGGGAGCTGGGTTACGACGCGCCGTGCGAGAACTCGATCGACGCGGTGGCCGCGCGCGACCACGTCGCCGAATTCGTGTTCGTCGCCAGCATGCTCGCCGTGAACCTGTCTCGCCTGTCGGAAGAAGTGATCCTGTGGACGTCGCGACAATTCCGCTGGGTGGAACTCGACGACGGCTACGCGACCGGCAGCTCGATCATGCCGCAGAAGAAGAACCCGGACATCGCGGAGCTCACGCGCGGCAAGGCGGGGCGCCTGATCGGCAACCTGACGGGGCTGCTCGCGACGCTGAAGTCGCTGCCGCTCGCGTACAACCGCGATCTCGCGGAAGACAAGATCGCCGCGTTCGATTCGATCGACACGCTCGAACTCGTGCTGCCGGCGATGGCGGGGATGATCCGCACGATGCGCGTGAACGTCGACGAGATGCGTCGCCAGGCGCCGCTCGGCTTCACGCTCGCCACCGAGGTCGCCGACTGGCTCGCGCTGACGGGCGTGCCGTTCAGCGAGGCGCACGAGATCACCGGCACGCTCGTGCGCGCGTGCGAGCGGGACGGCATCGAGCTGGCCGACGCGAGCGCCGAACAGTTGCAGGCCGTCGACACGCGCCTCGCACCGGCGGTGCGCGCGCATCTGACGCTCGACGCGGCCGTCGCCGCACGCGGCGGGGCGGGCGGCACGTCGCCCGTACGCGTGCGCGAACAGATCGACCGCCTGAGCGAGGCAATCGAGCGCCAGGCCGCGTGGGCGGCCGATTATCGGGGGCCGTCATGCTGAGCGCATCCGATTCCCGCCGTCTCGACGGCGCACCGGCGGCGGCCGATGCGGTCGCGGACGACACGGCCGCCCTCGTGCGCGTGCGCCGGCGCTACTGGGGCCGCTACGTCGCATCGGTCGCGATCGTTGCCGCGCTTGCCTATATCGCCGCCGCGTTCGCGCGCGGACAGATCGAATGGCGTGTCGTCGGCCAGTTCCTGACCGCGCGCTCGATCCTGACGGGGCTCGCCAACACGATCGTGATGACCGTCCTCGCGATGACGGTCGGTGTCGTGCTCGGGGTCGTCACCGCGGTGATGCGGCTGTCGTCGAACCCGGTGCTCGGGGCGATCGCGCAGGGCTATATCTGGCTGTTCCGCGGCACGCCGGTGATTCTGCAGTTGCTGCTGTGGTTCAACCTGGCGCTGGTGTTTCCGACGCTCGGCATCCCGGGCATCGCCGAATACCGGACCGTCGACGTGATGACGCCGTTCCTCGCGGCCGTGCTCGGACTCGGCATCAACCAGGGCGCGTATACGTCGGAAGTCGTGCGGGCCGGGCTGCTATCGGTCGATACAGGCCAGTACGAGGCCGCGAAATCGATCGGCATGCCGCGCCTGCAGGCGCTGCGCCGGATCATCCTGCCGCAGGCGATGCGCGTGATCGTGCCGCCGATCGGCAACGAGCTGATCGGCATGGTCAAGCTGACGTCGCTCGCGAGCGTCGTGCAGTACGCGGAGATGCTGCACAACGCGCAGAACATCTATTACGCGAATGCCCGCGTGATCGAACTGCTGATCGTCGCCGGCATCTGGTATCTCGCGGTCGTCACCGTGCTGTCGCTCGCGCAGGCCCGCGTCGAACGGCGCTTCGCACGCGGTGCGGGGCGCGCGGCGGGCCGAAAATGAACGACACGATCCACAACTATCGGGAGAACGTCATGACGAATGCAGTCGTTCGCGCGGTCGACGTGCGCAAGTCGTACGGCGATTTCCAGGCGCTGCACGGCATCACGCTCGACGTCGAACAGGGCGAAGTGCTGTGCGTCATCGGCCCGTCGGGCTCGGGCAAGAGCACGTTCCTGCGCTGCATCAATCAACTCGAGACGATCAGCGCGGGCGCGCTGTGGGTCAACGGCGAACTGGCCGGTTACCGGCGCACGGGCAACCGGCTCCACGCGCTGTCCGAGCGCCAGGTCGCGCGCCAGCGGCTGGCGACGAGCATGGTGTTCCAGCGCTTCAACCTGTTTCCGCACAAGACGGCGCTCGAGAACGTGATCGAGGGCCCCGTGCAGGTGCTCAAGCGCCGCCGTGCGCAAGCGGAGGAGGAGGCGCGCGCGCTGCTCGCCCGCGTCGGGCTCGCCCACAAATGCGACGCGTTTCCGGTCGAGCTGTCGGGCGGCCAGCAGCAGCGCGTCGCGATCGCGCGGGCGCTTGCGATGCATCCGCAACTGATCCTGTTCGACGAACCGACGTCGGCGCTCGATCCCGAACTCGTCGGCGAAGTGCTGGCCGTGATGCGCGATCTCGCGAAGAGCGGGATGACGATGATCGTCGTCACGCACGAGCTCGGCTTCGCGCGCGAGGTGGCCGACCGCGTCGTGTTCATGGACGGCGGCCGGATCGTCGAAAGCGGGCCGCCGGACCAGGTGCTGTCCGCGCCGACCCATGCGCGCACGCGCGACTTCATTTCGGCGGTGATTGCTTGAGCGGGTCGGGCGCCCCGTGCAGAAGCGCCCGAACGATTCCTCCGTCAACGATACAAGCCCACAACGACAAGGCGACACCCCATGAAAGCATCCGTCCTGACCCGCACGCTGGCCGCCGCCGCATTCGGCGCGCTCGCGCTTCATGCGACGTTCTCGGTCGCGCAATCCGCCCCCGCGGCCGCGAAACGCACGCTGAACGTCGCGATCGTGCCGAACTATCCGCCGTTCGAATACAAGGATCCGGCGACCGACAAGCTCGCGGGCTTCGACGTCGATCTCGGCGAGGCGCTTGCCGCGAAGATGGGCGCGAAACTCAACTGGGTCGAGACGAGCTTCGACCAGATGATGAGCGCGGTCGCGACGCAACGCGTCGACATGATCCTGTCCGGGATGACCGACCTGCCGACGCGCCGCGATGCGGTGACGTTCGTCGACTACATCGAGACGGGCCCGCAGTTCTACGTGCTGAAGGCACGCGCCGGCGAGTTCGCGCAGATGAGCGCGCTGTGCGGCAAGCGCGTGGGGTCGAGCCGGCGCACGTCGTTCCCGGACAATACGACCGCATGGAGCGCGGAGAACTGCGTGAAGGCCGGCAAGCCGCCGATCGTGGTGGTGGGGACCGACGGCTCGTCGGATGCGCGGATGCAGCTGCGCCAGAACCGCATCGACGCGGCGGTGCAGGGCGGCGAGACGCTGCCGTACCAGAACAGCCTCGAGCAGAACGCGTATGCGCCGGTCGGCAAGCCGTTCCTGTCGCAATACACGGGCATTGGCGTCGCGAAGAGCAACACGGCGCTGAGCAGCGCGCTGACGGCGGCGCTCGACCAGCTGATCGCGGACGGCTCGTACCGGAAGCTGCTCGCGAAATGGGGGCTGCAGGAACACGCGGTGGCGAAGGCGATGATCAACGGCACCCACTGAGCGCGCGATGACGGACCTGGCGCCCCGCTGGCCCGACGCGAAGCGCGCATGCGTCGCGCTCGCGTTCGATCTCGACGGCCCGACCGGCGACGCGATGCTGAACGGGTCGATCTGGCGCAACCCCGCGTATTTCACGCTCGGCAGCTACGGGCCGTGGCGCGCGCTCGGCCGGCTGCTCGACCTGCTCGCGTCTTTCGCGTTGCCCGCGACGTTCTTCGTGCCCGCCTGGGTCGCGCGAACGTGGCCCGCGCAATGCGCGGCGATCGTCGAGCGCGGCCACGAGATCGGCTATCACGGCTACCGGCACGAAGCGTTCTGGACACTCGAACCCGATCGGCAGCGCGAGATCATGGCGCAATCGGCCGAGATCTTCGCGCGCACGCTCGGCGTGCGGCCGGTCGGGTTCCGCACGCCGTCCGGCGACTGGAGCGCCGCGACGGTGGCCGTGCTGCGCGAAGCGGGCGTGCGCTATTCGAGCTCGATGCGCGGCGACGACCGGCCGTACCTGCTGCACGGCGAGGACGGCGAGCCGCCGCTCGTCGAGATTCCCGGCCGCTGGGAGACCGACGACTACGCGTCGCTCGCGTATCACCGCAATCCCGACTACCCGGCCGGGCTCGACCGGATCGCGGGCTACGGCGCGACGCTCGACAACTGGACGCGCGAATTCGACGGCGTATACCGTGAAGGGCTGTGCCTGACGACGCTTCTTCATCCCAAGGTGTGCGGCAAGCCGGGACGCATCGCGCTGCTGGAGGCCTGGCTCGACCACATGTGCGCGCAGGACGGCGTATGGTTCGCGCGCTGCCGCGATGTCGCCGACTGGTGGCTCGGGCAGGCCGCGCGGGAGGCGGCGCCCACGCAACGGAGCGGCACGTGACCCACCTTCCTGCATGGCCGGGCGGCGCGCGATACGCGGTCGCGATCACGGTCGACTTCAACGACATTCATGGCATCCAGACGCGCGAACCGCGTATCGTCGGCCGCGAGAAATCGCTGTCGGTCTGGCGTTACGGCGCGACGCGCGGTGTCGACCGGCTGCTTGCGGCGTTCGATGCGTTCGGCGTACCGACGAGCTGGTTCGTGCCCGGTGCCGTCGCCGAAACGCATCGGGGCACGGTATGCGAGATTGCCGCGGCCGGCCACGAGCTCGGCGTGAGCGGCTATCGCTGCGAGGATTTCGATGCATTGCCGCTCGCTGCCCAGATCGACGCGTGCCGCGCGGGGCGTGCGGCGCTCGCGGACGCGACCGGTCGCGACGCACACGGCTTTCGCTCGTTCACCGGCAACTGGGCCGACGGCTTCGCCGAATTTCTCGTCGCGGAAGGTTTCACGTGGTCGTCGTCCTGGCGCGGCGACGATCTGCCTTACGTGCATCCGCGTAGCGGCGGCGACGTGAAGGGCGCACGGCTCGTCGAACTGCCGCTGCACTACGAGCTCGAGGACGAACCGTATTTCGAGTTCAACCTGTCGCCGCCCGTGCCGGCAGGCCAGCCGCGCATCGCCGCGTACCGCGACGTGCTCGACAACTGGCGGCGCGACGTCGACGGGTTCAGGCGTTTCGGGCTGTGCTGCGTGTTGCGCCTGCATCCCGAGATCATCGGCACGGCCGGCCGGATCGCTTTGCTGCACGCGTTGCTCGCGCACTTGCGCGGCACCGGCGATGCGTGGTTCGCGACGGGGCACGACATCGCGCGCTGGTGGCATGCACAGGCACCCGTCAACGACCCGGGCCATCCGGTCGACGTGTTCGCACGCTGCGTGGCAGACGAGGCGGCACGATGACGACGGACACGCAAGCGCGCGCGACGCGACTCGCGGCATTCGTCGCACGGACTTCCGTCGATGTATTGCCGGACGACGTCGTCGCGAAAGCCACGCGTCATGTTCTCGACACGTTCGGCGCCGCGCTGGCGGGCGCGTCGGCTGTCGAGACGCGCAGCGCCCGTGCGCTGACCGGCGCCGTTGGATGCGGCGGTGCGTCGCTATGGGGCACGCGACGGCGTGCGAGTGCGCGCGACGCGGCGTTCGTCAACGGCATTGCCGCGCACGCACTCGAGCTCGACGATTCGGGCGGCTGCGATCATTCGGGCGCGGTCGTGCTGCCAGCCGTGCTGGCCGCGCTGTCGTGCGCCAGCCAACCGGTCGCGGGCCGAGAATGCGTGATGGCGATCGTGCTCGGATACGACGTCGGTCGGCGCGTGCTCGAGGCGGCGGGCGGCTACTCGGCCCATAACGGCGCGGGCTGGCATTCGACGCTCAGTTGCGGCGTGTTCGGCGCGGCCGCCGCGAGCGCGCGCGTGCTCGGACTCGACGCCGTGCGCACGCGTGACGCATTGGGCCATGCGGCGAGCTTCGCCGGCGGCCTGTGGAGCTTCATTCACGACGGATCGCAGACCAAGCGGCTGCACGCCGGGCGTGCGGCGGAAGGCGGCGTGCTGGCGGCGTTGCTTGCCCGGGAGGGCGTGAGCGGCCCCGCACGCGTGTTCGACGACGTGTGGGGCGGCTTCTTCAACACGTTCGCCGCGCCGTCGCATGCGCCCGACGCGTTGACCGACGGCCTCGGCACGCACTGGAAGCTGATGCGCTGCTCGATCAAGCCGCACGCGTCGTGCCGCAGCGCGCATGCGGCGGTCGACGCGGCGCTGCAACTCGCGGACGGCCGCACGTTCGCGGCCGGCGAGATCGAACGGGTGACGGTGCGCGCGAGCGCGTTCGTCGCGCGGATGTGCGGCGGCCGCGACCTGTCGACGCTGTCGTCCGCGCAGATGAGCTTGCCGTACGCGGTTGCGGCGGCGCTCGTGTTCGGCGACACCGGGATCGACGCTTATCGTGCGGACCGGCGCACCGATCCGAGCGTGACTGCGCTGCTCGCGCGCATCACGGTCGATGTCGATCCGGCGCTCGGCGATCTCGACGAGCCGACCGTGATCCTGCAGCGCGCGAACGGGACGCGCGAATCGCGGCACGTGCCGATCGCCCTCGGCGATCCGCGCAATCCGCTACCGGATGCGGCGCTGCTGGCCAAATATCGTGCGCTGGCAAGCACGGCGTTCGACGGTGCGCGCGTCGACGCGTTGAGCGACATGTGCCTGTCGCTGGACCGGCAGGCCGACGCGCGCGTGCTGAACGAGCGGCTCGCAGGCGATTCGGAACACCTCGATTGACTGGCTCGATGGGCTTCATGCGGCAGTTGCGGCTGCAACATGTGCGCGGGAAGCCGCCGGCCTGTTGCGCGGCCACCCTGCTGTCCGCAGGGATCGCGGCATCCGCGCCGCGCTACGACCGGTCGCGATTCCGCGCGCGCGTCGCGCCCGTGATGACCGCGATCCCGAACAGGATGACGGCCACGATCTCGATGACGTATTGCGCGACGTGCAGCGTCATCAAACCCCACGCGACGCCGCCGATGAAGATGATCCATCCGACCAGGTAGATAAGCAGGGTCATCGTTTTTCTCCTTGCAGTATTGGCCCATGGCGCGGGTGACCGGCCGTGCAAAATTTACCGGCCGCGCGGGGGCGCGATGGAGGCGCGATTCGCGAGTGGACGAGCATATTCCGGGCCCGGGCATGCGGGGCCGGACCGGCGTCCCGATGGTCGCATTTGGCCGCACGTTTCATTCCGGCGCCGCATCGTGCGCCTGCAGCCCGAGCCGCGTCATGAGCCGCCCGGCATCGAACGGCGCCTGCGTTTTCGTGTCGTTGTCGAAATAGCAGTACACGTCGCGCGTCGCCGCACGCGGCGGTTTCAGCGCCGGTGCGGCGAGACGCGCATCGTCGGGCTGCGCGCCCCGGTTCCACGCTTCGATTCTGCGCGCCCATCGTTCGAGCGCCGCATCGACGTATTCGCCCGAATACTTCGTTTCGGTGCCGTGCAGCCGGATATAGACGAACCGCGCGCTCAGATCCTCGAACTGCGGCCACGCCTCGGTCGAATCCGACACGACGAGCGCGACCTTGTGGCGGCGCAGCAGCTTCACGAACGCCGGATCCACGAAGCTGTCGTGCCGTACTTCCACCGCATGACGCAACGCGCGCTTGCGGTCGATCTGCAGATAGGGCTCGCGCACGCGCGCATCGTGCCGCCGGGCGAGCGCGAGCGCGGCTTCCGTGTCGTGCGGCAGCCGGCTCAGGAAGCGCTCCATGTGCGCCGGGTCGAACCGCAGCGACGGCGGGAATTGCCACAGCAGCGGCCCGAGCTTGTCCTTCAGCGCGAACAGCCCCTGCGCGAAAAAATTCGCGCATGCGATCGTGGCCGTTTCGTCGCGAAAGCGCAGCATGTGCGTCAGGTAGCGCGACCCTTTCACGCTGAACACGAACCCGGGCGGCGTGTCGGCGTACCAGCGCCGCCAGCTGTCAGGTGCTTGCAAGCTGTAGTGCGTGCCGTTGATTTCGATCGTCTGCATGTGGCCCGAGGCATACCGCAGCTCCTTGGCCTGCTTCAGGTCGGGCGGGTAGAAGGTTCCCCGCCAGCCGGGGTAGCGCCAGCCCGAAATGCCGATGTGAATCCTGCCGGATGTGCGTGTCACGTCGATGCCCGGCTGCGCCGGGTTCCTGATGCGGTTCGGGCGACGAGCAATCCGCGTGCCGCCGCCGTCGCCGAGCCGATTTTTTTTAAAGACCGCGCCACGTTCGGCCGGTATCATCGCTGCGCTCGCGAACGGCGCGATCGGCCGGTACATCCCGGCGATCCGTGCGTCACAGCCTTCGCCGGCACGGCAAACACGACATCACCGGATGGACCGCGGCGACACGCGGTTCGCCGATCCGGCCGAACGGGCCAACCCAGCACGACGGAGTATCGACACGATGTGGACGGAGACAGGGGCGGGGCGGCGCGCGACAGCGATCGCGGCCGGCGGAGCATTGTGCGTGGCCGCCGCGGCCGGCGCGCACGCGCAGGCATCGGCGACAGCGGCCGTGCTGCCGGCCATCGACGTGCGAGGGCCGACCGATGCGTCGTCGATCGGGCTCGTCGGGCGGCGCACCGCCGCCGGCACCAAGACCGACACGCCGATCGACGAGATTCCGCAAACGGTCAACCTCGTGACCGCGCAACAGATCGACATGACCGGCGCGACCGACCTGAACCAGGCGTTGCGCTACGTGCCGGGTTTCGCGACGTTCGGCGCCGACAGCCGCACCGACTGGTATGCGGCGCTGCGCGGCTTCACGCCGACGCTGTACGTCGACGGCCTGCCGGCGCCGGATACGGCCGTGATCGCGAACTGGCGCGTCGATCCGTACACGATCGATTCGATCGCGGTGCTGCGCGGGCCCACGTCGGTGCTGTACGGCGCGGGCGAGCCGGGCGCGATCGTCGACGCGCACACGAAGCTGGCCGACGGCGAGCGCGTGCGCGAAGCCGGCGTGCAGATCGGCAACGATGCGCGCAAGCAGGCGATGCTCGATGTCGGCGACACGCTCGACCCCGACCGCAAGTATGCGTACCGCTTCGTCGGCGTCGCGCGTGACGGCAATGCGGTGACCGGCCCGAACGGCGACCGGCGCGTCGCGCTCGCGCCGTCGTTCCGCTGGCGGCCGAACGCGGACACGTCGCTGACGGTTTCCGCGACGTTCCTGCAGGACAGCGGCGACATCTCGTCGAACTTCCTGCCCGCGTCTGGCACGGTGCTGCCGAACCCGAACGGCCGCCTGTCGCAGGACCGCTACATGGGCGACCCGTCGTTCAACGACTACCGCAAGAAGCAATGGTCGCTCGGCTATGCGCTGGAACACCGCGTGAACGCGATCTGGACGCTGCATCAGGACGTGCGCTGGTCGCACCTGTCGCTCGACGATGCGACGGTGTTCGGCAACGGCCTCGCGCCGCGCAGCACGACGAACATGATGCGTTTCGCGGGGCTGTTCCAGCTCAACTACAGCCGGCTCGACATCGACAACCACGCGCAGGCGCGCTTCGGCACGGGGCCGCTCGAACACACGCTGCTGTTCGGCGTGCAGTTCGACCGGCAGACGACGACCAACAGCGTGTACCTCGCGCTCGCGCCGTCGCTCGACCTGTACCACCCGGTTTATCGGCCGGTGACGGCCGCGATCTTCTCCGGCCCGACGTCGCTCGGCCACGTCGATCAGTACACGGCGATGAACGGGGTCGGCGTGTACGCGCAGGACCAGATCCGCTGGCAGCGCTGGACGCTGACGCTCGGCGGCCGCGAGGATGTCGTGAATGCGCGGTTCGACGACCGCGCCGCCGGCACGCACGCGCAGCAGGACGTCAGTGCGTTCTCCGGGCGCGTCGGGCTCACCTATCGCGGCGACGCCGGGCTGTCGCCGTACGTCGGCTATTCGACGTCGTTCGATCCGGTCATCGGCGTGCGGATGTTCGGCGGCGGCCTGCCGAAACCGACTCGCGGCGCGCAGACGGAGGCCGGGCTGCGCTGGGAGCCGCCCGGCCGGAACCTGATGCTGAACGCGGCCGTGTATCGGATCGACCAGACCAACGTCGTGACGCCGACGCCGGTCAATCTCGACCCGACCGGCACGACGTCGGTGCAGACCGGCAAGGTGCGCTCGCGCGGCATCGAGTTGAGCGCGGTCGGCAAGCTGACGCGCGAGCTGTCGATCGTCGCGTCGTATGCGTATCAGGACGTCAAGAACGTGCAGGCGAACGACGCGTCGCTGAACCACTGGCCGGTGTCCGTGCCGCTGCCGCGGCAGATCGCGTCGATGTGGGCCGACTGGACCTGGCATACGGGCGCGCTGGCGGGCCTCGGCGTCGGCGGCGGCGTGCGCTACCAGAGCGCATCGGCGGGCGCGCCGGACAACTCGCTGACGGTGCCGAGCGCGACGCTTTACGACCTCGCGATCCATTACGAACTGCCGCGCTGGCGTTTCGCGGTGAACGTCGCGAACCTGTTCGACCGGCGCTACGTGAGCGGCTGCCAATCGTACGCGGTGTGCGTGTTCGGCAACGAGCGGACCGTGCTGGCCAGCGCGAAATACAACTGGTAGGCGCGAGCGCGTCGCATGCGGCCTACGCGCGGCGTTGCGGCTCCCGGGCGGCGGTGCGCGCGCCCGCATGGCCCTGGCGCCGCCATTCGGTCGGCGTGATGCCGAACCGTTCGCGAAAGGCGGTCGCGAAATTGGCCGGCGTGGAAAAGCCGATTTCCTTCGCGATGCTGGCGATGCTGAGCGACGTGGAATCCAGCAGATCCTGCGCGATCCGCAGCCGTTCGTAGCGCAGATACTCGAACACGGTCTGGCCGAGATTGTCGCGAAACGCGCGCGACAGGCGCTTTTCGTGCGTGCCGACCGCGCGCGCCAGTTCCTCCACCGTCGGCGGATCGTTCAGCGTGCGCGACAGGTGGCGGATGGCCGCGCGCACGATGATGTCGTCTTCCTTGCCGCCCGCGGGCGGGCGTTCCGCGTGCTCCGTCACGGCGGGCCGTTCGCGCTTCGTCCGGGACAACTGCACGCGAATCCGCGCGATCACCTCCGCCGGCTCGAATGGCTTCACCACATAGTCGACGCCGCCGATCTCGAGCCCCTCGAGCCGTTCGTGCAACGCGTCGGCCACGGTCAGGAAGATGACCGGGATCGCGCTCGTCAGCGGATCGGCGGCCAGCAGGCGGCATGCGGTGAAGCCGTCCATGTGCGGCATGCGCACGTCCATCAGGATCAGGTCGGGCATCAGCGCCTGCGCGCGCTGGCACGCTTGCGTGCCGTCGAATGCGATGCTGATCCGGCATCCCGTGCTGCGCAGGATCTCGATCAGCAAACGGAGCTGGTCGGGTTGATCGTCGACGATCAGGATATGCGCGTCGCTCAACGCGGAGATCGGTGAAGACATCGTGCACCTGTGGTGAAAAGGCGGTTGGCTGCGTTTCCGCGGGTGGCCTGCCCGGTGCGGTGGAAACGTCGGAAGCCGCTCTGTGACGACGCATCGCACGGCGTTCGTCGTTTTAATCACGGAGCCGGTCGACACGCGACGGATTGCCGTGAGCGCGTGGAGAACGATCGCGACTGCCGGAATCGATGCGAGCGGAATTGTAGGAGCATATTTCGAATCCGGCCAGCCATGACGACGCTATTCGCACCATTCAATCTTCTCGATTATCGAAAATGGCGGTTTGCGACAGGAACGTAAGGCGTCGACGTGCGTCAATATTCATGGTTTACGCGTATATCGAGTGAGAAATCGCACAGCCGGGCAGTTTCGCGATGGTCTTTTTGAAGAAAGATGTTATTGGAATCCGCTTTGGCAAAGTATTTATCCGCTCGGTAAAAGATTGTTAATAACGGCGTCGGCGCGAAATCGTTTGCGCAATGGATATGTTTTACCTAAGCCGTTGAATATTTGGAATTTTACAATCTATAAAGAATGCCGTCTTTAATAACTCGGGCTCGTGTCTCATAATTCGTCCGAACTTTGAGCGACGGGTGGAGCAGGGCAGCGGAGGCGCCGCAAGCGGTGACGGACGTTGCCTGACCCGGGGCCGGCGCATCAATTGATGACTGTCCAGGCCCGTGCTTGCTGCACGGAAACGAAACCCCGGTTGTTGCCCGGGATGAAATAAAAGAAGCGTGGTGGGTCGCGGTTCGCGCGACGACAAATCGGGGATGCACATGACGACGGGTTGAATCTCCGGATTCAGTCGGGGGAAAACTCGTCCATGAGAAACAATACGTATTCCTAATGCAATTGTCGAATTAACGGAACGGGACGTCGGGACGACGACATGCCCGCGGCTTTCGAACGCCCTGCCGAAACGGGTGCTCGATGCGTGTCGTGTCGATATGGTGGCCCGGTAGCGGAATCCGCTTCCGAAACGAAGTCGCAATCGAAGTCGAAGCTGTCAATAAAAGTAAGTAGTCCGTATTCAAACCAGACGCTACACAACGGAGCAGAAGACCATGAAGAGGAAGCAGATTTCGGCGCTCGCCGCCGCGATGTTCACGGGCGCGGGTGTGCTGATCGCCGGCGGCGCCCACGCGGACAATTTCGTCGACCGCGGCAACCCGGACAACGCGCTGAACGGCCAGTGCATCGACGGGACCAACCCGCTGTGCGTGGCGACCAAGAACGGCAGCTACGTGGCAGTCAGCACCACCAACGTGACGCAAGGCACCAACGCGAAGGCCGGCACCAGCGGTATCGCGATCGGCGACCAGTCGAACGCGAGCAGCAAGGGCGGTTCCAGCAGCGGCGGTGCGATTGCGATCGGCGTCGGCTCGCAGGCGCTGGCGAATTCGGCGATGGCGATCGGCACGGTCGCTGTCGCACAGGGCAACACCGCGCTGGCGATCGGCCGCCAGTCGGCGGCGGTCGGCGATTTCTCGATGGCGCTCGGCAACGTCGCGGACGCGCACGGCACGAGCTCGATTGCGCTCGGCCACTCGGCGCTCGCCAGCGGCGACCGCTCGGTCGCGATCGGCGGCGCGAACCCGACGTCGAGCGACGGCGTATCGGCCGGTGCATCGTACGACGCGGCCACGCAGACGCGTGCCGCCGGCACCCAGTCGGTGGCGATCGGCGCCGGCGCGCAGACGAACGACAACAACCAGGTGGCGATCGGCTCGGGCAGCGTCGGCGCGAACAACGGCGGTACGCCGGTATTCGGCGGCACGGCCGCACCGGTCGGCGGCGCGGTATCGTTCGGCGCGCTCGGCAGCGAACGCCAGCTCAAGAACGTCGCGGCGGGCGCGGCCGATACCGATGCGGTCAACGTCCAGCAGCTGAAGAACGTGAACAACACGCTGAGCACGGGCATCGGCAATGTCGACGCACGCGTGACGTCGGTCGGCAATTCGCTGTCGACCACGATCTCGAACGTCGACCAGCGCGTGACCAGCGTCGGCAACAGCTTGAGCACGAGCATCGTCACGGCGACGCAGAACGTCGTCAAATACACCGACGACTCGCATGCGGCGATCGCGCTCGACGGCGCGACCGGCACGACGATCGGCGGCGTGGCTGCGGGCGTTGCCGATACCGACGCGGTCAACGTCGGCCAGTTGAAGGGCAGCGTCGCGCCGTTGCAGACGTCCCTGTCGACGGCGGCGTCGAACATCACGAACCTGCAGAACAGCGTGACCGGCATCAACGGATCGTTGAGCACCGCGGCGTCGAACATCGTCAACCTGCGGGCGGCCGATACGCGCAACGTCAAGTACGACGGCGCGAGCGGCTTCGACTCGGTGACGTTCGCCGGCCCCAACGGCACGACGCTGCACAACGTCGCGGACGGCGTGGCCGCGAACGACGCGGTGAACGTCGGCCAGCTTGGCAAGGCGACCGACACGCTGAACCAGTCGATCACGGCCGTCGGCAACCAGGTGACGACGAACACCGGCAACATCGCGGCGCTTCAGCAGGACGCGCTGCAGTGGAACCCGGGCCTCGGTGCATACGATGCAAGCCACGGCGGCCACGGCCCGCAGCTGATCAGCAACGTCGCGGCCGGCAAGCGCGGCACGGACGCGGTCAACGTCGATCAGCTGACCGCGGCGATTCACGACGGGACGAGCCAGCTCGACGCGCTCGCCGTCAAATACGACGATGCGAGCAAGCAGCAGGTGTCGCTCGGCGCAGGCAACGGCGGGAATCCGGTGCGCGTGACCAACGTCGCGGAAGGCAACGTGGCGGCCGGCAGCACCGATGCGGTGAACGGCGCGCAACTGCGTCGCGCGACCGACGGCGCCGCGGCCGCGCTCGGCGGCGGCGCGACGGCGAACCCGGACGGCTCGATCGGCGCACCGAACTACAAGATCGGCGGCAGCGCGTTCAACAACGTCGGCGACGCGCTGACGAACCTCGACGGCCGCGTCGGCAGCAACACGACGACGCTCGCGAATCACGAAACGCGCCTCGGCAACGCCGAAACCAATATCACGAACAACACGGCCGCGATTGCCGGGCTGCAGCAGGATGCGCTGCAATTCGACCCGACGCTCGGCGCGTTCAACGCCGCGCGCGGCGGTGCGCCGACGAAGCTGACGAACGTGGCCGACGGCAACCTCGCCGCGGGCAGCACGGACGCGGTCAACGGCGGCCAGTTGTCGGGCGTGAAGACCGCGCTCGAACAGCAGATCACGAACGTGTCGAACCAGGCCGGCGAAGCGGTGAAGAACGTCGTCAAGTACGACGTCGACCCGAGCGGCAACCGGCTGAATTCGGTGTCGCTCGTCGGCGGCGACGCCACGTCGGCGGTCGTGCTGAAGAACGTCGCGGCCGGCACCAGCGATACCGACGCGGTGAACGTGAAGCAGCTGAAGGACGTGCAGTCGAACCTGAACCAGCTCGGCGCGCTCGCGGTGCAGTACGACGACAGCTCGAAGAGCACGATCACGCTCGGCGGCGCGGGCGGCACGCGCATCACCAACGTGCAGGCCGGCACGCTCGGCGCGACCAGCACCGACGCGGTGAACGGCTCGCAGCTCTACGCGACCAACCAGCAGGTGTCGAAGAACACCACCGACATCTCGAGCCTGCAAGGGAGCGTGACCAACATCGCGAACGGCAAGGCCGGCCTCGTGCAGCAGCAGGACCCGAACGGCGCGATCACGGTCGGCAAGGAGTCGGGCGGCACGAGCGTGAACTTCTCCGGCACGGCGGGCGATCGCGTGCTGACCGGCGTGGCGGCGGGCGTGAACGCCAACGACGCGGTCAACATGGGCCAGTTCAACGCCGCGCTGCAGAATGTCGCGGTCAACGACCGGATCCGTGCGACCGCGACCGATGCGAACACCACGTGGATCGCGCGCGCCGATGCGGGTGCGATCGGGTCGACGGCGACCGCAACCGGCAAGAACGCGGTGGCGGTCGGCCAGGGCTCGGTCGCCGATCGCGACAATTCGTTCTCGGTCGGCGCGAAGGGCAGCGAGCGCCAGGTCACGAACGTCGCGGCCGGCACGGCGCCGACCGACGCGGTGAACGTGCAGCAGCTGAACGACAACCTCGCGACCGCGTCGACGCAGGCGAAGGGCTATACCGACCAGCGCATCGGGCAGGTGTACAACTCGTTCAACGACCTGAAGAAGGACATGTACGGCGGCGTCGCGTCGGCGATGGCGGTGGCGGGCTTGCCGCAGCCGACCGGCGCGGGGCGTTCGATGGTGTCGGCGGCGACGTCGAACTATCACGGCCAGCAGGGCTTCGCGGCCGGCTACTCGTATGTGACGGAGAGCAACCGCTGGGTCGTCAAGGCATCGGTGACGGGCAACACGCGGTCGGACTTCGGTGCGGTGGTCGGCGCGGGTTATCAGTTCTGATGCAGGCCGCGTCGCGTTGAGCGACGCGCGGTGCCGGGCAATGGATACTCAGCCCGGCACCATCCGCTGTCGATCGAAGGCCCGGGGTTCGTTCGCGAATCCCGGGCCGTCGTCGTTTGATGTCGCCAGTCGATCGGGCACCGCGCATCGACGATGCCGTCGCGAATGCGAGTCACACTATCCGCCGCGATCGTCGCCATCCCGCAACCGACGGCGCGGCAAGGGTTCCACGCGCATCCGGCGGAACGTCCAATGCGAGTTGTGGAATGCGAGCCCGCGCTCGTATTCTGAAGTCCTCGGGCGGCATGGCATGGAGCCTTCGCCCTTCACCGCATCAGAGCGCGCGACCATGACCGACACGACCCACACGATGAAACTCAACCACCTGAGCTTCCCCTCTGCCGACACGCTGGCGACGGCCCGATTCTTCGAGCGATACCTCGGCTTCACGATCGCGGGAAGCTGGGACAAATCGTGGATTCTCAAACGCCCGGGCTTCGACGTCGTGATCGATCACGTCGGCGACGGCGTGCCCGCGTGGCCGACCCATTTCCACGTCGGCTTCGAACTGCCGAGCCTCGAGGCCGTGCAAGCGTTGTTCGCGCGCTTCAAGGAGGAGGGCGTCGCGATGGAGACGGACGTCTTCAACAACGGGCGCGGCTCCCGCTTCTTTTGCCGCGCGCCGGGTGGCGTGATGTTCGAACTGAACACGCGCGCGGACGCCGCGCCGGAATATCGGGGCACCTTCGACGATTGACGTCGGAACAAGCGGATCGGGGAAATCCGCCCCACGGGCATAAAAATAGAGCCGCGTAGCGTGCCCGATCCGCGACGGCCGCCGCGCGGCCGTCGTCGCCTGTCGCGATGCGCCGCGCCGTCAGCGCGGCTGAAAGCGGATCCATGGCGTCGCATTGTTGGTCGGATAGACGACCCACCAGTGCGCGTACACGTCGACTTGCAGCTCGTTGGCCAGCGCCTGCGCGAAACTGAAGCGGCCGGCCATCCCGGCGAAGCAGGTAACGAGCTTGATCGGCCTGCCCGACGCGGCGGGAAAGTTCGTATCGGCCGCGCCATAGCCCTGCGCGCGCAGGAACCGCGCCAGCGTGGACGCGGAGGTCGGCCGGTTGATCGGCACGCCGTTCTTGGCCGTCCACTCGACCATCGCGCTGCGCGAAATACCGTGCGTCGCGACGACGTCGACGTCGAGGTTGCCGACCCGCGTGAGATTCTGCGCGAACTGCTGCCGCTGCAGATCGGTGGTGAACGCATCCCACCGGGCTTTCACGCTGGCCGTGACCGGATCGTTCGGCATCAGGATCCGCACCTTGCCGACCAGGCCGCTCTGGCCGGGTTCGCTCGGCAAGCCGGGCGCGTTCGGCGGCGGATAGTTCGGGATTTCGCCGGCGTTCTCCAGGGGCGTCGGGTTCACGCCGACCGACGCCTTGCCGGTGAAGAAGGTGAGGTGCGCGCCCGCCGCCATCAGCCCGGCGCCGCCGCCCGCCACCGCGCCGATCGCGATGTTCAGCGCGGTCGCGCGGCTGAAGAACGGCTGCCCGGTCATGCCGGCCGTCACGCCGGCCCCGGCCGCGCCGCCGGCCACGCCGCCCGCGATGCCGGAGACGAGCGACACCGACAGCGTGGTGGCTACCTTGCCCGCGCTCAGGCCGAGCGCCGCGCGCGCGGTCAGTGCGCCGGCGCCGCCGCCCGCGAGCGCGCCGGCCGCGCCGGCCGCCGCACCGGCCAGCGCATCGATGCCGAACTGTTTCCAGCTGATCTGGTCGCCGGTGGCCATGCTCATGAGGTCGCCGGCCATCGACCCGACCGCGCCGGCCACGACGCCCACCAGGATCGCCGCGCCGATGCCGGTGCCGAGCAGCAGCACGCCGGCCACACCCACCGCCAGCGTGACCAGCGCGCCGACGATGATGCCCCACACATTCATGCCGCTCGGATCGGTGAAGACGAGCGGGTTGTTGCCGACATAGACGTACGGCGACGGCGTTTCCAGCATCGGGTCGACGCTGAGGTAACGGCCGTAACCCGGGTGGTAGAAGCGCGCGTTGCAGTCGTAGAAACCGGAATCCGCGTCGTAGTTGTGGCCGGTGAACAGGCGCGGCCACGCGAACGGCGCGGCCACCAGCACGGTGGGCTGGCCGTACACGTCGTACTGCCACGCGCCGACGGTCTCGCCGCTCGCGTCGAGCAGCACGCGCACGCTGCCGAGATGGTCGAGCAGCGCGAAGTAGAAGCGCCCGTCGTGCCATGCCACCTGGACGTCGAGCGCGGCGATGAAGCGGGTCGGCGCGCTCGCGCCGTTTGCCGCGTCGATCATGAGTTCGCCGTCGGGCATCGACGTCTGGAAGCGCTGCGACGTCGCGCCGCCGCTCGTCCGGGTCAGCGCCGCGCGATTGCCGTCCGCGTCGCGCAGGATCGATAGCGACGCACCCGGCCCGGCGTAGCTGACGGGCCGTCCGGTGCCGGCGTCATAGCCGATCTGCCAGCACGTCGCACCCGCGCCGTCGCTCGCGCCGACGATTCCGCCCGCATGGTCGTACGCGAACGTGGTGGTGTCCTGCGCGGCCGTGTAGCCGGTCAGGCGGTTGGTGCCGGCCGCATACGTGTAGCCGGCCGAATCGGCGCCGCGCGTGTGCCGCTCGAAGTTGCCGTTCAGGTCGATCTCCCAGCGTTGCGCGTCGGCGCCGGAACCGAACGCGGTCAGCTGGCCGAGCGAATCCATCGTGGTGCAGGCCGGCCCGACCGACCCGCCGGGCACGTCCGACGTGACGGTCTGTCGTGCGATTTCGCCGTTGTAATAGCCGCCGCCCTCACAGGCGCCGGTGTCGTAGGCGAGCGTTTCCCTGAGCACGCCCCCGGCATCGCTGACGGTGGGCCAGCCGGGCGGCGTGTACGCGAAGCGTCGGGACAGCATCGACGCGCCTTTGCCGTCGGGCAACAGGCGGGTGAGCGCCGGTTTGCCGTTCGGCTCGTACTCGTGCGCGATCAGCACCGTCGTCGTGCCGCCGGTGTCGGCCGCGACCTCGAGCACGCGGCCGAGCGCGTCGTAACGGCGCAGGCTGACGAGCCCCGTGGTCGAATCCGTGCTCGACAGCAGATTGCCGCCGGCCGACCACGTATTCGCGATGACGCAGTCGCCCGCGGGCGTCCCGGCGAATTGCCGGCGCCGCGCGAGCACGCGCCCGGCCCGGTCGTACGCGACCGTCTCGGTCAAGCCGGCCTGCCCGGCGTCGCCCTGGTTGACCTCGACCTTCCAGAGCCGGCCGGCGAGGTGGTCGTCCTGGGTTGCATCCGATCCGTCGCCGTCGTAGTGGCGGCGCACGCTCCAGGTGGGCGACGACGGCGGCCACTCGGGGTCGTCGGCATGCTGCTGAAGCTGCGCGCGGTCCCACGCGACGGCACAGGTGCCTTCCTCGATCACGCGGCTCAGCGTGTCGTATTTCCGGTAGGCGATGTAGCCGCCGTTCAATGCATTGCCGTCGGCGAGGAAGCGCATCAGCCCGGCGCTGCTGTAGACGATCTGCGTGGTGCCGCTGTCGGGATCGGTCGAGCTGAGCCGGTGCCCGGCGAAGTCGTAGTCGGCGGTGCTGCTGCCGGCCGGCACGGCTTTCGTGCCGGCGCCGCCTGCCGCGTACGACGCGGGCGGCACCGACGCGATGGTGCGGCCCTGCGCGTCGTAAATCTGGCTCATGCGCCAGTCGAGGCTGTCGTCGGTGAGCGCGTTCTGCACGACGCGGCCGATCAGGTGTTCGGCCGTGTCCGACCAGCTTTGCGTGACCGCGCCGTTGGGATCGACGTCCGTGGTCAGGTGATACTCGCCGATCGGCAGCGGATAGGCGAAGCGCCCCGCGTCGGCGTTGACGCCGTAGCCGCGCGTCGCGTAATGCGTGCTGCCGGGCCGGATCGCATAGTCGTAGCCGGGCTGACCGAACGCCACCGGTCGGCCGAGCGGGGCGTTTTCGTAGACCGTGCGCGCGAACGGATAGCCGCCGGCGTCGGGATGCCACGCGGCGAGCGCGCCCTCGAGCGGCGCGCCTTGCCAGAGGCTGCCGTCGGCGCCGCCGTTGGTCACCAGCCCGTCCTGGTAGACGAACAACGCCTGTGCGCCGGACACCGTGACACGGCTCGTGAGTGCCCGGATCGCGGTGTTGCCGCGATCGTCGTACACGCCGGTGTCGAGCACCGCGCTATCGGCCGATTCGAGCTTCAGCGTCTGCAGGCTGCGCGCGAGGCCATCCCGATACTCGACGCTCAGGCCGACGTCCTCGGCCACGGCCAGCGCCGAGAAGCTGCCGGGCTGCGTCATGCCGAGCTGGATGCCGAACGGGGCGGCGACCGCGGCGTCCGCATATTCGAACACCTTGAGCCCGTCGGCGAAGAACAGCACGCGGCCCGTCACGGCCACCAGCAGCCATTCCCGTGCGGCCGGCGCGCCGCTGTCGGATTGAAGCAGCACGGGGTTCGCGCCGTCGAGCCGCCACAGACGCCAGCCCTGCGCCGGGCTGAAGCCGACGAACCAGGTGCCGGTGCCGAGCACCGCGTCGCCGAGGCTGGCGCGGTCGACCAGTACGCGCGCGGCGATGCTCGCCGCCGCGAAACCGGTGCGTTCGAGCCGCGCGCCGAGCGGCCCGGCCGCTTCGCCGTGATAGCTGAGCAGCCCGCCGCCCGTGCTCCAGTCGGCCGCATTGCCCGACGCGGCCGTGTAGAACGCCAGCGCGCCGTTGCAGAATCCGTCGTATATGCCCATCCCCTGGCCGTTGACGTTGATCGCCGCGTTCGGCGTGGCGCGCGGAAACGGCGCGGCCGGTCCGATCGTCGTGTCCTGCGCGGCGAACCAGGTCATGCTGATCAGGCTCGGATTGTCCCAGGGGCCGACCGTCACGGACGGCTCGGCGAACGGGTTGTAGAGCGTGCGCGAGCGCACGCCGTTCGGCGCGGTGGTGCCGAGCGTGCGCAGCCGTGCGCCGTCGTAGGCGATCGACTGGAACTGGCAGTCGAGCGGCGTGAAGAACACGTCGTCGAGCCGCAGCCACGCCGCGCCGCCTGCCGGCAGTTCGGCCCGAATGCCGAGCGTGACGGTGGCGTTCGCGCCGAGGCCGAGCGACGACGGATCGACGGTCCATTGCTGCGGTTGCCACTGGCCGGCGGTGGGCGCGAGGCGCCGGCTCAACTGCGCGCCGCCCGGTGCGGTGAGCGTCAACGTCACGGTGAAGTCGCTCGCGGTCGCGCCGGGCGGGCTCTTGAACCAGAGGCCGAACAACTGCCGCGCGCGGCCGTCGGTCAGCGTCACGGCACGGGTGAGCGTCGCCGACGCGGTGATCTGCAGGCAGGCGGTGCCGCTGGCCGCGTCGTCGCGATAGACGGCGGCGCCGGCCGGCAGGCTCCAGGTCGGCCGCTGGTAATCCTCGAAACTGTCGTACGCATTGCCGCCCGCCGAATTGACGAAGCCGGCGATGCGAAAGCGCGCTGCATCGTCGAACAGCGAAGCCATCGGCCGGCCGGTGACGTCGTGTGAGAGCAGCACGTTGCCCTCGCCGTCGCGCGTGTCGATACGCTCCTCCAGCAGCCAGCCCGCGCCGGGCTGACCGCCGTTCCACGCGGCGAACGGCGGCGCGTTCTCGTCGACCGCGACCCAGCTGTCGGCTTCCGCGAGATAGGTGGTGCCGTCGTCGTGCGCCCAGCTGCGGAAGGTCTGCGCCTTCGCGGCCTGCAACAGCCAGCCGCCGTCCGCCTGCACCCGCGTCGATGCGCTGGCCACCGGCGCGAGGATGTGCGCGCTCCACATCGCCGGGTAGACCTCGAAACCGAACAGCGACGTGCGCTGCGTGACGTTGAGCTCGCCCCGGCTGTCGTAATAGGCGGTCTGCACCGTGGCCGGATAGCCCGACGCCGGGTTGTACGCATAGGTCATGGTGCGCGCGACGCCCTGCAGGCTCTCGACCGACGTCGCGATCTGCGGCACGGCGTCGTAGAGATTGCGCAGCGTGGCGCCGTTCGCGTCGCTCGCGACCTGGTCGGTGTAGGTCCAGTCGCTGGTGGTGGACGACAGCAGCGTGCCGTCGCGGTCGTACACCGAACTCGACAGCAGCAGGCCGGCCGCCAGCGAGTACGCGTCGTCGACGGGCGCGGCCGTCCCGCGTACGCCGGCGCGGATGCGGCAATCGTCCGGCAACTGCAGCGTCCGCGCGGGCAGGCCGTTGTAGAAATGGCTCGTGGTCCAGCCGTAGCGCTGCGCCTGCGGCGTCGCGCACGCCTGGTATTCGGACACCGTCGAGAATTGCACGATGCTGCCCGACGGATCGGTGTTGGCCGACACGTCCGCGTACGCGTAGCAGCGCAGCATCGTGTCGTAGCCGCTGTCCATCGCGAGCGCGGTCACGACGAAGGCCGCGAGCGGCGCATGCAGCGAGTGATTCGCATAGCGGTGCAGCGTGATGTGGGTCGATGCGTCGATCTCGTTGCCCGACGGGAAGGTCACGAACCCCGACGGAATCGCCGGCAGCTTGCCCGAAATGGCCGTCTCGTAGTGCAGCGTGCTGTTGAGCAGGCGGAACATCTGCTGCCCGGGAAAACGCTCGACCACCGGCTCGCCTTGCGCGTCGCGCAGCAGCCCGCCGTTGCAGAAGAAGCGCACCTGCGTGTCGAGCGGCGCACCGTCGGCGTCGAGCGTCATGAACGCGAGGAAGTCCGGCGCCTGGTTGATGACGGTCGTGCTGTCGAAGCGATCGACGGTGATCTCGCCCAGCCGGAAGCCGGCGAGCGGGTTCCACGCGGGCCAGACCGACCGGCCGTAGAGGTCGCGGTTCTGCGACAGGAACGTGCCGGCCAGCGTCGGGAAGCCCTGCGTCTCGCGGTCCGCGGGCGCCGGGTCCTCGTCCTGCAGCACCTGGGTGACCCACGGCGTGTCGGCGTCGGGATCGAAACTGTCGAGCGCGGCGTAGAGCGCCGACGTCGTGTTCTCCGTCTTCAGCACGCCGAGCTGATCCCACGCGTACCAGTAGAACTGGCGGTTCGCGTCGCTGCCGGGCGCGTACTGGATGCCGGCGAAGTGGTAGGACCAGCTCACGCCGTCGAACACCAGCACGTTCGGGCCCGAGCCGATCAGGCTGTTGCCGGTGATCACCGGGCCGAGCGTCTGCATGAAGGCCGGCGACAGGTTCGTGAAGCCCGGGCCGTCGAATACGTCGGGCAGCGGGCGCAACGCGAGGTTGCCGTAGTCGTCGTCCCACGCGAGCACGGCCAGGCGGTAGTCGAAAGCCTGCACCACGCCGCCCGACGACGCATAGCGGTCGATCCACGCGGCGGCCGCGAAGCCCTGGCCCATCGACAGCTGGAAATACGACGTGGCGCCGACCGCCGGAATCGTGATCGCGTCGGTGTCCAGCGTGCTGCCGAGCCGCCACGCCAGCGTCGCCGCATCGCGGACCATCAGGCTGAAGCGGCCGCGCGCCGTGTCCTCGTCATAGCAGAACACCAGATAGTGATTGGTGGTCGCCGCCACGTACGATTGCGTGTTGACGCTGCCGGACGGGCAGCACGTGCCGCTCGCGAGCGCGGGCGCGACGTCCCAGTCGCGCGTCTGCCAGTTCAGCGCGTAGCGGTCGACGCGGCGATCGTCGTCGTCGATCACGACGAAGAAGTCGGCGCCGTTGGCGATCCGCAGTTGCGTGCTGTCGTAGCGGTACGGCGTGGGCGAGCCGGGCTCGCCCGCGAAATGCCAGTCCGCGTTCGCGACCGGCCGGCGCGACGCGAGATAGAGCGTCGATTGCGTGTCGTCGAGGTTGGCCAGCAGCAGCATGAAGCTGTCGGCGCTGGTCGTGGCTACCGTCCGATCGAGATCGAGCGCGCCGTCGAAGCGCTGCCAGTCCGTCCAGGCCGAAATCCAGCGGCCCAGCCACGTGTAGACGTTCACCAGCAGCGCGTTCTCGCTGGCCTCGTACCAGGCGACGACCACGTAGTCGGCGCCGTACCAGATGCGCGGCGCGCCCGGCCGGCTGGCGCCGAACGGATTGTCGACGGTGAGGTTGCGCGAGCCCGGATCGACGTTCTCGTCCGCGCCCACGTCGATCTCGGCGTACGTGTAGCGCAGCACGCCGCCGGTGGGCAGCGTCATCGACGTCATCGCGCCCGGGTTCGGCGCGCCGTCGGCATCGAAGTTGTAGTCGAATGCGATGCCGGGGCGGGCCGCGCCGCCGCTGAAGGTATCGGTCACCCCTTTCAGATAGCGTTTGTAGCAGGCGCCGGTGGCGAGCGGATTGGCTGCGTCGCGCGGCGCGAGCAGGGTCAGGTCGTACCAGTCGAAATCGAGCCGGGTCTGCTGCGCGCCCGAGCCGTCGATCACGTCGACGTGGTCGAGATAGCGCGTCTCGTAACGGTCCTGCCATGCGTTCGGCTGGTCGCCCGGCGCCTGGGCAGGGTCGCCGTGCGCGGCCAGGTATTCCTTCGGCGCGTCGAGCGAGCGGGTGTCGTAGGTCATCGGCTGCCATGCGAACCGGCACGACCAGCCGAGATCGTTTTCCATGCTCGCGATCTGGCATTCGCGCGTGTACGTCAACGTGCCGTCGCCGACCGCCTGCTCGATCGTGCTGTACGAAAATTCGATCCAGTGCCCGAGCGTATTGCGCAACTGCGCGAGATTCCACGCGAGCGCGTAGCGCTGCTGGTTTTCCGCGCGGCGGCTCGGGCCGACCCAGTTGCCCCAGCGGATGCCCCACTGGATCAGGTTGCGCGCGGCGGCGGCCGCATCCGAGCCGCCGTAAGTGGCGACCGTGCCGTCCGGGCGGACGACTTCCCAGCTGTCCCAGGCCGGGTAGTGCGTGATCTGCCAGAACTGGTAGGGCGCCGTTTCATAGGACTGGCCGTCGGTGGTCACGGTGATCGTGCCGTCCGGTTGCCGGCGCAACAGGTGCGAGCGGCGCAGCGGCGCATCGTCGAGACGCCACTCGTCGGGGCGGCCGGTGGACGCGATACGCGCGTCCCCCGACGGGCGCCAGCCGTGTCGTTCCAGCGCGGACGCGAGCGGCGCCGGCACGCGGTCGCTCGCGAACAGCGCCGCGTTCGCGGCGTCGTCGAACGCGTCGGCGGGCAGCGTGCCGCGGCTCCACGCCGTCGGGATCGGCACGAGCTGCATCGCCTGGCCCTGGCTCATCAGGTAATACTGGACGTCGAGCGGGCTGCCCGTACCCTGCGTTTCCGCGACGATGCGTTCGAGCGGCATGCTCCAGCCCACGCCGAGCGCGCCGCTCGGGTTCGTGAGGTTCCATTGCGAGACCTGGTCCGCGACGTTGCTCTGGTACAGCACGGTCAGGTCGAACGCCAGCCCGCCACGTGCCGGCAGCGTCAGCAGCTTGAGCGGAAAGGCGAGATTGCCGCGGAACAGGTTCACGGCGGAACCGAAGCTGCCGGCGTCGAACTGGAGCACGCCCAGGGCGGGGATGTCGGCTTGCTGGCTGGCGCTGGTGGACATGGCGACTCCTCGAGAAAATGGTCCTCGGCCCGAACGGCGGGCGGAGGACCATGAAAGGCACGACTGCAAACCGGACAATGGAACGACGCCGCGCATCGCGGCGATGCGGCGGCGAACGTCGCTTATTGCGCCCAGGCAATGACCGACGCGGTCAACGAGCAACTGCTCGGGTTGAGTTCGTTATTGCTGTTGTCGATCAGTTGGAGCGAGCCCGTGATGGTCACCGTCGGCGAATTGTTCTGCGTCTGGACCTGCACGCTCGCGCCTACCGTGCGCAGGTGGTGGTCGGTGCTGCCGAACGAGGCCGAGTAACTGGCCACCGACGCGCCGGCCGCAATCACGTTGGTCGGGAAGCTGTAGGTGGTCTGGGCCGTGATGACGCCCGAGTCGGACGGCGTGGCGGTGCTCACGGGAATCGAGATGTTCTGCACGTAGATGGACGGCATGAAAGACTCCTGTCGATCGGTAGGGTGGGGAAACACGCTGCGCGCGGGATGACGCGCACGGGCCGTACGGCGACTGCACGCTGCCGCGACGCGGCGACCCGTCCCGCGCGCGGAATACGGTTCAGGGCAGCGTCACGCCGTGAGAATCGTTCTCGCCGGTCACGCCCGACTGCCATTCGCTGTTGCGGGTCCAGAAGATGTACAGGTACTTGCGCTCGCCCGGCGCCGGATCGCCCCATTGATTGCTGGCGGTGAATACGCGCTGGCCGTTCTTGTAGGCC
Source organism: Burkholderia sp. CpTa8-5 (assembly GCF_017815045.1). NCBI lineage: Bacteria > Pseudomonadati > Pseudomonadota > Betaproteobacteria > Burkholderiales > Burkholderiaceae > Burkholderia > Burkholderia sp. CpTa8-5. Next base: position 378,961 of record NZ_JAGIQD010000001.1, read on the forward strand.
GCCGCCACCTGGGTCGTGACATCGATGGTCGAGTTGTAGACCCCGTAACCGGCATTTTCGATCGTCGTGGTACTCATTTTCATTCCTTCATCAATATGTGAAATATCGAGGCACATCTTTTTTAAAGAAATCCCGAATTTATATTGCGCGACCGGTGAAATTCGGGACTCACCGGATTTTTGAAATGAGTATTCCGCGAACATGCCGTCTCGCATTGAAACCCGACGCATGCGCGACGCGATGCGGGCGGACGACGCACGTGACGATGCCGCCCCGGTTCTATCGAAAAACCGTCGGCGGACCTGCGTGGTCGGATGGCTGAATGACGGGAATCAACCGCCAGGCGGCGGTTTGCTGGTAGCGGACATGGATGTGGCCCCCGTTCGGATCACGTCTGTTTTACTTCTTCGTCTTGCATTTCGCCGACGCGCATTTCTTGCATGCCGATGCAAATGCAACTCTCAGTCCTGTTGTTTTTTCGTGCTGCGATTGCGTATTGCGTCGAGTGCAATGGGAGTAAATACCACGCGATTCGGCATGTCAAGGATGCGCTTATAAAAAGCGTTTGTAATCGACCGTCATTGAATAGGCGCGTTTTTCGTGGTGGCGCGGCGGCCGCGTATCCTCGCGCGATCCCGGTATGGAGTGGGCCGACGGGTGAGGCGGCGCCCGAGCCGGGCTGGCGAACCGCGCGTCAATCGAGCGGCGGCACCGCGCCATCGCGCAACATCTTGACGAGCCGCGCGCGCCGCTTTTCGAGATCGGCGATCTGGCGGTCGATCGCTTCGAGGCGTGCGCGCTGGACGTCGGTGATCTGGTCGCACGACCGCGCGCCGTCGATCAGCAGCATGCAGTCCGGAAAGCCGCGAATGTCGTCGAGGGTGAAGCCGGTCGCGATCATGCGCTGAATCTGCTTGACCTGCGTCACCGCGTTGTCGGCGAACAGGCGATAGCCGTTGGCCGCGCGTACCGACGCGAGCAGGCCGTGCTCGTCGTAGTGCCGGATCGAGCGCACGCTCGCGCCGGTGAGCTGCGCGAGTTTGCCGATGGTCAGCAGGGGCTGGGTAGGCGGGTTTTTCATGGAAAGCAGGTTAGCACGATCCGCTTGACTCTCACACCAGTGTGAGGGTTGAGACTGGGCGTCCGTTCATGCTTGGAGGAAAAATCGTGACGACCCGAGTGCTGATCCGCTCGCTGATGGCCGTGATCTGGTGGGCGACGCCGTTCGCGTTGGCGTATGACGCGGCCGCCGCACCGCTGAGCTATACCGTGACGTCGACGGATGGCGTGAAGCTGGCCGTGCAGGAAAGCGGCGACCCCGACGGCGTGCCGGTCATCCTGATCCACGGCCTGCTCGGCAGCCGGCTGAACTGGGACGCGCAGGTCCGGAGCCCCGACCTGCGCGGATTCCGGATCATCACGTACGACCTGCGCGGCCACGGGCTGTCGGACAAGCCGCTCGGCGCGCAACCGTATCGCGACGGAACCCGCTGGGGCGACGATCTCGCCGCGGTCATCGACGGTGCGCATGCGCGCAAACCCGTCGTGGTCGGCTGGTCGCTCGGCGGCGTGGTGATCTCGAACTACCTCGCCAAATACGGCGATCGCGCGATCGCGGGCGCGGTGTACGTCGATGGCGTGGTCGAGCTTGCGCCGGGCCAGATCGTCGATCATCCGGACGTGTACCGGGACATGAATGCGCCGGACCTGAAAACGCATCTCGACGGCGAGCGTACGTTCGTCGGTCTGTGCTTCAACCGTCGGCCGGATGCCGTGACGTTCGAGCGCTTGCTCGCGAACGCCGCGATGGCGTCGTGGGACATGCAAAAGGCGATTCCGACGATGTCGGTGTTCGCCGCCGCGGGGCTCGGCAATGCGCGTGTGCCGCTGCTCTTCATCTACGGCGGCCGCGACGCGCTGGTCGATACGCACGCGACGCTGGCTCGCGCGGCCGAGTTGAATCCGCGCATTGCCAGCAAGGTGTACGCGGAGTCGGGGCACGCGCCGTTCATCGAGGAGGCCGAGCGGTTCAATCGCGATCTGGCCGCGTTCGTGCGGTCGGCGTCTGCGCAATGAAGTCGTGTGCCGCGCGGGCCGGCGAGGTGGGGCCGGCGTGACCGGCTAATGTAACGAAGCGCGGGGCGATCCGTTAGCGAAGGCATTCGCGATTGCACATGCGTGCTGCTGCCAAGCGCCGCCCGCGCAACTTTATGACGCACGCCGATTAATTTATCGGTTTATATCGCTTGGGATTGCCGGACCGGAGGAACAGAATTTCCGCTGCCGGAACCCGGCGACAGCGGCGCCGCGTTCGTTCGACGCCGCGATGGTCGCGCAGGCACTTGCCCGGTTCCCGGCTTCACGACGACCTTGCCATGCATGCGGCATCAAACTAAGGAATCCGATGAGTTCGATCGATCTGAGCCCGGTCACGCCGGTTTCTTCTCCCATCCGCTCGGCCAGCGACGTCGCGCGCCTGATCAATACGGTGGACAGTTCGGTCAGCCACGCACGGATGATCGTGCTGCTGGCGCTCGGCGGCGTGTTTCTCGACGCGTACGACCTGACGACGCTGTCGTACGGCATCGACGACGTCGCGCGCGAATTCGGGCTGACGCCCGCGCTGACCGGGCTGGTCGGGTCGGCGATCATGATCGGCACGATCTTCGGTAGCCTGATCGGCGGCTGGCTGACCGACCGGATCGGCCGCTACCAGGTGTTCATGGCCGACATGCTGTTCTTCGTGGTCGCGGCGATCGCGGCCGGGCTCGCGCCGAATGTCTGGGTGCTGATCGCCGCGCGCTTCGTGATGGGGCTCGGCGTCGGCATCGACCTGCCCGTCGCGATGGCGTTTCTCGCGGAATTCTCGAAGTTCAACGGCCGCGGCAACAAGGCGTCGCGGCTCGCTGCGTGGTGCCCGATGTGGTACGTCGCGTCGTCGGTGTGCTTCCTGTTGATCTTCGGCCTGTATTTCCTGCTGCCGGCCGAGCATGCGGGCTGGCTGTGGCGCGCATCGCTGATTTTCGGCGCGGTGCCGGCGCTCGTCATCATCCTGTTCCGCAACCGCTTCATGAACGAATCGCCGCTGTGGGCCGCGAATCAGGGCGACCTGGCCAATGCCGCGCGCATCCTGCGCGAGTCGTATGGCATCCACGCGCATGAAGCGGACGATGCGCGACGCGAGCCGAGCCCGCCGCCCGTGCGGATTCGCGTGCTGTTCCAGCGTCCGTATCTGGGGCGCACGATCGTCGCCAGCGTGATGAACCTGTGCATCCCGTTCGAATACACGGCGATCGCGTTCTTCCTGCCGTCGATCCTGTCGCAATTCCTCGGTGCGGGCGTGTTCGAGACGATCGCGGCATCGCTCGCATTGAACGTGCTGTTCGCGTTCACCGGCGGCTTGCTCGGCATGCGTCTCGCATATCGGTATGCGTCGCGTCATGTCGCGATCGCGGGGTTCGCGCTCCAAACGGTCGCGCTCGTCGCGCTGGCGCTCGCAGGCCATCCGCACGGGGCGATCGCGGTCGGCGTCGTGTTGCTGATGCTCGGTACGTGGTTGTTCGCCGAAGGCTTCGGCCCCGGCGCACAGATGATGATCTATCCGACGCTGTCGTATCCGGCCGCGATTCGCGGCACCGGCGTCGGCTTCGGGCGGTCGTTGTGCGGCATCGGACAGGCGCTGGCGCTGTTCGTGCTGCCGATCCTGCAGGTCCGTCTCGGCACCGACATGTTCTGGGTCGTCGCGATCAGTGCGGTCACGCCGATCGTGTTTCTGCTGATCGTGCGGTACGAACCGACGGCGCATGACGTCGACGACGAAAGCGTGGCGTAAGCGCCGAGGGGGCGTTTACCGCCCCCTCGGAAAACACGAACGGCTTCGTCGAATCGCACGAAGCCGTTTGTACTGAAGCCGGTCGCCGCGCGAATGCGGACAGACCGGTTTCGATATATGACGCGTCAAGCGCTGACCGCTTCCCGCTCGGCCGCGCGCTTGACCTGTTCGATATCGCGAAACTGCGCGGCCGGATGTTCGTCCGGCAACCGCGCCGAGCCGCCGAACAGTTTTTCGCGCAGCGTGCCCGGCGCATACGCGGTCGGATACGCGCCACGGCGCTGCAGTTCGGGCACGAGATAGCGCACGACGTCCTCGAAGGTTTCATGCGCGACCGCATACGCGAGATTGAAGCCGTCCACGTCGGTCGCGGCGACCCATTCCTGCAGGATGTCCGCGACGGTCGCCGCCGACCCGACGAACACCGGGCCCATCCCGCCGATGCCGCCCCACGCCGCCAGCGCCTCGATCGTCCACGCGGTGTCGCCGCCCGACAGGTGTTCGACCGCGGACACGATTGCATTCGTTTCGACGCGCCTGACGGGATCGGTCGGCGCGTACTGGCCGAAGTCGATGCCGGTCCAGCCCGACATGAACACCAGCGAGCCGTCGTACGACACATAGCGGCGATACTCGTCGAACTTGGCCTGCGCCTTCTCGTCGGTCTCGTCGACGATCACCGTGACGAGGTTGTAGATCAGTACCTTCGCCGGATCGCGCCCGGCGGCCGCGGCCTGTGCACGCACGTCGGCCACGTAGCGCGCGAGCTGGTCGCGGGTCGGCGCGGCGACGAACACGCATTCGGCGTGCTGCGCGGCGAACGCCTTGCCGGGGCCCGACGCGCCGGCCTGGAACAGCACCGGCGTGCGCTGCGGCGACGGCTCGCACAGGTGATAGCCGGGCACGTCGAAGAAGCGGCCCTTGTGGCCGATCTCGTGCACTTTCTCCGGATGCGTGAACACACGGCCGTCGCGATCGCGCACCACCGCGCCATCTTCCCAGCTGCCCTCGAACAGCTTGTACAGCACCTCGACGTATTCGGCCGCGACCGCATAGCGGTCGTCGTGCGTGCGCAGCCCGTGATCGCCGACGTTCTTCGCGCCGCTCTCCAGGTACGACGTGACGATATTCCACGCGAGCCGGCCCTTCGTGTGATGGTCGGCGGTCGACAGCCGGCGCGCGAACGTGTATGGATGCTCGAACGTCGTCGACGCGGTGATGCCGATGCCGAGATGCTCGGTCGCCATCGCGATCGGCGCGGCCAGTTGCAGCGGATCGTTGACCGGGATCTGCGCGGCCTGGTGCAGCGCGTGATAGTTGCTGCCCTTGTATACGTCGTAATAGCCGATCACGTCCGCGATGAAGATGGCATCGAAGATCCCGCGTTCGAGCACGCGCGCGAGGTCGGTCCAGTAGTCGAGATCCTTGTACTGCCACGAGCGGTCGCGCGGATGCGCCCACAGGCCCGGCGATTGATGGCCCACGCAATTCATCTCGAATGCGTTGAAGCGAATGGTCTTGCTCATTGCGCGACCCTCGTTTCCGCTGCGGCGTCGGTATTGGCGCCCGCACCGCTGCCCACGCGCCAGACGAACGGCGGCGTACGGCCGTTGATGATCCAGTCGCCGACGATGCGCGCCTTGTACACGAGCGGGTTGTGCGACGACACCGTGCGCGCGTTGCGCCAGTGGCGATCGAGCGCGGTCGTGCTGCGGGTCGCGGATGCGCCGAGCGCGTCGAACAGGCGCGTCGCCGCGCGCAGCACGAGTTCGGACACGACGAGCTGGCTTTGCGCGGATTCGATTTCGGCCGCGACGTTTGCGGCCTGCTCGGCCGCTTCGTCGCCGCCGAAGCGCGCTTCGTACGCGTGCTGAAGCGGTTGCGCGGCGCGCAGCGCGAGCGCGTCGGCCGCGTATGCCCATGACGCGATCTCGCCGATCACCTGCTGCAGCTGGGCGTCGTCGCCGGCACGCTGCGCGTTGCCGTGGCTGTACACGCGCGTGCGGTTGCGCACGAGCTCGCCCGCATCGCGCACGATCGCGTGGCCGATGCCGGCCAGCGTCGCGACGTGGAACAACTGGTAGAACGCGGTCTGGTATTTGAAGCGGCGTGCGAAATCGATCACGTTGTCGGCATCGACCGCCGCATTCTCGAAACGTGTCGTGCCGCTGCCGGTGGTGGTCTGGCCGAAGCCGTCCCAGTCGTCGTCGCGGATCACGCCGGGCTGCGCGGTCGCGACGGCGACGATCACGTCGCTGCCGTCGTGCGCGCGCTGCGCGAACACGTCGATCCAGTCGGCGAACAGGCTGCCGGTGCTGTAGAACTTCCGGCCGTTCAGCACGAGCCGGCCGTTCTGCTCCGACACCTTCGTGACGGTCTGGCCGAGCGGTACGTCGCCGGCTTCCGACCATGCATTGCCGACGAGCTGGCCGCTTGCGAAGCGGTCGAACCAGGTCGTGCGCTGCGGGCTGTCCGGCGCGTTCAGCCAGTCCTCGACGAACGCGAAATGCCCGCGTAACGCCTGCGGCAAATTGGAATCGGCGGCGGCGAGCTCGGTCAGCAGCCGGAACAACTGCGGCAGCGATGCGCCTGCGCCGCCGGCGCTTGCCGGCAGCCGGATCGCGCCAAAGCCTGCCGACTTCAGCCAGCCGATCGCCTCGTGGGGTAGTTCGCGGTTGCGTTCGCGCTCGGCGGTGCCGGCGGCGATACGCTCGAAGATCGGCCGGAACCGGCTCGCGAGCGCGTCGTAATCGGTACCGGTGGAAAGGTCGGGAGCTGCGTGCGACGAAGTCATGCGGATTTCCTCGAAGGGCGGGGCCGTGTGCGCCGGGAGCCCAGTATAGGAAGCGCGACGCGAGCGTTCCAATAACGGATTCTCGGATCGTTATCGTCGCTGCGTATTACCGAGACCCGCGCGGGGACGTATCGACGTTCTCGCGTCCATTGCGACGTCGAAGCGCCGATTCACCTGCATCCATTGCGACGTCGTTTGTTCTCCAAAGGAATATCGTTTCGAGAATCGCTCGGTTTTCCGGTCCGCGCGGCGCTGCTAGATTGAATGCTTTCGCCATTCGACAGGAGAACCCGATGTCAGACACGAGCGCGACGATTCAGGATCGGCCGGCCGAAGCACAACCACAGCTGGCCCGTGTGATTGCGGATGATGCGGAAGCGATCGCGGTCGCGCATGCGCTGGCGCAACGTCTCGCGCAAGGGGCCGCCGAGCGCGATCGAGAACGCCGGCTGCCGCGTGAGGAAATCGAATGGTTCTCGCAGTCGGGGCTGTGGGCGATCACGGTGCCGAAGGCGTACGGCGGCGCAGGCGTGTCGCACGTGACGCTCACCGAGGTGATCAAGATCGTCGCCGCGGCCGATGCGTCGCTCGGGCAGCTTCCGCAGAATCATTTCGGGTTGATCGACGTGATCACGCTCGTCGGCACCGACGCGCAGAAGCGTCATTTCTTCGCCGAAGTGCTGAGCGGCAAGCGGTTCGGCAACGGATTCTCGGAGAAGGGCACGAAGCACGTGCTCGACCTGAAGACGCGCGTGCGGCGCGACGGCGACGACTATGTGGTCGACGGTACGAAGTTCTATTCGACCGGCGCGCTGTTCGCGCACTACGTGCCGGTGCTCGGGCTCGACGACGCGCAGCAGGCCTGGCTCGCGTACGTGCCGCAACCGACGCCGGGGCTGACCGTGATCGACGACTGGTCGGGATTCGGGCAGCGCACGACCGCGAGCGGCACGGTCGTGCTCGACGCGGTGCGCATCCCCGCGTCGCACGTGCTGCCCGCGCAGCGCGTGTCGGATGTGCCGACGCTCAACGGCCCGCTGTCGCAGATCATCCAGGCGGCGATCGACTCGGGCATCGCGAAGGCGGCGATCGACGATACGCTCGCGTTCGTGCGGACCCGCACGCGGCCGTGGGTCGACAGCGGCGTCGAACGGGCGGTGGACGATCCGCTGACGATCCGCGAAATCGGCCGGCTGCACATCCAGCTGCATGCGGCCGACGCGTTGCTCGAACGCGCGGCGCGCACGCTCGACGAGATCGCGGCAAAGGGTGACGTGACCGAAGACGACGTCGCGCGGGCGTCCGTCGCGGTCGGCGAAGCGAAGGTGCTGACGACCGAGGTCGCGTTGCTCGCCGGCGAGAAGCTGTTCGAGCTGGCCGGCACGCAGTCGACGCTCGCCGAGCACAACCTCGACCGGCATTGGCGCAATGCGCGCACGCATACGTTGCACGATCCGGTGCGCTGGAAATATCACCTCGTCGGCAACTACTATCTGAACGGCGCACGCCCGGCGCGGCATGCGTGGAATTGAACAGTCCGCGGCAAGCGAGGCGGGCGCCGAGGATCGGTGACGCGACCATGCCACGGGCTGCGCCGCGCCGCTCAAGCCAGCGGATCGTCAAAAGTATGTTCTCGTGGCGACGAAGGCGACGTCCGCGATGTGCACCGCACGACGGCGATTGACGCAGGTCAACCGCATTCGCGCCGCCGGCAATACAGTGGACTCCGGCGCTCGCATGACGCGGCGCCCGATGGCGCGCGCAAGTCGCCGCGTGATGAGGCATGGGCAATGAAACATCCGACGTGGGCGATCGGGGCCGCGCTCGCGCTGGGCGCTTGCGCCGGTATGAGCCAGGAGGCGGCGTTCCGGTCGACCGAGACGCAATTGCTGGCGGCACGAGAGGCTGCAGCGCTGCACTGTTCGACGGCACCCGGATGCGACCGTGCATGGCAGCTCGCACGGCGCTACGTCGACGCACGTTCGTCGACCCGTATCACGCGATTCAGTGAGGACCGGATCGAAACCGCGCAACCGCATTTCGCCGGAGAAGTCTATCTGTGGGCGTCGCGCACGGCATCGGGCGACGGCGGCGCGGTGATTCGGCTCAAGGCGATGTGCAAGGGCATGTACGGCACCGATGGCGGCCCCGGCTGGCAATACGATGCATGCGTGTCGAAGATTCTTGAAATCGAGCGGGGCTTCGCGGCGTACGAGCGCCCGCCGGACACGCCGGCGCTGCCGGTCGACCCTCGCTAATCGGCGCCGTCCGCGCCGGCGCATACCGCTTCGAACCGTTGACTTCGGTCAACGCAGGTTTCCGGCGAGCGCTGATGATGAAACAACGCCGAACGTCACCGGCGCGTCCAGTCATCCAGCGAGGTAGGTATGTACACGAACATCATGGTCGCCGTGGACGGCAGTCCTTCGTCGAGTCAGGCGCTTGAAGAGGGCCTGAAGGTTGCCCGGTCCTGCGGCGCGCGCGTGTTCGCCGTTTTCGTCGTCGACCAATCGCTTCTGATCACGTACGCCGGACGCATGAACCCGGATGCGCTGCTCGACGAAGTCCGGCGCGATGGCGCGGCGGTGCTGCGAAGCGCGGAACGGGCCATCTCGCATGCGGCCGTCAACGGCGATACCGAAATCGTCGAGACCGAACCCGGCCAGGATATCGCCGAACGGCTGCAACGCTATGTCGTCGAACGGTCGATCGATCTCGCGGTGGTCGGCACGCACGGCCGGCGCGGCGTCCGTCGGCTGGTCCTCGGCAGCGTAGCCGAACGCTTTCTGCGCGGATCGCGTTGCCCGGTCCTGCTCGTACGCGGCGACGATGCCGCGCCTGCTGCCGTCGCGGCAGCCTAGGGTCGCCGCGCCCGATACCGGGGCGGCCCGCCATCTGCCCAAGGGATCGTCATGCCGATAACTTTTCCTTCCGAACCGCCGACGTATTGCGGCCTGGACCCGGCGTTGGCCTTTCCGGCCGTGGTCGAAGGCCGCCGCGTGCGCTGCGTGATCACCGCGGAAGCGCTGGAAGACCACTTCCGGGCGGCATCGTCGCGCGAACAGGATCTCGTCGATGCATTCGCACGCCATCGCCCCGCGATCGAGCGCGCGGCGCGCTGCCTGCTCGAGGAGATGGACGGCAGGCCGATCCTGCTTCACAGCGGATTTTTCCGGTTCTGTACCTGATCGCGCCGGGTCGTCGACGCGTATCAAGCGCGTGACGGTGCGAGCGGATACGCCGATTTCTGAAGCGTCCTTCGTCCTTCGTCCGTTGTGCGACACGCGATGTCGCGCGAGTCCGATCCGCATCGGGGCGCCGCGCTGGCGGGACGAAAGCGCGGGCCGCGTGCCCGCCATTCGACGAAGTGCGAACCCGGCGGCGACTGCAACGCATCCGTTGACCTGCATCAGCACCGCGGGGCCGCGTGTGTGCAAATCTGGTCGTGTATGGCGGACAAGCGCGCCGCGGCTCTCGGGAGTACAGACGATGAAAACCGACAAGCAGTTGAAGCAGGACGTTCAGGACGAACTGGAATCCGACCCGGCAATCGATGCGACACGAATCGGTGTCGAGGTCTCCGACCGGATCGTGACGCTTTCGGGTCACCCGCCGAGCTATGCGGAGAAACTCGCGATCGAGCGCGCGGCCAACCGCGTGGCCGGTGTCAAGGCGCTCGTCGTCGACATGACCGTGCATCTGCCGAACGACGACATCCGTACCGACGAGGACATCGCGAATGCCGTGCGCTCGGTGCTGCACTGGACGGTCGGGCTGCATGACGACGCGGTCAAGGTGCAGGTCGAACACGGCTGGATCACGCTGTCCGGCAAGGTCGAATGGGCATACCAGAGCCATCTGGCCGTGCGCGCGATCTCGCAGATGCGCAGCGTGACCGGCGTGACCGACCACATCGTCGTGCAGGGGGCGGTCGGCTCGGCCGACATCGGCGGCAACATCAAGCGCGCGATCATGCGCCACGCGGAGCGCGAGGCGAAACACATCGCGGTCGAGGTGCGCGACGGCACCGTTCGGTTGTCCGGCAAGGTCGGCTCGTTCTCCGAACGCAAGGCCGTGCGTGGCGCGGCGTGGTCGGCGCGTGGCGTGCGCGCCGTCGTCGACGACCTGGTCGTCGAGTAAGGCCGGCGGACTGAAGTCGGCCGCTCCTCCCGGCCGGATGCGATACGCGCGGCGGCCGCCCGTCTTCAAGCGTCTAGCCGCCCTTCCTCTTCCGCGCGGGCGGCGATGACGCCGGGCGCATGCGGTGTTCGCCCGCGCCCGCGTGCTCGCCTTTCCGCTGGACGTGATGCGCCACGGCATCGGTCACGGTCGGAAAGAAGCTGGCCGCGCCGAACACATCGAACAGCCCGTAGGCGCGCAGGCGATCCTTCACAGGCCCCTTCATTTCCGCGAAGTTCAGCGCGATGCGTTGCTCGCGGAGTTCTTCGCACAGCGCGACGAGCCGGTCTGCCGCGCTGACGTCGATATCGGTGACGGGCTCCGCGGCGACGACGATACGCGCGACCGGGCATGCCGAGCGCGCGATTGCCGCGTGCAGATGCTCGCAGAAGATCTCGACGTTCGCATAGAAGAGCGGTGCGTCCCAGCGGAACAGCACGAGGCCCGGGATTTGCACGGCGTCCGGATGGCGTGTGATGTCGTGATAGCCGCGCACGCCTGACAGCCGACCAAGCACGGCATCGTACGGGTGCCAGGCACGCCACACGAACGACAGCAGCGACAGCGCGCTGGCGAGCAGGATGCCGGGAACGACACCCACGCCGATCACGCCGGCAAGGCACAGGACCGAAATCAGGCATTCGCCGCGGCGCATCCGGTACAGCCGGACGACGCTGCGGACGTCGGCGATGCCGAACGCCGCGTAGATCACGACTCCGGCCAGCGCCGCGCGCGGGACGACCGTCAGCAGCGTCGGCGCGGCAATGAGCAGTATCGCGATGCATGCGGCCGCGACGAGATGGGCGACCTGGCTCTGCGCGCCGGCGGCGATCGCCACCGGCGTGCGGGACGCGCTGCTGCTGACCGCGCAGCCCTGCGTCACGCCCGCCAGCAGATTCGCCGCGCCCAATGCGATCAGTTCCTGGTTGCGGTCCGGCGTGTCGCCCGCACGCACGGAAAGCGCACGCGACAGCATGCTGATGTCGGCGAACGACACCAGCGCCACGGCGATCGCACCGGACGCGAGCGCGCTCAGGTCGGCGAGCGAGACAGCCGGAAGGTGCGGGGTGGGCGCACCGGCCGGCAAGGCGCCGACCGTCGCGATGCCGTGCAACGGCAACACGCGTGCGGCCAGGGTCGCCGCGAGCACGGCGATCAATACGCCGGGCCAGCGAGGTATCACGCGCTTCATCAGGAAAATGGCCGCCAGAACACCGACACCGAGCAGGCAGGCAGCGGGTGAAAACCGGCGGTCGACGAGGGCATGCACGATGTGCGGGACGCTGGCGAACACGTCGCCGCCCGATGCGGTCATGCCGAACAGCTCGGGCAGGCGGCCGATCGCGAGCGTGATCGCAATGTCGTTCAGATACCCGTACTGGATCGGGCGCGACAGCAGGTCGGTGACGAAGCCGAGGCCGAGCGTCCCGAGCAGGATGCAGATCGTACCGGCCAACAGCGCCAATGCGCCGGCAAGCGCGATGGCCCGCTGCGGATCATGGCCGGCGAGCGGCGCGATCGCGCCGGCGATCAGCGCGGCCAATGCCGAATCGGGGCCCAGGACGAGGATGCGGCTCGGGCCGAGTACCGCATAGGCGAGCAATGCCGCGATCGACGCATACAGCCCGGTGACGGCCGGCAGGCCGGCCGCCTGCGCGTAGCTCATGCCGACCGGAACCAGCACGGCGGAAAGCGCGATGCCCGCATAGAGATCGCGCGGTAACCATGCACGCCGGTAGTTCGCGAGCAGCGCCACACCCGGGAACATGCGTGCGATGCGTCCGGAACGGGGCAGGTTCATCGCCGCTTCATCCAGCGGATATCCGGTAAAAAGGAACTGATCGATCCGGCAGGTGCAGGTTCATCGGCATGGGTGCAGCGCGCGGCACGGAAACGACCGCGCCTGGCTTCATGCCGCCTTGAGCGCCGAAAGTTGCAGCGCCTGCGCGAAACGGGCCAGCGTGGCGATCGATCCCGTCACGCTTTCGTACCGCTCCCGTCCGATCTGGCCGTCGAGGATCACGAGCATGCCGGCGTCGCGGGCGAGGGCGACCAATGCCAGCGTGTCGAGCGCGGCTGCATCGGACCGACCGGACGGATTGCCTGAATCGGCAAGCTGGGTAGCGTGTGACATGACGTCTCTCCTGATGGCCCGCGATCGGTGTGCCGGGAGCCGTGATCCGTGATTTCAGTATCGTCGGCGCGCATGCGCGATTCAATCGGCGTGTCCCGAAGTTGTAGTAGGAATCGAGCGGCGGCCGTCGGCGGATTCCTACACGGCGGACGGCTTCGGCGAAGGGCTTCGTCGGGCCGGCCGCCTGGCGCGGCACCGTGCGTACCACGATCCGATCGCATGCCAGATGTCGGCGGCCGATTCGCAGTAGGTGAACAGTTCGAGGTCGCGGCGGTCGATCATCCCTTCGTCCGCGAGAAACGCCAGATCGACGGCGCGCCGCCAGTACGCTTCGCCGACCAGGACGACCGGCAGCGGCGCGATCTTGCGTGTCTGCAGCAGCGTCAGTACTTCGAACAGTTCGTCGAACGTGCCGTATCCGCCGGGGAAAAACACGGCGGCCTTGGCGCGCTCGAGCAGGTGAAGCTTGCGAATCGCGAAGTAGTGGAACCGGAAGCACAGATCCGGCGTGATGTACGGATTCGGCGCCTGTTCGCGCGGCAGCTCGATATTGAAGCCGATGCTCGGCGCGCCGCGCTCATAGGCGCCGCGATTGGCGGCCTCCATGATGCCGGGGCCGCCGCCCGTGACGATCGCGAGGCGCGCGGTACGCGTGCGCCGGTCGGCATGGCCGACGATACGGCCGAATTCGCGTGCGACCCGGTAGTACGCGCTGTGCTCGACAAGACGGCTGGCGAGAGCGACGGCCCGACGCCGGCCCGGGTCACGCGGGCGCAGCGCGAGCAGGCGGTTCGCTTCGTCGAGCCGAGCGTTCGCGACAGCGGGGGCGACGATGCGCGTGCTGCCGTAGATCACGACGGCATGGCCGATGCGCTCATGTTGCAAACGCGCCTCGGCTTTCCAGTAGTCGAGTTGCAGCCGGATCCCGCGCATGGTCGCGCGTTGCAGCAACGTCGTGTCCGCGTCGCCGGGCGTGCAGTTCGGATGGCCGGCGAGATGCCGCGCCCGACGCGACGGCCGCTGGATGTCGTCGAGGCCGGCGGTCGCTTCGGGCCGGGCGCGTATCCGCTTGCCGTGCGCGCCGCCGCGCGCGGTGCCGGCGGGAACGCGTTTGACTATCGTGGGCATGAGCGGGAAGGCAGTGGCACGGTCACTGACTCAGCACCCATTGGACGAGCTGATGGGCGTCGTCGGCAGAGAGCGGCCCGCCGCGATCGATGGCGGACGGCATCGGCGTGTCGCCCCAATGCGTGGGGCCGCCGACGCGCAACTTGCGCTCCAGCTCGGCGGCCGCGTGCGGATCGCCGCGGTAGCGCGTGGCGATATCGTGGAACGACGGCCCGAGGAACGTCATGTCGGGCGTGTGGCAGAACATGCAGTGCTGCGCGTTGACGAGCTCGGTCGGTTCGGGCACGGTCGTTTGCGCGGCCGCCGTGCCGGCAATGGCGGCGATCAGAAGGAAAGCGAAGCAACGCGTGATGTTCATGGTTTTTCTCGTCCGGATCGGCAGGCGCGCAGCGCGCCGCCGGTTGCGCTCAGGCGATCACTCACGAGATCACTTCGCCGAGCGGGCGACGGGGCGAATGCGGCGTATGCGGGCCGCGGCCGACTCGCAGCAGCAACTGCGGCTCGCCGCGCAGCCCGAGCGTCCGGCCGAGGTCGGCACGCAGCGCGGCCGTCTCGATCGGCTGGTTCAGGTACGACGCCGTATAGCCCGCGCGCGCCGCGACGAGCAGGATTCGCTCCAGCGCCTGGCCCGCGGCCAGCCACGCTTCGCGATCGTCGCGTACGGTCGACAGGCAGACGATCAACGGCGACGCGCCGACGAGCTGGTGATGGAGCGCGGCCAGCCCGTTGCCGAGATCGAACGTCCGCACCGCCATCGTCACGACAGGCGCCGCGAAGTCCAGCAGCGTCGGTACGCCGGCCGCGAATGCCGGCATGCCGTCGACGCGCCGGCGCGGATCGATCCAGCTCGCCAGTTCGCGGCGAAAGCGCGGATCGGCGAACTGCTGCTGGTCGGCCTGCGCAACCAGTTCGGCGACCCGTGCGCGATGCGCGATCGAGTCGATGCACGCGACCTCGGCGCCTTCCGCGACGCCGGCCGCGATCAGCTCGCGCTGAATCTCGTCGGGCACCGCGGTGGATTCGAACGGCGCGCGCGTCGTGACGCGCGCCTGGATTGCGTCGAACAGCCCGCCGAGAGACCGATCGGAATAGCCGTCGTCGCAGACCCGGACCAGCGCAAGGAGATCGGGGTCGACCTCGGACGGAAACGTGCTGATCGTGTGGGCGAGGCCGGCGTGATCGAGCGCGACGCGCAGATTGAGCAATGCCGCGCCGCAACTGATGATCAGTTCGCGGTCGAACGGATCGACCACGGGCAATGCGCGGACCCGGTCCGCGCAGACGGCGATCGTGGCGCCGTTGACGATGAACCGCCACGGCTGGGAATTGTGGCTGGACGGGGCCAGCACCGCGTACGCCAACAGCGACTTCAATTGATCGTCGACATGGGCGCTTGCGGCAAGCGGGGGAACGGACATCATTGATCATCTCCTGGCACGGCGCGCGGGCGACGTCATGCCATCTCATCGTGTCAGCAACCGTCCGGCAGCCGTTGACCCACATCAAGCGCCCGTCACCGGGCCATGCACGCGCGATGCGCCGGGGTTAGTCTTGGACAGCGAAGCACGAAGACGATCGGCCGGGAGGCGAGCATGCTTGCGATGATGTTTGACGGCACGACACCGCATTTGCGCGAGGCGCGCGTGCCGGATCCGCGGCCGGCGCCGGGCCAGTTGTTGATCGACGTGCATGCATGCGGCGTCTGTCGAACCGATCTGCACGTCGTCGACGGCGAGCTCGCGCACCCGACGCTGCCGCTGGTGCCGGGGCACGAAATCGTCGGAACGGTGCGCGTGCTCGGCGATGGCGTGACGGGGTTCTCCGTCGGCGACCGGGTGGGGGTTCCCTGGCTCGGTTCGACATGCGGGCATTGCGCGTATTGCACGTCGGGCCGCGAGAACCTGTGCGACAGCCCGGGTTTCACGGGCTATACGATCGACGGCGGCTACGCCGAGTGCGCGGTCGCCGACCACCGGTATTGCGTGCACCTGCCGCAACGCTATTCAGATCTCGAGGCCGCGCCGCTGCTGTGCGCCGGCCTGATCGGCTATCGAACCTTGCGCATGGCCGGCGATGCGCGTCGCATCGGCATCTACGGTTTCGGCGCGGCCGCTCATCTCGTCGCGCAGGTCGCGCGTTTCGAGGGGCGCAAGGTGTTCGCGCTGACGAAACCCGGCGATACCGCGGCACAGCAGCTCGCGCTGTCGCTCGGCGCCGCGTGGGCCGGCGGCAGCGACGAAACGCCGCCGGAAACGCTCGACGCCGCGCTCATCTTCGCGCCGGCGGGCGCGCTGGTGCGGGCCGCGCTGCGCGCCGTGGGCAAAGGCGGGATCGTCGTATGCGGCGGCATTCACATGAGCGATATCCCGAGCTTTCCGTACGCGTGGCTGTGGGGCGAGCGCCGGATCGCGTCGGTCGCCAACCTGACGCGTGCGGATGCGGCCGAATTCATGCGGATCGCCGCCGCGATGCCGCTGCGGGTCGAAGCCGTGCGCTACGCGCTGACCGATGCGAATCGCGCACTCGACGATCTGCGCAGCGGGCGCGTGTCCGGCGCCGCCGTGCTCGGCATGCGCGATTGATCCCGCCCGGTATCCGCGCGTTCTGCTCAGATGCGCCCGAGGCCTTCCGGATCCACGATGCGGATCTGCTTGCCTTGCGCGGCGACGAGCCCGTTGCGTTGGAACTTCGACAGCATCCGGCTGACCGTTTCGAGCTTCATCCCGAGATATTCGCCGATCTCGTCGCGCGTCATCCGCAGCACGAATTCGGCGGCCGAGTAACCGCGCGCCTTGAAGCGGGTGGAAAGGTTCAGCAGGAAGGCGGCCACGCGCTGCTCGGCGGTCATCGTGCCGAGCAGCACCATCTGCGCGGATTCGCGGACGATTTCGCCGCTCATCATCTGATAGACATGATGCTGCATCGGCCGCACTTCGCGACACATCTGCTCGAGCTGGCCGAACGGAATGATGCAGACCGTGCTGTCCTCGAGCGCGATCGCGTCGCCGTTGTGCCGCCCGGTGTGCACGCCGTCCAGCCCGAGCGCTTCGCCGACGATCTGGAAGCCGGTGATCTGCTCGTCGCCGTCGCGATGCATCATCACGGTCTTGAACGACCCGGTTCTGACCGCATAGATGCTGTGGAACGCGTCGTCCGCGCGAAACAGCGTTTCACCGCGTTTGACGTGGCGCGTCGTGCAGATCATCGCGTCCACCCGGGCGAACTCGTCGGGCGTCATTTCCCGCGGCATGCAAACGGTGCGCAACGTGCAGGACGAGCAGCGCGACGACGTGCGCTTCGGCTGGTCCGTCCGCGTGACGGGATGCAGCGGAATGAACGGGCGCGACGGCGCCGTCGTCGGGATGTCGGCATGGCTCTGCATGATCTGCTCCGGTTGGGGCGGCAGCGGGTCGCATCGTCGCGGTTGCGCTGGCCGTCGTACAGGCGGACACGAACGTCGCCGCCTGGTTGGTCGAATCGGCGCCCATCGGATCGGCGGGCCGGCAGCCGTCGCGACGGGACGGCAAGGCCGGGCAGCTCCGGAAGGCACGCCGGTGTGTTGTTCTTGATCGGAGTATGGACAGCCGGACGCTTGATTGAAATCAGCGGAAATTGAAGATGCGGTAGGTGTTAGGGAAGGTTTGTAGGACGATTCCTACAAGGGTGCGGCAGGTTGTCGCGGTCAGAGTTCGTCCGGGTCGTCGAACAGCCGGTGGCGCATCGCGTACCGGACGAGCGCCGTATCGTTGGCCATCTGCATCTTCTCGAGGATTCGCGTCTTGTAGGTGCTCACGGTCTTGACGCTGACGCACAACGCCTGCGCGATCTCGGAAATGGACTCGCCGGACGTCACGCGCCGGAACACGTCGAACTCGCGGTCGGACAAGCGTTGATGCGGCAACAGGTCGGTCGGCTCGTTGAGGCTTTGCGCGAATTGCTCCGCCATCGACAGGCTGACATACACGCCGCCGCCGGCAATTTTCGTCAGCGCGGCCACCAGCTCCGCGCTCGCGCTTTCCTTGGTCATGTAGCCCGATGCGCCGGCGCGGAACGCGCGCACCGCATATTGCTGCTCGGCGTGCATCGTCAACACCAGGATGTGCAGGGCCGGTTTCTCGTCCTTGATCTGCTTGATGAGTTCGATGCCGTTGCGGCCGGGCATCGACAGGTCGAGCACCAGCACCTCGGCCTCGGTGCCGCGCGTCAGCGCGATCGTCGATGCACTGTCGCTGGCTTCTCCCGCCACGACGAAATCGTGGGCGTTCTGCAGGATGTGCCGCAGGCCGTCCCTGACGAGCGTGTGATCGTCAGCAATGAGTACCCGGATCATGGCGTGCATCCTTTGCCGGCTCGCGCGGGGCAGGCGCCCGCCGGCGTTCGTCGATCCGGCTCCGACCGGAACGGTGCAATCGGCCGATTCTGAACGGCGGACATGATGACTGCCGTCGATGAACGGACGATGTCTCTTCAAAGGGTCGCATCAAAAGCGCGTCCGATGCGCCGAGATTGTGCGCGTTTTGCCGGTATTCGCCAATCGGGACCGATGCGGACGGCCGTCGCCGCGCGGGCTTGACCGGCGTCAACCGGACGGTGTGCGCCGAGCCCAGACTGGTTGGGCAGGCCAATCGACACCGAACGGCAACAGGGAGGCTTTATGTATGCACGAATCTTTGCGGCGCTCGACGGCAGCCGCGGCGCGCGGCTCGCGCTCGACGAGGCGATCGCGCTCGCCCGCGCGTCGGGCGGCTTGGTCGTCGCCGTGTGCGTGGTATCGGACGCGCCGCGGCTGACGGACGTCGACAGCGGCTATATCGACCGGCGCGACCCGGCCGGGCTGGATGCGGACAAGGCCGCGATCGCGGTGGCGGATGCCGAGACGGCGTTTCGCCTGTGCGGCGTCCGCGGCACCGCGCATACGATCGATGCGTGCGGCGAGGACGTGTCGTCGGTGCTCGTGCGAGCGGCCGCCGAATGCGACGCGGACTTGATCGTGATGGGCACGCATGGCCGTCGCGGCATGCGCCGCGCGTTGCTCGGCAGCGTCGCCGAATCGCTGGTGCGTACCGCCGACCGGCCGGTGCTGGTCGTGCGGGAGGGGCAGGGCGCAGGGGCGTCCGTGTTGTGACGAAAGCGGGCAGCCGCGACCGGCTGCCCGAACCTCGCCGGTTCAGTGAGACAGCAGCACCGGCACCGTCATCGTCTCGAGGATCGTGCGCGTCGCGCCGCCCAGCACGCGCTCGTGGGCGCGGGTATGGCTGTACAGGCCCATGACGAGCAGGTCCGCATGCACGTCGGTCACCCGGTTCAGCAGCGTCCCGCCCACGCCGACCGACCGCTCGCGCGGCGTCGTCGAGAACGACGCGCGAACGCCGTGTCGTTCGAGATACGCGGCGACGTCGACGCCGGCCGGCGTCCGGTCCGGATCGGGTTGCCCGCGGACGACCGTCTCGACGTTGACGAAGCGTGCGCGGGCGAGCAGCGGCAGCGCGTCGGCCATCGCGCGTGCGGCCTCGCGCCCGCCGTCCCAGCCGATCAGCACGTTCTCGCCGAACGTGCGCACGTCGCCGGCATACGGCACGATGATCGCCGGACGGCCGCTGCCGATCACGACATCCTCGACGAAATGGCGCGCCACGTAGGTCATGCGATCGTCGGGATCCTCCTGGCCGAGCACCAGCAGATCGGCGTGACGGGCGTGCAGGATCGCGGCATCGATCGCATTGCCGGCCGGCGCCTGCCATTCGACGCTGCGTCCGGCGCGTTCGGCGGCCGTCAGGAAGCGTTCTTCCGCCTCCTTGCGCCGCTGGTCGCACAGGCGCTCGTAGACGGCCAGCTTCAGCGGTTCGTCGGGCCGGCGCAACGGTTCGAAGAGATCCTGGCAGACCAGGTAGAGGCCGATCAAATGCGCGTTCCAGCGTCCCGCGAGCTGGAGCGCGAGGTCGACGCGCGTCGCGCAGCGATCGCTGTCGTCGAGATGAACAAGCAGGGTCTTGTAGCTCATGACGGTTCCTTTTCGGTGGAAGCGGCCGTGACGTCGGCGGATGCCTTCGCTGCGCAGCTCGCCGGAATCATCAGGACCGGGCATCTGGCCAGGCGCAGCACGCGTTCGGCCACGCTGCCGAGGAACATGCGCCGAAAGCCGCGCCGGCCATGCGTGCCCATCACGATCAGATCGGCGTCGATCTCGCCCGCGACGCCGACGATCCGGTGCGGGATGTCTTCGCCTGCTGGCGCGACGTTGGAGATCTGCGGCGTGCCGGCCACGTCGCGCGCCTTCATGCGCCGCGCGGCGTCCTCGGTCACGCGCAATCCTTCTTCACGGAACGAATCGACCAGGATCGACGGATCGTATCCGACCATGTCGTAGGCCGGCGCCAGGAAATCGACGACGTAGACGGGTGTCAGCCGCGCACCCGTTTCCGCCGCGAGCGCCAGCGCGGCGTCGAGTGCACGGGACGACGTGTCGCTGCCGTCGAGTGCCACCAGAATGTTCGAGTACATGGCATTTCCCTTGAACGGATGTGGATGAAACCATCATCGGCGCGTGCACGCCGATGGCGCTGATCTGGATCAAGCGTCCCGGTTGCCGCGCAGCCCGCCCGCCGCGGTGCGATTCACGCGTCGTTGGTCGATGCGCGCCGGGCGGCTCAGTGCGACATCAATACCGGCAGCGTCATCGACGCGAGCACCGTGCGCGTGGCCCCGCCCATCAACAGCTCGCGCCAGCGCGGATGGCCGTACGCGCCCATGACGAGCAGGTCGGAACCCGTGTCATACGTGCGCGACAGCAGCGTGTCGCCGACGGACGAGCCGGCGCCGGCATCGATGTCGAGCACGTTCACGTCGTGCGCGTGGCGCGCCAGCATCAGCGCGGCATCGGCGGCCGGAATCCGCGTGGCCGCGGCCTCCGACTTGCCGTCGACCACGGCGACGACCGTCGTGCGTTTCGCGTGTTCGAGAAAGGGCAGCGCGTCGTGCGCGGCGCGGGACGCTTCGCGGCTGCCGTCCCATGCGACGAAGACCCGTTCGCCGACCGACGGGAATTCTCCGGTGTACGGCCAGAACAGCACCGGGCGGCCGGCGGTCAACACGAGATTTTCCGGAAACTGGTCGTCGATATAGGTCTCGGGATCGTTCGGGTCGCTCTGGCCGGCAATCACCAGATCGGCGAGACGGGCGGCGCGCGGGACGGCCACGTTCGCGCGCTCGTCGGTGCGAATCCAGGTTGCCGGCACTTTGGCGCGCGCCGTCTCCGCATGGAACAGACGCTCCAGCGCGGCCATCCGTTCGTCGCGCCGTTCGCGTTGCGCGCGGAAATAGTCGGCGGAACCGGCCATCACATAGAACGAATGCGGCTCGGGCGTGTAGATCGCGAACAGCCCGGTGAGATGCGCACCGAAGCGCCGGGCGAGACGCAACGCGAACTCGAGACGCGAATGCGCGCGGGCGCTCGTATCGAGGTGCACGACCATGCTTTTGTAGCTCATCGGAATCGCTCCATCGACGGGTGATCCGCCAGTGCAATCCAGTCTACGAAGCAGGGTTTCCACGCGCTTGACTCAGATCAACGGCGGCCGTGCGCGATACCCGCACAGTGAAGCGGTCGAGACGCCGAGGCCGGGCAGGCGGCGCGACGCGGATGCGAACCCATTGATCCGATCGAAAGGGGAAGCCGATGAGTAGCGATGCTTTGACGACACCGAACGGCGCTTGGCGCGCGAGCTGCGATCTCGCGTTGCGCATGGTCGCGCTGAACCGCGACTGGCAACACGAATGGCATGCGCTGGCAGGGCGGCGCATCGAGCGCGACCGCACCGCGGTGCGGCGCCTGCAGCAGGCGCTGGCGGAAACGAACGAGTGGACGGCCTTCGCCGAGGCCGGCCGGCAGGTGACGAGCGACTACGCGATCGCGAGCGTCGAGATCTGGCAGGACGCCGCCGAGCTGTGCATGCGTGCGCAATTCGAGCATGCCAGTGCGTGGCGTACCTGGTTGCGCGAATACGGCTCGGGCGCGCTGACGCGTTATCAGACCGACTGGTTGCCTGACCTCGAGCGACTCGCGGTGGTCAACGAAGCCAGCATGCCGTGGGCCGACTGGATGGCCGCGCTGGAGCGCGGGATCGAGGAAGCGGGCGGCGCGACGAACGGGGCGCTTGCGGCGCGCCGCCTGAACGGCATCGCAGGCGAACGGGAGCGCGATCATGTCCGCTAAGCGCGTCGCGTTCGTCACCGGCGGGATGGGCGGGCTCGGCGCCGCGATCGGCCGTCGCCTGCACGACGCCGGCATGACGGTGGCGGTGTCGCACACGGAACACAACGACCACGTCGCGACGTGGCTCGCGCACGAGCGCGACGCGGGCCGCACGTTTCATGCGTTCGAAGTGGACGTGGCCGACTACGATTCGTGCCAGCACTGCGCGGCACGCGTGCTCGCCGAATTCGGGCGCGTCGACGTGCTCGTGAACAACGCCGGCATCACGCACGACGCCACCTTCGTGAAGATGACGAAGAGCATGTGGGACGCGGTGCTGCGCACTAATCTCGACAGCATGTTCAACATGACGAAGCCGTTCGTGCCGGGCATGATCGACGCCGGTTTCGGGCGGATCGTGAACATCGGCTCCGTCAACGGTTCGAGAGGCGCGTACGGGCAAGCCAACTACGCGGCCGCGAAGGCCGGCATCCACGGCTTCACGAAAACGCTCGCGCTCGAACTCGCGCGGCATGGCGTGACGGTCAACACGGTGTCGCCCGGCTATCTGGCGACCGCGATGCTCGAGTCGGTGCCGAAGGCGGTGCTCGACGCGAAGATCCTGCCGCAGATTCCGGCCGGGCGGCTCGGCGACCCCGACGAGATCGCCGCGTTCGTCGCGCTCCTGTGCTCCGACGCCGGTGCGTTCGCCACCGGCGCGGAATTCGACGTCAACGGCGGAATGTACCTGCGATGAACGCGTCCGTGCTGCGCGCGGCGCTCGCGCCGGCATCGCTGCCGACGCCGGGCGACGACGGGCAGGCGCCGGCGGCGACGCGATGCGCGCCTTCCCCGATGAGCGCTGCCGAACAGTGGAACCGTGCCGCGCACGCGAACGTGGCCGCGCTGACGTTCGGGCTGTCGCCGGTGTCGCTGGCGCTGGCGATGCTCGACTGGGGCGCGCATCTGGCGGTGGCGCCGGGCAAAGGCTTCGAGCTCGCCGCACAGGCGTGGCTGGGCGCGGTGGCGCCGACGGCAAGCGGGCGCGACGGCGAGGCCGACGATGCGGAGTCGAGCGGCCTGGCCGTGCACGCCGGCGGCGCCGATCCGCGCTTCGCCGCGCCCGCATGGGGCGGCTGGCCGTTTCGCGCGTATCGCGACGGCTTCCTGTCGATCCAGCGCTGGTGGCGCGACGCGACCCGCGGTGTGCCGGGTGTCGAACGCCATCATGAGGAACTGGTCGGATTCGCCGCCCGCCAGTGGCTCGACGCCTGTTCGCCGGGCAATTTCCTGGCGACCAATCCGGTCGTGCTCGACGCGACGATGCGCAGCGGCGGCGCGAACCTCGCGGCGGGCTTGCGGCATTGGCTGGACGACGCGAACGCGTTCGTCGAGCGGGCGAGCGGCACGCAGGCCCACGATGCGCGCACCTATCTGCCGGGTCGCGACGTGGCGATCACGCCGGGTCGCGTCGTCTGGCGCAACGCGCTGTGCGAGCTGCTGCAATACGCGCCGACGACAGCCCGCGTGGCGCGCGAGCCGATCCTGATCGTGCCGTCGTGGATCATGAAGTACTACATCCTCGATCTGCAGCCGCATAATTCGCTGATCCGCTTCCTGGTCGATGCGGGCTATACGGTGTTCGCGGTGTCGTGGCGCAACCCGGGCGCGGAATCGCGCGACCTCGGGCTCGACGACTATCTGCGCGACGGCTGCATCGCGGCGCTCGACGCCGCCCGGTCGATCGGCGGCGAAGCGGTCCACGCGGTCGGCTATTGTCTGGGCGGCACGCTGCTGGCGATCGCCGCGGCGGCGCTGGCGCGCGACGGCAAGCAGTACGACGCGCTGCGCTCGGTCACGTTGCTCGCGGCCCAGACCGATTTCAGCGAACCCGGCGAACTCGGCCTGTTCATCGATGCGAGCGAGCTGTCCGCGCTCGACGCGCTGATGTGGCGGCAAGGCTATCTGGACGGTGCGCAAATGTCCGCCGCGTTTGAACTGCTGAACGCGCGCGACCTGATCTGGTCGCGGATGATGAGCGAATACCTGCTCGGCACGCGCACGAAGCCCAACGACCTGATGTCGTGGAATGCGGATACCACGCGCATGCCGTACCGCATGCATTCGGAATACCTGACGCGGCTCTTTCTCGACAACGATCTGGCGGCCGGCCGCTACTGCGTCGAAGGGCGGCCTGTCGCGCTGTCGGATATCGACGTGCCGACGTTCGTGGTCGGCACCGAGCGCGATCACGTGTCGCCCTGGCGGTCCGTCTACAAGCTCCATCTGCTCACGCACCACGCGCTGACCTTCGTGCTGACGTCGGGCGGGCACAACGCGGGCATCGTGTCCGAACCGGGCCATCCGGGACGCCACTATCGGTGCGCGACGCGCGAACCCGGCGTGGCCTACCGCAGCCCGCACGACTTCGTGCGCGATACGCCGGCGGTCGACGGATCGTGGTGGACAGGCTGGCGCGACTGGTTGCACGCACGCTCGTCGGGCGACGTGCCGGCCCGTACGCCGCCCGCCGGCTTCGCGGCGGCGCCCGGCGCCTACGTACTCGAAACATGAATGGAGAAACAGCGATGAAAGCACTCGTCTACCACGGGCCGGGGCGCAAGGCGCTCGAGGAACGGCCCAGGCCGGAACTGCAGTCGCCCACCGACGCGATCGTCCGCGTGACGCGCACGACGATCTGCGGCACCGATCTGCATATCCTCAAGGGCGACGTACCGACCTGCGAACCGGGCCGCATTCTCGGCCACGAGGGCGTCGGCGTCGTCGAGCAGGTCGGCGCCGCGGTCGATTCGCTGAAGCCGGGCGATCGCGTGCTCATTTCGTGCATCTCGTCGTGCGGCCGCTGCGAATACTGCCGCCGCGGCCTGTATTCGCATTGCACGACCGGCGGCTGGATTCTCGGCAACCGGATCGACGGCACGCAGGCCGAGTACGTGCGTATCCCGCATGCGGCGACCAGCCTGTACCGGATTCCGGGCGGCGCCGACGAGGACGCGCTCGTGATGCTGTCCGATATCCTGCCGACCGGGTTCGAATGCGGGGTATTGAACGGCAAGGTGCAGCCCGGGTGCTCGGTCGCGATCGTCGGCGCGGGGCCGATCGGGTTGGCCGCGTTGCTGACCGCGCAGTTCTACTCGCCCGCGCAGATCATCATGATCGACCCGGACAGCAACCGGCTCGAGATCGCGCGGCACTTCGGCGCGACCGATAGCATCGACGGCCGCACCGGCGATCCGGTCGCGGAAGTGATGAAGCTGACCGACGGCATCGGCGTCGATTGCGCGATCGAGGCGGTCGGCATTCCGGCGACGTTCGAGATGTGCACGGCGCTCGTGGCGCCGGGCGGTGTCGTCGCGAACGTCGGCGTGCATGGCGTGAAGGCCGACCTGCACCTCGAGAAGCTGTGGGATCGCAACATCTCGATCACGACGCGGCTCGTCGACACGGTCAGCACGCCGATGCTGCTGAAGACCGTGCGCGCCGGGCGTCTCGATCCGACACGCCTGATCACGCACCGGTTTTCGCTCGACGACGTCGAGCGTGCGTACGACACGTTCGGTCGCGCGGCGCAGACCCATGCGCTGAAGGTCATCATCGAAGTCGGCTGACGGGCCGGTGGCGCGTGACGGAGGCCGGTACGCAACGTCGCCCGGTTCTTGCCGCGCCCGACCGGTGTCTACCGGCGTTTCGGCGGCGCCGTAGTCAGGACGAAACGCCGGCCGGCTCGCGCGCATCGTCCGATTCGACTGCGTCGAGATCGACGGTCTGCGCGTAGGTCGGGACTTCGCACGGCCAGTGCAATCGCTCCGAAATGCGCCGCCGCAGTGCGTCCGCCGATGCAGGTTCGCCATGCGTGATGAAGGTCCGTGCGGGCGCGGGCTGCATCGTGCCGAGCCACCGGAGAATCTCCTCGTAGTCGGCATGCGCGGACAGCGCGGCGATCGACTCGACCTGCGCGCGCACGCGCACGTATTCGCCGTGAATCTTGACCGTCGGTTCGTGCGCGGCCAGCGCCGCGCCGCGTGTACCGGCCGCCTGATAGCCGACCAGCGCGATCGTGTTGCGCGCGTCGGGCGCGTAGCGGCTCAGGTGATGGAGCACGCGGCCACCCGTGGCCATGCCGCTGCCGGCGATGATGACCATCGGGCCGTGGTGTTCCGCAATCGCCTTCGACTGCTCGACCGTCCGGATCATCGTCGCCGCGTGGCCGAGCGCGTTTGCTTCGGAAAGCGTCAGCCGGTGTTCGAGGATGTGGTGGCGATAGATGTCGGTCACGTCGGTCGCCATCGGGCTGTCGACGAACACGGGCACGCGCGCCATGCGGCCGGACGCCTTCAGCCGCGCGATGTAGTGCAGGATCTCCTGCGCGCGGCCGACGGTGAAGCAGGGCATCACGACCACTCCGCCGCGCGCGAACGTCGTGTCGAACAACGTGGCCAACTCGTTCTCGGGATCGGAATCCGGATGCAGCCGGTCGCCGTAGGTCGATTCGACGACGAGATAGTCGGCATGCGCCGGCGGCCGCGGCGGCTGCATGATCGGGTCGTGATAGCGGCCGAGGTCGCCCGAGAACGCGAGCACCTTGTGATCCCAGTGCATCACGACGCTCGCCGCGCCGAGGATGTGCCCGGCCGGCAGCAGGCGGAACGCGAGGCCATCGCCGAGCGCCGTGCATTCGTCGAAGGCGACGGGCTTCAGCAGCCGCAGCGCGCGCTGCGCATCGTCGAGCGTATAGAGCGGTTGCGCCGGATGATGCTTCGAGTAGCCGTGCCGGTTCGCGAAGTCGGCTTCTTCCTCCTGCAGCCGCGCGCTGTCGCGCAGCATGATGTCGCAGAGTTCGGCCGTGGCCGCCGTGCAGTACACCGGGCCGCGATAGCCTTCGCGCGCCAGCACCGGCAGATAGCCGGTATGGTCGAGATGCGCATGCGTGAGCACGACCGCGTCGAGCGAGTCGGGTGCGAGCGGCAGCGGGCTCCAGTTGCGCAAGCGCAGGTTTTTCGTGCCCTGGAACAGGCCGCAATCGATCAGCACGCGCCGGCCGCCGTGCTCGACCAGATACTTCGAGCCGGTCACGGTTTCGGTCGCACCGAGAAAAGTCAGTTTCATCGCTCGTCTCACTGGAAGTCGACGGGTTCGGTGCGTCGATTACATCGCGAAGCGGCGCGCGGCGATTGACGGAAATCAGCGATTCCCGCATCAAGCATGATGTCGAATGCGGCGCGTCCGGCGGTTTCGCTAGCGCTCGCGCGGCGCGGGATCGAGCTGCGCGACGAACGCGACGCCGCCCGACACCAGCGCGACGATCGCGTACGGCAGCACGTGCGCGTCGACCAGCATCGCGTGCACGACGCCCAGTAGCGACGCGAGCGCGACGAACACGCCCAGCGTGGCGAGCGCGGTCCGGTACGAATGGCGAATCATGACGTTCTCCCGTGGAGCGGCCGGTGTTCGTCCGCGTTGGCACGCAGCGGCAGTTTGCGATTTCGCAAGCTATGGCGTCATGATCGCGTACCGGCTTCCGGCGCGGTTGATCTGTATCAACCGGCGAATCCCGGCCTCGCGCGC
The DNA here is from genome assembly GCF_017815045.1 of Burkholderia sp. CpTa8-5. NCBI lineage: Bacteria > Pseudomonadati > Pseudomonadota > Betaproteobacteria > Burkholderiales > Burkholderiaceae > Burkholderia > Burkholderia sp. CpTa8-5. The sequence goes on from NZ_JAGIQD010000001.1 coordinate 406,805, forward strand.
AATCGGGCAATCAGGCAGTGGGGCGATCAAGTCATCTGACCAATGGTCTTGCGGAATCGCATCAGCGACAGCAGGAACAGCGCGCCCCCGATCGCGAACAGCGCCGCGAACTGCGGCCACACCGCATCGAAGCCGGCGCCCCGGTACAGGATGCGTTGCGCGAGTTCGACGAAATGAGTCGTCGGCGCGGCCAGCATGATGTCCCGCACGGCCGGCGGCATGCTTTCGCGCGGCGTCAGTCCGCCCGACAGCAGTTGCAGCGGCAGCAGCACGAGCACGAGCAACATGCCGAACTGCGGCATGCTGCGCACGAGCGTCGCGAGAAAGATCCCCATCGACGTCGTGGCGAACAGGTGCAACGCCATCCCGGCCACGAACAGCGGGATGGAGCCGGGAATCGGCACGTGCAGCGCGCCGCCCACGACGCACGTCAGCGACGCGACGGCCGCCACCGTGACGACGAGCCCCATCGACCAGACCTTCGCGAGCATGATCTCCGCTGCGGTCACCGGCATCACGAGCAGATGCTCGATCGTGCCGTGTTCGCGCTCGCGAATCAGCGCGGCGCCGGTGAGGATCATCGACAGCATCGTCACGTTGTTGATCAGTTCCATCAGCGCGCCGAACCAGACTTCGTCGAGATTCGGGTTGAAGCGCATCCGCAGCGCGAGATCGACCGGCGGTGGCGGCGTGCCGCGATAGCGCCGCACGAACGCGTCGATCTCGCCCGACACGATCTGCTGGATGTAGGTGCTGCCGGTGAAGGCTTGCGTCATGCGTGTCGCATCGACGTTGAGCTGGATCGTCGCATGACGGCCGGCCAGCACGTCGCGCTGGAAGTTCGGCGGAATGTCGAGCGAGAACGTGTAGTCGCCGTTGTCGAGCCCGCGATCGGCCGCGCCGGCGTCGACGACCGGGGGCGGCGCGAACTGCGGCGGAAAGAACGCCGCCGCGATCCGTGCCGACAGCGGCGACGCGTCTTCGTCGACGAGCGCGATCGGCACCTTGTGCAGCGTTTCGGGGCGTGCGGTCGCGGCGACGTAGATCGACGCGCTGAACGTATACACGATGAGCGCGAGCAGGATCGGGTCGCGGGCGAGGCTCCACAGTTCCTTGATCCCGAGCCGGTAGATGGCGAGCACGCGCGACATGGTCAGCGCTCCTGTTTGCGCAGCAGGACGCCGGTCGTCACCATGATGACCGGCACGGCGGCGAGCAGCGGCCAGAACTGGGACGACAGGTCGGCGAGCCCGAGCGCCTTGTTGTAGACGCCGCGGCTGATCGCGAGCATGTAGGTGGCCGGATAGATCGTACCGATCCACTTGCCGCTGCCTTCGAGCGACGACAGCGGCGTGAGCAGGCCCGAGAACTGCACGACGGGGATCAGCGTGCCGACGATCGTCATGAAGATCGCGGCGATCTGGCTGCGCGTGAACGTCGACGCAAACAACCCGATGCCGGTGGCGACGACATTGAAGATCAGCACCGCGGCGGCCAGCGTCGCGAAGCTGCCCTTGATCCGCACGCCGAACACGACGTCGGCCAGCACGACCATCAGCAGGAAATTCAGCATGGCCAGCATCACGTACGGCGCCTGCTTGCCGAGCAGGAATTCGGCGCGGGTCACGGGCGTCACGTACAGGTTGACGATCGATCCGAGCTCGCGTTCCCGGACGACGGCGAGCGCCGTCAGCATCGCGGGCAGCATCAGCAGCAGCATCGGCATGATCGCGGGAATCATCGCGGGCAGGCTCTTGACGTCCGGGTTGTACCGATAGCGGATCGCGACGTCGACTGCCGGGACGAGCGACACGCCGAGCCGGCGCTTCGCCTGATCGCGCAGCCAGTTCTCGTGCATGCCGGCCACGTAGCCGCGAATCGTTTCCGCGCGCATCGGCATCGCGCCGTCGACCCACGCGCCGATTTCCACGTGCCGGCCGCGGGCGACGTCGCGTGCGAAGCCGGGCGGGATCTCGATCGCGAGCGACAGCTGGCCGTTGCGCATGCGGCGATCGATATCGCGGTCATCGGCAAGCTGGGCGCGCGGCACGAAGTAGCGGGAGCCCGCGAGATGCTGCGCGTAGTCCTGGCTCAGCATCGATTGATCGCGATCGAGCACGGCGAACGTCAGGTTGTCCACGTCCAGACTGATGCCGATGCTGATCACGCACATCAACACGAGCGAACCGAACAGCGCCAGCGTCGCGCGCAGCGGGTCGCGGCGCAGCTCCAGCACTTCGCGCCACAGGTAGCTGCCGGCGCGCGCCGGGCTGAACCAGGCGGCGCCGCGGCCGGCGTCGCTCGCGTCGGGCGACGCGGCGAGCCAGTCGGCGCCCGGTGACGTGTCCGTCGGTGCGCTGTCGCCGCGTTGCGCGTCGGTCAGGTAGCCGATGAACGCGTCCTCGAGCGTGGCGGCGCCGCGCAGGCGAACCAGTTCGTCCGGCGCGGCGCTCGCCAGCACGCGGCCCGCATGCATCAGCGAGATGCGGTCGCAGCGGGCGGCCTCGTTCATGAAGTGCGTCGAAATGAAAATCGTGACGCGGTCGTTGCGCGCGAGCTCGATCATCAATCGCCAGAAGTCGTCGCGCGCAACCGGGTCCACGCCCGACGTCGGTTCGTCGAGGATCAGCAGTTCGGGCTTGTGCACCATCGCGACGGCAAGGGACAGCCGCTGCCGCATGCCGAGCGGCAGGCGTTCGGGCAGCGCATCGAGTACGTCCGCGAGACCGAAGCGCCCGACCATTTCGTCGATGCGCGCGGGCAGGTCCGCTTCCGGCACGCCGAACAGGCGCGCATGCAGCACGAGGTTCTGCCGGACGGTCAGTTCGCCGTACAGCGAAAACCCTTGCGACATGTAGCCGACTCGCCTGCGCGTATCGATGTCGTTCGCGGCGACCGGCCGGCCGAACAGCGTCGCCGTGCCTTCGGACGCGGCGAGCAGGCCCGTGAGCATCTTCATGGTCGTCGATTTGCCGCAGCCGTTGGAGCCGAGAAAGCCGAAAATTTCGCCGCGGCGGATCTTCAGGCTCACGTGGTCGACCGCGACGAAATCGCCGAACCGCATCGTCAGCGCGTCGGCCTCGATCGCGTAGCCGTCGGTCGCGTCGGGCCGGAACGGCGTGATCCGGATCGGCTGGTGCCCGTGCCGGCGCGCTTCCGGCAGCAACGCGATGAACGCGGCTTCCAGCGTGTCGCAGCCGGTGCGGGCGAGCAGGTCGCCGGGGCTGCCCGTCGCGAGCACGCGGCCGGCGTCCATCGCGATCAGCCAGTCGAAACGCCGGGCCTCGTCCATGTACGCGGTCGCAACGAGCACGCTCATCGCCGGACGCGCGGTGCGAATACGGTCGATCAGTTCCCAGAACTGGGCGCGCGACAGCGGATCCACGCCGGTCGTCGGTTCGTCCAGGATCAGCAGGTCGGGATCGTGGATCAATGCGCAGCACAGGCCGAGTTTCTGCTTCATCCCGCCGGACAGCTTGCCGGCGGGGCGGTCGAGAAACGCATGCAGCCCGGTGCTGTGCGTGAGCGCGTCGATGCGGCGGCGTCGCTCGGCCGCATCGTGGCCGAACAGTCGGGCGAAGAACTGCAGGTTTTCCTCGACCGACAGCGTCGCGTACAGGTTCCGACCCAACCCTTGCGGCATATAGGCGATGCGCCGGCATACGCGTGCGCGGTGGCCGCGCGACGACAGGTCGCCGCCGAGGGCCCATACACGGCCCTGCTGGATCGCCCGTGCGCCGGACACGAGCGCGAGCAGGCTCGACTTGCCGACACCGTCCGGTCCGATCAGCCCGACCATGCGGCCGGCCGGGATATCGAGCGTCACGTCGTCGAGCGCGCAGGTATCGCCGTAGCGCAACGAGACGCCCGACAGCCGGGCGACCACGCCCGATTCAACGGATGCGGGCGGACTTTCGCCCGCACCGGCACCGCTAGCGACGGGCAACGTCGCGTTCATTGCGGCACCTTGATCGCGAGGCGCGCCGGCCAGCCCGCGTTCGGATCGGTCTTCAGCCACGCGACACCCGGCAGGCCGGTCTTGACGAGCTTCAGATGGCGCTGCAGCAGATCGCGGTCGATGCGCGCCTTGACCCGAAACATCAGTTTCTGCCGTTCGGTGGCCGTCTCGACCGTTTTCGGCGTGAATTGCGCCGTGCTCGACACGTAGGACACGCGTGCCGGAATCACGTATTCCGGCGCCGCATCGAGCACGATCCGCACGTCGGCACCGAGCGGGACTCTGCCGACAACCGTTTCGGGCAGGAAGAACGTCATGTAGACGTCGGACAGATCGACGACATTGAGCACCTTGCCGCCTGCCGGCAGGACTTCGCCCGATTCGGCGATGCGATACTGGACCCGCCCGTCGCGCGGCGACGTCAGCTCGCTGTCCGAGATATCGGCCTGCACGCGCGCGACGGTCGCTTGCGCGGCCGTCACCGCCGAGCGGGCGGCGACGAGCTGGGCGCGGGTGGCGTCGATCCCGGCCTGCGCGGCTTCGACCTGGGCGCGCGCGGCGTTGACGGTCGCCCGCAGGCTGCCGGCGCGCGCGCGATCGTCGTCGAGTTCCTGCAGCGACGACGCGCCGTCCCGCGACAGCGTTTCGGAGCGCGCCAGCCGGCGCGTGGCCGCGTCGAGCTCGCTTTCCCGCTGCACGACGAGCGCGGCCGCCGCGGCCTTGTCGCTGCGACGCTGGGCCACCTGCGCGTCGATGCTCGCCGCGGTGTTCACCGCCTGTTGTTCCCGGGCCTGCGCCTCGTCGAGCTGCGCCCGCAGGACGACGACGTCCATGCGGGCGAGCGGCTGACCGGCACTCACGAAATCGCCTTCGTCGACGAGCATGGCGGTGACGCGCCCCGGCAGCTTGGTCGCGACGTCGATCTCGGTCGCCTCGATGCGGCCGTTGCCGCTGACGAGCCCGGCGTCCGTCTGTGCGTCGCGCCAGCGCGTCCAGCCGTAGTAAAGGAGGCCGATCGCGAGCACGGCCGCACCGGCACCGATCAGAAGAGGGCGCTTGATGGTCTTCATGGTCTGGAACCCGAATCGATGGAAAGGTGGTTCGATGCCGCGGCGGCGCTGTCGGTATCGGTGGTCCCGCCGCCGAGCGCGCCGTACAGCGCGACGCGGCTCGATAGCAGCGCACGACGCGTCATCACCCATTGCTGCTCGGCGTTCATCAGGTCCCGTTGCGCATCGAGTACTTCCAGGAAGCGGGTGGCGCCGCTGTCGTAGCGCAGTTTCGCCAGACGTGCGCGCTCGGCCTGGGACGCGAGCGTCGCCCGTTCGATCGCGACCTGGTCGGCGAGCCAGTAGCGTGCGGCGAGTGCATCGGACACGTCGCGAAACGCGCGCTGCACGGTCTTCTCGTACTGGGCGAGCGCCTCGTCGCGCTGGGCGTGCGCGAGGGCGAGATTCGACCGATTGCGGCCGCCGTCGACGAGCGGCAGCGTGACGTTCGGAATCACCGACCACACGCCCGTTCCGGACGACAGCAGGTCGCGCAGTGCGGTGCTCCCCGAACCGATCGCGCTCGTCAATGCGATACGCGGGAAAAACGCCGCGCGCGCCGCGCCGATGTTCGCGCGCGTGGCCTGCAATTCGTGCTCCGCGGCGATTACGTCCGGACGCCGGGCGAGCAGCGACGACGGCAGGCCCGGCGCGAGCGACGGCATCACGGCGCCATCGTCGAGCGTCAGCGGCGCGTCGGCCAGCGCCGGCGTCGCACCGACGAGCAATGCCAGCGCATCGGCCGCCGATGCCCGCGCCTGCTGCAACTGGACGCCAAGCGACTCGGCCTGCTGCAGCAGGATTTCCGATTGCGTCAGGTCCAGCCGCGAGATCGCGCCGGCCGCGTGACGCAGCCGGAAAATCCGCAGCGATTCGCGTCGCGTGTCGATCGTCGCGCGCGTCAGCGCGATCCGTTCATCGATCTCGCACAGGGTCAGATAGGCGTCCGCCACGCCGGTGATCACGCTCAGCGTCACCGCTTGCCGGGCCGCATCGCTCGCGAGATAGCGCTGCAGCGCCGACGCTTTCAGGTTGCGCACGCGGCCCCAGAAATCGATCTCCCATTGCGTCTCCGCCAGCTGGATCTCGTAGACCTGGCCGATGACCGGCGTCGGCGTCAGGAAGCCGCCCGGTGTGCGAAACCGCGCGTAGGCCGCGCCGGCGCCGATCGTCGGCCACTGATCCGCGCTGCGGATGCCATGGACGGCGCGCGCCTGTTCGACGCGTGCAACCGCTGCGCGCAGATCCCGGTTGTTGGCGAGCGCCTGCTCGATCAACGCGCGCAGACGTCCGTCGACGAAATAGTCTTGCCAGGCGGGCGGCGCCTGCGCAATGGCGGCGCTGCGGGCGGCAGGATCGGGGAACGCGGCGGGGATCGGCGCGGCGGGACGTTCGTCGGGTGGCGCGAGCGACAGGCATCCCGACAGCAGGCCCACACAGGCTGCCAGCGCAACGAGACGAACGCGCCGCGCGGCGGCAGGCTGAAACAGCGGCGGAAGCGCGACGGCGCGCATGGGGTTCCTCATCGGCTACACGAACACGGGATGGCGCCGCGCTCGTGGCGACGCCGCTTCGGGTTCACTTATATCCGACGATTGCCGCGCGCCCCCTTGATCTGAATCACTGCGGCGGGAATGCGTGTCGAGGGCGGCCTCGGTTGACAGGCAGCGGTAATTCGCGTCAGCCGATGTTCCGCTTACGGGCGGTCGCCGGGCGCGAGATTCAGCAGCACGACGAACGACAGGACGCTCAGGATCAACGTGACGATCGAATACCTGAACACCCGTTCGTCGAACAGCATCCCATGCACGATGCCGGCCAGCGACGCCAGCGCGATGAACACGCTGAGCGTCGCGAGTGCGATGCGGTACTGCTTTCGGTTCATGACGGTCTCCCCGGAAAGCGGCTCTGTCATATCGCTGCGACATGTTCGCTTCGTCGCGTCGTGCGCAGCGTCTGTCGCCATGATCGAGTCGCGCTCCGGCGCCCCGTTGATCTGCATCAACGGACAAATCGGCCGGTTACGCACGGGGCCGCCGTCGCCGCAAGCCCGCGGTTGATTGATCCTCGTCAAGCCGCCGGTGCCGCCATGCGCGATGCTGAATCGGGTACGGCACACGTCCGGTCGCACGCTTCGCGATCGGCACGCGCCGGGACGGGAGACCGACATGAAGTCCGATGCAGCACTCAAGCAGGATGTCGAGCAGGCGCTGTTCTGGAATCCGGCGATCGATTCGCGCCGGATCGACGTCGACGTACGCGACCGGATCGTGACGCTGCGCGGCACCGTCGACAGCTGGGCCCAGAAGCTCGAGGCGCAGAAAACCGCGCTGCATGTCGCGGATGCGCGTGCGCTGGTGCTCGAACTGAACGTCGAGCCGCCGGAGGATGCCTGCGCCGACCACGAACTGGCGATCGCGATCACGTTCGCGCTCGGCTGGCAGGAGGCATTGCGCGATCACCAGATTCGCGTCGAAGTCGATCACGGCTGCGTGACGCTCGACGGCGAGGTCGATCATGCGTTCCAGAGCCGTGCAGCGGAAAAAATGGTGAGCCGGATGAAAGGCGTCGTCGGTGTCGCGAACCGCATTCGGGTGCGGGCCGACCAGACGGTGCCCGACGTCGGCACGCGGATTGCCGAAGCGCTGGCCCGTCGCGCGCAGCGCGAATCCGCCGGAATCGCGATCGAGGCGGACGACGGCATCGTCACGCTGACGGGCACGGTCGCGTCGCTGGCGGAAAGGCGTGCCGCGTGCGGCGCGGCGGCGTCGGTCCGGGGCGTGCGCGAGGTCGTCGACCGGTTGACCGTCGCGTGAGCATTGCGCCCTGTACCGCCGATTCCCACGGAGAAGCCGCCATGAATCGATCGCTTCCCGGCGCGCTGGCATTCAACTATCGCGACAGCGAGGACATGCTGCGCGCGAACTGGACCCGTGACGCGGCCTGAGCGGTCGCGAGTCCGGCGCACAGCCTCGACGTCATGAAGAAAACATTCGACTACTCCGGGTTGATGATCCCGATCGCGTTCGCGGTCCTGATCGCCTATCAACTGCTGTCGGCCCAGCCGGCGACGACATCGATTTCGTACAGCGATTTTCATCGGCTGGTCGACGCGCGGCTGGTCGACGAGCTCGAGATCGGTCAGTCGTCGATCTCGGGCGCGTTGCGCATGCCGCAGGCCGCTACCATGCTGCCGGCGTCCGACGCGGTCGCCGTCAAGAAGGCAGGGCCGCCGTGGCGCTTCACGACGAACCGCGTCGGCGACGATCATCTGGTCGCCGCGCTGACGGCCGCCGGCATCCGCTATCGCGGCGTGCCGGATTCGGGCTGGATCGCGATGCTCGCGACGTGGTTGCTGCCGATGATCGTCCTCGTGCTGGCCTGGAACTTCACGATGCGGCGGCCGGGCGGGATGAGGGACCTGAGCGGCATGGGCAAGAGCCAGGCCCGTGTGTATGTGCAGCAGGAGACCGGCATCACGTTCGACGACATCGCGGGAATCGACGAGGCGAAGGCCGAGCTGCAGCAGATCGTCGCGTTCCTGCGCAGCCCCGAACGCTATCAGCGGCTCGGCGGCAAGATCCCGAAGGGCGTGCTGATCGTCGGCGCGCCGGGCACCGGCAAGACGCTGCTGGCACGCGCCGTCGCCGGCGAGGCCGGCGTGCCGTTCTTCACGATCAGCGGATCGGCATTCGTCGAGATGTTCGTCGGCGTGGGGGCCGCCCGCGTGCGCGACCTGTTCGAGCAGGCGCAGCAGAAGGCGCCGTGCATCGTGTTCATCGACGAGCTCGATGCGCTCGGCAAGGCGCGCGGCGTCGGGCTGATGTCCGGCAACGACGAGCGCGAACAGACGCTCAATCAATTGCTGGTCGAGATGGACGGTTTTCAGGCGAATTCGGGCGTCATCATCATGGCCGCGACCAACCGGCCCGAAATCCTGGATCCCGCGCTGCTGCGCCCCGGACGATTCGATCGGCACATCGCGATCGACCAGCCGGACCTGACCGGCCGCAAGCAGATCCTGGCCGTCCATACGAAGCGCGTGAAGCTGGCGCCGGAAGTCGACCTCGCGGAACTGGCGCAGCGCACGCCCGGCTTCGTCGGCGCCGATCTCGCGAACGTCGTCAACGAAGCCGCGCTGCATGCGGCCGAACTCGGCAAGCCGGCGATCGCGATGGCCGATTTCGACGAAGCGATCGACCGCGCATTGACGGGCATGGAGCGCAAGAGCCGCGTGATGAACGAACAGGAGAAGCGGACCATCGCTTATCACGAAGCCGGGCACGCGCTCGTCGCGCAAAGCCGCGTGCACTGCGACCCGGTGAAGAAGGTGTCGATCATCCCGCGCGGGATCGCGGCGCTCGGCTATACGCAGCAGGTGCCGACCGAGGATCGCTACGTGCTGCGCCGGAGCGAACTGCTCGACCGGCTCGATGTCCTGCTCGGCGGGCGCGTGGCCGAGGAAATCGCGTTCGGCGACGTATCGACCGGCGCGCAGAACGATCTCGAACGCGCGACCGCGCTCGCGCGGCACATGGTCATGCAGTACGGGATGAGCGACCGGATCGGGTTGATGACGCTCGACGATGCGGTATCGCAGGGCGGCGTGCCGGCCGTGTGGACACCGGGCGACGGCCATTGCAGCGAGCACACCGCGCAACTGATCGACGAAGAGGTGCGCGCGCTGCTCGACGATGCGCACGCGCGGGTCGCGGCGACGCTCGGCGAGCATCGCGACGCGCTGGAGCGGATCGCGCGCAGCTTGCTGGAGCACGAATCGATCGATCACGACAGGCTGATGGCGCTCATCACGCCGGCCGACGATACCGGCGATACCGGCGATACCGGCGATACCGGCGATACCGGCGATACCGGCGACGCGCGCAGTCCCGCGCCGGCCGACACGGAAACGACCACGGACGCTCCCGTCTGAACGAACGATCGCCGCGCCGCGCCGAGCGTCGGCCGCCGGTCTGCGTGCGTCGTTCAGCAGCCGATGCAGACCGGGCGCTCGCGCCGCGCCTGCGCCGCATCGGTGGTCACGACCGACGCGAGCCGCGGATCGGGCCGGAACACCGTGATGCCCTTGAGCCCGTCACGCCATGCCTGGAAGAACAGGGCGTCGACGTCCACGAGCGAACACTGCGCCGGCAGCGTCACGGTCTTCGAGATGCCGGCATCGACGCACGGCTGCAGCGCCGCGAGCATCGCGACGTGATCGACCGGCGCGATATCGGCCGCCGCGACGAAATAATCCGGCAGCCTGACGTGGCCGCCATGCAGGTCGCGAAACAGCCGATATGCGTGATTCTCGACACGAAACGGTCGCACCCGTCCGTCCGCGGTGCGCACGAGGCGCCGCTGCGTCCAGCCGAGCGCCGGCTCGATTCCGTTCGAACAGTTGTCGCAGAACGCGAGACTCACGCTGCCGGCCGGCGCGAACGACAGCAGATGGCTGTTGCGCAGCCCGTGCCGCGCGATCGCGTGGTGCACCTTCAGCGGCAGCGGCATGCGGTGCGCGGGGCCGGTCAGATAGGCGGCGGGATCGTACGCGGGAAACACGCCGCGCTCGGCGGCGAGCGCGGCCGAAGCCGCGAACGCATGCTCGCGCATCGTCAGCACGATCCCGCGTGCGAACGCCCGCGCTTGCATACTGTCGTAGCGCAGCCGCAGCATCGTCAGCGCGTCGCCCAGGCCGGTGACGCCGACCCCGATGCGGCGCGTGCGCCGCGCCTCGTGGGCGTGCGCGGCGAGCGGCCACGCGGTCAGGTCGAGTACGTTGTCGAGCATGCGCACCTGGACGCGCACCGCGTCGGCGAGCCCCGGGAAATCGAAGCGCGGCTTGCCGTCGACCCCGAACGGGTGATGGACGAACCGCGACAGGTCGATTGGCCCGAGCACGCAACTGCCGTACGCCGGCAGCGGCTGCTCGCCGCACGGGTTCGTCGCGTCGATCCGCTCGTGTTCGTGCAGCGGATTCGCGTCGCGGATCGTGTCGAGGAACAGCAGCCCCGGCTCGGCGCTGTCGCGCGCCGCGCCGACGATCTCGTGCCAGAGCGTGCGCGCCGGAATCGTCGCGTACAGATACCGTCCGTCCGGCCGCCGGGGCTGTGCACCGGCCCCGGAGCGAGGCCGCGCGTGGTGGACGAGTGCCCAGGGCAAATCCTGCCGGACGGCCTCCATGAACGCATCGGTGACGCCGACCGACAGGTTGAACGTCGGCCAGCGCGATCGTCCGCGCTTGGCGGCGACGAAGGCCGCGAGATCCGGATGATCGCAGCGCAGCACGCCCATTTGCGCGCCCCGGCGCGGGCCGGTGAACGGCAGCGCCCGGCACATCGCATCGAAGCGGTCGATCGCGACGCATGCGCCTCGTTCGGACGACACGCGCCGTTCATACGCGCCGGCGGGCGGCACCGGCGAGAAGTCGTAGCCGATTCCGCCGCCCATCAACAGCGTGAGCCGTGCGTCGTCGAGCGCATGCGCGAGTGCTGCGTCGATGGCGGCCCATGGCGCGCCCGGCGCAATCGCGAGCGGATGGACGAAGCAGTTGACCATCGTCCCGCCGGTATCCGCGCCGGCGTTCGCGAGGATGCGGCCCGCGCCGATCGCGCCGCGCTGCAGGTTCCGGAAGAACGCGCGCGCCGCCTGCGCACGGAGATCGACCGGCTCGGCGAGCGACAGCGCATGCGCGACGCGATGGAACAGGGCCTCGCGAGACGTTTCGCCGGGCCGCGCATAGCGTTCGGTGAACACGGTGGTGCAAAGCGGCTGCTCGTCCATGGCGGGGCTCGGCAACGATGAATGACTCACTGTAGGAGTCCGCCCGGACGCGTCGTTGATCGAGCGCAAGCGGGCGCCTTCGCGGCGTGGCTTGACGGCGGTCAACGCGGTGGCCGGCAGCGAACGTAATGTGGAGCCACGGCCGGCATGCGGCGGTTGCCGGGCTTCGCCGCGCCGGCGTCCGTCGCGAGAAGCCGGCGGCGTCCCTGCCATCGACCGAGAGCCACGAACCATGACCGACATCGTTACCGTCACATTGAATCCCGCCGTCGATGTTGCTACGTCGGTCGAGCACATCGTCGAGACGCACAAGCTGCGCTGCGCGCGGCCGCGGCGCGACCCCGGCGGCGGCGGAATCAACGTCGCCCGGACCGTTCACCGGCTCGGCGGCGATTGCGTCGCGCTGTACCTGGCCGGCGGGCCGACCGGCGACGTCCTGACGCGGCTGCTCGAAGCCGAGCATCTGCCGAGCGAGCGCATCCGGATCGCCGGCGAGACCCGCGAGAACGTGTGCGTGACCGAGACGGCGACAGGGCGCGAATACCGCTTCCTGATGCCGGGGCCGACGCTCACGAAGGCCGAGTGGCGCGAGTGCGCGACGCGCATCGACGCGATGCAACCGGCGCCGCGCTATCTCGTGTTGAGCGGCAGCCTGCCGCAGGGCGCGCCTGACGATCTCTACGCGACGTTGGCGTGCGCGGCGAAGGCAAAGGGCAGCCGCGTGGTGGTCGACGCGGCGGGCCGGGCGCTGCAGGCGGCCCTCGAGGCCGGCGTGCATCTCGTCAAGCCCAGTATCGGCGAACTGAGCGCGCTGGCCGGCGAACCGCTCGACGACACGTCGGCGTGCCGGAAGGCCAGCGAACTCGTGGCGCGCGGCCAGGCCGACATCGTCGCGTTGACGCTCGGCGCGCGTGGCGCATGGGTCGTCACGCGCGATCGCACGTTGCGCCTGCCCGGCAGGCCGGCAGCCGTATGCAGCACGGTCGGCGCGGGCGACAGTTTCGTCGGCGGCATGGTGTGGGCGCTGGCGCGCGGCGTGCCGTTCGACGATGCGTGCCGCTACGCGCTGGCGGCATCGGCCGCTTCGGTCGAGCATCCGGGGACGGCGCTGTGCACGCGCGACGACGTCGAGCGGATTCATGCCGAACTGGTTGCGCAGGCAAGTTGACGGACAGGCGGCGCGGACCCATCAGAGTCGTTCGACGTGTGCGCCGATTGCTTCGGCGTGGCGTGACGGGCATGCGAAACCGCGGCGTCGGATGGCATTGCGTCAGACGAATCGCCGGCTGTTTCGGGTGCATGCGTGCGCTTGATGACCTGCGTCAACCCTCCCTCGTGCCGCAAGAGCGAAGATCGAGGTTCGCGCGTGTCGATCACGATCGAGGACCGACATGCACCGTGCCGTCTGCGTCTTCACGTTCGTGATACGGAACGCCATCATGCTCTCCTCGTTTGCGCGCACGTCGGATTTCCCGATCATCACGCCGTCCATCGACGGGACGCCGAACCTGCCGTCAGCCGAACCCGACTGGCATCGACCGCCCGACACCGACGGCGAGTGCCTGCTGAGCCCTCACGAGATTGCGATCCTGATGGTGCTTGCCAGCGAACCACGACGCCAGCAGGGCGACCCTGCCGATCTTCATTGTCTTGTGGACCGGGGCCTCGTCCGGCTGGATGCCGTGCCGCTCGCGGAGGCGCGCGTGCGTCTGTCGGACCGGGGGCGGCAGATGGTGTCGCGTCTCGAGGCACGCAACCGGGCGCGATGCCGATTTCACGACGGTGGGGCGGACCTCGGGCGAGGCGCTTCGCTGATCCGTGTCAGGCATCCCGCAATGCTGCCGGATGCACGGTTATCGCCATGGGATACGGACAGGCCCGTGACCATGAAAAACGGCGCCGACTGAACGATGTCGAGCAGGCGCTCGAGCCGGATCCATCGATCGACGCCGTGCGCAACGGGGTCGATCGAATCACCGTTGCGTGAATAGGCGGGCGGAGACGGGCGTCGACCGACGGCCCGCGTCGTCCGGGCAGGGGAGGGAACATGAATGCCGCGATGCTTTGCACCCGCGATGTCGCCATGTGTTCCGCGCAGACGACCGTCGTCGAGGCGGCCGCGATGATGCGCGACGCACATGCCGGCGACCTGGTCGTCGTACGTGAAAGGGAAGGACGATGCGAGCCGGTCGGCATGCTGACCGACCGGGACATCGTGCTCGCCGTCGTCGGTCCCGACGCACCGGCCGGTTCGTTGTTCGTCGGCGACATCATGTCGGCCCCGGTCGCCGTCGCGGACGTCGACGACGATCTCTGGCTGCTCGCGAAGCGGATGCGCCAGCATGGCGTACGCCGATTGCCGGTGGTGGGCGACGGCGGCGAACTGATCGGCATCGTGTCGCTCGACGACCTGCTGCGCGCGGCCGCGGCGCTGCTCGACGAACTACGCCTCGTGGCGGCACGCCAACCGTATTTCGAGGAGAAACAGCGTGGATGATGCGGTGTGCGTCGGGCGCGGTCGCGACGTGCCCGCGGCAACGGCGCGCGCGAGCACGGCCGAGAAGCGGGCGTGACGATGGCGATTTCGGGCGATCACGCGCAGGTTCACGTAGCCGGTCAGGCCGCCGAAGCGCCGGGGCAGCCGGTCGGTTTCGACGACGGGCGCGGGGACATGCGGCGCCGCCGCACGGTTGCGGCCGAGCGCCCGGTCGCCGCGTGGCGCGCCGGGCGCCCACCACTGCGGGACGGTTGACGCAGGTCAACCCGGCTCGCCCCACCGCCCCGGAAGATGAACCGCCATCATCGACGGGGAGGGGCACCGTGGAGCACCATGCGGAGGTATTGCGGGGCGGCCGCTGGACGCTGCCCGCGCCGGGCTGGCGGGATCTCGCCGCGATGCTGATCGTCACCGGCGTCCTGCTGCTCGCCGGGATCTCGGCGCACCAGATGGCAGGCCCGCTCGCAGTCGCGCATCCTCCGGCCATCTCGCTGTCGCCCGCGGCGTTGCCCGGCTATACGCTGCGTACCGTCTCGCGCATGTTCGCGGCATTGCTCGCGTCGATCGTCTTCACGTTCGTCTATGCGACCGCGGCGGCCAGGAGCCGGTCGGCCGAACGGGTGCTGATTCCGTTGCTCGACGTGCTTCAGTCGGTGCCGGTCCTCGGCTACCTGTCGTTGACGGTGCTATTCTTCCTGTCGTTGTTCCCGGGACGAATCCTCGGCGCCGAGTGCGCCGCGATCTTCGCGATCTTCACGAGCCAGGCGTGGAACATGACGTTCAGCTTCTACCAGGCGCTGCGCACGGTGCCGCTCGACCTCGACGAGGCCAGCCGCAGTTTCCGGCTTTCGGCGTGGCAGCGTTTTTGGCGCCTGGACGTGCCGTTCGCGATGCCCGGCCTCGTCTGGAACGCCATGATGTCGATGTCGGGCGGCTGGTTCTTCGTGGTCGCGTCCGAGGCGATCGCGGTCGGCAACCTGCACGTCGACCTGCCGGGCGTGGGCGCCTATGTCGCGCAGGCGATCGCGAACCGCGACCTGGCCGCGGTGGGCTGGGCGATCGTCGCGATGAGCATCGCAATCGTCCTGTACGACCAGTTGCTGTTCAGGCCCCTGGTTGCGTGGTCGGAACGGTTCCGCCATGGCGATGCCGCGCCCGCGGTCGCGCCGCGCAACTGGTTGCTCGACCTGTTCCATCGATCGCGATGGATGGTCCGCGCGGGCCGCCCGGTCGGCATGCTGTTGCGCCGCGTGGCGCTCGCACGGCTGCCCGCGGCGACATGGCCGTGGCGCGGCCGGATGGCGCTGCCGCGGCACGCGGGTGACGCGCTGTGGCTCGCGCTTGGCGGCGCGGGATGTGTGTACGCGGTGTACGGGCTGTTCAGCCTCGGGCGCGCGACGCTGACCTGGACGGACCTGCGTGTCGTGGCGGGCGAAGGGGCGCTCACCTTCGTCCGTGTGACGGTGCTGGTCGTGATCGCGTCGGCGATCTGGGTGCCGATCGGGATCGCCATCGGTCTTCGGCCGCGCGTGGCCGCCCGCGTTCAGCCGGTCACACAGTTCCTCGCCGCGTTTCCGGCCAACCTGCTGTTTCCGGTCGCCGTCTTTGCGATCGTGCGTTTTCGTCTCGAACCCGACATCTGGTTGTGCCCGTTGCTGACCCTGGGCGCGCAATGGTATGTCCTGTTCAACGTGATCGCGGGCGCGAGCGCGTTTCCGGCCGACCTGCGCGAAGCGGCTGCATGCTTCCGGGTCCGTCCGTCGACCTGGTGGCGTCGCGTCATGTTGCCGGGCATCCTGCCGTATTTCGTGACGGGCGCGATCACTGCATCCGGCGGCGCATGGAATGCGAGCATCGTCGGGGAAGCCGTGAGCTGGGGCGGCACGCGCCTGAATGCCGGTGGCCTCGGTGCCTACATCGCGCGGATGACCGAAGCCGGCGACTCTCCGCGCATCGCGCTCGGCGTCGCCGTCATGTCGCTGCTCGTGATTGCGGCCAACCGGCTCGTGTGGCGCCCGATGTATGCGTTCGCGGAGCGCAGAACGCGGCTCGATTGAGTCCGGAGTCCCATCCTTTACCCGCGGGAGACTGGCGTGTCGAATTTCGGTGAATGCAAGCAAGCGAACGTTGCGATCGCGGCCGCGCCGTCATCGGAGCAAGCGCCGGTCGTGCTCGAGATGCGCGCCGTATGCAAATCATTCACGAAACCGTCCGGCGAACCGCTGCACGTGCTGGCCGATATCGACTTCACGCTGCGCGAGGGCGAGATACTGGGGTTGCTCGGCCGCTCCGGATCGGGCAAGTCCACGCTGCTGCGGATCGCGGGCGGGCTCGTCGAGCCTTCGTCGGGCGCGGTCGCGTATCGCGGCGCAACGCTTGCCGGCCCGACCAGCGGCATCGCGGTGGTGTTCCAGACCTTCGCGCTGTACCCGTGGCTGACCGTCGTCGAAAACGTCGAGCTTGGACTCGATGCGCTGAACCTCCCGCCACGCGACGTGCGCGCACGGGCCATTGCCGCGATCGAGCTGATCGGGCTCGACGGTTTCGAATCGGCGTTTCCGCGCGAACTGTCGGGCGGCATGCGTCAGCGGGTCGGGTTTGCCCGCGCGCTCGTCAGCGAACCCGTCCTGCTGTTGATGGACGAACCGTTCTCGGCGCTGGACGTGCTCACCGCGGAAACGCTGCGCACCGATTTTCTCGATCTGTGGGACGCGCGCCAGCTGTCGATCCGATCGGTGATGATGGTGACCCACAACATCGAGGAAGCGGTGCTCATGTGCGATCGCATCCTGGTGCTCGGCGCCGGTCCCGCACGCATCGACACCGCGCTGAACGTGCCGCTGCCGCGTCCGCGCAGCCGGCACGACCCCGCCTTTCAGGCGATAGTCGGCAAGATCTACGCGACGCTGACCGCACGCATCGCCGATGCGGCGGCGAACCGCGAGACGGCCGGCGGCGCGCTGGCGATGACGCTGCCCGACGTGACGAGCCACCATCTCGCCGGGTTCGTCGAGACACTGGCGGCCGCGCCGTACGACGGCCATGCGGAGCTCGGCACGATTGCGTTGGCGCTCGCGCTGCAGGCCGACGCGCTCCATCCGACCGCCGCCGCGCTCCATCTGCTCGCCTTTGCCGAGTGGCACGACCGCACCATCCGGCTGAGCGCGGCGGGCCACGTGTTCGCGCACAGCGACGACGAGGCCCGGCGGCGCCTGTTTCGGGAGCACGTCGTCAAGTTCGTGCCGCTTGCCGCGCATATCGACGAAGTGCTGGGCGAGCGGGCAGAACATCGCGCGCCTCGCGAGCGCTTTGAACTGGAACTCGAGGATCATCTCGATCCGCGCCGCGCGGATCAGGCGCTGCGCGTCGTGACCGATTGGGGCCGTTACGCCGGGCTGTTCGATTACGACGACCATACGCGCACATTCGGCCGTTGACCGGGCGCGCTTCCATCCGATGCGATGCGACGTGTCGGATCGGGGCGCGGCGCTTCCGCGCGCAACATCGCCGGCCCGGCGCCCGCCGGGGACGCCGGGGTCGTTCCACGAGCGCCATACGTCGCGCGGCTACGTACGTAGTACGGCGAACAACGGCGCCCAGAATGCGCGGTCGCCGTATGCCGCGGCGTCGCAATCGGTATCGAAGCGGATTGCGATCGCGGCCTCGGCCGGGGCCAGCGTGTCGGCATGGTCGATCTGCCGCGCCAGTACGGCCGGGTCGGCGTCGGACGCGTCGCGCCCGCGCTCGGCCCGCGCCGCGACACGCGCGACGAGCGTTGCCCGGCTCGCGACGAAATCGAGAATCGCGACGCGCACGCCGAGTTGCGCGGCGAGCGAGATGAACGCCGCGCGGTGGCGCCGGCGCAGGAACGTTGCGTCGACGATCGCCGTGTAGCCGCTGGCGAGGACCACGCCGGCCTGCTCACGCAGTCTTTCGTAGATTGCGTCGATCGCCGAATCCGAGTAAGCGGCAGCGGGCAGCCGGGTGTGCTCGGGCGCGCGGGCGTCGCGCTTGCGCTCGACGTCGCTGGACAGCCGGATCGCGCCGATCTGTGCCGCAAGCGCGCGGCTGGCCACCGATTTGCCAGAACCGGACACGCCACGGCACAGCAGCAATGCCGGTCGCACATCGCGCCGTGTCCGCGCCATGTCCGACGCGATCCGCAGATGCCGACGGCGGGCCGCATCGTCGCCGCGCAGCCGCGCAGTCATCGCCTGCACCAGCGCGCGATAGACGAAGTAGCACGGCAGCACGCCCAGCGCCGCATGATCGCCCGTGCGGGCGAGCCATTCGGACAGGAGGTGGTGGGCGCAGTCGGCTCGCCCGCGGGCGGAATAATCCGTCAGCGCAAACGCGAGATCGCTCGCCACGTCGATCCAGCGCAGCGCGTCGTCGAACTCGATGCAGTCGAACATCAGGATACGGTTGCGCCAGCGGACGACGTTGTCGAGATGCAGATCGCCGTGGCACGCCCGCACGAATCCGCGTGCATGCCGCTCGGCGAACTGCGGTGCGACGCGGGCCAGCTCGGCCTCGTACCAGCGGCGCAGCGCAGCTTCTCCGGGCACCGTGACGTCGAGCGTGTCGCACAACTGCCGGCATTGCGCCACGACGCTGGCCGTGCTGCCCGGATGGCCGCGCGGCGCACGGCGCGGCGCGTGCAGATGATGGCGGGCCAGTGTATCCGCGAGTGCGTCCGCGTCCGCCAGCCCGGCGCCGTGTGATGCGCTGCGGGCCGACAACATGGCCTGCGCGTCGAACCGGCGCATCCGTACCACGTACTCGCCGGGCACCGCCGGCTGCCGACGGCGACGCGCGCCGGTTTGCACGGGCGGCCCGAAGGCGCTGCGCCGGCCGCGCGCCATGATCGGCCAGACGCCCAGGTAAAGCGAGCCGGCGAACGGCCGGTTGAGCGTGCATTCCGCCAGCGCGCAGCGGCGACGCTGCGCGGGGCGGACGAGATCGACGAACGCGAATCGAACGGGCTTGATGCGCTTGTACGCGTAGCGTCCCGCCAGATAGACGACCGACAGGTGTGTTTCGATCCGTACGATCCGGCCGGCGGGATGGGGGTAGGTGGCAGGCCGACGCAACGCGCGATCGAATTGCATGGTCTTTCGTCGTGCGGCTCCGCGGCTCGACGTGAACGGCAGGCGTGGCGCTCTCGGCATGGCGAACGGATCGATGGGCAGGGCGACTGCATGTCGCAGCGCCCGCGGGTTTAGTCCACGGAAACGGCACGTTTCCGTGTGCTCGATGTCGCGGGACCTGGGCGGCAGGTTCGGTACACGCGTGCGACGCCCCCATTGCAGCCGACTGTCGCCCGTTGCGGCTTGATGCGCGTCAAGCGCGCCGACGGCGCGATCGATCGTTGATCTGGCTCAGCGGATGGCGCGGCGCGATCGCAAAAAATGGGGCACCTGCTCCACGAGATCCGCCATGGCCTTTCGACTGCTCGCCTGCCTGCTGCTGTTGTCGTGCGCGCGGCCGGTTGCGTCCGCCGACGTCGCGACGATCGCTTCGCCACCGCAGCGTGTGCTGATCCTGGCCTATCACCGGTTCGCCACCGCGCGCCTGGATTCGATGACGGTGCGCGTCGACACGTTCCGCGACCAGTTGCAGGCGATCGAGGCGAACGGCTACCGCATCGTGCCGCTCGCCGACGTCGTACGCTGGCATGACGGCCAGCGCGATGCCGTGCCGGCGCGCGCGGTCGCGCTCACGGTCGACGACGGTCACCGCTCCGTGTACGAGGTGCTGCGCCCGCTGCTGGCGGCGCATCCGGTGCCGGTCACGCTGTTCATCTATCCGTCGGCCATCTCCAATGCCCGCTACGCGATGACGTGGGACCAACTTCGCACGCTCGGGCGCGCCGGCGGATTCGACATCGAGTCGCATACGGTCTGGCATCCGAATTTCCGTACCGAGCGCGCCCGGCTCGCGCCGGACGACTACCGGCGTTTCGTGTCGTTCCAGCTGAGCCGGTCGCGTGCACGGCTCGAGGCCGAAACCGGCCAGCCGGTCCGGCTGCTGGCCTGGCCGTTCGGCGTCCACGATGCGCAGACCGATGCGCTCGCCGCTCGCGAAGGCTATGTCGCGGCGTTCACGCTCGATGCACATCCCGTTCGTGTCGCCGATCCGGCGATGGCGCTGCCGCGCTATCTGATGACGGACGCGTGCGGTACGCGATGCATGAACGGGTTGCTGAGAACCGCCGGAGGCAACCGTGATTGAGCGCCTGTTCGTCTGTCTGCTCGTGTCGCTCGCCGGTTTCGCCGTCGAGGCGGCGCCGGTCGCGATCACCGTCGTCGACGCCGCGAATGGGCGCCCGCTGGCCGGCGCAATCGGCCACGCGGCGGGCGTGACCCGGACCGCGGATCGCGATGGCGCGTTTTCACTGGAGCTCGATGCGAGCGGGACACGCGTCAGCGTGCGCGCGGCGGGCTACGCGCGAACGGAAGTCACGCTGACGCCGGCCGCGGTCGCGCACACGTTCCGGATGATGCCGATGCGCCCGAAAGCGGTCTACCTGTCGGCATACGGCGTCGCGGATCGCACGCTGCGCGACGCGGCGCTGGCTCTCCAGGACAAGACGGCGATCAATGCGCTCGTCATCGACGTGAAGGGCGACAGCGGCGTGACGCCTTATCGCAGCCAGGCGCGCGAGATTTCCGGCGCGACGAACAATGTATCCGGCGCGATCGTTCATCCGCCCGATCTGCCGGACCTGCTGCGGACGTTCCACGCACGCGGCCTTTACCTGATCGCGCGCATCGTCGTGTTCAAGGACGATCCGCTCGCGCGCGCTCATCCCGAGTGGGCCGTGCGCGACGCGGCCGGCGAGGTCTGGCAGGACCGCGAGCATCAGCGCTGGATCGACCCGACGTCGCGTGCGGCCTGGCAACACAATTACGATGTCGCCGAAGAGGCGGCCCGCATGGGTTTCGACGAAATCCAGTTCGACTACCTGCGGTTTCCCGATGCCAACGGCCTGCGGTTCGCCGAGCCGAATACCGAGGCCAACCGGGTCGCGGCGATCAGCGGATTCCTCACCGGCGCGCGTGCGCGGCTGCAGCCGTACAACCTCTACCTGTCGGCCGATATCTTCGGGTACGTCTGCTGGAATGCCGACGATACGGCAATCGGACAGCGGCTCGATGCGCTCGTGCCGGTGGTGGACTACGTGTCGCCGATGCTGTATCCGTCCGGCTTCACGTGGGGCCTGCCCGGTTGCCGGAAACCGACCGAGCATCCGGGCGAGATCGTTTCGCGGTCGCTGGAGGAGGCGAAGCGCCGCACCGGGCTGGATGGTGTCCGGTTCAGGCCGTGGCTCCAGGCGTTTCGCGACTACGCATTCGATCGCCGGCTGTTCGATGCCGACGAGATTCGCGCGCAGGTCGACGCGGCCGATGCGGCAGGCACGGATGGCTGGATGCTGTGGAACCCGCGCAATCGCTACGATCCGGACGCGTTGCCGCGCTGACCGGCCGGTCCGGATCAAGGTCGCGATCGACGAGGCGACGGCATGGCAGCCGATGCCGGGCCGACTATGGAGCCGGGCATGCGCGCCCGGCCGCCGCAGGATGCCATCGTGCGACCAGCACGCACGCGATCAGCGTGACCGCGACCGCCACACCATGCACGGGGTTGCGCAGGCAAGACGCGACCTGTTCGCTGCGCCCGACGCCGAACAAGCACCACAGGCAGAAGTGTTCGCAGTTGTTCGTGAGCAGCCGGTAGCGGCATTCGCCCAGGCGGGAGGCCGCGCGGCTTGCTGCTTCCATCCCGTCGTACGGCGTGCGCGCGTGGCGAATGACGGCGAACCCGAAACCGGCACGAAAGCCGTCGAGCGTCACGATTTCGACCGGGCCGCCGCTCGGCTGGCGCGACCATCCGGCGTAGTGAATCACGTTGCCGTCGCCGACGTAGATCCCGTGATGCAGATAGCCGTGGCGACGGGTCACAAGGTGGGCGCCGACCGGCGGCTCGCCATTCGGCATGGCGTCGTCGGCGCGCGCTGCGGTCGATTGAATCATCGCCAGCTCCTCGATCCGGCGGCGGGGCGAAAGAACGGCGCCCCGGCCGCGAAACACGTTGTGTCCTGTCACGTCTCCAGTATTGGCGGCGGCGCCGCGCGGGACAATCAGCGTGGCCTGAGCTTGCTGTCCGGCGTCGGGCCACCGTGTCGGAAATTTCCGACGAGCGCTGCAATATCGGCTGACAGCCGTCACGGCCGATCGCGACGTCCGGAGCCGGAACCCCCGGGTGTCCGGGCTTGCCGCGCCGCTCGGGAGGGGGCGCGATGGTTGTATCGCGATGCCGCCTCCGGCGGCGTTCGCTTCGCCGCGCACTTGACATGCGTCAACGGGAGATTGTCGTTTCGCGCGACGCTGGCATCGTCCTCGATACGCATGTGCGACGTGCGTGGTCAATCAGGAGAGCGAAGATGGGCACCACAACCGTGAAGATGCTGCTGCTGGCAGCCTGCCTGCTGAATGTCGGCACGAATGCGCTGGCCGACACGTCGACCGAACCGGTCGTGCGCAACGGTGTGGCTTATATCACCGGCGGAATCGGCCGGGACGAGGTCATCGCGTTTCGCGACGTTGCGCGTCGATACAACCTGCGGCTCACGTTCGCATCGAAGTCCGGCCAGTATCTTTCCGATGTCGATGTCTCGCTGTCGTCGGGCAAGTCGACGATTCTCGACGTTCACACGAACGGGCCATTCCTGTTCGCGCGCGTGCCGCCGGGGAGATACACCGTGTCCGCACACGACCGGGCCGTTCAGGAAGTCCGGCACGTCGTCGTCCCGGCGCGGGGGGGCGTCGATGTGCGCTTTTCGTGGCACGACCCTGACCGGCGCGGGACGATGCGGCTGTGTACCGGGTGCGCCGGCCCGCAGGCGCAACCGGACCGCTAGCCACGCTGCGGTCGGCGCGGACGAGCTCGGCGGTGCGAGGCGTTTTCGACATCGGCCCAGCCGTCATCCGCGTGCAGATCGCCATCGCCGCTGCTGTCGGCAAAATGGCATGGATGCAGTGAAACGCGCTCGATCGCGACGATTCCCGTGCGCCGCCGCGCTGATCGGCGCGCTGCTGTTCGCGCTCGCATCGGCCGGTGTGCGAGCGGAGCCGGACACGTCCGCCGCAGCGCCGCAGGCCACCGCGATCGACGAGGCGACCGTACGCGAGATCGCGGACGGCCATCTTGCCGGCGCGGTGGTCGTGACGGGCGACGCCGCCGGCGTGCGGGTGCGCGTCGCGCGCGGCCTGCGCGTGAGCGGCGATCACGTCGAGCCGATGACTGTCGATACCGTCTTCGATCTCGCGTCGCTGACCAAGCCGGTGGCGACGGCGGTTGCGATCATGCAGCTCGCGGAGCGCGGCATGCTGAGCGTCGACGCGCCCGCCGCGCGCTACTGGCCCGCGTTCGGTGCACGCGGCAAGGCCGGCATCACGATCCGCCAGTTGCTCGCCCATGTGTCCGGGTTGCCGGCTGGCCTGTCGTCGTCCCGCGCGCTGCGCGGCCGCGCCGCCGTGCTCGCCGACATCGTCGCGATGACGCCCGACGCCCCGGCCGGCACACGAGTGCGCTACAGCGATGTCAACTACGTGGCCCTGGGCGAGATCGTCGAGCGCGTGTCGCACCGGCCGCTCGACGTGTGGTGTGTCGCGCACGTGTTCGCGCCGCTCGGGATGGCGAGCACCGCGTTCCGGCCGCCGGCGCCGCTGCGCCCGCGTGTGGCGCCCACCATCGTGCGCGACGGCCGCCTGCTGCGCGGGCGCGTGCACGATCCGGTCGCGGCGGCGATGGGCGGCGTGGCCGGCAACGCGGGCCTGTTCGCGAGTGCGGACGATCTGGCGCGCTTCGCGCGCATGCTGCTGAACGACGGCGCGCTCGGACCGGTGCGCGTGCTGGCGCGCCGCAGCGTCGCCGTGCTCGAGACACCGGCCACGCTCGACGCGCAAGGCGACCCGCACACGCCCGGCTGGGCGGTGGGGCCGCCGCTCGTGGCGAACCGCTACCGGTTGCCGCCGGTCGGCGCGCTGCAGCACCTCGGCTACACGGGCACGGCACTGTGGATCGATCCCGTGACCCGCCGCTTCGCGATCGTGCTGACGAGCCGCCTGTATCCCGACGAAACCGGCACGGCGACGCCGCTGCGCGCGCTCGTGCTCGGCATCGTATCGAGCGGGACCGCGCCGGCGACGTCGTCGCGGATTGCGACGCGCGTGCCCGAGATGGCGGCGACCGTCGCGCGGGCGGCTCGGCTGCCGGTATCGCGCGGGCCGGTACTGGCCGGCATCGACGTGCTCGCGGCGAGCGGCTTCGCCGCCGTGGCGGGCAAGCGCATTGCGCTCATCACGAACCGCAGCGGGTTCGACCGGCTCGGCCGGCGCACGGTCGACCTCCTCGCGCAGGCGCCGGACGCGCGGCTCGTCGCGCTGTTCGCGCCCGAGCACGGGCTCGGCACCGACGTCGACGAAACGTTCGGCGACACGCTCGACGGCGCGACCGGTCTGGTCGTTCACAGCCTCTATGGCGAGCGCCGCAGGATCGCGCCCGCGTTGCTCGCCGATGCCGACGTGCTGGTGATCGACCTGCAGGACGCGGGCGTACGCTTTTTCACGTACCTGGCCACACTCGGTTACGCGCTCGAAGCCGCCGCCGCCGCGCATCGCCCGGTGCTCGTGCTCGATCGGCCGGACCCGCTGGGCGGCGACGTATTCGGCGGTCCCGTGGCCGATGCCGGGCCGGCGACGTTCACCAGCTATTACCCGTTGCCGCTGCAGCCCGGCATGACGCTCGGCGAACTGGCACGGCTGTTCAACGACCGCCTGCATATCGGCGCCGCGCTGACCGTGGTGCCGATGGCGAACTACGTACGCGCGATGCGCTTCGACGATACCGGGCTCGGCCGCGTGCCGCCATCGCCGAACCTGCGCGACGGCGCCGCGCTGGCGCTGTACCCGGAGACCGGACTCATCGAGGGGGCGGCGATCAGTGTCGGGCGCGGCACGGCGACGCCATTCAGCGTGGTGGGCGCACCGTGGATCGACGCGCGTCGCCTGGCGGACGATCTTCGCGCGATGCGGCTCGATGCAACGTTCTCGCCGGTCAGATTCGTGCCGACGGAAGGGCCGTATCGGGGCAGCGTGTGCGAAGGCGTGCGCATCGAACGGTCGCCCGCCGCCACGCGGCCGGGCAAGCTCGGGCTGGCGCTCGCACTGGCGCTGCGCCGGCGTTATCCCGCGCAGTTCCGCATCGACGCGATACGGACATCGGTCGGCTCGCGCGAGGTGGCGGACATGTTGGAAGCAGGGCGCCCGCTCGACGAGATCGAGCGGGCGGTCGATGCTCAGGATACGGCGTTTGCCGGTGAGCGGGCCGCGTTTCTGCTGTACTGAACGAATGGCGAACCGACGGCGGTCGTGACGCCGATAGGTGCGCGGCGGCGTCCGCGCGATGTCGAACGCGCTGCCTGCAACGGTCCGGTGCGGGAGCTGTCTGCCGAGACGAGGCCGAATGTGCCGGGCGCTGGTTCCGATTCAGAAGGCAGCGACCTGCATTGCAAACACGAGCAGCATCAGCGTAAATGCGTAGACGGCGTGCGGCAGCTGCGCGAGATGCCAGCCATGCCGGCTCACCCGATAGCCGATGCGGTCAACCTCATGGCCGGCCGAAGCAACGGGGGCGGCCACCGGGTCGGTCATCTACGTGTACGAACGGACTGCACGACGAGCGGCAACGGTCGGCCGATGCGGCAGACGCGGCCGATCGGCACGGCGCGCATGCGCGCCATCATTCCGCGCCGCGCGGAGGATGGCCGCGCCGGAACGTCAACCGGCGTTCGTTGACGAGCGCGCGCCAGTCGAGCTTCATCAACGCGAACACGACGCCGAGCAACGCCAGCTGCGTGACGACGAAGTATCCGCCGAGGTAACTGCCTTCGATTCCGGATTCCAGGTCCAACCGGGTCGACGCGAAGCGGCCGAGGTGCGCCCAGATCGCATAGGTCGTGGCACGGCCGATGAAGAACGCCGCGGCGATGATCCTGAGCGGCAATCCGGAAAGGCCGTATGCGATGAACAGGTAGTTCGACGGAAGCGGGCTCAGCGCATAGAAGAAGAACGCACCGGCGGTGAGCGTCCGGTGCTTGCGCAGCCAGTGCGTGGCGACGTCGATGTTCTCGCGATCCGCGTCCCGCATCCAGCGGGAGCGCACGAGCGACCGGGCGAAGGTCGCCAGAATGACGCGTCCGATGGTCGCCGCGCCGGCCGCCACGACGGCAAAGACCAGCGGATTGCCGTCGGGCAGGTTGAACCCGACCCACGACATCGCCATCCACGTGGGCGGCGCGAACGCCGGCATGAGATTCAGCAGAAGAATCAGCACGAAGAGTACAGCCAGCGTCAGCACGATATCGATCCCAGGCGCTCCGGCGTCACGCTTCGATTGTGCTGACGAAAGGCGCCGGCCGCTTGACTCACGTCAAGCAACGCCCCATGCCGGCCTTGTGCGTGACGCGCTTCGCCGTGACGCAGGTCAACGGTCGAACCGCGGCGTTTCCTAGACTGATGCCACGCCGTCCGCGACCGGCCCTCCGCAACCGGAACCGGAACCGGATGCGGCGCACCCGCCGCGCACGGCAATTGGAAAAATGGTCATGTCCCGTATCCGCTGGTCGATCGATCTCGCGTTGCTGATTCTGGCGGCTGTTACGCTCGCGGCAGGCGGCATGTGCGTGGCGTTCGGCCTGCCTTCGCTCGCGCGGGTGGTATGGCTGATGGGCACGGTGCCGGTCTTGCTCGCGTTGACGGTCTCCCTTGCAAGGGCCGTGGTGAAACGGCAGGCCGGCATCGACGTGCTCGCATGGCTGG
Organism: Burkholderia sp. CpTa8-5; assembly: GCF_017815045.1. Lineage (NCBI taxonomy): Bacteria > Pseudomonadati > Pseudomonadota > Betaproteobacteria > Burkholderiales > Burkholderiaceae > Burkholderia > Burkholderia sp. CpTa8-5. Next base: position 433,976 of record NZ_JAGIQD010000001.1, read on the forward strand.
CAATCGGCCTGGCCATCGCGCTCGACGAGACGCTGACGGCCGCGGTCATCGCGTTGATGCTGGCAAGCGGCCGGACGCTGGAGCGGTATGCGCAAGACCGCGCGCAACGCGAGATGACCGCGCTGCTCGGTCGCGCGCCTCGGCAGGCGACCCGGTTCGAGAACGGCGAATGGCGTGCCGTCGCGCCGGACACCATCCTTCCCGGCGACAGGCTGCTCGTGCGCAGCGGGGAATGCGCGCCGGTCGACGGCACGTTGACCGGCGACGCGGAGCTCGATGAATCGATGCTGACCGGCGAGTCGTCCACCCAGCGGCGACGGTCGGGGGAAAACGCCTGCAGCGGCGCGGTCAATGCAGGCGCGCCGTTCGAAATGGTCGCCCGCACCACGGCGGGCGACAGCACGTTCGCAGGCATCGTCCGCATGGTGGAGCGTGCTCAACACGAGCGCGGTCCGTCCGTGCGCCTCGCGGATCGTTACGCCGCATTCTTCGTGCTCGCCGCGCTGCTCGTCGCCGGCGTCGCGTGGGTGCTGACCGGCAACGTCGCGCGTGCGCTCGCCGTGCTCGTCGTCGCCACGCCTTGTCCGTTGCTCCTCGCCGTGCCGGTCGCCATCGTGTCCGGCCTGTCGCGCTGTTCGAAACGCGGCATCCTCGTCAAAGGCGGCGGCGCGCTCGAACGCCTTGCGCAAGCAACGATCCTGTTCTTCGACAAGACCGGCACGCTGACGGGCGGGCGCGCACGCATCGTGGCGATCGAATGCGGCGCCGGCATCGGAACGGACGACGTGCTGCATGTCGCGGCATCGTTGGCCCAGGCGTCGGGCCACGTCATTTCCGATGCGCTGACGGTCGCGGCGCGAGAACGCCGAATCGACCTGTCGCCGCCGTCGCACGTCCTCGAAACGGCCGGCGAGGGCGTGACCGGCCGGGTCGACAACCGGATCGTCAGGATCGGCAAGGTCGGGTACGTCCGCGCAGGCTCGGCGGATGCCCCGTGGAGCGAAGCATTCCTGAAGCGCGTCGGCAACGCGGGCGGGGCTGCCGTGTTCGTCGGCGTCGATGGCGTCATGGTCGGCGCGATCCAGATGGCCGACCAGGTGCGGCTGGAAACGCCGCGGGCGTTACGGCTGCTCAAACGCGAAGGCGTCGAGCGCCTCGTCATGCTGACCGGCGACCGGCGCGACATTGTCCGCGCCGTCGGCGAACTCATTGGGGTCACCGACGTGCGCGCCGAACAGACGCCGGCGGACAAGCTTGCCGCGATCCAGGCCGCACGCAAGGAGGGCGTGACGATCATGGTCGGCGACGGCGTGAACGACGCGCCGGCGCTGGCGGCGGCCGACGTCGGCATCGCGATGGGTGCGCGGGGCGCGGCCGCGTCGTCCGAAGCCGCCGACGTGGTGTTGCTGGTGGATCGGCTGGATCGACTCGTGGATGCGATGCGCATTGCCCGTCGATCGCGCCGGATCGCGCTCGAGAGCGTGGTGATCGGCATGTCGTTGTCGATCGTCGCGATGGCGATCGCGGCGGCGGGATTCCTGCCGCCGATTGCCGGCGCGGTGATTCAGGAAGTCGTCGACGTCGTCGTGATCGTCAATGCGCTGCGCGTGTTGCTCGTGCGCCCGCGGCCGCCGGACACCCGGCTCGCCGATGTCGACGTCGAGCAACTCAAGCGCGAGCACGCGGCATTGTCGCCGTTGCTGGACCGGATCAGGGAGTTCGCGGGCCGCTTGCCGGAACTATCCGGCGCCGCCATCGCCAGCGAGTTGGCCGACGTCGTCGACGCGCTGGATCAACGGCTGCTGCCGCACGAGCGCGCCGACGACCGGGAGGTCTACGCGCGTCTTGCGCCGTTGCTCGGCGGCGAGGATCCGCTCGCCGTGATGAGCGGCGCGCACCGGGAGATCTTCACGCTGGTCCGGTCGCTCAGGCAGATGGTCGCGGACCTGCCGCGCGACTGCGTGGACACCATGCAGGTTCAGGCAATACAACGCGTGCTGTACGGGCTGGAGGCGATCGTACGCCTGCATTGCGCGCAGGAGGAGGAACTGTTCCACGCCGTGGGCGCGGATGCGTGACGCGGCGTCGAAACGCGTCGCGCACGCTCCGCGACGAAAACCGGCGTAAGTGACGACGGTCGACGCCAGCGCCGCCCGTGCGTCGACGATGCCGCCTGCCCACGCTATGCGTGAACCGCGACCCGATACCGCGTGGTCTGCCGATAGACGTCGCCCGGACGAACGATCACGTCGTCGCGCAGGCCGTCCATGTTGACCTGGTCCGGAAACCCGCCCGCCTCGACGCACAGCGCCGCGTGCTGCACGCAGCGCGTGCCGCCGCTCACGCGCAGGCCGTCGAGATAGTTGCCCGTATAGAGCTGCAGCCCGCGCTGATCGGTCGACACCATCAACTCGCGGCCGCTTTCCGGATCGTAGATCCGTGCGACGGGCCGGACCTCGCGCGCGCCGTTGCCGACGACGTAGCAGTGATCGAAACCGCGCGCCCGCGCCAGTTGCGCATGCGGCCAGTCGAGGCGCGCGCCGATCGGCGCGCTTTGCCGGAAATCGAACGCCGTGCCCGTCACGTCGGCCGTGCCGGTCGGGATCAGCGCGTCGTCCACTTCGAGGAACGCGTCGGCGTCGATGTGCAGCAGATGGCCGCGCACGTCGCTGCCCGCGCGCCCGTTCAGGTTGAAGTAGCTGTGGTTCGTCAGGTTCAGCGGCGTCGGCGCATCGGTCCACCCCGAATAGTCGATCGTCAGCGTGCCGTCGTCGTCGAGCGTGTAGCGCACCTGCACGCTCACGTTGCCGGGGAATCCCGCATCGCCTTCCGGCGAATCGAGCCGCAGCGTCAGCCCGCCGCTATCGTCGACCACGTCCCACCGCGCGCGATGAAAGCCGTTCGCGCCGCCGTGCAGCAGGTTGCCGTTCTCGTTGCGGTCGAGCAGGTAGTCGACGCCGTCGAGCGTGAAGCGCGCGCCGGCGATCCGGTTCGCCCAGCGGCCGACCGTCGCGCCGAGATAGGCGCCGGATTCGAGGTACTCGGCCGGCGTGTCGTGCGCGAGCACGATATCGGCCAGGCGCCCCGTGCGGTCGGGCGCGAGCCACGACACGACGGTCGCGCCGAGATCGCTGACGACGACGCGCATCCCGTGCGCGTTGCGCAGCGTGTAGCGCCGCACGGGTTCGCCGTCGGGCAACGCGCCCCACGGCTCGGCCAGCACGCGTGCCACGCCGGGTGTCAGAGGTGAGGAATCGGTATCGATGTGCATGAGTGGATGTCGAATGGGCGGCGGGCGTCAGTTCGTGGCGGCCGCGCGTTCCTGATATTCGCGCGGCGTGCAGCCGAGTTCGCGCCGGAACACCGCGTACATGTATTGAAGCGACGTGAACCCGCAACGGATCGCGACTTCGGCGCTCGACGCCTGCCGGCCGGCGAGCAGCGCCTGCGCGGCCTCGAGTTTGTGACGCAGGATCTCCTGGTGCACGGTGCGCTGCAGTTCGCGCCGGAAATGCTCCTCGAGCAGCGAACGCGACACGCCGACATAGTCGGCGACCTGTTCGGTCTTGATCCCCTGGCACGCGTACTGGCGGATGAAATGCCGGGCGCGCATCACGTGCGGGCTCGCCAGCGGCTGGTGGCGCGTCGATTCGAGCACGTTGATGCCGACCGGCGGCACGAGAATGCGCTGCCCGGGAAAACGCGCGCCGCGCAGCATCCGGTGCAGCAGGTGCGCGGCGGTGCGGCCCATTTCCTCGGTGCCCTGGATCACCGACGACAGCGGAATGCGCGTCAGCGTGCGCGTGAGCGGATCGTTGTCGATGCCGATGATCGCGACCTGTTCCGGCACCGCGATGCCGGCGATCAGGCACGCCTGCAGCAGATGCCGCGCGCGCGCATCGGTCACCGCGATCACGCCGACCGGCTTCGGCAGCGCATGCAACCAGTCGATCAGTTGCTCGATCGCGTGATTCCAGCCCGACGCGCTGGTCGACAGCCCACGATAGATCGGCGCGTCGAGCCCGTCCGCGCGCGCGAGCCGGTCGAACGCCAGCTCGCGCTGCTGCGCCCAGCGGTTTTCCTGCGCGACCGGCAGGCTGTACATCGCGAAATGCGCGAGGCCGGCCCCGATCAGGTGCGTATAGGCGAGCGACACGAGCTTCGGGTTGTCCGTCGCAATATATGGGACATCGTCCGGGTACTGCGCCGGGTCCTCGTATGACGATCCGATCGCGACGATCGGCAGCGGCGAACCGGCGAGCGCGTCGGCGACGGCCGGGTCGTCGAAGTCCGCGATGATGCCGTCGCCGTCGAAACGCTCGATTCCGGTGAGCCGGCAGCGGAAATCGTCTTCGAGGAACAGGTCCCACACGACGCGCGTCGTGTGCAGGTACTGGCCGATGCCGCTGATGATCTCGCGGTCGTAGACCTTGTTCGCGTTGAACAGCAGCGCGATGCGGTGCGGTGTCTGGGCGGATGGGGCGCGTGTCATCTCGGTGTCGGGTGAGCGCGTCGGGGCGCCGTGCCGTTGTCTCCGGGGCGCGCTCGACGGCGGCGCGCGGTTGTCTGGTGTACGGCGATTGTAGGACGGAACGCAGGCCGCACGCGTACGACTGGCAAGAAACATCAAGCGCGCTGCGCAATTTCGCAATTGCCGGCCGGCAGGCGCGGGGGCACGATCCAGCCAACCGAATTCGGCCGCGTGCGTCGCCGCGACGCGCGTTGCGCTGCAACAAGAACCTGCACGGAGACGCCATGTCGTATTTCGAACACATTCCCGCCATTCGCTACGAAGGCCCGCAGTCGGACAATCCGCTCGCGTATCACCATTACGACCCCGAGAAGCGCGTGCTCGGCAAGACGCTTGCCGAGCATCTGCGGATCGCGGTCTGCTATTGGCACACGTTCGTGTGGCCGGGCAACGACATCTTCGGCCAGGCCGCATTCCAGCGGCCGTGGCACCAGCCGGGCGACGCGCTCGAACGCGCGCGGATGAAGGCCGATGCCGCATTCGAATTCTTCACGAAGCTCGGCACGCCGTTCTACACGTTCCATGACACCGACGTCGCGCCGGAAGGCGACAGCCTGCGCGAATACGCGGCCAATTTCGCGCGGATGGTCGACTATCTCGGCGAGCGCCAGCAGGCGAGCGGCGTGCGGCTCCTGTGGGGTACCGCGAACCTGTTCTCGCACCCGCGCTTCGCGGCCGGCGCCGCGACGAACCCGAACCCCGACGTGTTCGCCTGGGCCGCGACCCAGGTGTGCCATGCGCTCGACGCGACCCACCGGCTCGGCGGCGAAAACTACGTGCTGTGGGGCGGACGCGAAGGCTACGAGACGCTGCTCAATACCGACCTGAAGCGCGAGCGCGACCAGTTCGCCCGCTTCCTGTCGATGGTGGTCGAGCACAAGCACCGGATCGGCTTCAAGGGCGCGCTGCTGATCGAGCCGAAGCCGCAGGAGCCGACCAAGCACCAGTACGACTACGACGTCGCGACCGTGCACGGCTTTCTCGTGCAGTACGGGCTGCAGGACGAGATCCGCGTGAACATCGAGGCGAACCACGCGACGCTCGCCGGCCATTCGTTCCATCACGAGATCGCGAACGCGTTCGCGCTCGGCGTGTTCGGCAGCGTCGACGCGAACCGCGGCGATCCGCAGAACGGCTGGGACACCGACCAGTTCCCGAACAGCGTCGAGGAGCTGACGCTCGCGTTCTACGAGATCCTGCGCCACGGCGGCTTCACGACCGGCGGGATGAACTTCGACGCGAAGGTGCGTCGCCAGAGCATCGATCCGGAAGACCTGTTCTACGGCCACGTCGGCGCGATCGACGTGCTCGCGCTCGCGCTCGAACGCGCGGCGGTGCTGGTCGAGAACGACCGGCTCGACGCGCTGCGCCGGCAGCGTTATGCGCAGTGGGACGATGAATTCGGCCGCAAGATCCTGTCGGGTGGCTACACGCTGGAGTCGCTGGCGGCCGATGCGCTCGCGCGCGGTGTGGACCCGCGGCATGCGAGCGGCGCGCAGGAGCGGCTGGAGAACATCGTGAACCAGGCGATCTACGGGCTGCGCTGACGCCATGTACATCGGACTCGATCTCGGCACGTCGGGCGTGAAGGCGGTGCTGCTCGACCGTGACGGCGCGGTGCGCGCGAGCGCGAGCCGTCCGCTCACCGTGAGCCGGCCGCAGCCGCGCTGGTCCGAGCAGGCGCCGCGCGACTGGTGGGAGGCCGCCTGCGACGCGCTCGCCGCACTCGTGTCGGATGCGCGTACGGCCGGCATCGACCCGCGCGACATAGACGCGCTCGGGTTGACCGGCCAGATGCACGGCGCGACGCTGCTCGATGCGCATGGCGACGTGCTGCGCCCCGCGATTTTGTGGAACGACGGCCGGGCCGACGCGGAGTGCGACGAACTCGAACGGCTCGCGCCCGCGCTGCGCACGGTGGCCGGCAACATCGCGATGCCGGGCTTCACCGCGCCGAAGCTGCTGTGGGTGCGGCGTCACGAGCCCGACGCGTTCGCGCGCATCGCCTACGTGCTGCTGCCGAAGGATTATCTGCGCTACCGGCTGACCGGTGCGTTCGCGACCGATCCGTCGGATGCCGCCGGCACGCTGTGGCTCGACGTTGCGAAGCGCGATTACGACGACACGCTGCTCGCCGCCTGCGGGCTGTCGCGCACGCAGATGCCGGCCGTATTCGAAGGCAACCAGATCACCGGCACGCTGCTGCCGGCCGTCGCACGGGCGCTCGGCCTGCGCGAGATCCCGGTGGTGGCGGGCGGCGGCGACAACGCGGCCGGCGCGGTGGGCGTCGGGATCGTGCGGCCCGGCGATGCGCTGCTGTCGCTCGGCACGTCGGGCGTGTATTTCGCGGTGTCGGACGGGTTTCGCGCGAATCCCGAATCGGCGGTGCACAGCTTCTGTCATGCGCTGCCCGATACGTGGCACCTGATGTCCGTGATGCTGAACGCGGCCGGCTGCATCGACTTCACCGCGCAACTGGCCGGCTACGACGGCGTCGCGGCGCTGCTCGACGATGCCGAGACGAACGCCCGCGCGAGCCGCCCGTGGTTCCTGCCGTACCTGAGCGGCGAGCGCACGCCGCACAACGACGTGAACGCGAAGGGCGTGTTCTACGGGCTCACGCCCGATACGCGGCGCGCGGATCTCGCGAACGCGACGCTCGAAGGCGTCGGCTTCGCGCTGCTCGACGGCATCGACGCGCTGCATGCGGCCGGGCTCGCCCCCGACAGCATCACCGTGATCGGCGGCGGCTCGCGCAGCGCGTACTGGACGCAGATGCTCGCCGATCTGAGCGGCCGCGCGCTGACGCTGCGCGAAGGCGGCGAAGTGGGGCCGGCGCTCGGCGCCGCGCGCCTCGCGCACCTCGCGGTCGAACCGCGTGCGCGGCTCGACGACGTGTGCCCGCAACCGCCCGTCGTCGCGGTGCGCGAGCCCGATCCCGAGCGGCACGCGTGGTATCGCGACGTGCGCCGGCCGACGTTTCGCGCGCTGTATCGGGCGCTCGAACCGGTGTTTGCGACGGGCGCTTGACACGCACGTTGCAGTGAATCGATGCGGGCGGTGCAATCCGGCGGCCGCCCGCGGTTCGTGAGTGGTTCCATAACAAGGAGTGGAGACATGAAATCCGTGACGCGTCGTACCGTATTGAGTTCGCTTGCCGGCGCCGCCGCGCTGGCGATCCTCGCACTGGGCTCGCCGCTCGCCCATGCGAGCAAGGACAAGCCCGAGATCGGTTTCTGCATCGACGACCTGCGCGTCGAGCGCTGGTCGCGCGATCGCGACTATTTCGTTGCAGCGGCAACCAAGCTCGGCGCGAAGGTGTCGGTGCAGTCGGCCGACGCGAGCGAGGCGCGGCAGATTTCGCAGATCGAGAACCTGATCTCGCGCGGCGTCGACGTGATCGTCATCGTGCCGTTCAACTCGAAGACGCTCGGCAACGTCGTCGCCGAAGCGCGCAAGGCCGGCATCAAGGTCGTGTCGTACGACCGCCTGATTCTCGACGCGGACGTCGACGCGTATATCTCGTTCGACAACGAGAAGGTCGGCGAGCTGCAGGCGCAGGGCGTGTTCGACGCGAAGCCGAAGGGCAACTACTTCCTGTTGGGCGGCGCGCCGACCGACAACAACGCGAAGATGCTGCGCGAAGGACAACTGAAGGTGCTGAAGCCCGCGATCGACCGCGGCGACATCAAGGTCGTCGGCCAGCAGTGGGTACCCGAATGGAGCGCGTCGACCGCGCTGCGGATCGTCGAGGACGCGCTGACCGCGAACAATAACAAGATCGATGCGATCGTCGCGTCGAACGACGGCACGGCCGGCGGCGCGATCCAGGCGCTCGCCGCGCAGCATCTGGCCGGCAAGGTGCCGGTGTCCGGGCAGGATGCGGATCTGGCCGCGGTCAAGCGGGTGATCGCCGGCACGCAGACGATGACCGTCTACAAGCCGCTGAAGCTGATCGCGAGCGAAGCCGCGAAGCTGGCGGTCGATCTCGCGAAGGGCACGAAGCCTGCGTTCAACGCGCAGTACGACAACGGCAAGAAGAAGGTCGACACGGTGCTGCTGCAGCCGACGCTGCTGACCAAGCGCAACGTCGACGTCGTCGTGAAGGACGGCTTCTATACCCAGGCCCAGCTGGCGAGCCAGTAAGCGTACGACGGACGCGACGCGCGGCCGCCGCGACGGCGGCCGCTTACTGCGAGGCAATGAACGAATGACGGAACCCTTGCTGACGATGCGTGGCATCGTCAAGGCATTCGACGGCGTGAAGGCGCTCGACGGTATCGACCTGACCGTGCGCCCCGGCGAATGCGTCGGGCTGTGCGGCGAGAACGGCGCCGGCAAGTCGACGCTGATGAAGGTGCTGTCGGGCGTGTACCCGCACGGCACGTGGGACGGCGAGATCCGCTGGGAAGGCGCGCCGCTCGTGGCGTCCGGCGTGCGCGACACCGAGCGCGCGGGCATCGCGATCATCCATCAGGAACTGATGCTCGTGCCCGAACTGTCGGTGGCCGAGAACATCTTCCTCGGCAACGAGATCACGCTGCCGGGCGGGCGCATGCACTTCGCGGCGATGGTCCAGCGCGCGGAGGAACTGCTGCAGGAATTACGGATCGACTCGATCAACGTCGCGCAGCCGGTGATGAACTACGGCGGCGGCCACCAGCAGCTGATCGAGATCGCGAAGGCGCTGAACAAGCGCGCGAAGCTGCTGATCCTCGACGAACCGTCGTCGTCGCTGAGCGCGTCGGAAACGCGGATCCTGCTCGACATCGTGCGCGACCTGAAGCGGCGCGGCGTGGCGTGCGTGTACATCTCGCACAAGCTCGACGAGGTGGCGGCCGTGTGCGACACGGTCACCGTGATCCGCGACGGCCGCCATGTCGCGACCGAGCCGATGGCCGCGTTGACCACCGACCGGATCATCGCGATGATGGTCGGCCGCGAGATCCGCGACCTGTATCCGCGCGAGCCGCACGAGATCGGCGACGTCGTGCTCGACGTACGCCACGTGACGTGCCGCGACGTGACGAACGCGCGCCGCAAGCGCGTGGACGACGTGTCGTTCAGCGTGCGGCGCGGCGAGATCGTCGGCGTGGCCGGGCTCGTCGGCGCGGGGCGCACCGAGTTGATGCAGGCGATCTTCGGCGCGTATCCGGGCGCGTGCACGGCGACCGTGACGATGAACGGCCGGCCGCTGTCGATCCGCTCGCCGGCCGACGCGATCCGCGCCGGCATCGCGATGGTGCCCGAGGACCGCAAGCGCCACGGCATCGTGCCGCAGCTCGGCGTCGGCCACAACATCACGCTCGCGGTGCTGCAGCGCTTCGCGGCGCGCGGGCGGATCGACGCGGCCGCCGAGCTCGACGCGATCCGCACCGAGATGCAGCGGCTGTCGGTGCGCGCCGCCCACCCGTTCCTGTCGATCGCGAGCCTGTCGGGCGGCAACCAGCAGAAGGCGGTGCTCGCGAAGATGCTGCTGACCGAGCCGCAGGTGCTGATCCTCGACGAACCGACGCGCGGCGTCGACGTGGGCGCGAAGGCCGAGATCTACCGGCTGATCTTCGCGCTGGCCAAGCGCGGCGTCGCGCTGATCGTCGTGTCGTCGGAACTGCCGGAAGTGCTCGGCCTCGCCGATCGCGTGCTGGTGATCGGCGAAGGCGAATTGCGCGGCGATTTCGTCAACCAGGGCCTCACGCAGGAACAGATTCTCGGCGCCGCGCTGAAGCCCGCGCGGCTGCCGGCCGAACCCACCGCAGCGAGTGCGACATGAATTCCGAACTTTCTTCCTCGACCCCGGCGACGCCGGATGCAGACGCCGGCCGCGCGCCGCGGCTGCCATTGCGCCACGTCTTCACGCGCTACAAGGTGCTCGCGCTGCTGTTCGCGGTCGTCGCGATCTGGGCGTTCTTCTCGGTGCTGACGGACGGCGCGTTCGTCACGCCGCGCAACGTATCGAACCTGCTGCGGCAGATGTCGATCACCGGCATGCTCGCGTGCGGGATGGTGTTCGTCATCATCGCGGGCGAGATCGACCTGTCGGTCGGCTCGCTGCTCGGGCTGCTCGGCGGCGTCGCCGCGATCCTCGACGTCAACCGCCACTGGCCGGTTGCGGCGACGGTCCCGGCCGTGCTCGCGCTCGGCGTGCTGATCGGACTCTTCAACGGCTGGTGGTCGACCTATCGGCGCGTGCCGTCGTTCATCGTGGGGCTCGGCGGGATGCTCGCGTTTCGCGGCATCCTGCTCGGCGTGACGGGCGGCTCGACGATCGCGCCCGTGTCGGACGGCTTCGTGTTCATCGGGCAGGGTTATCTGCCGCGTCTCGCCGGGGACGGCCTCGCGGTGCTGCTGTTCGTGGTCGCGACGCTGCTGGTGGTGCGGCAGCGCGGCACGCGGCGGCGCTACCGGCTCTCGGTCGCGCCGTTGTGGCAGGACGTCGCGAAGATCGTCGGCGCGGGCGCCGTGCTGTTCGCGTTCGTCGCGACGCTCGACCGTTACGGCGGCATTCCGGTGCCCGTGCTGCTGCTGCTCGTGCTGCTCGGCGTGTTCTCGTGGATCGCGACGCAGACCGTGTTCGGCCGGCGCATCTATGCGGTGGGGTCGAACCTGGAGGCGACGCGGCTGTCGGGCGTGGACACCGATCGCGTGAAGCTCGCGATCTTCGCGCTGATGGGGCTGATGTGCGCGTTCGCCGGCCTCGTCAACACGGCGCGGCTCGCGGCCGGGTCGCCGTCGGCCGGCTCGATGGGCGAACTCGATGCGATCGCTGCGTGCTTCATCGGCGGCACGTCGATGCGCGGCGGGTCGGGCACCGTCTACGGCGCGCTGATCGGCGCGCTCGTGATGGCGAGCCTCGACAACGGGATGTCGATGCTCGACGTCGACGCGTACTGGCAGATGATCGTCAAGGGCGCGGTGCTGGTGCTGGCGGTGTGGATCGACGTGGTGTCGCGGTCGAACCGGCGCTGACGTGCGGGTCGGCGCCGGTCGGTCGCGAGTCGACGAAGAGGACGACCATGGAACGAAACACGATGCGCGCGGCGGATGTTTCCGTGCGGGTGGCCGGACCGTTCGCGATGCCGGATGCCGGTTCCGTGCTGGGCCTGGATGACCCGCGCGACCGGCAGGTGATCGCGGATGCACTGCGCGCGCTGCTGCGCGAGCGTTCCGAAGCGCTCGCGTTCGCGATGCGCATGGCTGACCAGTGCGGCCGGCCCCGGCCCGATGCAGCCGATTTCGCGCTGACCGACATCATTCGGCTGGCGCGCGTCGTCGAGCGAGTCGAGCGGGACGGTGCGTCGCAGCGCGCTGCCGTTGCCGCGGACGCGCGTTGAAAGGCGAGGCGGCTCCGACGCGCGGGCCGCGGACCGAATGCGCCGCGCATGCCGCGCGGTCGACGCTCAACGCGGCGAATCGAATCGCACGCCGATCAGCGGACGACGATTCCCCGAATCGCGGGCTGACACGGCCGTTTCCTTACAACGCGTAATTGACCCGCCCGATCCCGACGCGCACCATGCGCGATTGCCGCCGCTTCCCGCCACTGTCATCGTTTGCGTTCAGGATCGCATGACGTGTGGCGGCCGGAGCCGGTGCAGGCGAAGCGGGGCGCTTCCGCAGATGCCTGACCGACCGCCGTCTGCTTCGCCGTGCCGGGACTTCCGGCGACAGCGGCACACTTTCGACGAAGTTCGAACCCAGGGCCGCGCGCGAGCGCGGCCGCAACGACCAAGGGAGACGCATGAGCGGCAAGGACTGGACGAAGGACAACGCGATGCGCGAAGCGGTCGCGCATCGCACGGGCGACGCTTCGCAACCCGAATGGATGTCGGACGACGCGATGTCGCGGCGCACGTTTCTCCACAGTCTGGGCGCATGGGCGATGCTCGCCTGCGGCGGGACGTTCGGCGGTGCGAGCGCCGCATTCGCCGCGGTATCGCAGGGCTCGACGGCGGCCTTCGTCCATCCGGGCCTGCTGCATACGCAGGCGGATTTCGATCGCGTCGCGCAAAAGGTGATGACGCACGCGCAGCCGTGGTTCGACGGCTGGTCGGTGCTGATCGCGAACGGCCACGCGAGCCAGTCGTGGCAGCCGCGGCCGCAGGTCGAGATCGATCGCGGCGGCAGCGGGCCGCAGAACTACGGAATCCTGTACAACGACGTCGCCGCCGCCTATGCGTGCGCGCTGCGCTGGAAGGTGACCGGCGACAAGCTGTATGCGGACACGGCCGTGCGGATCATGAACGCATGGGCGGCGACGCTGAAGCGCCTGGGCGGCGATTCGAACGTCGACCTCGCGGCCGGCCTGTACGGCTACGAGTTCGCGAATGCCGGCGAGATCATGCGCGGCTATCCGGGCTGGGCGGCCGCGGATTTCGCCGCGTTCCAGCGGATGATGCGCACCGTGTTCTACCCGATCAACACCGATTTCCTGCATCGTCACAACAATACCGAGATCACGCACTACTGGGCGAACTGGGACCTGTGCAATATCGCGTCGATCCTCGCGATCGGCGTGCTGTGCGACGACCGCGTGCTGTTCGACGAGGCGATCGACTATTTCCGCGCGGGGCCCGGCAACGGCGCGATACCGCAGGCGGTGTATTACCTGCATCCGGGCCATCTCGGCCAGTGGCAGGAGAGCGGCCGCGACCAGGGGCACAACACGCTCGGCATCGCGCTGGCCGGCGCGATCTGCGAGATGGCGTGGAATCAGGGCGTCGATCTGTACGGGTACGACAACAACCGTTTTCTTGCCGGCGCCGAATACGTCGCGAAAGCCAATTTGCGCCAATCGCCCGACGGCCCGTTCTTCGACGTGCCGTACGTCACCTACTCGAACGTGAACGTCACGCAAACGCAGTTCGCGACCGGCGGTCAGGGCGGGGTCCGGCCGTGCTGGGCGCTCGTGTACAACCACTACGTGAACCGCAAGGGGCTCGCGGCGCCGTGGTCGAAGCGCTTCGCGCTCGCCGCACAGCCCGAGGGCGGCGGCGGCAACTACGGGCCGAACAGCGGCGGCTACGATCAGCTCGGCTACGGCACGCTGATGTATACGCGCGATCCGGCCGGCCCGGCGCCCGCACCGAGCGGGCTCACCGCGCACGCGAGCGCCGGGCGCGCGGTGCTGTCGTGGTGGGGTGTCGCGAACGGCACGCACTATACGGTGAAGCGCGGCGCGGCGTCGGGCGGCCCGTACGCGACCGTCGCGACCGGCATCGTCGATCCGCTGACGTGGACGGACAGCCCGGCCGCGGGCACCTGGTATTACGTTGTGAGCGCAACCACGCCGACCGGCGAAACGCAGCATTCCGCGGAGGCGCGCGTGGTGACCGGCCAGCAACTGCAGATCTGGCTGCCGTTCGACGAATCGCGCGGCGTCACCGCCGCCGATCGCAGCGGCAACGGGCACCCCGGTACGCTGGTCGGCGGGGCGGCGTTCGCGCCGGGGCGCAGCGGCAATGCGCTGTCGCTCGACGGTGCGGGCAGCTACGTCGCGCTTGCGGCGGGCGTGCTCGCCGACGTGTCGGATTTCACGGTCGCGGCATGGGTGTGTGCGCGCACCGTGCGGAAGTGGTCGCGGGTGTTCGACTTCGGCTCCGGTGTCGGGCGCTACATGATGCTCACGCCGCTCGCCGACACCGGCGCGCTGCGCTTCGCGATCACGGTCAACGGGGCGCACGGCGAGCGGCGTATCGATGCGAAAGCGCCGCTGCGAGCCGCGCAGTGGACGCACGTGGCCGTCACGCTGGCGGGGACGACGGCCACGCTCTACGTCGACGGCGCAGCAGTCGGCAGCGCGGCCGACGCGTTTCTCGCGCCGTGGCGGCTCGGTCCGACCGCGAACAACTGGATCGGGCGGTCGCAGTTCGCGGCCGATCCGGCCTTCGACGGTTTGGTGAGCGATTTCCGCGTGTACCACGGTGCGCTGACGGCGGGGCAAGTCGCCGCGCTTGCGCGGTAGGGGCGCGCCGCACGCCAAGAGGGGTCGAGACGCCCGACGCCGGATTTCCGGCGGCGGGCGTTTTCGATTCCCGTTCGATTTTCCGGGCAGGTACCTTCAAGCCTGAGTACGGTCGGCGCAACGGCGCGGGCTCGGCGAAGGCGGTGATTGCGGACACGTATGTCGATGGCGGCAAGGCGGCCCAGGCGCGTGCGATCGGCGGGATTCGTCGCCGATACCGAAATGCAAGTGGCGAGCGTGACGGCACTGGCGCGCGCCGTTGCCGTTCCGATCCGATCCGATCGGGCCAGCAGTCGGCGCAATGCATGCCGGTCGTGACCGCTTCGCATGACATGCAATACGCTATTCTGTCGTCCTCAACCGCCAGCCCGATCCGATGAAGCGTCCGTCGTTTTCCACCCAACTCGTCATGCTCTGGGCACTCGTCGCGGCGCTGTGCGCGACGCTGGTCGCGGTCGTCTGGGTTACGGCGAGTTCCGCCGAGAGTCAGCAGGTGGCCAGCGCGAAGGCCGCCGGCGCGTCGGCCTGCGAAGCGGTCGCGTCGCGTTACGGCGCGTCTTCCGCGTCGGCGGGCGCCGGGCCCGCCCCGGACCTGATGCACGCGATCCTCGACATCGTGCTGTCCCGCGCGCCGGACATGGAGGGCGGGTTCTGGATGCCCGACGCCGCCCCGGCGGCGAGCGGCTTTCTCGCGTATTCCTTTCCGACTTATCAGGGCAGCGGCGTCAAACACGACGTTCCGGAAGCGGAAACGCCGCTGATCCTCCGCACGCTGCGCGCCGCGGCCGCGACGCATGCCGCGACGGCGAACGTCGTCGAAGGCGCGCAGGATGCGGTGATCGCGGCGGCCTGTCCGGTACGCGGCGGATCGGGGCTGTACGTGTGGATGCTGACGCGTGCGCGCCCGCCGCTGGGCCGGCA
Source organism: Burkholderia sp. CpTa8-5 (assembly GCF_017815045.1). Classification (NCBI taxonomy): domain Bacteria; kingdom Pseudomonadati; phylum Pseudomonadota; class Betaproteobacteria; order Burkholderiales; family Burkholderiaceae; genus Burkholderia; species Burkholderia sp. CpTa8-5. The sequence goes on from NZ_JAGIQD010000001.1 coordinate 449,389, forward strand.
CGGGGAATTGCTGGCCACGGGCCTCGCGGCCGTGCTCGCGGTGATTCTGGCGATCGCGGCGGCGCTGGCCGTGGCGCTGCGCCGATGGAAGCGCAATCTCGCGCGGATCGAGAGCGGGCTCGGGCCCGACGGTCGCGAGCATCAGCTGCCGTACGTCGGCGAACCCGATCTCGACCGCGTCATCGATGCGTTCAACGAGCGGGCGCGGCGCGCCGACCTGCTGCAACAGCAGGCCGACGAACTGCGCACGCGCCTCGCGCAGGCCGAGCGCTTCGGCATGCTGGGGAAGCTTGCCGCACAGGTCGCGCACGAGATTCGCAATCCGATGGGCGCGATGCGGCTGAAGGCGGAAAACGCACTGGCCGGCGATGGCCGGCGGCAGCAGGACGCGTTGCGCGTGATCCTCGCGCAGATCGAGCGCATCGATGCGCAATTGTCGAGCCTGCTCGCGCTGACGCAGCCGGTGCGCCCGCATGCGACACGGGTCGACGTCGACGCGTGGCTCGCGCAGGTCGTCGATGCGCACCGCGAGTTCGCGCAGCGGCAAGCGATCGACCTGACGCTGTCGCTCGCGGGGCAGGGCGAGCGGCTCGCGTGGCCGTCGGATCGTCCCGCCTTCGATCCCGACCAGATGCGGCGGGCGCTCGACAATCTGCTGCTCAACGCGCTGCACCACGCGGGCGACGGCGGCGCGGTCACGCTCGCCGCCGAGCGGCGCGCGTTCGCCGGGCGCGACTGGCTGTGCATCACCGTGTCGGACAGCGGCCCCGGCGTGCCGGCCGCGCAGCGCGAGCGGATTTTCGAGCCGTTCGTGACGGGCCGCGCGGATGGCACGGGCCTCGGCCTCGCCGTCGTCCGCGAAGTGGCGGCGGCGCATGGCGGGCACGCGCGCCTCGACGGGGGCGCCGCATTCGTGATTGAAATTCCATGGCAAACATCCTCATAGTCGACGACGACGCGGCCTTCCGCGACAGCCTCGCCGAAACGCTCGCCGATCTCGGTCATCGGGCCGTCGAGGCCGCAACCGGTCGCGCCGCGCTCAGCGCGTTGCGCGACGGCGGCGGCATCGAATGCATCTTTCTGGATTTCCGCCTGCCGGATCTGGACGGGCTGGCCGTGCTCGCGCAACTGCGCGACGATCCTGCGCTGGCCGCGATTCCGGTCGTCATGCTGACGGCCCATGCGACCAGCGACAACACGATCGAAGCGATGCGGCTCGGCGCATTCGATCACCTGACGAAGCCGATCGGGCGTCGCGACATCGCGCAACTGCTCGAACGCATCGTGTCGGCGAATCAGCCGCCCGCGCTCGCGCCGCCTGACAGCGGTTTCGCGGGCGAACCGTCGGCGGATCGACCGCAACTGCTGGGCGTGAGCGCCGCGATGCGCGACGTGCAAAAGCAGGTCGGCCGCGCCGCGATGAGCGACGCGACCGTGCTCGTGACCGGCGAGACGGGCACGGGCAAGGAGGTGGCGGCCCGCGTGCTGCATGCCGCATCGGCCCGACATGCGGGGCCGTTCGTCGCCGTGAACTGCGCGGCCATCCCGGCCGATCTGCTCGAAAGCGAGTTGTTCGGGCATCGTCGCGGCGCGTTCACGGGGGCGCACGCCGATCGCGCGGGGCGGCTCGTCGAGGCCGACGGCGGGACGCTTTTTCTCGACGAGATCGGCGACATGCCCGCCGCGATGCAGGCGAAGCTGCTGCGCGCATTGCAGGAGCGCCAGGTGATGCCGCTCGGCGCGGATCGCCCGACCGCGATCAACATTCGCGTCGTGGCCGCGACGCACCGCGACCTCGCCGCGGCCGTCGCGAACGGCACGTTCCGCGAAGACCTGTTCTATCGGCTGAACGTCATTCCGCTGCACCTGCCGCCGCTCGCGGAGCGCGTCGCCGACATCCTGCCGCTCGCCGCGCATTTCCTCGGCAGCGCGGCAGGCATGCGCGCGCTGCATCTGACGAACGACGCGCAGCGCGCGCTGCTCGATCACCGCTGGCCGGGCAACGTGCGCGAACTGCGCAACGTGATGGAGCGGGCGGCCGCGCTCGCCCCCGGGCCGGCCGTCGGCGCGGCCGATCTCGGCCTGGCCGCCGTGCCGGCGCGCGCGTCGGGCGCCGAGGCGGTGCCGGCGCACCTGCTCGACATGCCGCTGCCCGATGCGCTGGCGACGGTCGAGCGCGCGGCGATCCTGCACGCGCTCGAGCGCGCGAACGGCAATCGCGCGGAGGCCGCGAGGCAGCTCGGGATCGGCCGCCAGTCGCTCTATGCGCGCATGGCGAATCTCGGGATCGAGCGGGACGACTAGTCGCGCCGTTTCGACCGTCGGGAATGCCGACATCCGGTGAAGCGACGTGTCGGGAAATCCGACACGTCAGACGTGCTTCGCGATTCGGCGCACGGCCACACGGTGCATCTCAGGCTGGCACGGGTATTGCGGATATCGATGCATCGCAACCCGTCGCCGGAGCCCGTCATGAAGTCGTACCTGCCTGTCGTTCGATCGCGGTCGCGGCGCCGTGCCGCCGTTCACCGGTCGTATCGCATGCTCTGCGCTGCCGCACTCGTTGCCGTCGCAACAGTCAGCCTGGCGCAGGTGCCGCCGGCGCCGCGTGCGGAAGACCCGGCCGGCGCCATGCCGTCGCCTGCTCCTCCCCGGCCTCGTGCGCTTGTGCCTGCCGCGCCCGGAAACGACGCCGCGTCGGATGCGCTGGTTTCCGGCACGCTGTCGCGGCTGACGATCAATCCGGAAGGCGCCGTCGACGGCTTCGTGCTGACCGACGGCACGCTCGTCCGCCTGCCGCCGCATCTCGGTTCGCAATTGACGGCGCTCGTGCGGTCGGGCCAGCGTGTCACGATAGCCGGCGAACGACACGTCGACGATGAAATCCGCGCACGCGTCGTCCGCAACGACGGCACCGGCGCGTCGCTGTCCGATCAGCCGCCCGCGCCCGTCGCACCCGTGCCGCCGATGCTGCGCGGCGTCAATCTCGCCCGCCTGAGCGTGTCCGGCGTCGTGCGCCGCGTGACGCACGCGCCGCGCGGCGAGCCGGACGGCGTGATGCTCGACAGCGGGACGATCGTCAAGCTGACCGTTCCGGCCGCGCAGCAATTCGGCGCGCTGCTCGTTCCCGGCGAGCGCGTGGCCGCGGTCGGTTACGGCACGCGCAATGCGTACGGCGAAGCGTTGCAGGCGACGGCGTTCGGTGCGCCGGGCCATGTCGTGAACCTCTACGACGATGTCGCGCGCTGATCGCGCGACGCTATTCCCCCATCCATCGAAAGGAGTCCTGTCATGCACTGGATCGATCCCGCGTGCCTGCCCGAAACGCGCGGCCGCGTCACGCAGTTCCTGCTCAATCCGCACGGAGAAATCGACGGCCTGATCCTGAACGGCGACCTCCAGGTGCACGTACCGCCGCATCTGGGCCGCGAACTGGTGCGTCATGTCGCGGTCGGCGACCGCATCCGCGTGCGGGGCGTCAAGCCGCGTCGCGCGGCGATGATCGCGGCCGTGCAACTGACCGGTCGCGGCGGCATCGACATCATCGACGCCGGGCCGGAGCACGCCGTCCCGAAGCCGCCGCGACCGCCTCGACAGCCGATGGAATCGAGCGGCGAAGTCGCGTTCGGGCTGCATGGCCCGAAAGGCGAGTTGAACGGTGCGTTGCTGACGAGCGGCGTCGCGCTGCGGGTGCCGCCGCATGCGGCTGAAGCCCTGCGCGACTATCTGCTTCCCGGCGTCCATGTGCAGGCGTGGGGCCACGGCGTCGTCACGCCGCACGGTACGACGCTCGACGTGAGCGAGATCGCCGAGCTCGTCGATGCGGATGCCGAATGAGCGTGTGACGGTGAGACGCCCATGAGACCGGCACGCGCGCTCGAGGCGCTCAACTTCTTCCTGGCCGACGTGCAGGCCGGCATCGGCCCGTTCATCGGCGTCATCCTGCTGTCGCGCGGCTGGGGCGCCGATGCGATCGGCTCGGTGATGACGCTGGCCGGGCTCGCCGCGATGGCCGCGACGCCGTTGGCCGGCGCGCTCGTCGATGCGGTGCGCGCGAAGCGGGCGCTGATCGTCGTGGCGACCGCGGCGACGGCGCTTGCGTCGCTGGCGATGCTGTTCGTCCACAGCTATCCGGCGGTGGCGGCGTCGCAGATCCTCGCGGCGGTCAGCGGCGCGGTGCTGGCGCCGGCCGCCGCGGGCGTGACGCTCGGCATCGTGCGCCGGCAGGGTTTCGACCGGCAGTTCGGGCGCAACCAGATGGCGAACCACGCCGGCAACGTCGCCGGGGCGGCGCTCGCCGGGTGGCTCGGCTGGCATGTCGGGTTCGATGCGGTGTTCGCGCTCGTCGGCGTGTTTACGGTCCTCGCGATCGCGAGCACGTTGGCGATTCCCAGGTACGCGATCGATCATGCGTCCGCACGTGGCCTCGATCCTGCCGGTGCTGCGCCGGCAACGGACGCGACGCATCCCGATGCGTTCGACGCGGCGTCGACGTCGCGCGTCGGCGGCCTGCGCACGCTCGCCGAGAGCCGGCCGCTGGTGCTGCTCGGCGCGTCGCTCGCGCTGTTTCATCTCGGCAACGCCGCGATGCTGCCGCTCTACGGGATGGGCGTCGTCGTCACGCATCGCAGCAACGCGAGCGCGTTCACCGCGCAGACGATCGTCATCGCGCAGTGCGTGATGATTGCGGCGGCGTGGCTCGCGCCCCGGCTGATCCGCGCGCACGGTTACTGGCGGGTGCTGCTGTGCTCGTATCTCGTGCTGCCGGTGCGCGGGCTGGTCGCCGCGACATGGATGAGCGAAGCGGGCGTGTGGCCGGTGCAGGTGCTCGACGGTATCGGCGCCGGTCTGCAAAGCGTGGTCGTGCCCGCGCTCGTGGTGCGCCTGTTGCATGGCTCCGGGCGCGTGAATGCCGGGCAGGGCGCCGTCGCGACCGCGCAGGGCATCGGCGCGGCGCTCAGTCCGGTGCTGGGCGGCATGCTCGCGCAGCACTTCGGCTATCCGGCCGCGTTCGTCGTGCTGGGTGCCGTGTCGACGGGCTCGCTCGCGCTGTGGCTCGGCCATGCGCGATCGCTGAGCAGCGCGTGCGGCAAGCCCGCCGATTTATCGGCGACATCGTCGTGACAGCGATGTCGATTCCCCTGCCTCCGTCCACTTGCCCATGAATCCTGTTTCGCTTGCCTGGCTGATTTCCGCGCTCGCCACCGCGGGCGTCATCACGCGCCCGTTCGGCTGGCCCGAGGCCACGTGGGCCGTGAGCGGCGCGCTGCTGCTGGTCGGGTTGAACCTGTTGCCCGTCGCGCAGGCACTGGACGCCGTCGCGAAAGGCGGCGACGTGTACCTGTTCCTGACGGGCATGATGCTGCTGTCCGAGGCGGCCCGTCGCGAGGGGCTGTTCGACTGGGTCGCGACGCACGTCGTCAATCTCGCACAGGGATCGCCGCGGCGGTTGTTCGCGCTGATCTACGCGGTCGGCGTCGTCACCACGGTGTTCCTGTCGAACGATGCGACCGCCGTCGTGCTGACGCCCGCGGTCCTGGCCGCTGCGCGCCGCGCGAAGGCCGATCCGATGCCGCTGCTGTACAGCTGTGCGCTCGTCGCCAATGCCGCGAGTTTCGTGTTGCCGATTTCGAATCCCGCGAACCTGGTGCTGTACGGCGCGCACATGCCGGCCCTCGGCGTCTGGCTCGCGCACTTCGCGGCGCCGTCCGTCGCGTCGATCGCGTGCACGTTCGTCATGCTGCGGATCGTGCAGCGACGTGCGCTTTCCGGCCGTTGTGAGTCCGCGCTGCCGGTGCAGCCGCTGACCAGCGGCGGCCGCATCGCGCTGGCAGGCATCGCCGCAACGGCCGTCGCGCTGATGGCGGTATCGATCGCCGATCGCCCGCTCGGGTTGCCGACCGCGCTGGCGGGTGTCGTCACGGTCGCGTGCGTGGTGATGCGGGATCGCGCGGCGGGCGTGCCGATCGTTCGCGCGATTTCATGGAGCGTGTTGCCGCTCGTCGCGGGGCTGTTCGTCGTCGTCGAGACGCTCGACCGGACCGGCGCGGTGCGCGCGCTGGCGGGGCTGCTACACGCGCTCATGCAAAGCGGCGAGCACGTCGCGGCGGCCGTAGCCGGCGTCGCGGTCGCGCTGGTGTCGAACGGGGTCAACAATCTGCCCGCCGGGCTGATCGCGAGTTCGACGATCCACGTCGCGCACAGCCCGCAAACGGTGGTCGATGCAATGCTGATCGGCGTGGATCTCGGCCCGAACCTGTCGATCACCGGATCGCTCGCGACGATTCTGTGGCTGACGGCGATCCGGCGCGAAGGGCTGCAGGTCGGTTTCCGCGCATTCCTCGCGGTCGGCGCGTGCGTGATGCCGCCGGCGTTGCTGCTCGCGCTGGGCGCGCGGTTCGTGGTCGGCGGCTGACGCGACGCGCGATGCGCGTCGCGTCAGCCGTCCCGGCCGGCTTAGAACGAGTAAGCGAGCGACGCGAACAGGCTGCGCGGCGCGCCCGGCGCGACCCACAGGCTGTTGTACGAGCTGACGTAGGTGGTGCGATTGAACAGGTTGTTCAGCACGACCGACGCGCGCAGGTGCTTGTTGACCTGAACGTAGCCGTTGAGCTGCACGGTCGCGTAGGCCGGCAGCTCGAAGCCGTCCTGCGTGTTGGCCGTGTTGCCGGCGCGGCGCCCGACGTAGATCACGCCGGCGCCGGCGCCGGCCTTGTCCGCGAACGGCAGGGTCGTCTCGTACATCAGCAGCGCGCTGCCGCTCAGACGCGGCACGTCGACGAGGCGTGAGCCGGGCGCCAGCACGGTATCGCGCGTGACTTCGGCGTCGACGTACGCGAAATTGGCGATGCCGCGCAGGCCGTGGCCGAGATCGCCGCTCCATTCGAATTCGACGCCGCGGCTGCGTACTTCGCCGGCCGCGCGCGAGAAGCCGGCGTTCGCCGGATCGGCGGTGAGCACGTTGCGCTTGGTCACGTAGAACGCGGAGACGGTCGTGAGCGAGCGCGCGCCCGCCCATTTCGCGCCGGCTTCGTAGCCGTGGCCCTTTTCGGGATCGAACGCGTTGCCGCCGACGTCGGCGCCGTTGTTCGGCCGGAACGAATACGCGGTGTTCGCATAGAACGACCACGCGGGGCTCATTTCATACACGACGCCGATACGCGGGCTCACCGCGGTCTGCAACTGGCTCGTCGTCACGCCCTTCAGGCGGTTGTCGATCGACTGGTGGAAGCGATCCCAACGCAGCCCGGCCAGGATCTTCCAGTGCGGCCCGAACGCGAGCGTGTCCTGCGCGTAGACGCCTTGTCCGTTATCGCGTTCGAGCAGGTTGGTCGCGGTGCGCGGCGTCGGCGCGGGCTGGCCGTACACCGGATCGAAGATGTCGATCGCATACGGCGCCGCGGCGCTCGGCGTGGAGCGCGCGACGAACTGGTCGTAGTTGAAGCGATACGCATCGACACCCATCACGAGCGTATGGCCGATACCGCCCGTGCGGAACGAGCCGGTGGTTTCGACGCGGCCCTGCAGGTCGTTCGAGTGAAACGCGACTTGCCGGTAGCGGCGCCACAGCGTGCGGCCGTCCGGCTGCAATGCGAATGCCTCGGACGAGCGCCCCGACAGGTCGGTGTTGCGTTGCGCGACGCCCGCATTGATCGACCAGCTGGAATCGATGCGATGCTCGAGCGTGAACTGGTGGCCGGTGTTGCGCACGTCGTAGTCGCCGTCGCGCGGCTCGCCGAGAAAGCGCGACGCGGGGATCACGCCAAGCTGGCCGTTGACCGCCAGCACGCCGCGATCGAGCGGCGCGCGCTGACGCGCGCTCTCGAATTCGTAGTGCAGCGTCGTGTCCGCGCCGATGTCCCATGTGAACGACGGCGAGAACAGGTAGCGTTTGCTCGACACCGTGTCGCGAAAGCTGCCGTTGTTTTCGTTCATCGCGACGAAGCGGTACGCGAGCGATTTCGTGACGGGGCCGGTCGAATCGAGGGTCTGGCGCAGTGCGCCGTAGCTGCCGGCCGATACGCCGATGGTGTTCGCGCGTGCAAACTGCGGCTGCTTCGTCGTATAGCTGATGATCCCGCCCGGATCGCCGCGGCCATACAGCGCGGATGCCGGCCCCTTGAGCACTTCCATGCGCTCAAGGTTGACGGTGTCGCGCGGCACGCTCATCCCGCGATTCCACGAAAAGCCGTTGACCAGGTAGTCGGTGCCGGACGTGTTGCCGTCGCCGGCGAAGCCGCGCACCGCGTAGTTGTCCCACAGGCCGCCGAAGTTGTTCTGGCGCGACACGCCCGCGACCCAGTCGTAAAGCTCGTCGCCGCGCGTGGCGGCCACGGTCTGGATCAGCTTCGTGTCGACGCTGCTGACCGCGAACGGAATCTCCATCACGTCGGCCTCGCTGCGCGTCGCGCTCGTCGATTCGCGCGTGCGGAACGGCGCCGTCGCGCGTTGCGCGGAGATTTCGATGGTGGGCAGCGACGTTTCCTGCGCGTCGGCGGCGCCCATGCCGGTCGTGCCGACGACGATGGCCATCGGCGCGGCCGCCCAGTTCCTCCTGCTCATACCTCTCCTTTTCGTGTCGTTCGCGTTCGGGCACGGCGGGCGGCCTTGCGCCGACATCTGTGTTCCAAACAGTACATTTGCGCGGCAATTTAATGCAAATGAGAGGCATTTGCAATCGTAATTTTGAGAATGGATGCGGGAAGGGAAACGGTGCGCGTGGCGGACGCGGTCGATCGGGCGTAGCGGTTTCGTGAAATTCCGAATGGTGGGAAATGTGTCGTGTCGTGGTGGCGATCGGATATCGCGTCAACGTCCGCAATATGGGAAATTTGCAAGAAATATCGGGTAAACGTGGACCTTGGTGAAGTCATGGAATGTGAATTGGGTCGTTTGACAAATCCCGTAATTCGGGATTAAAGTAAAAACACTTCAGCCAAACCCGTCGAGCAGCCGCATGAACATCCCACAGTTGGACAGCGATACCGAAGCAAGAAGCGGGGCGAGCGTCGTGCTCGCCACTGCGCGAGACGCGGGCGTCGACGTTTGTTTCGCCAATCCCGGCACGACCGAGATGCCGTTCGTCGGTGCGTTCGACACCGTGGCCGGCGTGCGGTCGATCCTCGGGCTGTTCGAGGGCGTGTGCACGGGCGCGGCCGACGGCTATGGCCGCATGACCGGCAAGCCCGCGATGACGCTGCTGCATCTCGGGCCCGGCCACGCGAACGGCATTGCCAACCTGCACAACGCGCGCCGCGCCCGCACGCCGATCCTGAACATCGTCGGCGATCACACGCGCGAGCATCTGAAGTACGACGCACCGCTCACGTCCGACATCGAATCGCTCGCCCGTCCGGTGTCGGTGTGGTATCGCAGCGTGGCGCGCGACACGGATCTCGCGACGGATACGGCCGATGCGATTTCGGCCGCGATGGGCACGCCGCGCGGCGTCGCGACCCTCGTGCTGCCCGTCGACCTCCAGTCGGCCAGCGTGCGCGGCGCGGCGTGGCCCGCCGTCGTACGCCCGGCCGCGGTGTCGTTCGACGCCGCGCGGGTCGAACAGGTGGCCGATCTGCTGCTCGGCGGTCATCGCGCCGTCCTGCTGATGGGCGCCCGCGCGCTGTCGGCGCGCGGGCAGCGGGCGGCGGCACGCATCGCGGCGGCCACCGGCGCGACCTGCTTCAGCGAAACCTTTCCTGCGCGGGCGGAGCGCGGCGGCGGCCTGCCGGACATCGACCGCCTGCCTTATTTCCCCGAGCCGGCGCTCGCGGCGCTGGCCGGCCGGCGCGTGGTGCTGGCCGGCGCGCTCGCGCCCGTCACCTACTTCGGCTACGACGGCATTCCGGGCGAACTTGCGCGACCCGAGGACATCGTGACGCTGGCAACACCGGGCGATGCGGCGGACGACGCGCTGGAGGCGCTGGCCGATCGCATCGGTGCGGCGGCGAATGACGATGGCGTGCACGTCGAGCGCTGGCGCGTGGAGGACGGCCCGCTCACGCCGCAGGCCGTCGGCCGCGTGCTCGCGAATGCGCTGCCCGACGACGCGATCGTGTCGATCGAAGGCGGTACGTGCGGCTACCCGTTCGTGACCGCATCGGCGCGCGCACGTCGTCACACCATTTTGACGAACACCGGCGGCGCGATCGGCCAGGGCCTGCCGGTGGCGCTCGGCGCCGCCGTCGCGTGCCCGGACCGCCGCGTGTTCGCGCTGCAGTCCGACGGCAGCGCGCAATACACGATCCAGTCGCTGTGGACGATGGCGCGCGAGCGTTTGCCGATCGTGATGCTGATCGCATCGAACCGGCGCTACGGCATCCTGCAGACCGAACTCGCGCGCAGCGGCCTGCCGGCCGACACGCCGCACGCGAGCCGCCTGACGCAACTGGACGATCCGCCGATCGACTGGATCGCGCTGTCGCGCGGCTACGGCGTGCCGGCCGAACGCGTGGGCACGACGGACGCGCTGGTGCAAGCGCTCGACAACGCGCTCGCGCATACCGACGGGCCGACGCTCATCGAAATGCAGTTGTCCTGATCGCACAACGCGCTTCTTTCCTTAATCCCGACTCTCACCTTTCATCGACATGGATCTGCAACTGCACGGAAAAGCCGCGTTCATCACCGGCGGCAGCATGGGCATCGGCAAGGCGGTCGCGCTCGAACTGGCGCGCGAAGGCGTCAACGTCGCGATCGCCGCGCGACGCATCGAACACCTCGAAGCGGCGGCCGCCGAGATTCGCACGACGCTCGCGCCGCTCGGCGACGCGGCCGGCGCGATCCTGCCCGTCACGGTGGACACAACGGACATGGCGTCGATCGAAGCGGCGATGGCCGCGTGCGTCGAGCGCTTCGGCCGGCTCGACATCCTGCTGAACGGCGCCGCGCATCCGGGCGGGCTCGTGCGCGCCGAACTCGAACACGCTGACCCGCAGGGACTGCTGCAGGATATCGACATCAAGGTGGTCGGCTACCTGCGCTGCGCGAAGGCGGCCGCACCGTACATGCGGGCCAACGGCTTCGGCCGGATCGTCAACATCGGCGGCCTGACGGGCCGCGGCAGCAAGCAGCTGTCCGGCATGCGCAACGTGGCGATCGTGCACCTGACCAAGACGCTGTCCGACCAGCTCGGCCCGTTCGGCATCACGGTCAACACGATTCATCCGGGCGTCGTCGAGACGCCGCACATCCACGAGCTCTACGAGAAGGAAGCGCAGAAGCAGGGGCTCACGGCCGCGGAAGTCGAGGCCAACTACGTGAAGGTCACGCCGATCCGCCGCGTGCTGCAGCCGGAAGAAATGGGGTGGATCGTCGCGTTTCTCGCGTCGCCGAAGTCCGGCTCGATCACCGGCGAGTCGATCGGCTGCGACGGCGGGCTCACGCGCGGCATTTTTCTCTGACACAAGGAGCACTTCATGACCGCAACCGTACTGGTCGCCACCGCCGGGCAAGGCATCCTGCGCTCGAACGACGACGGCGAGACCTGGCATCGCCTCGGGCTTGCCGAGCCGATCGAGTTCGACGGCATCGTGCGCGCGCTCGCGGTGTGCCCGGCGACGCCGTCGCGCGTCTATGCCGGCGCCGATTCGGGGCTGTGCATCAGCGACGATGGCGGCGCGCACTGGTTCCGGCCCGAGAACCTGCTGAACGGGCAGACGGTCTGGTCGATCGCGATCGATCCGGCCAACCCGGCCGTGCTCTATGCGGGCACCGGCGCGCCGTCGCGCGCCGCGCTTTACAAGTCGAGCGACGCGGGCGCGACCTGGGCGCGAACGGCGCCCGAGTTTCCGGAGTTTTGCTCGGGCGTCAATCGTCCGCGGCTGCTGACGATCTGCGTGGACCCGGAAGACAGCCGCAACGTCTGGTACGGCGTGGAGGAGGGCGGCGCGTGGCGCAGCCGCGATGCCGGTGCGAGCTGGACGCGCGTGGACGGCCCCGGCACCGCGATCCGCAACAGCGACATTCATGCGATCGCCGTCGTGCCCGCCGCGCAAGGCCGGCCGAAGACCACGGTGCTGCTGACGGTCAACGCGGTGTACGTGAGCGAGGACGACGGCGTGACGTGGGACGGCAAGCTGTCGCGCGACCGCTTCGACGGGCTGTACTACACGCGCACCGTCGTGCAACTGCCGGAGCCCGAAGGCGACCTGCTGATGGCGATCGGCGACGGCACGCCGGGCAGCCGCAGCCGCATCTACCGCTCGACCGATCGCGGCCACGCGTGGCACGAGACGGATCTGCACACGCCGCCGAACTCCACGTTCTGGGCGTTCGGCGTGCATGCGGCCCGGCCGGCGCTCGTGTATGCGGGCACCAAGTACGGGCACCTGTTCCGCTCGCGCGACGGCGGCCGGAACTGGACCAAGGAATGGCGCGATTTCAGCGAGATCACGGCGGTGGCATGGACGCCGTTCGAGGCGCCGCTGGCCGCCCACGCGCAGTCGACCCACTGAGCGGAGCGAACGATGACACCGTCCGATATCCGCCAACGCGCCGAGCGTGCGAACGCGAGCGGCCTGCCGCTGCCGACGCCGCGCGTGCAACGCACCCACCTGTCGCTGTTCGTGCGCGATCCCGTTCGCTCGAGCACCTGGTATGCCGAGGTGCTCGGCATGATGGAAACCGCGCGCGGCGAGCAGTGGGTGTTCATGTCGTTCGGCCAGAAGCACCACGACATCGCGCTGATTCGCGCGGCGTCCGATGCGGAACTCGGCACGATCGGCCTGCAGCATTACGGCCTCGAAATCGCGGGCGGGCTGACCGAATTGCGCCGTCTGTACGGGATGCTGATTCGCCGCGACGTGCCGATCGTCAAGATCACCGATCACAAGGTCGGGATCGGCGTGTATTTCACGGACCCGGACGGCAACCGGCTCGAATTCTTCTGCGAAATGGTCACGGACGACGAAGAGGGCAAGCGCGTGCTGCATCGATACAACGCGCCGAGCGATCCCGTCCAGCTCGAACCGCTGTTCGACTGACGCACCGCCTTTCCATCCGCATCATCGACGTTTTATATAGGAATGCAAATGAGCAAGATCGCCAATTTCGAAGGCTTTCATATCCGCAAGTGGTACACGCAGATCGAGGATTCGCTCGCGAACGAAACCGGCCAGCTCGCGGATGGCGAGCCGTTGCGCAAGATCGTGATCGCCGCGGCCGTTCACAACCCGTACGCAGGGCGATTCAGCGAAAACCTCGACGATCTCGTGCGTCCGTCGCCCGCGCTCGGCAAGGAGTTTGCGCGACGCATCGAGTCGCTCGCCGACGGCCGCGCGATCGAGAGCTACGGCAAGGCGTGCCTGGTCGGTTCGGCCGGCGAATACGAACACGGCAACGCGTTCCTCACGTCGATCTTCGCGGAGCCGATCCGCGCGGCGCTGGGCGGCGGCAAATCGTGGGTGCCGTCGAGCGGCAAGCGCGGCCCGATCAATACGGTGATCGACGTGCCGCTCGCGCACAAGGATGCGCTCTACGTGCGCTCGCACTACGACACGGTGACGTGTCTGTTTCCCGATGCGCCGAACGACGACGAAGTGCTGGTGATCTTCGCGTTCGCGACACGCGGCCGGCTGCATGCGCGGCTCGGTGGGCTGAAGGCGAGCGAGATCGTCGGTCGCGACGGTCTGGTCTGAGCGCGCATGTCGGGCGAGGAGCAGATGATGAACACGGCGTCCGTCAACGATGGATGGATCGACAACGATGGACTGCGGCTGCACTACGTGAGCTGGGGGCGCGACGATGCGCCGACCGTGGTGATGCTGCACGGCCTGCGCAGTTACGCACATACCTGGGCGCCCGTCGCCGCTGCGCTGGCCGACCGCTACCGGGTCGTCGCGCTTGATCAGCGCGGGCGCGGGCTCAGCGATTGGGATCCGCGGCGCGACTACTACGCGGCGGCCTACGTGCGCGATCTCGACGCATTGGTGCGCGCGCTCGGCCTGCGACGATTCGTGCTGGTCGGGCACTCGATGGGCGGCGCCAATGCATTCGTCTACGCGGCGGCGCAGCCGGAACGGTACGCCGAAAGGCACGCCGAACGGCACGCCGAACGGCTCGCGGGCCTCGTGATCGAGGACATGGGCCCCGGCGCGTCGGCCGGCTCGCCGGGTTCCGAGCGCATCAAGCGCGAGCTGCAGGAAACGCCGGACGCGTTCGCGTCGTGGGACGACGCACGCGCGTTCTGGCGGCGCCAGCGGCCGAACATCGCGGAATCCGCGCTCGATTCGCGCATCGCGCATTCGCTGAAAGAAGGCGAGCCGGGCCGGATCGTCTGGCGGCACGACGCGCAAGGAATTGCGGCCGCACGGCTGGCGGCGACGCCGGAGCAGCTCGTCCATCTGTGGCCGTTGATCCTCAACCTGCACGTGCCCACGTTGCTGGTGCGCGGCGGCGACTCGGATTTCCTGTCCGCGGACGTGGCGGCCGAAATGGCGGCCGCCAATGCGGAAATCGAGCGGATCGACATTCCCGGCGCGACGCATTACGTGCACGACGATCAACCCGATGCGTTCAATCGCGCGTTGCGGTCGTGGCTCGATCGTCTCGAGGATCCTGCATGGCGCAGCGGAGGCGTGGGCGAATGAAAGCGAACAACCGGAACCGGACGTCGGTCGCGATCGTCGGCGCGGGGCCGAACGGCGTCGCGATGGCGAATCTGCTGGGCCTTTACGGCGTCGCGACGGTGATTATCGAGAAGGCGGCGGACGTCGTCGATTTTCCGCGCGCGGTCGGCATCGACGACGAAGCATTGCGGATGTTCCAGACCGCGAGGCTCGCCGACGAATTGAGCCGCGACATCATCCAGAACGTGCCGTTGCGCATGTTCAAGGCGAACGGCGAATGCTTTGCCGACATCCGCCCGTCGATACGCGAATTCGGCTGGTGGCGGCGCAACATCTTCATGCAGCAACTGGCCGAACACACGCTGCGCGCGGGGCTGGCGCGCTATCCGCACGTAGCGCTGCGGACCGGCGAGGAAGTGGTCGGCGTCGAACAGGACGACCGATGCGTCACGTTGCAGGTGCGCGCCGCCGACGGCAGGCAGTATGCGCTCGACGCCGACTACGTGGTGGCGGCCGACGGCGGACGCAGCCCGATGCGCGACTGGCTCGGCATCAAGCTGGCCGGCACGACGCATCCGATCAAATGGGTCGTGGTCGACGTGAAGAATGCCGGGCTCGACCAGCCGTGCACGGCGCTGAACTGCGACCCGCGCCGCCCGAACGTGTGCATCTATCTGCCGTTCAATTTCCGGCGCTGGGAGTTTCTCGTATTCCCGCACGAGGACGCAGAGGCGATCGCGCGGCCGGAATCGATCCGTGCGCTGATCGCGCCGTACGTCGACGACGTCGATCGTATCGAGATCGTGCGCGCGCGGACCTATACGCACCATTCTCGCGTGGCCGAGCGTTTCGTGGCGGGCCGCGTGGCGCTCGTCGGCGATGCTGCCCACCTGAGCCCGCCGTGGATCGGCCAGGGCCTGAACGCCGGCCTGCGCGACGTCGGCAATCTCGCGTGGAAACTCGCAGGCGTCGTGAACGGCACGCTGGATCCCGGCGTGATCGCTACCTACGAATCGGAACGCCGCGACCACGCGAAGGCGATGATCGATCTCGCGGACACGTTCGGTGCGATGCTGATGCCGACCAACCGGGTCGTCGCGTTTCTGCGCGACCGGTTCCTCGGGCTCGCGCGGTATGCGCCGGGCCTGAAGGACTACGTGCTGCAGATGCGGTTCAAGCCGATGCCGAGCTATACGCGCGGCGTCGTGCTGCCGGGCGCGCCGGGCGACGCGGCGGGCAGGATGATCGCGCAGCCCGACGTCGAAACGGCCGACGGCGTGCGCCGCAAGCTCGACGACGTGCTCGGCCCATGGTTTTCGATCGTCGGCTGGCAATGCGATCCGCAGGCGTGCCTGAGCGACGACGATCGCGCGTACTGGACGGCGCTGGGCGCGACCTTCGTTCAGGTCAACCGCTCGCGCAGCGGGACGGGCCGCGCGCGGCGCGTGACGAGCGCCCACGGCAGCGTGTGCGTCGAGGACGTCGACAACGCGCTGGCGGCATGGTTCGACCGGCATCGCGGCCCGCTCGTGGTCGTGCGCCCCGACCGCTACGTGGCCGCGCAGACGGACGCCGCCGGCATCGCAGGCGTGACCGCGGCGTTCCAGGCGTTTGCGCCGCGACAACGGGAGACCGCGGATGTTTGTTGAGCAACGCACGTACACGCTGGTGCCGGGCGGCGTCGCCGAGTATCTGCGGCTCTATGCGGAGTGCGGCCGCGCGCCGCAGGAGCACGCGCTCGGCACGATGGTCGGCTGTTTCGCGACGGAAGTCGGACCGCTGAATCAGCTCGTCTATCTGTGGGCGTTCGATTCGCTGGACGATCGGGCGCGGCGTCGTGCCGTGCTGATGGCCGATCCCGACTTCAGGACGTTTCGCGGCAAGGTCCGGCATCTGCTCGTCCGGCAGGAAAACCAGATTCTCCGACAGGAAATCGGCGGTCTGCTGCGTGCACCGCCATCGGCCGCGTGATGCGCGTTCGTTGCATGTCCGGCCTATCGTACAGTCTCTACCGAGGTATCCGTCTTGATCCCGTTTACGCCGCTGACTTCCCGCATGACGCCTGATGCGCAACGCGATTACGCGTCGCTCCATCTGTATATCGACGGCCGGTTCCTTCAGGCCGATGGCCGGCGCACGCAGCCCGTTCTCGATCCGGGAACCGGCAGCGTGCTCGGCGACTTGCCGCATGCGACGCCGGACGATATCGACGCCGCGGTGCGCGCCGCGCATCGTGCGTTCGCGACGTGGCGCCGCGAGTCGCCGCTCGCGCGCTCGGACATCCTGCGCCGCGCAGCTGCGCTGGTGCGCGAGCGGGCGCCGGCGATCGGCCGCCACATCACGATGGACCAGGGCAAGCCGCTTCGCGAGGCGATTGCCGAGGTCGTGTCGTCGGCCGAGCAGCTCGAATGGCATGCGGAGGAAGGGCGTCGCACCTATGGCCGCGTCGTGCCGTCGCGCTCGCCGGACGTCGCGCAGACGGTGCTGCGCGAACCGATCGGCGTGTGCGCGGCGTTCTCGCCGTGGAATTTTCCGTTCAGCCAGGCGATGCACAAGATCGCGGCCGCGCTTGCGTCGGGCTGCACGCTGGTGCTGAAAGGGCCGGAGGAATCGCCGAGCGCGATCGTCGCGCTCGCGCGGATCTTTCACGACGCCGGCTTGCCCGCGGGCTGCCTGAACATCGTCTGGGGCGTGCCGGCCGACGTGTCGAGGCAGCTGATCGAGTCGCCGCTCGTGCGCAAGATCTCGTTCACGGGTTCGGTGCCGGTCGGCAAGCAACTGGCGGCGCTCGCCGCGTCGCACATGAAGCGCATGACCATGGAGCTGGGCGGGCATGCGCCGGTGCTGGTCTGTGCGGACGCCGATATCGACCGCGCCGCGACGATGCTGGCCGCGTACAAGTTTCGCAATGCGGGGCAGGTTTGCGTGTCGCCGACGCGGTTCTTCGTGCAGCGTGCGGTGTTCGACCGGTTCGTCGGCGCGTATCTGGAAGCGGTCGGCAAGATTTGCGTCGGCTACGGGCTGGAAGAGGCGACCACGATGGGGCCGCTTGCGCATGCGCGACGCGTATCCGAGATCGACGCGTTCGTTGCCGACGCAAAGACGAAAGGGGCGAAGATCGCATGCGGCGGGACGCGCGTGGCCGGACCAGGGCACTACTTCGCGCCGACGGTCGTACTGGGACCGGCGCGCGACACGCGGCTGATGAACGAAGAGCCGTTCGGCCCGATCGTCGGGATCGTGCCGTTCGACGCGCTCGACGATGCGCTCGACGAAGCGAACCGCTTGCCGTTCGGCCTTGCGTCGTACGCGTTCACGACGTCGGCGCGCGATGCGCACCGGATCGGCCGCGCGCTCGAAGCCGGCATGGTCAACATCAATCACTTCGGGATGGGGCCGGCGGAGATTCCGTTCGGCGGCGTGAAGGACAGCGGTTTCGGCAGCGAGGGCGGAATGGAGACGTTCGACGGTTATCTGGTCACCAAATTCATCACGCAGATGAACTGACCGGATGTCGGTCGACCGTCGCGCGCGACGACGGTCGCATGCTCAGGTCGCGTCGCCGATCTGCGCGGTGGCGTCGATCAGCAGCTTGCCGAGCACGTGCTCGTCGAACAGCGCGAAGTGTTCGGCGCGAAAGACCAGCGACAGGCTGCTGTTGACCTCGCCGCTGCTGGCCGTGCGAATCGGCGCGGCGATGCCGACGAACCCTTCATCGAGTTCGCCGCGCGAGATCCAGTAGCCCGCGTCGACGATCTGCTGGCACGCGCGCCAGAACTGCGTCCAGTCGCTCGCGAACTCGCCGAGCTCGGCGTTGTGGCGTTCGTGCAGGCGCTTCAGCCGCGCGCGCGACATCGCGGCGACGATCACTTTCGACGACGCGCCCTGGAACAGCGGCATGATGCGGCCGCGGCCGAAACCGAGTTGCAGGTTCTCGGCGCCGGTTTCGTGCATCACGTTGATGATCTGTTCGTCGAACAGCGTCGACACGAGCGCATCGCCGCCGGTGACCTGAACCAGCTTCTGGATCACGGGCTTCGCGGCGGTGAGCGTCGGGTCCGACTGCCGCATGTTGTAGTCGAGATGGATGATGCGCGGGCCCAGCGTATAGCGGCCGTTGGTGCCGACGAGCAGGCCGACGGATGCCAGTTCCTTCACGTAGCGATAGCACGTGGTGCGCGAAAAGCCCATGTGTTCGGCGATTTCCTCGGCGGTCATCGACGTCGCCGACGAAGAGAAGACGTCGAGGATGGACAGCATTTTGGTGAGGCTCGACATGACGTAATCCGGGATCAGACGGCTTGCGGCTAGGGAACGTGAAGGGCGAGTGCGGTTTCGGGTTGCCGCGCTGCGGCACGAAATGCAGCGCGGCGGGCGACAGGCCGTAGTCTAACTTAAGTCGTGCGGGCGGCACCGGGAACCGCGTCGATGCTTGTATGGTATGCGTGCCGGCGCATCGACGTGACTCGCTTCGCCATCGATTGATATGGATTCCTATTTTAGACAATGAAATCGCACTGGATCGATGTTGCTGCCGCGCCGGCCGGTTCACGCGTGCATCGTCCGGGAAAATTCGATGAGGAGAAGCAGATGAAACGGTGGTTCCGGATGGTGGCATGGTGCGGCTGCGGTGCCGTCGCACCGGCGTTCGCGCAATCGAGCGTGACGCTCTACGGTTCGCTGGACACGGGCGTGACCTATACGAACGACGTGGCGTCCGCCCCGCGCGGCGGACGTCAGATCGCGTTGCAGGCCGGCGTGTCGCGCAACGACGTGTGGGGCGTGACGGGCAGGGAGGATCTCGGCGGCGCCGACTATGCGGTCTTCCGGCTCGAAAGCCAGTTCCAGACGTCCGACGGTGCGCTGACCGTACCCGGCTCCGCATTCAGTTCGCAAGCGTACGTCGGGCTCGGCGGCGACTGGGGGACCGTGACGCTCGGGCGCCAGTTCGATTTCGTCGGCGATCTCATGCCGGCTTTTGCAACCGGTGCGAACACGCCGGCCGGCCTGCTCGCGTGGGGCTTGCCCGCGAACGCGTCGGCGGGCGGCGCGCTCGACAACCGCGTATGGGGCGTCCAGGTGAACAATGCGGTGAAGTACGTGAGCCCGACGTTCGGCGGATTGTCGTTCGGCGGCCTGTGGGGATTCGGCAACGTGCCCGGCACGGTCGCGCGCAGCAGCGTGCAAAGCGCGATGCTGTCCTACACGCAAGGCGCGTTCAGCGCCGCGCTCGCTTATTTCGGCCAGCACGATGTAACTGCCGGTGGCAATCTGCGCAATGTCTCGGGCGGCGCAGGCTACAACGTCGGGCCGTTTCGTGTCTTCGGCATGGTGTCGGACGTGCGGATCAGCGCTGCCGCGCCGCTGCGGGCCACCACCTATGACGCCGGGCTGACCTATGCGGTCACGCCGGCGTTGCAACTGGGCGGCGGCTTCCAGTACCAGCAGCGCGGCGGCGACATCGGCTCGGCCAACCAGATCACGTTGAGCGCCGACTATTCGCTGTCGAAGCGGTCCGGCCTTTACGCGGTATTCGCACGCGGGCACGACAGTGCGTATGGCGCGCAGGTCGAGGCGGCGCTCGGCGGGGCGGCGTCCGGTTCGACGCAGACCGCGGTTCGGCTCGGCCTGCGGCATCAGTTCTGACGATGCGCGAGAAACACGGGCTGCCGCGTCCGTCGCGCGAGAGCCCGTGTTTCCCCACCCGGTTCAGAACCGATGCATCATCCCGACGCGCAACGCCAGCTGGTTGCGGCCCGACGACTGTCCGGCCGTGCCCAGCACGTGCGCGTAGTCGAAGTCGGTGCCGGTATGGCCGGTTGCATGCTGGTACGCGCCCTGGATGTACGTCGAGGTCCGCTTGCTCAGATCGTAGTCGAGCATCATCGACATCTGATGCCAGCTCGGCGACGCATCGCCTGCCGTCGTCGCGACATGCGCATGCGTGTAGGCATAGGCGGCGCCGAGCCAGAGGTCCGGCCGGAAGAAATACTGGCCGTTGACCTCGAAGTTGTCGAACTTCCACGCGTGCTGCGAGCCTGCGGCCGGCTGGTTCGCGAAGTACAGATTCGACTCGGGGTTGGTCACGTCGACGTGCGAATACGCGGCGGACAGCGTCAGCGTGTCGCTGAACTTGTACGACATGCCGGCATCGATGTTCTGCTGCGAGCGGCCGCTGAAGACCGTATCGTCGCTCGACAATGCACCGCCCGCGGTCGCGCCACCGTTGTTGGCCTTCAGGTACGCGACGGCGGCGGAGAACGCGCCCGCCTGGTACTGCACGGCGGCGCTATAAACGCGGTTCCGCGCGAAGCCCCCCGCCTGATTCGCGAGCCCGTAGAGCACTTCGCCCTTGAAGCCGGCGTAGGAGGGCGACACGTATTTGACGCTGTTCTGGATGCGGTAGTCCCAGTCGGCGTTGTCGTTGTCGTACGGGTGCGCGCCGAAGTCGCCGAGCCAGTTGCCGGTGGCCGTGAACGGGCTCCACATGTCGAGCGTGGGGTCGTACTGGCGGCCGAACGTGAGCGTGCCGAACCGGTCGGAATCGAGCCCGACGTAGGCTTGCCGGCCGAACATCCGCGACGTCACGCCGAGCGCGCCGGTGCTCGCGTTGAAGCCGTTCTCGAGCTGGAACAGCGCTCTGAGCCCGCCGCCGAGATCCTCGGTGCCTTTCAGCCCCCAGTTGCTGCCGACGGTATCGCCGCTGACCATCTGGTAAGCGTTGCTGCCGCCGGCGTTGCTCGTGAAGTTGACGCCTTCGTCGATCAGGCCGTACAGCGCCACGGTGCTTTGCGCATGGGCCGTCAGGCCGAATCCCATCGCGCTCGCGGCCGATACGGCCGCCATCATCTTCTTCATCGTCGATCTCCAGGTGTGGACGGCCCACGCGGCGCGGTGCGGTTTCCGACGGCATACGTCAGCACCGGACGCGTGTAGCGGGTCCGCTTGTCGTTAGTAAAACGAAATATTAAATTTGAAGAAAAGAGACCCGCCGCGATCGGGCGGACCGAATACGGAACCTCGCCGGGCGCGCGGTTCCGCGTGGCGGCGGCGTTACAGCATCCGCCGCAGCACGTCGTTTTCCGGGTTGCGGTCGAAGAACCGGTGTTTCAGCGCGCCAAGCACATGCAGCACGATGAGCGCGAGCAACATATAGGCGAGCGTTTTGTGCAGCCATTGAAACGCCTCGAACCAATGGTCGTTCTTCGGCAGCAACTCGGGTACGCGGAAAAAGAAGAACGGCACGCCGTCGCTCTGCGTATACGTGCTGGACATCGAATAGCCCATCAGCGGCACGATGATCGCGAGCGCATACAGCAGGTAGTGGCCGATCCTGGCGAGCGTGCGATCGAGCGTTGGCAGCGTGGAAGGCAGCGGCGGCAACGGCTTCATCGAGCGAATCGCCAGTTGCGTAACGACCACCAGCAGCGTGAGCACGCCGAATTCCTTGTGCGTCGGGTAGTACCAGTCGAACTTGGCCGGCAGGTTGTCGTCGAGCCGGACCATCGTCCAGCCGGTCCACAGCTGCGCGCCGATCAGGATCGCCCTGACCCAGTGCAGCAACCGAAGCGCGAGCGGGTATTTCTCCGCGGGGAATGCGATGGCCTGGTTTTCCATTTGATTTGTCTTCCTTTTAAACGAAACGGGGCACGCGGGATGCCGATCGTCGACTTCGGCGCCCCGCGGCGATCTTCGTCGAACCGAGGCCGGATGGCGATGCGCACGAGTCTTCGACGAAAGGCCCGTGCGCCGGGCCGGTTCGCGCGCTCAGGCGATCGCCGTCGATTCCGCGCAGCACTCCTGCAACGCCTCGCGCAGCGTCACCGCGATGAAGTCGGCTTCGTCCTGCCGCAGCGTCAGCGGCGGCGACATCACCACCTTGTTCGCGATCGCCCGCACCAGCACGCCGCGCCGGCGCGCGGCATCGGCCACGCGGGCGGCGAACCCCTTGCCCGGATCGAGCGGCGTGCGGCTGGCCTTGTCGGTCACCAGGTCGAGCGCCAGCATCAGCCCCTTGCCGCGGACGTCGCCGACGGTCTCGAAGTCGGCCTCCAGCGGCAGCAATTGCTCGAGCAGGCGCTGGCCGACCCGCGCCGCATTGCCCGGCAGATCCTCGGCCTCGACGATGTCGAGCACCGCGAGCGACGCGGCGCACGCGAGCGGATGCCCGCTGTACGTATAGCCGTGCATGACCACGTGCGAGAAGCCCGCGCCATGTTCGATCGCGTCGGCGATGCGCCCGTTGTACAGCGTCGCGCCGAGCGGCACGTAGCCGGCGGAAATGCCCTTGGCGACGCACAGGATGTCGGCGGCGACGCCCCAGCCGCGGCTGCCGAGCAGGCTGCCGGTGCGGCCGAAGCCGGTGACCACCTCGTCCGCGATCAGCAGGATGCCGTTACGGTCGCACACGGCCCGCACGCGCGCCCAGTAATCAGCCGGCGGGACGATCAGGCCGCCGGCGCCCTGCACCGGTTCGGCGACGAACGCGGCGATGGTCTGCGGGCCGTGGAACGCGATCGTTTCCTCGAGCTGCCGGATGCAGTGCTCGACGAGTTGTTGCGGATCGTCGCAATTCCACGGATTGCGATAGAGCCAGGGCGTGTCGAGCAGCACGCAGCCGGGCAGCAGCGGGCCATGATTGTAATGGTAGACGCCGTTGCCGCCGATCGACGTGCCGCCCATGTGCACGCCGTGATAGCCGTTGCGCAGCGACAGGAATTTCGTGCGCGACGGCTCGCCCGCGGCGACCCAGTACTGGCGCGCCATCTTGAGCGCGGTCTCGATCGCGTCGGAGCCGCCGCTGCCGAACATCACCCGCTGCATGTCTTCCTGCGCGAACATCGCGCACAGGCGGTCGGCCAGATCGTAGACGCGCGGATGGGCGACGCCGTCGAAGGTCTGGTAGTACGACAGCGCGTCCATCTGCCGCGCGATCGCGCTTTTCACTTCCGGCCGGTTGTGGCCGACGTTGACGTTCCACAGTCCGCCGACGCCGTCGAGCATGCGGTGGCCGTCGACGTCGTACACGTAGTTGCCGTCGCCGCGCTCGATGATCACGGTGGGAGTCGTATGCCCGGCGGCCGCCGAGCTCATCGGGTGCCAGAATCGTTTTTGACGCTTTTGATAGTCCATGGTGTCTCTCGTCTCTCTTGCGAAGTACTTGAACAGGGTTGGGGCGCGGTGTGCGCCGTCGGGTCACAGGGCTGCGGTGACGATCTTTTCCTCGAGATACGAATCGAGCGCGGCCTTCGACAGGTCGCGCCCGATCCCGCTTTGCTTGGTGCCGCCCCACGGCAGGCGCGCGTCGATCGGGCTCCACGCATTGATCGCGACCGCGCCGACGTCGAGCCGCTCGGCGACGCGGTGCGCGGTGCCGACGTCCTGCGTCCACACCGAAGCGGAGAGACCGAACGGCGTGTCGTTGGCGATGCGGACGGCGTCGTCCTCGGTCTCGAACGGCATCACCATGCCGACCGGGCCGAACACCTCGTCGCGGGCGATCCGCATGCCCGGATGAACGCCGCCCAGAATCGTCGGGCGCATGAAGCAGCCGCGCGGCGGCACCTGCTCGTCGCCGGCGAGCATCACCGCGCCTTCGGCGAGCGCGCCGTCGACGAGCGCGCGTACCCGCGCGAGGTGGCGCGGGTTGATCAGCGCACCCATCTGCACGCCGGGCTCCGACGGCGGACCGACGCGCATCGCGCGAGCTGCGTCGGCAAGCCGTTCTTCGAGTGCCTGCGCGATCGAGCGATGTGCGAGCACGCGCGAGCCGGCCGCGCACGTCTGCCCCTGGTTCGCGAACATGCCGGCCATCAGCGACGGAATCGCCCGGTCGAGATCGGCATCCGCAAACACGATCTGCGCGGCCTTGCCGCCGAGTTCGAGCGTGACGCGCTTGAAGGTCTTCGCTGCCACGCCCGCGATCGCGCGGCCGACTTCGGTGCTGCCGGTGAAACTGATCTTGTTCACGAGCGGGTGCGCGACCAGCGCGGCGCCGACTTCCGCGCCGACGCCGTGCACGATGTTGACGACCCCGGCGGGCAGGCCGGCTTCGCAGACGAGTTCGCCGAGCCGGGCGACGGCCAGCGGCGTGTCCTCCGACGGCTTGATGACCGCCGGACAGCCGGCCGCGAGCGCCGGCGCGAGCTTCCACACCGCGATCATCAACGGCGCGTTCCACGGGATGATCTGACCGGCGACGCCCACCGGCGCGCGCCGCGTGTAGCTGAGCGTCGGGCGGCCCATGAAGCCGTCGGTCGGAATCGTGCGGCCCTCGAGCTTGTCGGCCCAGCCGGCGAAATAGCGCAGCGTGTCGATGCACATCGGCAGGTCCATCATCCGCATCTCGGCAAGCGGGCGCCCTTGTTCGACGGCCAGGCATTCCGCCAGTGCGTCACGGTCGCGCTCGACCAGGTCCGCCAGCCGAAGCAGCCAGCGCGCGCGCGCCGAGCCGCCCGCGCGGGCCCACGCGTCGCCGTGCAGCGCGGCGTGCGCGGCACGCACCGCGCGATCGACGTCTTCGGCGGTCGATGCGGGCACGGCGGCCACGTAGTCGCCGGTCGCCGGCGCCAGCTTTTCGAAGGTACGGCCGGCCGCTGCGTCGCAATGCCTGCCGTCGATCAGATTCTGAATTTTCATCATGGTGTTCCGTGTTTCCCAGGGGCGAATCGTCGGGCCGAACGGGTGAGGGCGATGACAACGGCCACCGTCAGGCTTCGACGTCGCATTCACTGTATGTCGATGAAAACGCGCGCCTTGTCCGCTATCGGCAATCGTTGCGGCGCGATCGGGATAGGGAATACCCGTGCCGGCGCGACGCATCGAGAATCGCGTCGGCAGCGGGAAATGCGCGGGAAGCGAACAATGAGACGACGGTGCGGCGCGGCACCGTCCGGTCGGCGGCTACTGGGCGGCGCGCCCGAGTTCGCGATACAGGTCCGGGTCGCTGCGCTTCAACCGCAGCGCGGCGCGGATGCCGAGCGCACCGACGGCGACGAGGAAATACGGAAACATCGCGACGAAGGTCGAATCCGATCCGCTCAGCACGGACAGGTTGCGCACGACGAGCACGAGGCACGCACCGAGCGCGATCATGCTGACGAGCGGCGCGATCAGGCGGTGCACGACGCCGGCGTCGCGGTGATCGCGCGCGAAGAACGCGATCACCGACGCCGCCACCAGGATCTGCACCGCGATGATGCCGATCGTGGCCAGCGCGCTCATCCACGAGAACACGACCGCGAACGGATCGAGGCGGAACGCGGCCGACCCGGCGATGGCCGCGAGCGCGATCAGCGTCTGCACCTTGCCGGCGACGTCCGGGCAACGATGCACCGGGCACGTATGGCCGAGCTTGCGCCACAGCACGCGTTCGCGGCCCATCGCGTAGAAATAGCGCGTGATCGTGTTGTGGAACGACAGGATGGCCGCGAACAGGCTCGTGACGAGCAGCACGTTCATCGCGTCCGTCGCGATGCTGCCGAGCAGCCGGCCGCTGACGGCAAACCACAGATTGGCCGGATCGCGCGCGGCCTGCGCGGCGATCGCGCGCTCGCCCCACGCCTCGACGATCGCCCACGACGACAGCGCGTAGAACGCCATGATGAGGATCACGGCGAGGTAGGTGGCGCGCGGAATCGTGCGCTTCGGGTCGCGCGCCTCCTCGGAGAAGATCGCGGTCGCCTCGAAGCCCATGTACGAGCCGAGCACGAACACGAGCGCGGTGCCGAGCCCGGGCGCGAACACCATCGCGGGGCTGAACGGTTTCGCGCTGAAGCCGCCGGCACTCGCGCCGTGCACGACGATCGCGAGATCGAGCAGCATCACGATCGCGATTTCGCCGATCATCAGCATGCCGAGCAGCCGGCCGCTGAACTCGATGCGCCGCGCGCCGCAGAAGTGGACCGCGACGACGCACGCGAGCGCGAACGCCCACCACGGCACGTCGACGCCGTAGTGCCGCTGGATGCTGTCGTTCAGAAAGAAGCCGAACACGCAGTAGATCGCGATCTGCACCGCGTTGTACGCGACGATCGCGACGAACGCGCCGCCCACGCCGGCGGGGCGTCCGAGCCCGTTCGCGATGTACGCGTAGAACGCGCCCGCATTGGAGATGTGCCGGCTCATCGCCGCATAGCCGATGCTGAAGATCAGGTACATGACGCCGGCCAGCACGAATACGCCGGGCACGCCGGGGCCGTTGCCGAGCGAGAATGCCGCGGGCGTCGCGCCGACCATCGCGGTGAGCGGCGCGGCCGCGGCGACGACGAAGAAGACGATGTGGGAGAGTCCGACGGCGTTCTTGCTGAGCCCCGCTTCGGACCGGGGTGACGATTCGTTCATGATGGGTCCCGCTGGCCGGCTCGTCCGTCAGGAGTCGACACCGGCATGCCTGATCGATATCCCCGTGCCGCGCGCCGATCCTGACGTGCCGGCAATCGATGCCGACCTCCGCCGACGACACAGGTATGCGCTTGGACGGCCGCTCGATGCGGTGCAGCGCATGCGAGCAGGGCCGACGACAAAATTTACGGTGCCGAAAAAACGGGCGTTGTCCGTAATCGGCAATCCGCATGGGCGGGGGCGGCAGGGGATTACCCGGATGCGACGCCGCCATGCGTCTGTCGCGGGCTCAGCTCAGGCGCGGCGTGTGCGACGGCAGTTCGTGGAAATGCTGCTGGTAGTACGCGGAGAAGCGTCCGAAGTGGCAAAAGCCGAATTGCGCCGCCGCGTCGCCGATCCGCATCGTGTCGGGCGTCGTCATCAGGAAGCGGCGCACGGCGTTCAGCCGGATCGAGCGGAGATAGGCGGTCGGCGTGGTGCCGACCACGTTCTGAAAGCTGTATTGCAGCGTGCGGCGGCTGATCCGCAGGTGATGACAGAGATCGATGACCGTCGGTACGTCGTCGGATTCCAGCGCGATTTCCTGGCTGCGCCGCACGATGTAGCTTTGCGTCGAGGCCGACGGCAGCGCACCGGCATCCGGGTCGTCGGGCTGCACGAGGTCGAGCAGGATGCCGACCAGACTGTGCGCGAGCACGCGTTCGTCGAACGCATCGCGCGCGGTGAGCGAACCGCTGTCGAGCGCCTGGCCGAGCACGCGTTCGAGGCCGTCCAGCGCGTTGCGGTAGCGTGCGGGCGAGATCGGCAGCACCGGCTGCTTCAGGAAACGTGCGGGCAGGTTCGCGAGTTCGTCCACCTCGCGATCGGCCGCGAGCGTGCGGTCGATCGTGAACGCGAGCACCTCGGTGTCGCACGGCAGGTGGGCGACGAATTCCTCGCCGCCGCGAAGCGTCAGCAGGCTCGGCCGCTCGACGGTGCGCCCCTGGACCACGGGCGCGACCGCACTGGCGATCGGCAGCGCGAAGCAGAGCCGGTCGCGCGGCGCGAGGCCGTGCTGCATCACGCGCTGGTTGATGCGTTCGCGAAAGACGTGAAAACGCTGGCCGGCGACCTGGCGCAGCGTGGTCGTCGCGGTGCCCGGACTGATCTGGTCGTAGTGCTGCGACCAGTTCACGATCGCCTGGGAATGGAGGAACACATCCGAGAAGCACAGTGTTTCAGCGCGCAGGTTCATGGCGTGGCGAATGCATCCCGTTTCAAATTCGATGCCGGCCGAAGCCGGCTCATGCTGCCGGCGCGGGCAGCGCGATCGCGCCATGCGCGCGCCGCCCGGATGGCTTTCCGAACGCGCGGTGCGACGCGGTCAGTCCTGCCGACGATCATATCCAGAAAAAAACACCGCGTGACGCGATCGAAAAGTCCGGTGGCGTTTGTCGAGCGAGCGGCCCGCGGAGGGCGGCGGCGCATAGCCAAACCGAAAGAAATTCGGGGGTGCCGGGCGATATCGACTGACGAATGTCGTTGACAACCCTATTTTTTAAAATCTCATTATAGGGGATTAAACTTATTTTTGCGGTGGGATTTGCACATGGCGTCACGCGCTGCCGAGTAACGGGGGCTTCATGGTCAACACGATCGCGCACCATCGGTATTTTCTTACAAAACTGTCGGATGCCGATTCACGTCATGGCCCAGGCTACGCGCGATTCCTCCTCTCGTGTTAACTACCAATAAATCCCGAAATACGGGATTTGTATAATTACCCCGCAACGCCTCGCCTGTTCGTGACGCTTGTCCACATACCGGGAGCGGTCCATGTCCGAGTCACCCCCTGCCTTGTTGTATCGCCGGATCGCGCTGCGCGTGATTCCGTTTCTGTTCGTCTGCTACGTCGTCAACTTCATCGATCGCGTCAACATCGGGTTCGCCAAGCTGCAGTTCCTGCAGGATCTCGGCTTGAGCGAAGCCGTATTCGGCTCCGCGACGGCCATCTTCTTCATCAGTTACGCCGCGTTCGAGGTGCCGAGCAACCTGCTGCTGGCGCGCATCGGCGCGAGCCGCACGCTGATGCGGATCATGGCGCTGTGGGGCCTGTGCACGGTCGCGCAGATGTTCGTGACCGGCAGCGTGTCGCTGTACGTGGTGCGGTTTCTGCTCGGCGCCGCCGAGGCCGGCTTCTTTCCGGGCCTGATCCTGTACCTGTCGTACTGGTTTCCGGATAGGGTGCGCGCCCGCGTCAACAGCGTGCTGCTGCTCGCCGTTCCGGTCGCGGGGATGATCGGCGGACCGCTGTCCGGCTGGATCATGGCGCACCTGCAGGACACGATGGGGTTGCGCGGATGGCAGTGGCTGTTCCTGATCGAGGGATTGCCGGCCATTGCGCTCGGGCTGGTTGCGCCGCTGATGCTGAGCGACCGGCCGGAACGGGCGGCATGGCTGTCGCCTGCGGACCGGCAGGCGCTGTTGCGCGATCTGGACGCGGAGCGGGCGTCGGCCGTGGTCGGCCATGACCGAACGGGCGTGCTCGACATCGTTCGCCACGCGCGCGTGCTGGGGCTGGCGGCGATCTATTTCTGCGTCTACGTCGGGATGGGGACGGTGACGTTCTGGTCGCCCACGGTGCTGAAGGCGGCCGGGGTCGCGAGCGTTACCGGAATCGGTTGGTTGTCCGGATTGATTTCCGTGTTCACGATGATCGGCAACGTGGCGATCGCATGGAGTTCCGACCGATACGGCGAGCGCCGCTGGCATACGGTGGCTTGCATGCTCGTCACCGCGTGCAGTCTGCTGCTCCTGCGCTTCTCGGTCGGCCATGTAGGAGTCACCGTCGCGTTGCTGGCGATCGCGCAGCTGTGCGCGTTCACCGTGCCGATCGTGTTCTGGACGATTCCGGCTGCCCAGCTGACCGGCCGCGCGGCGGCAGCCGGCATCGCGGTGATCAGCATGCTGGGTTCGCTCGGCGGCGCGTTCAGTTCGTGGCTGGTCGGCATCCTGTTCGCACGTACCGGCGCGCCGTATGCCGGGTTCGCGGTGGTCGCGGGGCTGCTGGTGGTCGGCGCGGTGCTGGTGACGAGCCTGGTGCCGCGCACGCTGCCGTCGCGCCGCACGGCGAGCGAACGGGCCGCGTGGCAGGGCGTCGAATAGCGCGTTGCCGCGCCCTCGCCGACGCGCGCCGGCGCCCGCTCAATCCGGATCGGCTTTCAGCCCACCCTCGATCCACCGCGCTTCGGACGCGCGAAGGTGCGCGCGAATGGCCGTCTGGGCCGCGATCGGATCGCCGGCCTGCAACGCGACGAGCACGTCCTCGTGCTCGCGCACGGCCGCCGTCCACGTCTGCGGATTCTCCGCATGGCCGCGCATCGCGGTCGCGATCGGGTCGTGGCGGCTGTCGAACAGCTCGCCGACGAAGCGGGTGAGCACCGAATTGCCGGCGGCTTCCGCGATCAGCATGTGGAACTGCCGGTCGGCTTCGACCGGGGATTTGCCGGCCTCCGCGAGCCGCTTCATGCGCTGCACCGTGCGGCGCAGGCGCTCGAGCATCGCGGCCGTCATCCGCGCGGCGGCCAGCGCGGCGACGCTGCCCTCGACGGCCGCGCGCGCCTGCATCAATTCCGACGGACTGTCGCCGAGCGTGGCCATCGGGCCGACCGCGTCGGCCGCCGTGTCGCGCACATACACGCCGGAGCCCATCCGGATCTCGATCTGCCCGCCGATTTCCAGCGCGATCAGCGCTTCGCGCAGCGACGGGCGCGATACGCCGAGCGTCAGCGCCAGCTCCCGCTCCGGCGGCAGCCGCTCGCCGATCGCGAATTCGCCCTGGCGAATCAACGCGACGATCTGGGCCGCGACCGATTGGTAAAGCCGCTTGGGTTCTGTCGATTTCATGCGAGTGATAGGGATCAATGCGCTTTCGGCGCAAGCGCGTGTCGCGGAGTCTATCACGCCTGCCGCTTTGCCCCGTGTGGCAGCAGGTTCATCCGGATGTCGGGGTTTTCACTATTGGTAAGATCAGATGTGAATAGTTAAATTGGCTTGACCAAAGTTGGTTTGATTGCTGTAATTCATCCAAATTGGACTGACCAGATAGTGCCGCGGTCGATCCACCCCAAGGAGACGCAATGGCAATGCCTCGCAATCTGCCCGGTCAGGCCGCGCACGACGAAGCCGACCGGGAGATCCTGCGCCTGGACGGGATTCGCAAGCGCTTCCCGGGCGTCCTCGCGCTCGACGGGATTCGCCTCGACCTGCGCCGCGGCGAGGTGCATGCGGTGTGCGGCGAGAACGGCGCGGGCAAATCCACGCTGATGAAGATCATCAGCGGCCAGTACCTGCCCGACGACGGCGTCGTTCACTATCGCGGCGCGCCGGTGCGATTTCGTTCGGCTTCCGAAGCGCAGGCGGCCGGCATCTCGATCATTCACCAGGAACTCAATCTCGTCCCGCACCTGAGCGTGGCGGAGAACCTGTTCCTCGCACGCGAGCCGCGGCGCGGGCCGTTCGTCGATACGAAACGGATGAACGCGGATGCGACGCGCTGCATCGCGCGCATCGGGCTGAACGTGGCCCCGACGACAAAGGTCGGCGTGCTGTCCATCGCGCAGCAGCAGATGGTCGAGATCGCGAAGGCGCTGTCGCACGATGCGCGCGTGCTGATCATGGACGAGCCCACGTCGTCGCTGACGGAAGCGGAGACGGTGCAGCTGTTTCGGATCATCGAGGAACTGCGCGCCGACGGCGTGGCGATTCTGTATATCTCGCACCGGCTCGACGAAATGGCGCAGATCGTCGATCGCGTGACGGTGCTGCGCGACGGGCGTCACATCTCGACGGACGATTTCGCCGACGTGAGCATCGACGACATCGTCGCGCGCATGGTTGGACGCACGCTCGACGACGCGTATCCGTCGCGGCAATCGGTGCCGACGGACGACGTGCTGCTCGACGTGCGCGACCTGCGCCGCGACGGCGTGTTCGGGCCGGTGTCGTTCGCGCTGCGCCGCGGCGAGATCCTCGGTTTCGCGGGATTGATGGGCGCCGGGCGCACCGAGATCGCCCGCGCGATCTTCGGCGCGGATCGCATTGACGGCGGCACGATCGCGCTGCACGGCCGGCCCGTGACGATCCGCTCGCCGCGCGAGGCGATCCGGCACGGCATCGCGTATCTGTCGGAGGACCGCAAGAAGGAGGGGCTCGCGCTGCCGATGCCCGTCGCGGCGAACCTCACGCTCGCGAACGTGCGCGGCATCACGTCACGCTTCGGATTCCTGCGCTTCGACGACGAGCTCGACGTCGCGCGCCGCTACGTGCAGGACCTCGCGATTCGCACGCCGTCGGTGCACCAGCGCGTGCGCAACCTGTCCGGCGGCAACCAGCAGAAGGTCGTCATCGGCAAATGGCTGTACCGCGGCTCGAAGATCCTGTTCTTCGACGAGCCGACGCGCGGCATCGACGTCGGCGCGAAATTCGCGATCTACGGGTTGATGGACCGGCTCGCCGCCGACGGCGTCGGCGTGGTGCTGATCAGTTCGGAATTGCCCGAACTGCTTGGCATGACCGACCGGATCGCCGTGTTTCACGAAGGTCGATTGACCGCGTTGCTCGACACTCAACACACCAGTCAGGAGGAGATCATGCACTACGCGTCGGGGCGTTCCCATGCTTGAAATGACATCCGATCGAAGCCAGGCCGACGAACGGGCGGCGCGACAGCGGCGGCGCGACCTGATCCAGAAGTTCGCGGCGCTGGGCAGTCTCGTCGTGCTCGTGTTCGCGTTCTCGATATCGAGCGCGGCGTTCTTCTCGGTCGACAACCTGATGACGGTCGGCCTGCAGGTCACGTCGATCGCCTATCTGGGCGTGGCCGCCACCTGCGTGATCATCACCGGCGGCATCGACCTGTCGGTCGGCTCGGTGCTCGCGCTGGCCGGCGTGTGCGCGGCGCTGCTGGTCAAGGCCGGCGTGCCGGTGCCCGCCGCGATGGCGGCCGGCATCCTGGTCGGCGCGCTGTGCGGGCTCGTCAACGGCATCTGCGTGACGCAGATGGGCCTGCCGCCGTTCATCGCGACGCTCGGCATGATGCTCGTCGCGCGCGGCATCGCGCTGCAGATCACCGGCGCGCGGCCGGTCTCGGATCTCGGCGACGCGTTCGGCGCGCTCGGCAACGGCGCGCTGCTGCGGATCTCGCACATCGGCGCGGACGGGTTCCCCGACACGACCTTTCCCGGCATCCCGTATCCGGTCGTGATCATGGTCGTGCTGTTCGTCGTGGTGTCCGTGCTGCTGTCGAGAACGTCGCTCGGCCGGCATATCTACGCGGTCGGGTCGAACGCGGAAGCCGCGCGGCTGTCGGGCGTGAACGTGCAGGGCGTGAAGCTGTTCACCTACGTGCTGTCCGGCGCACTCGCGGGCGTGACCGGCTGCGTGCTGATGTCGCGGCTCGTCACCGGGCAGCCGAACGAAGGCGTGATGTACGAGCTCGACGCGATCGCCAGTTCGGTCATCGGCGGCACGTCGCTGATGGGCGGCGTCGGCACGATTTCCGGCACGGCGATCGGCGCGTTCGTGATCGGCGTGCTGCGCAACGGCCTGAACATGAACGGCGTGTCGAGCTTCATCCAGCAGATCATCATCGGCGTCGTGATCCTCGGCACGGTGTGGATCGACCAGTTGCGCAATCGCCGGCCCTGACCGGCAGCAAGCAGTCCCTACCAACGAGAAGCGGAGCGAGACATGAACAAATCCATCCTGCTGGCGGCATCGGCGTGCGTATTCGCGGTATGCAGCAGCGGCGCGCATGCGGCGGGCGGCGAGATCGCGGTGATCGTCAAGACGGTCAATTCGAACTACTGGCAGAACGTGCAGAAGGGCGCGAAGGCGGCGCTCGACGGCGCCAAGGGCTACACGATGACGTTCCAGGGCCCAGCGGCCGAGTCCGATATCAGCGGGCAGGTCAACATGGTCGACAACGCGGTCACGCGTCACGTGGCGGGCATCGTGCTCGCGCCGTCCGATCCCGATGCGCTCGTGCCCGCGATCAAGAAGGCGTGGGAAGCGCACATTCCCGTCGTGCTGATCGACTCTGCGATCGCGGACGCCGGCAAGCCGTATTACCAGGCGTTCCTGTCGACCGACAACGAAAAGGCGGGCGCGCTGTGCGCGAAGGCGCTGATCGAGCGCGTCGGGCAGTCCGGCAAGATCGCGATCATGTCGTACGTGCCGGGCGCGGGGTCCGAGGTCAGCCGCGTCGGCGGGTTCCGCAAGTACCTCGAGAGCCATTCGAAGCTGCAGGTCGTAGGCCCCTACTACTCGCAATCGCAAATGGCGACCGCGCTGAACCAGACGACCGACGTGCTGTCGGCGAACCCGGACCTGAGGGGCATCTTCGGCGCGAACGAGCCGACCGCGGTCGGCATGGGCCGGGCGCTGAAGCAGTCCGGCAAGGCGGGCAAGGTGGTGGCGATCGGCTTCGACGGCAACGAGGACTTGCAGGGCTTCGTGCGCGACGGCACCGTGCAGGCGATCGCCGTGCAGGGCTCGTGGCAGATGGGGAACCAGGGCGTGCGTACCGCGCTCGACGTGATCGAGCGCAAGCCCGCGCCGAAGCTGATCGATACCGGCGTCGTGATGGTCGACAAGCAGAATCTCGATTCGCAAGCCGCGAAGAACGTCCTGTACTGATCCCTTTACCCCGCATCCAGTCACGCCTCATGAACGCAAACGATACGCGCACCTTGCCGCGCAGCGGGCTGACGGTGTCCGCGCTCGGCCTCGGCTGCTCGCAGCTCGGCGGCCTTTATCGGCCGATGTCGGCCGCCGATGCCGCCGCGCTCGTCGACGCCGCGTGGGCGGCCGGCCTGCGCTATTTCGACACCGCGCCGTATTACGGCTACACGCTTTCCGAGCGGCGCGTGGGGGCCGGCCTCGCCCCGCGCGAGCGCCGCGCGTTCACGCTCAGCACGAAGGTCGGGCGGCTGATGCGCGCCGACGCCAGCGTGCAGCCGGGCGACGACGGCTGGGCCGAGCCGCTGCCGTTCCGGCCGGTCTACGACTACAGCTACGACGGGATCATGCGCTCGCACGACGACAGCCGGCAGCGGCTCGGGCTCGCGCGCGTCGACATGCTGTACGTGCACGACATCGGCGCGATGACGCACGGCGATCGTCACGCGCACTACTGGGAACAGTTGACGCGTGGCGGCGGGTTTCGCGCGCTCGACGCGCTGCGCGCGGGCGGCGAGATCGGCGCGTTCGGTCTCGGCGTGAACGAATGGGAAGTCGCGGCCGACGCGCGGAACGAAGCGGAACTCGATGCGGTGCTGCTGGCCGGCCGCTATACGCTGCTCGAACAGACGGCGCTCGAACCGCTGCTCGACGCGTGCGCGCGTGACGGGACGGCGATCGTGATCGGCGGCGTGTTCAATTCCGGCCTGCTCGCCGGCAACGGCAAGTTCGACTATGCGGACGCGAGCGCCGACGTGATCGACAAGGCCACGCGGCTCGGCGCGCTGTGCAACCGCTTCGACGTGCCGCTTCCCGCCGCTGCGTTGCAGTTTCCGTTCGGCCATCCGGCCGTCGTGTCGTGCGTGGTCGGCGCGCGCAGCGTGGCCCAGTTGAAGCAGAACATCGACTGGTTCGAGCGCCCCGCGCCGGCCGAGCTGTGGGATGCGCTGCGCGACGAAGGTCTGATCGATGCGCACGCGCCGGTGCCGGGAGCACGCGCATGACCGCACGGATCGACGCCCATCAGCATTACTGGCGCATCGGTGCGCGAGCCGGTTGCTGGCCGCCGGCCGAACTCGATGCGATTCACCGGGACTTCGGCCCGGCCGATCTCGCGCCGCTGCTCGACGCGGCGCGCATCGATACCACCGTCCTCGTGCAGTCGCTGCCGAGCGAAGCCGATACGCGCTTTCTGCTCGATCTCGCGGCTGAAACGCCGAGCGTCGGCGCGGTGGTCGGCTGGGTCGACCTGAAGGCCGACGACGCACCGGCGCGAATCGCGGCGTTTGCATCCGCGCCGAAGGCGCGCGGCTTGCGACCGATGCTGCAGGATCTGCCGGACGACGCGTGGATCGACGATCCGCGGCTGGATCGCGCGGTCGCCGCGATGCGCAAGCATGCGCTGGGTTTCGATGCGCTGGTGATGCCGCGTCATCTCGATGCGCTGCATGCGTTCGCGCGACGCCATCCGGATCTGCCGATCGTGATCGACCACGGCGCGAAGCCGTTCATCGAGCGCGGCGAATTGCAGCCGTGGCTGTCCGCGATGAGCCGGCTCGCGCGCCTGCCGAACCTTCACTGCAAGCTGTCCGGCCTCTGGACCGAAGCGGGGCCGTCGGCCGGCCCGGATGCGGTGCGCGCGCGCACGCGGCCGTATGTCGATGCGCTGGCCGATCTGTTCGGGCCGACGCGCCTGATGTGGGGCAGCGACTGGCCGGTGCTGCGGCTCGCGTCGGCATGCGGCGGCTACGGCGAATGGCTGGCCGCGTGCGAGGACGATTGCGCGCGGTTGCTCGGCGCCGCGGCGCTGGATCGCCTCTTCGGCGGCAACGCGCGCCGCTTCTACCGGATCGACACCGCACGCCACGACGAATGAACCAGAACGAAAGGAACCCGACATGCTCAGCGTGATTTGCGAATCCCCCGGCGTGCTGCGCGTGCAGCATCGCGAACCGCCCGTGCGCGGCAGCGGCGAAGTGCTGTTGCGCGTGCAACGGGTCGGCATCTGCGGCACCGACCTGCACATCTTTACCGGCAACCAGCCGTACCTCGACTATCCGCGCGTGATGGGCCACGAGCTTTCGGCGGTCGTCGTCGACGCGGAGCCGGCGTCGGGGCTCGGCGCCGGCGATGCGGTATACGTGATGCCGTATCTGTCGTGCGGACACTGCGTCGCATGCCGTCACGGCAACACGAACTGTTGCGTGAACATCAAGGTGCTCGGCGTGCATCGCGACGGGGCGTTGGCCGAATACCTGAGCGTGCCCGCGCAGTTCGTCCACAAGGCCGACGGCATTTCGCTCGACCAGGCGGCGATGCTGGAATTTCTCGCGATCGGCGCGCATGCGGTGCGGCGCGCGGACGTCCGTGCCGGGCAGCGCGCGCTGGTCGTCGGCGCCGGGCCGATCGGCATGGCCGCGATGATCTTCGCGAAGCTGCGCGGCGCCGACGTCACGTGCCTCGACACGCGGGCCGACCGGCTCGCGTTTTGCCGCCAGCATCTGGCGGTCGATGCGGCGGTTGAGGTGGGGGAAGGCGACGCGGCGCGTCTCGCCGCGCTGACGAACGGCGAGTATTTCGATGCGGTGTTCGACGCGACCGGCAACCTCGATGCGATGAATCGCGGTTTCGAATTCGTCGCGCATGGCGGCAAATACACGTTGATCTCGATCGTGCGCGGGCACGTCGCGTTTTCGGATCCCGAATTCCACAAACGGGAAACGACGCTGCTCGCGAGCCGCAACGCGACGGCCGAGGATTTCGCGACGGTGCTCGACGCGATGCGGGCAGGGAGGATTCCCGACCGCGCGCTGAACACGCACCGGATGCGGCTCGACGAGGTGCCGGACGCGCTGCCGCGTCTGCTGGATGCAGGGCAGACCGTCGTGAAGGCGCTCGTCGAATGCTGATCCAGCGAATCCGGCACGCGGAGCGCACGCGATGACGCCGCCGATCCTGCAATTCGGCACGAGCCGCTTCCTGCTCGCGCACGTCGACCTGTTCGTCTCGCAGGCGCTGGACGATGCCCACGCGATGGGCGGCATCGGTATCGTGCAGACGACCGGCAATCCGGCCAGCCGCGCCCGCATCGACGCGCTGCGTGCCACCGGCCGGTATCCGGTGCGGATTCGCGGGCGCGAGCGCGGCGGCGTGGTCGACGAAGTCGTCGAGTGCCGCGCCGTGCATCGCGCGTGGGACGCCGAGCGCGACTGGGCGGAGATACGCGGCGCCGCGATCGAGACGGTGCGCGCCATCGTGTCGAACACCGGCGACGCAGGCTATCGTGCCGATCCGCGCGACACCGTGGACCTGCTGGCCCAACCCGGGCAAGCGCCGCACGGCTTTCCGGCGAAGCTGCTCGCGCTGCTGCATGCGCGCTGGCAGGTGCGGCCCGATGACGGCGTGTCCATCCTGCCTTGCGAACTGGTGACGAACAACGGCGACACGCTGCGCGACATCGTGCTGGGCCTCGCACGCCGGTGGCGGCTGCCCGACGCGTTCGCCGACTATCTGGGCAACCGCTGCGTGTGGGTCAACTCGCTCGTCGACCGCATCGTGTCCGAGCCGCTTCATCCGGTCGGCGCGATCGCGGAGCCGTATGCGCTATGGGCGATCGAACGACGTGCGGGCATGGCGCTGCCGTGCCGGCATGCACAGATCGTCGTCACCGACGATTTGCGCAGCCACGAGCGGCTGAAGCTGTTCTTCCTCAATCTCGGGCACAGCTGGCTCGCGGAACAGTGGCTCGCGGCCGGGCGCGACGCATCGGAAACGGTGCTGAACGCGATGAACGACGCGCGGCTGCGCGACGGTCTCGAGGCCGTGTGGCGGGACGAAGTCGCGCCGGTGTTCGTCGCGCTCGGCCTGCGCGAAACGGCCGAACGCTACGTCGACAGCGTGCGCGAGCGCTTTCTGAATCCGTTTCTCGCGCATCGCATCGCCGATATCGCGGTCAACCATCGCGAGAAGGTGGCGCGGCGGATCGAGCCGTTGCTCGCGCTCGCCGATTCGCTGGCGGTGCCGGCCGACCAACCGCGCTTGCGGCAACTCGTCGCCCGCTATGAGCCGGCCGGCATCGCAACCACTGGGAGAAATACATCGTGAAGCAACCGGCAGTCGTGATCCTTCACGGCAACGACAACGTCGCCGTCGCACTCGACGCGCTGGCGCCGGACGTGCCGATCGACGTGCACGGCGCACCGTTGCGGCTGGCGGACGCGGTACCGGCCGGCCACAAGGTCGCCACCGCGCCGATCGCGCGCGGCAGCGCGATCGTCAAATGCGGGCAGCCGATCGGCGTCGCGCTGCGCGACATCGCCGCGGGCGAGCACGTGCACGTGCACAACGTCGGGATGCCCGAGCGGCATGCGCACGACGACGGGCTCGTCGGCGACGCGCACGACGTGGCGACGGATCGCCGCGATACCTTCGACGGATTCGTGCGGCCCGACGGCAGCGTGGGGACCCGCAACTACGTCGGCGTGATCGCGAGCGTCAATTGTTCGGCGAGCGTCTGCCATGCGATCGCCGATGCCTACCGGCACGGCGCGCTCGATGCGTTCGGTCACGTCGACGGCGTCGTCGCGATCACCCATCAGAGCGGCTGCGGGATGTCCGCGACCGGGGACGGCATCGAACTGCTGCGGCGCACGCTCGTCGGCTATGCACGGAACCCGAATTTCGCGGGCGTGCTGCTCGTCGGCCTTGGTTGCGAAGTCAACCAGGTCGGCGCGCTCGCGCAACGGCTCGACGCGGCCGCGCCCGGCACCGTGCGCACGCTGGTGATCCAGGACGAGGGCGGCGTGCGCGACACCGTGGCCAAAGGCGTGTCGATCGTGCGTGAACTGGTGGAGGCGGCCGACGGTGCGCGTCGCAGCGCCGTGCCGGCCTCGCGGCTGACGGTCGGCCTGCAATGCGGCGGCTCCGACGGCTACTCGGGCATCACCGCGAATCCGGCGCTCGGCGCGGCCGTCGACTTGCTGGTCCGCAACGGCGGCACCGCGATTCTGTCCGAGACGCCCGAGATCTACGGCGCCGAGCATCTGCTGATCGCGCGCGCGGCGTCGCGCGACGTGGCCGAGCGTCTGCTCGGCCGGTTGCAGTGGTGGGAGCGCTACGTCGCCGACGACGGCGGCGAAATGAACAACAACCCGTCGCCCGGCAACCTCGCCGGCGGCATCACGACGATTCTCGAGAAGTCGCTCGGCGCGGTGTCGAAGGGCGGCCGCTCGCCGCTGCGCGCGGTCTACGACTATGCGGAGCCGGTGCGGCAGGCCGGGCTCGTGTTCATGGATACGCCCGGTTACGACCCGGTGTCGGCCACCGGGCAGATCGCCGGCGGCGCGAATCTCGTGTGCTTCACGACGGGCCGCGGTTCGGTGTTCGGCTCGAAGCCGGTGCCGACGATCAAGATCGCGACGACGACCGGCCTGTTCGAGCGGATGCAATCGGATATGGATTTCGACAGTGGCGGGATCGTCGCCGGTTCGCTGACGGTCGATGAAGCGGGCGAACGGCTGTTCCGGCTGATGCTCGACGTCGCGTCCGGACGCAGATCCCGCAGCGAGGACAACGGCATCGGCGAACGCGAATTCGTGCCGTGGCTGCGCGGCGCGGTCATGTGATGCGCGACGCGACGTGCGACCGCGCGCAATCGGACAGCGAAGGAGAAGCCGCGATGGAGACCCGCATGCGCGAGCCGACGATCGGCGAAATCGATCAGGACGGCTCGCTGTCGGAACTCGAGAAGGGCTTGCTCGGCGAGGCGCTGAGGTTGCTCGCCCAGACGCGCGCGCGTGCGCTGGAACTCAGTGTCGAGGTCAGCCGGCGGCAGGGCGGCGCCGCGCCGGACGTCCACGATTTCAACCTGCCGACGATCATCGAACTGCAACGGCGCTTCGGTACGCGGCCTTGCCCGTGAGCGGCGCCGTTGCAGGATCGAGCTTCGCTGCCGATTACGCCGCCGACAGCGTGATCGACACGCCCGTCGCGGTGTAGACCGGCGTGGCCTTGAACCCGTCGACCGTCACCGTCGCGAACTTCGCGGCCGCCGCCGCGCCGTCGATCAGCGCGATCGTGTCGCCGGCCTTCGGTGCGTAGCCGTTCACGAATGTCACGTGCAGCGTGCCGCCCGTGACGGTGAGCGGCCCGCCCACGCGCAGACGCCCACCGCCGTTGCCGTCGATATCGAGTTCGAGCGTCGTGTTGTCGAGCTGCGTGTAGCGGGTCGCGATCGTCACCGGCGCGGCGGCCGCGATCCGCACGCTGCCGCCCGGGCCGACGTACACGTCGCCTTTGCCGAACGCCGTCGGCGACGCGGCCGCCAGCGTGCCGCCGCTCACCTGCGTGCCGCCCGTGTACGCGTTGTTGCCCGCCAGCGTCAGCGTGCCGCTGCCTTGCAGCGTCAGCTTGCCGGCGCCCGCGACGTCGTTGCGCCACAGGTCGGCAGCACTGAGCCCGCCTTGCGATGCGTCCATCGACACGATCACGTTGCCGTTGAACGCGCCGTAGCCGTCGGCCGCCGCGAACAGGTTCAGGCGGCCCCAGCCTTCCGCGTCGTCCATCACCGGATAGCCGGACGGCAGCTCGGTCGTCTTCAGCACGACGCGCCGCTGGTCGGCGCTCAGGTACGGAAAGCGCGTCTGCAGCAGGATCTCCGCGCCCTTCGGCACGACCGGCGGTGCGTTCGTCGATTCGATCGCGCCGAAGCCGAACGTCATGCGGCGCAGGAATGCGGTCTTGTTCGTCGTGTAGTCGGCGAACCGGTCGGTGGCCGTCGTGCCGGAGCGCGCGAATGCGGAGAAGGTCGTCGCGCTCGTGCCCGTCAGTTGTTGCAGCGTCTGATGGGCTTGCGTGTACGCGGCCTGTGCGTCGCCGGCGTATGCGGTCAGGTTCGCCGCGCTGACGGCCAGCGCGAGCATGCGTCCGCCGATCACGTCGAGCGGCGAATGCATGCCGGCGAGAATCCGGTTCTCGCCGAGTTCGAGGCCGCGGCTGACCATTTCCTGGAAGCGTTCCGGCACGAGCCACGCCATCGTCGTCGCATCGCGCATCGCCTCGGCCGTGTGGCCGCTGATGAAGCCGCCGTCGG
Organism: Burkholderia sp. CpTa8-5; assembly: GCF_017815045.1. Taxonomy (NCBI): domain Bacteria; kingdom Pseudomonadati; phylum Pseudomonadota; class Betaproteobacteria; order Burkholderiales; family Burkholderiaceae; genus Burkholderia; species Burkholderia sp. CpTa8-5. Next base: position 491,104 of record NZ_JAGIQD010000001.1, read on the forward strand.
TCGCGGGCGTCGTGCTCTCGGCCGGCACGAGCGTCGGCGCGACGACCACGCTGCTGCTCCAGCGGTACGGGCGCGCATATTTGAAGAAGCGCTTCGACGGTTCGGTCGACGCGTTGTTGCCCATTTCGTTGAGCAGGTCGACGACCTTCCCGAAGCTGGCGTTGCCGCCGCTGCTGCCGACGCCGACGTTGTTGCCGGAATCGTTGTACAGCACGGTCGTCGCATCGGCGGGCACGCTGGTGATGCTGGTGGTCTGCTGGGCCGCGGTGCGCCATGCGGCGGTGAGCGGGCCCATGCCGTCGGTCACGCTGTAGCCCTTGCCGCGCCGGTCGTCGTAGTACGCGGCATCGGCCTGCTGCGGCGTGCGGGCGGTCGTCGCGTTGACCACATACTGCACGTTGGCCGACAGCACCGCATCGTTCAGGATCGTGCCGCACGGCACGCCGCTGTTCGGCAGCCCGGAGCAGGTCGACGGCGAGATGGCCGGGAACGCGCCGTTCGCCGGCGCGGTCACGCCCGCGTCGACCAGCATCGTCGCCGGTTGCCACAGATCGAGAAATCGGCTCAACACGCGCACCGCGGCGTTGGTCGACAGCGTCGCATAGCGCGCATCGCCGCGCTGGTTGGTCGCGACGTTGTCGACGAAAGCGGGCGCGCTCGGGATCGGCGCGCTGTCGACGAAGCCGGGGTCGGCGGGCGGCGCCGGAACGGCCGCGGCGATCGTGGCGGTCGACGCGACGTCGTCGCCGCCGCCGCACGCGGCCAGTACGATCGCACTCGACAATGCCGCGACGTGCAGCGGGAAACGGCTTCGTGACGCAAACATGCAAGACTCCATCCTGAGGGTAGAAGACGGAGGATTGTGGTCAGCGATCGTTACGCGGTCGTTACGGAATTGTTTCGCGTCGTACGCCGACGGCGAAAATTCCCACTATCTGGTTAATTTCCGGTGCTGAACATGACGGACGGCGGAATTCATGTGCCGTCCGTCATCGATAGAGGGCGCCGGCCTACGCGCCCACCGCGCGCGTGTCCAGCCGGAACAGCGAGACGGCCTCGGCAAGCCGGTTTCCCTGTTCCTCGAGCGACTTCGAGGCGGCGGCCGCCTGCTCGACGAGCGCCGCATTCTGCTGGGTGACCTCGTCCATTTGCGTAATGGCGAGATTGACCTGCTCGATGCCGCGGCTCTGCTCGCTCGATGCCGCGGCGATCTCGCCCATGATGTCGGTCACGCGCGAAATCGCGTGCGTGACCTCGCTCATCGTGTCGCCCGCGTTGTTCGCGATATGCGAGCCGTCCTGGATTTTCCGGACCGATTGCGAGATCAGCTCGCGAATTTCCTTCGCGGCGCTCGACGAACGCTGCGCAAGACTTCGGACTTCGCTCGCCACCACCGCGAAGCCGCGGCCCTGTTCGCCGGCGCGGGCGGCCTCCACGGCCGCGTTGAGCGCGAGAATGTTGGTCTGGAACGCGATCCCTTCGATGATCGCGGTGATCTCGGCGATCTTGGCGGAGCTCGCGCTGATGTCCGTCATCGTGTCGACCATCAGGCCGACGGCCGAGCTGCCGCGCTGCGCGACCTCCGATGCGTTGTTGGCCAGGCCGCTTGCCTGCTGCGCGTTGTCGGCGTTCAGGCGCACGGTGGACGTCAATTGCTCCATGCTCGACGCGGTTTCCTGCAGCGACGCGGCCTGCTGTTCGGTTCGGGACGACAGGTCCTGGTTGCCGGACGCGATTTCGCCGGCGCCGGTCGCGACGTTGCCCGATGCGGTACGAACCTCCGAGATCAGGCGGATGAGGTTTGCCTGCATGTCGCGCATCGAAGCCAGCACGCTGCCGGCGGGCGCGGCGCCGGTCGCGGCTTCGGCGCCGAGATTGCCGGCGGCGATATGGCCGGCGATATCGCTGAGCACGGCAGGCTCCGTGCCCAGCGCGCGCAGCAGGCCGCGGGTGATGAAGAGGCCCGAGATCGCGGCCGCGGCGGCGGCGGCGATGCAGATCGCGATCAGCATCAGTCGTCGCGACGTATAACGGTCGTCCGATTCCTTCACCAGTTGGTCGGCCCGCGAGCGCGAGTACTTCGCATACGCATCGGTGGCCGCGACGAGCTGGGCCAGCAGCGGTCGACACTGTTCGTTGATCATCGTGATCGCCTGATCGCGCCGGTTGTTCGCCGCCGCATCGACGATGGCGCGCGCCACCGGGCCGTACTGCGCCTCGACCGCCCCGATCTGCCGAACCAGTTCGCGAGACTTGTCGGACGCGCCGCTCCCCTCGCGGACCGCATTCGTCAGTTCGCCCATCAGCGCGCCGACTTCGCGATCGGCCTGCAGCGCCGCTTCCTTCTCGATGTCCGCGTCGCGCGGGCTGGCCGCGAGGACCTGGTTGCGGGCGGCGATCGCGCGCCGGTCGACCGCGGCGAGAACCTTGTCCGCCAGGGTCGCGCGGGCGTTGGTGCCGTTGACATAGTTCTCGAATGCCGCGTTCGCGTTGCCGAGCGAGACGATGCCGACGAGAGAGACGAGCACAACCGTGCATGTAAGAAGCCCGAAAGCCATGATCAGCTTCGTGCGAACCGTTAATCGTCGATCGTTCATAGGAAGAATCCAGTTGTGGGTATTAAATAGATTTCCTGATTAACGGAACGGGGAACGAACAGTTTAGGACCGTCGCCCGAGGCAATCGTTTGCGGGTTGCCTGTCGTCAAAAAAATCCGCCAGCGCTCCGCATTCGTCACGCCGAACGGACGAACGGCTCCGTTTTCGCGTACCACAACCGGTTTCTGCCTCGGCGTACCCGTGCCGGTCGCCGTCCGTCCGGCATCGCTCAACTTCCCGCCGACGGTGCCGTTAAACGGATCAGGGTCGCCCTTTTCAGCGATCCATTTCAATCACGCGGTAACGGAGACCGAAGTCATCATGCTGTCATCAATTCGCGCACGGATACTTGCGACGTGTGTCGCCATCGTCGTGACGGCGCTGGCCGTCACCGGCGGGCTCGTCTATTACGTCGTCAAGACCCACAACGACGAGGCCATCGACCAGAATCACAAATCGATCCTCGCTGGCCACGCGCTAGCGATCGACGAATGGGTGGCCAGCCGGTCGCGCGAAACCCAGGCGCTCGCGGATACGATCGCGATCGGCGACGGCGATCCGGTGCCGGCATTGAAGCTGCTCGGCAAGTCGGGCGGCTTCGAGGTGCTGACGCTCGGCCTGCCGGACAAGACGGCGTTCTCGAACGTGCCGCTCGCGCCCGGCTACGATCCGACCGCGCGGCCCTGGTACAAGCAGGCCGTCGGCGCGGGCCATCTGATCGTGACGGCGCTTTACCGCGATGCGACAAGCGGCAAGCCGGCCGTCGCGTTCGCGGTGCCGGTGGTGCGCGACGGCGCGGTGAAGGGCGTGCTGGCGGCCAGCCTGTTCATGGAGAACGTGAGCTCGATCGTGACCTCCGTTCACCCGACGCCGGCGAGCTTCGCGTTCCTGGTGGACAAGGGCGCGCGCGTGATCGCGTCGGCCAAGACCGACCTGATCATGAAGCCGGCCACCGGCCTGTCGCCGGAACTCGATGCCGGTCACCTCGGCGCGCTGCAGACGGCGTCGGCGCCCGTCGCGGTCGACATCGACGGCGCCGCCAAGCTGATGCGCGCACAACCGATCGTCGGCACCGACTGGTCGCTGGTGCTCGCGCTCGACAAGGGCGACGTGACGGCCGGCATGCGCGCGGTCGCGACGACCACGCTGCTGGCGATCGTGATCGTCGCCATCATCGCGGCCGCGCTCGTCGGCGCGATGACGAACGCGGCCTTCAAGCGCATCCTGATGGTGCGCGACGCGCTCACGGACGTCTCGAGCGGCAGCGGCGACCTGACGAAGCGCCTGCCGGCCGACGGCGCGGACGAAGCCGCGCAGATCGCGCGCGCGTTCAACGCGTTCGCCGAGAAGATCAGTGCGATCCTGCTGCAGATCCGCGCGTTCAGCGCGTCGGTCAATCTCGCGAGCGCCGAGATCGCCCAGGGCAACCAGGATCTGTCGGCCCGCACCGAACACGCGGCGTCGAGCCTGCAGGAAACGGCGGCCGCGCTCGAGGAGATCGCCGGCACGGCCCGCAATTCGGCCGATGCGGCGAGCCAGGTGAACCGGCTGGCGGAATCGGCGTCGGATGTCGCGCTGCGGGGCGGCACGGTCGTGCGCGACGTCGTGTCGACGATGAACGACATCACGCAGGCGTCGGCAGAGATCGCCAACATCGTGGGCGTGATCGACGGCATCGCGTTCCAGACCAACATTCTCGCGCTGAACGCCGCCGTCGAGGCGGCCCGCGCGAACGAGCATGGCCGCGGCTTCGCGGTCGTCGCCGGCGAGGTGCGTGCGCTCGCGCAGCGCAGCGCGCAGGCCGCGCGGGAAATCAAGCAGTTGATCCACTCGTCGGTCGAGAAGATCGAGGGCGGCTCCGGGCTCGTCCAGACGGCCGGGGCGACGATGGACGAAATCGTCGACGGCGTGCGCAACATCACGAGCGTGATCGCCGAGATCAGCGTCGCCGCGAAGGAGCAGAGCACGGGGCTCGAGCAGGTGAATCAGGCGGTGTCGCAACTCGACGACACGACGCAGCAGAACGCGGCGCTCGTCGAGCAATCGGCGGCCGCGGCGACGTCGCTGCGCGAGCAGGCGGCCCGGCTCGCGCAGACGGTGGGCGAGTTCAAGCTGGCGGAGCGCGCGGTGGCGGTGTGATGGTTTGATTGACGGGGCCCGCGGGCCCCTGTTTCATGCGGCGCGGCTAAGTCGGTCCGGCTGGCGTACCCGCCGACGACGGGCGGGATTTCGTTCGTATCCTGCGCCGGTCCGCTGGTGCGTCGCCCACGCCGTGGCTGACTGCGATCGATCGCAAGCGGGGAGGCGGTATCGCCTTCGTTCCGTTCAGGCAAGCACCCCGCGTGCCGCCAGATTCGCATACAGCGCGCGCACGCCGAAGGTCCACGGCGCGATCTCCGTGCAAAGCCGCACGGTGTTGACGAGCGCGCCCAGCGCGGGCGTGGAGATCGTCACGCGGTCGCCGAGGTGATGCGTGAACCCGCCGCCGGGCGCGTCGCGATCCTGGATCGGCGAGAACATCGTGCCGAGGAACAGCATGAAGCCGTCCGGATACTGGTGATGCGCGCCGCAGGTCTGCGCGACGAGGTCGGCCGGGTCGCGGCTGATCTCGCGCATGCGGCTGATGCCGTCGAGGACAAAGCCGTCGTCCGCGCCTTCGACGCGCAGCGACACGCTGCATGCCCGCACGCCATCGAGCGTGAAGCCATCGTCGAACAGCCGCACGAACGGGCCGATCGCGCACGAGCCGTTGTTGTCCTTGCATTTGCCGAGCAGCAGCGCCGAGCGGCCTTCGACGTCGCGCAGGTTCACGTCGTTGCCGAGCGTCGCGCCGACCGGCCTGCCGTCGCTGGCGACCGCCAGCACGATCTCCGGCTCGGGGTTGTTCCACACCGATATGGGCAGCAGCCCCACGTCCGCGCCGAAGCCCACCGCGGACATCGGCTGCGCCTTGGAGAACACCTCGGCGTCCGGGCCGATACCGACTTCCATGTATTGCGACCACGCGCCGCGGCGCTCGAGTTCCGCCTTCAGGCGCAACGCGGCTTCCGAGCCCGGCACGATCTTCGACAGGTCGGTGCCGATGGTCGCGGCGATGGTGTCGCGCACCTCCCGCGCTTTGGCCGGATCGCCGCCGGCCTGTTCCTCGATCACGCGCTCGATCAGGCTGACCGCAAAGGTCACGCCGCACGCCTTGATCGCCTGCACGTCGCACGGCGCGAGCAGGTGCGTGGCGCCCGGTGTGCCGTCCAGCGCCGCCTGCAGCAACGGCTCGACGCGGCCGAGCGATTCGCCGGCAGCGGTGCGCGCGATGGCGACCGCATCGGGGCGGTCGAACAGGTCCGCGGTGGTCGGCACGGTGCGCGTGATGTCGAACACTTCGCCGCTGCGCACGGCGACGACGCTCGGCCCCGCGTGGGCGCCGTCGTGCCGCCAGACGCGGCCGATCAGCAGCGCGTGGGCAAGGTCGTGCGGCAGGCAGTCGGAAACGGAAGGAGTACGCATGGTCAGCTCGGCAAGAGTCGGAGGCGGTGGGGTCAGTGCGAATGGCGCGGGTTGCCGCGCTGCTCGATCACCTTCAGATACAGCGTGGCCGGTTCGAGGCAGCCGCCGGTGGACAGCTGGCCGACGAACCGGCGATAGAGTTCCTGCCACGGCGTTTGCGCCTGCGGCACGGTGAAGCTGGCGGTTTCGCGGCGGCGCGCGAGTTCGTCCTCGTCGACGAGCACGTCGACACTGCGGCGGTTCAGGTCCACGCGCACGCGGTCGTTCGTGCGCAGCAGCGCGAGACCGCCGCCGACCGCGGCTTCCGGCGACATGTTCAGGATCGACGGACTGGCCGACGTGCCGCTCTGGCGTCCGTCGCCCATGCACGGCAGCGACGTCACGCCGCGCTTCACCAGCTCGGCCGGCGGCGCCATGTTCACGACTTCGGAGCTGCCCGGATAGCCGACCGTGCCGCAGCCGCGGATCACGAGAATGCAGCGCTCGTCGATGTTCAGCGCGGGATCGTTGATGCGCGCGTGGTAATCCTCGGGGCCGTCGAACACGATCGCGCGCGCCTCGAACGTATTCTCCGCGCCCGGCTCGGAAAGGTAAGTCTGGCGGAACGCGTCGCCCACCACCGACATCTTCATGATCGCGCTGTCGAAGAAGTTGCCCGACAGCACCATGAAGCCGGCGCCGTGCTTGAGCGGTGCGTCGGGCGTGCGGATCACGTCGCGGTCGGCGTCCTGCGCGGTGTCGGCGATCTCGCCGATCGCACGGCCCGACACGGTCAGGCAGTCGCGCCGCAGCAGGCCGGCCGCATCGAGCTGGCGCAGCACCGCGGGCACGCCGCCGGCGCGGTGGAAGCTCTCGCCGAGGTATTCGCCGGCCGGCATGCAGTTGACGAGCAGCGGCACGGCTTCACCCAGGCGCTGCCAGTCGTCCAGGCTCAGTTCGACGCCCATGTGGCGTGCAATCGCGATCAGGTGCGGCGGGCAGTTGGTCGATGCACCCAGCGCGGAGGCCACGACGATCGCATTCTCGAACGCCGCGCGCGTCATGATTGTCGACGGGCGGAGGTCTTCGCGAACGAGCTCGACCGCGCGCTTGCCGGTCGCGTAAGCCATCTGGCCGCGCTCGCGATAGGCGGCGGGAATGCTCGCGCAGCCCGGCAGCGACATGCCCAGTGCCTCGGCGAGGCTGTTCATCGACAGCGCGGTGCCCATGGTGTTGCAGTGGCCGATCGACGGCGACGACGCCGTGGTCAGCTGCATGAAGCCTTCGTAATCGATCTCGCCGGTCGCGAGCAGGTTGCGCGCATGCCAGATCACCGTGCCCGAGCCGACCCGCTTGCCGTCGTGCCAGCCGTCGAGCATCGGTCCGCCCGACAGCACGATCGCGGGCATGTCGACGGTGGCCGCGGCCATCAGGCACGCGGGCGTGGTCTTGTCGCAGCCGGTCGTCAGCACCACGCCGTCCAGCGGAAAGCCGTGCAGCACTTCCACCAGCCCGAGGTACGCGAGGTTGCGGTCGAGCGCGGCGGTGGGCCGGCGGCTCTGCTCGGCCAGCGGATGCACGGGGAACTCCATCGGAATGCCGCCCGCGTCGCGGATGCCCGCCTTGGTGCGTTCGGCCAGCTCGATGTGGTGGCGGTTGCACGGCGCCAAATCGCTGCCCGTCTGTGCGATGCCGATGACAGGACGGCCCGACTGCAGTTCCTCGCGCGTCAACCCGTAGTTCATGAAGCGCTCGACGTAGAGCGCGGTCATGTCTGCGTGCGCGGGGTCGTCGAACCATTCCTGGCTGCGCAGACGGCGAGGGGTGTGTGACATGGCAGGCTGTCTCCTGAGGGGCCTTCTTCATTTTGCGTGCCGGATGGTACCGGTAACATCGATTGGATGTTAGCACGGCTTTTTTGCGTAGCGGAAGGGATTTCGTGCGCGCGTGGCGAAGGAATGGGGCAGGGGGCCGGTGCGAAGCCGCGCGCATCGCGTCTTGGGACGCGCGCGGCCGTCGGCTTGTCACGCGCTTTCCCGCGCGATGATCGTGTAGTCGATACGGATGCTTTTCGAGCCGGTCGGCTCGCCGCCGTCGCGCGCTTGCAGCGCCGCCAGCAACGCTTCGCCGGTGCGCAGCCCGATGCCGTACGCATCGACCGACACGGTGGTGATGGTCGGGTGGCAGCACTCGGCCACTTCGAAGTTCCCGAAGCCGGCCACGGCGATGTCGGCGGGCACGGTGAGGCCGCGCCGGTGGCATTCCATGATCGCGCCGAATGCCGACATGTCGCTCACGCACATCACCGCGTCGGTATCCGGCCAGCGCTCCAGCAGCGCGGCCATCGCGGGCCCGCCGTGGCTCATCGTGATCGGCGATTCGCCCAGCCGCACGACGCGCGGTTCGCCCAGGCCCAGCGCCTTGATCTCCGCCTGGTAGCCCTTGAGCCGGTCCAGGCCGCGGCGATCCAGTTCGCTCGCGCCGACCAGAAAGCCGATGCGCCGGTAACCGCGCTCGGCCAGGTGGCGCACCATCGCACGGGCGGCGCGCACGTTCGAGAAGCCGACGGCGGTGTCGATCGGGCGCGTGGGCAGGTCCCACATCTCGACCACCGGAATCGCCGAGCGCTCCAGCACCTTGCGCGTCGCTTCGGTGTGCTGCGACCCCGTCAGCGCGATGCAGCGCGGCTGGTGTCGCAGCATCGAGCGGACGAGCCGTTCTTCCCGTTCCAGGTCGTAATCGGTATCGCCGAGCAGCAGTTGCAGACCATGCGGCTCGAGCGCATCGGTCAGGCCGCGCACGGTGTCCGAGAAGTTGGAGCTCGACAGCGACGGCACCAGCACCGCGACGAATTCCGAGCGTCCCGACGACAGCGCACCGGCGGCGGCATCCGCCACGTAGCCGAGCTGCTCGATGGCCTCGCAGACCCGTGCGCGCGTCTCGGCGGCCACGCTGTGGCCGGCGAGCACGCGCGACACCGTCATCTTCGAAACGCCGGCGAGGCGCGCTACGTCGGACATGCGGGGCGGCCCGGCGGGCCGGACGGCGGTGGGACTGGGCATCGGAATCGCGATCGGGAGAAAGCCGGAAAGGCTACATCATACCGGTGCGGCATACCGCGCAGGCGGGTCGCGCCGTACCCGTCGCGGTAAGCTCCGTACTAGGGAAACCACGCGTTCGGCGGCACTTGTATGTGCGTATCGCAGCATGCTACCTTCAAAGATGTTACCGGTATCAGCGTGCCGATCGCTTCCCGTCGCCTCGTCGGCTTTTTTTTGCCACCGGATGTTATCGGTAACATCGATGCGCGAAGCGCACGCGACGGTACGAAGAAGACCTACACAATCAGGAGACAGACCGATGCCATCCCTAACGCAGGCCGCTGCCGCACCGGCCGCGGCCGACTCGTCCGAAGACGCCCTTTACCGCAAGGTCATGCGGCGCATCCTGCCGTTGCTGCTGCTGTGCTACGTCGTGGCCTACCTGGACCGCGTCAACGTGGGCTTCGCGAAGCTGCAGATGCTCGACGACCTGAACCTGAGCGACGGCGTCTATGCGCTCGGCGCCAGCATCTTCTTCTGGGGCTATTTCCTGTTCGAGATGCCCAGCAACCTGCTGCTGCATCGCTACGGCGCGCGCTTCTGGATCGCACGAATCATGATCACGTGGGGCATCGTGTCGTCGTCGATGGCGTTCATCGTGCCGCTCGCGCAGTTCTTCCACGTGCAGACGACCACGATGTTCTACACGCTGCGCTTCCTGCTGGGGCTGTGCGAAGCGGGTTTTTTCCCGGGCGTCATCCTGTACATGAACTACTGGTTCCCGGCGCGCCGCCAGAGCGTGGCGATGTCGGGCTTTTTGGTCGCGATCCCGCTGAGCCTGACGCTGGGCAGCGTGGTGTCCGGCTGGCTGATGCAGCAGACGCACGGCCTGTCGGGCATGAGCGGCTGGCAATGGATGCTGCTGCTCGAAGGGCTGCCGTCGATCGTGGTGGCGTTCATCGTGCTGGCCTGCCTCGGCGACGGCCCGCAGTCGGCGAAATGGCTGTCCGCCGACGAAAAGGCGGTGCTGTCGCGCAATCTCGAATCCGAGGCCGCGCACAAGTCGCACAGCATCGGCGCCGCGCTGCGCAGCCCGCGCGTCTGGCTGCTCACCTTCATCCTGCTGACGTTCAATACCGGCTTCTACGGGCTGGCCTTCTGGCTGCCGTCGATCATCCGCGCGTCGGGCGTGCACAGCCCGCTGCACATCGGCGTGCTGACGGCCATTCCGTACCTGACGGCGATCTTCGCGATGGTGTGGAACGCATCGCACTCGCGCAAAACCGGCGAACGCCGCCTGCACGCGGCGATTCCCGCGCTGATCGGCGGCGTTTTCCTGATCCTGAGCGCGGCGTTCGCGCAGAACGTGGCGCTGTCGATCGTATTCCTGACTATCGCCACCTGCGGCATCCTCGCACTGATGCCGATCTACTGGACCTTTCCGGGGCAGATCCTGTCCGGCACGGCCGCGGCCGCCGGCATCGCGCTGATCAACTCGGTGGGCAACCTGTCCGGCTTCACGGGCTCGATGATCACCGGCGTCGCCAAGCAAATGACCGGCAACATCAACAACGGCACCTATGCGCTCGGTGCTTGCCTGTTGGTCAGCTGCGTGCTGATCGCGTCGATTCCACGCGATATTTTGCGGCCGCCGGCGGGGCGGTAGGGCGTTCGTTCAACGTTACGTCCGCTGGGGGCCGCGATATCGCGTCGCCCCCGGCGCCGGATGCATCAGGTCATGTGGATTGATCTCGTGTGAGTTCGCTCGACGATCGCACGCGGAATTCCAGATCTCTCCAACCAGCGACGCCCTGCTCGCTGCTCGCTTTTCTCGTGAGCGGCCGTCATGCGTCCTCCAGTGCGAAGCGCACCTTGTCCCCGAGCGTGCGCAACCGTTCAACCGGTTCGTTCGAGAACACGAAACGGACGTACTGCTCGCCGTGTGCGACGCCCCATCCGGTCATCGCCGTCGCACATACGCCGCGGCGCAGCAAGCGCTCCGACATCTGCGATCCGGTCAGGCCGAAGTCGGACACGCGCAGCAGCATCGACCAGCCGCCCGCCGGCATGCCGAACGGCAGCCCGGATAGTTCGGCGGCGACCGTGTCCCGCCGTCTCTCGAGTTCGCTCACGTAGCCAGGCAGCTCGGATGCGGAATGTTCGAGCGCAATCGCCGCAGCCTCCTGGGCAATGCCGACCGGCACCACGACATTGGCGAGCGACACGGCCACAAGATCGGGAATCAGCCATTCCGGCGCGACGATCCAGCCGACCCGCCAGCCGATCATGCGCAGCTCCTTCGACGCTGCGCCGACCGTCACCGTACGCTCGGCCATGCCGGGCAGGCCGGCGGGATGGATGACCGTGCGTCCATCGAAGAGCAGCCGTTCCATCGCGCTGTCGAGGATCAGCAGCAGATCGTTCTGCACACACAGGCTCGCGATCAGTTGCCAGTCGGACGCATCGAAGAAGCCGCCCGAAGGCATCGAAGGAGACATCAGCAGCATGGCCCGCGTTTTCGGACCGATTGCAGCCCGCAGCGCGACGTGGTCGAGCTTCCATTCGCCGCCCGGCGTGAAGGCGAACTGCACTTGCCGAGGTACGCCGCCCGCCAGGCGGACGCGGTTCAGCAGACCTGCGTACGTCGGATCGGTGACGATGACTTCGTCGCCGATCTCGACGGTGGCGAGCAGCGTGTTCAGAATGCCGGAGAGTCCGCCCGCCGACACCACCACGTGGTCGGCCGTGAAGCGCTGCCCGGAAAGCGCCGACACGTGGGCGGCCGCGCTCGCGCGCAGCCGATCCTGACCGACGAATGGGAGATAGGAGTTGGCCGAATCTCGCTGGATGGCCGCTCGGGTGAAGGCGAGCGCTTCCGCGGTAGGCGGGATGTCGGTATCGAGATTTTCGAGTCGCAAAAGGTCGACGTCGGCATGATCGGCGATCGAACCCATGCGATCGACGCCGATACCGGCGATGTGCTGCAGACGGACAGGGCGGTGGTGGCGCATCGAGCCTCCGGGTTTGTTACAATTTAATAGATAATCTATGCATGGTGGTCGGGATGAATTTGGAAGTCAAGGAGGATCGCTCGCTGGCCGATCGGATCGCTGGCGCATTGGCGGACCGCATCATCTCGGGCGCCATCGCGCCGGGGGAATGGCTGCGTCAGGACCATATCGCGGCAGAGTTCGGTGCGAGTCATGTGCCGGTACGCGAGGCGTTCAGACGGCTGGAAGCGCAGGGATTGGCCGTGGTGGAGCCGCGACGAGGCGTGCGGGCGGCGCCGCTCGAGCCGGCGGACGTGCTTGAAATGGCGAAGATGCGTGCTGCTTTCGAGGCGCTGGCGTTGCGGGAGGCGATTCCCGTTCTCGATGCACATGCGCTGGAGGAGCTCGATGCGATCCTCGATCAGGAAGCGGCGGCGCGTGGCATAGCCGTGCTTGGCACGCTGAACCTGAGGTTTCATCGCGCATTGACAGTGCGGTGCGGGATGCCGCGGCTCGTCGCTGCGATTGGCGACATGCATCGGGCCAGTGCGCGGCATTTGTATGCGACGTGGCAGCAGCTCGACTGGCAGGATCGCTCGAATGACGAGCATCGGAACATCGTTCGGGCGATACGCGAGGGTGATGTGGACGCAGCCTGTGCGGCCCTGTCCGCGCATATTCTGGCTGCGGGGGATGCGCTGGCTCAGGCGTTGCGTAGGCGGTAGGAATGCGGGCCGAGCCACAGTTATCAAGCGGTTCATAGGACCGGCTTTGGGAACGGCTGGTGTCTTCTAAACGCGTCGGGCGGCATCCGGACATCGACAGTCGTAGGCAATCGCTCTCAAGCAGCCATTCGAACGTCGGCTGTACCTTGCCCAGGGACACACGCGTGCCAATCGTATCCGTCGCGGCATGTCACGCCCTGTACGCGAAGGCGCGAATGTGGGCGCGTCCGATCGTCTTGGAACACGCGCACCGGACACCGACCGATGCCGTGGCGCTTGACCCGGAATGCGACTCGGTCGCCGCTACCGATAAACAGCCCGTGGCTGCACTGGCGGGGCGACGACTAAATTGACGCGAGCAGACAAACGGCAGCGTGTACCTTAGACTCCTGCCGCAATGACCATTGAGTGGCCGGAGGCTTCGTCAACGAGAGCATCCGGGAGATGCATCCGGTTCAGGGACGACATCGCCTTTGTCCATCTGATCAGCATCCGAGCGAGTCCCGAAAGGTTTGGGCAACCGCATGGAAGCGTTGCTGCGGCAAAGCCGCTCGGCCGTCGCGGTGAATCCTGTGAACGATAGAAGTATCTGCTATATGGCGACCAAGCTGTCATTCGAAGTTCTCGAAGTGTTGGATGCAATTGACCGGACCGGTACATTTGCCGAGGCGGCCGAGTTGTTGCATAGAGTTCCGTCCACGCTCACTTACCTTGTGCAAAAGCTGGAAAGCGACATGGATGTCGAGCTGTTCGACCGCAGCGGCAGACGGACGAGACTCACGGAAGCGGGTCGTGCTGTTGTGGAAGATGGGCGTCGACTTTTAGACGCGGCTCGACACCTGGAGGCCAAAGCAAAAGGCATTCGAGACAGTTGGGAATCGGAGCTTCGACTATGCGTCGATGCAATCTTGCCAATCCAGTCCTTATGGCCGTATGTCCATGCCTTCTACGACCTGGAGATGAATACCCAGCTAAGTCTTTCCACCGAGGTGCTTGGGGGCGTGTGGGATGCCCTGGTTACGCGGCGTGCCGATCTCGCGATAGGGGCGTTCGGCGAGCCGCCGCATGCCGCCAATATTGCGGCCCGGCCAATCGGAACCCTCCGGCACGTTTTTGTCGTGGCACCGGACCATCCACTCGCCCGCATGCCCGAGCCGTTGGAGAGCGAAACGATCGCAAGATATCGAGGTGTTGTCATCAGTGACACTTCCCGCGAACTGCAACCGCAATCTGTGGCCACCCGTGACGGACAGCCGCTGATCATCGTGCCGACGCTCGCAGCCAAACTGCAAGCACTGTGCGAAGGTATCGCTGTCGGGATGCTGCCCGATTTCGTAGCGAAAGAACCGATACACGAAGGCAGGCTGGTCGCGCGTCGCATTGTGGGTGTGCGCGAGTTCACGAATGGCTACCTCGCTTGGCGCGAGGACAAGGTAGGGAACGCTTTGAACTGGTGGATTGCGCAACTAGACAGCGCCGATCTGCTTGAACGGCTCCTGACGCCGCGTCAAGAGAGTAAAGGGCAGCCCGGGGCGCCCGCTTGCGCAGTCCGTTAACAAAGCGCGGAGTAACAGGCCATCAGTGCTACTGTCCGAGCACCTTCGCCGGTGCATGCAGTTGGACATTCGAAGGTCAGCTTGGCACCGAACCTTGCCGTTGAGTTGCCGAGGCACCCAATGGCTGCGACGGGTCGTTCAGCGTCGGTCGCGCGTTGCAGGGCAGCGGCCGGCCGCGTTCGGCCATGAGGCGTCAGTCCCCGGTACAGTCACTAGGACGCGTGGACGTCCGTTCCTCACTTGCAAGCGGCCATTTGGATGGCGATCCGATCGTCTCAGTCGCTGGGAGTCCTTCGCTAGCGCGCAGGAGCCGTCCTGTCAAACGGAAAGCCGATCGCCGGCGCCCCAACATACCGCTCACAACTTGCGCTAGCTTTATCGGTCACGACAGCGCTCAAGCTCGCGCATCAGCTTATGCATTTCATGTTGTCGTCCGAGATGCCAGTCGGTCACGATGTTGAAGAAACCGCGCGTCCACGAAAACGGTGCCCACCGGAACGGGACGACGATGCGCGGTTGGCGGGCTCGCAGCCCTTTGATGACGGCCTTGGCGACTTCATCGGGTTGTATCGGTCGCCGCAACGGTGCAGGAAACCCTTTTTCAATTAATTTCGTCGCGAGCGCATTGCCGCCAAAGCCGACCTTGGCAATTGCTGTCGCCACCCATCCCGGATAGAGCACGCTTGCCGTGGACCCGGTGCCGCCAAGCTCGGCGCGCAGTGAGCGCGCGAGCATCTCGACTGCGGCTTTGGACGCTGCGTAAGGCGCGTTGACCATGCCGTTCACGAACGCATAGACCGAAGCGGTGACCAGGACCTGGCCTCGATTGCGCACGATCTCCGGCAATGCGGCCTTGATCGTGCGCCAGACACCAAACAGGTCGACCTCGACGATCCGCTCGAACTCCTGTTCGTCGCAGCTGTACACGGTGGCGGGTACATCGTGCCATGAGATACCGGCGTTGGCGAACGCAATGTCGAGGCGACCGAATCTATCGGCGGCGTGTTGCACGACTGCCTTGGTGGCGGCCGCATCAGTGACATCGAGCGCCAGGGCAAGCGTGCGCTCCGGGTCAAACTCCGCCGCGAGGCGGTCCACCGAAGCCTGCGTCACATCGGTTAGCACGAGTCGTGCTCCACATGCATGCAACTCGCGCGCGGTCGCAGCACCAATGCCGCCCGCAGCACCCGTGATAAGCACGACTTTTCCCTGAAGATCGTAAGCCACTTTGTACTGCTCCTCTGCTATTGGATTTGCATTGCTGCGCAAACACGGGGCGATGGATGCCGGGGCATCGGCTCCGCTGATCGAGCGAAGCCGATCGGTTCCTGCGGCCACCGATTGCCGTTCATTTCGCCGGAGCGTTCCCGGCCGAATCGTTCCAGCCGGTTGCCGACGCGAGACTGATGGCGCGTTCAATGTCCTCGCCGCGAAAGCCGGCGCGTTCGACGAAGCGCCTGAAGAAGCCGGGTGCCTTGGCCACGATCGTGTTGACCTTTGGTACGACGATCATGTCCGCGCGGCGCTCGATGCCTGCCACGATGTCCCGCACGACCTGCTCGCGCGGGATCATCTTCCAGAAGCCTCGATCGTTGCCGCCCCACAATGCCCGGCCGGCAGGATCGGCAACGACATCGTCCATCAGGGGTGTCGGGAAGAACGTCGGGTGCGCGCTGCCGACCCCGATACCCAGATGACGAAGCTCCAGACGGATGCTGTCGCACATCGCCCAGACGCCGGCCTTGCTGGCCGTATAGGACGCCTGTAGCGGCGAATGCACAAACGCGGCCATTGACGAAATCGCCAGCATGTAGCCGCGCTGTTGCTGGACGAATGGCAAGCCGGCCCGGAACGTACGCCACACGCCGTTGAGGTTGATGTCGATGACCCGATCAAACGCGGTCGGGTCGAGGGTGGCCATCGGGGCCATGGTGTCAATACCCGCGTTTGCGATGACCACGTCGATTTGACCGAAGTGATCCGCCGCATGGGCCATTGCGGCTTCCAGGCTTTCGAAGTCGCGGACGTCGGCGGTCCAGCCAAGAACGTCGGAAGGGTGGCCGAAGTTGCGAGTTTGCGCCGTGAGCCTGTCTGCCTCCAGGTCGAAAAGAGCGAGACGCGCGCCCCGTGCGTGCAGCGCTTCGGCCAAGGCCGATCCCAAGCCACCGGTGGAACCGGTAATGGCCACCACCTTGTTCGCCAGCTTATAAGTCGACATGTGCGCCTCCTTGCTTCGTTGGAACGTGGCGGTGGAGAAACGCCAGCTGGTCGGCGACCACCTGTTCGAAGTCCTTGCCCACATAAATGTCGAAGTGGCCTGCCCGATACGCGCGCACTTCCCCTTTGGGAGCGCGCCTGGCATACCGTTTCGTCGGCCCCGCCGGAGCGACGGAATCGGCTTCGCAAACGCAAAACAGAATCGGACAGGAAATGTCGGCTGCTTTGCGACCCGGGCGGTGCCGCACGATGTTCAGGCCGAAGCGTGCCGCGACCTGATTGCGAAATGCAGTACCGTCAGGGACGAGCGCGAGATAGCCATCCAGGGCATCCGGTGCGGTCATCAACGCGGCAGAACCGGGCGGCCCCGCCGTCGACACCATCACCGGCGCCCTGCCGACGAGGGATAGCAGGACATCGCATAGCGCGAGCGCGGTGACCTTGAGCGCGCTACGCCAGTTCAACGCGAACAACGACGCGACCCCGTCCGTGAACGGGCATTGCGCGATGGCCCCGGCAATCGTCCGGTCGCGTGCCGCAGAGAGAATCACATGACCGCCGCCGAAGGAGGTTCCCCACAGGACCACCTGATCCGGCTGGAGACTGCTGTTCCCGCGTGCAAAAGCGATCGCACCCAACCAGTCTTCCAGTTGACGATCGATATCGAGCAGTTGGCGAGGGGAGCCGTCGCTCGCGCCGAAATGTCGATAGTCGAACACGAGGCACGCATAGCCGTCCGCGCAAAAGCGTTGTGCATAGGCGTCGAGCCGCATTTCCTTGATTCCGCCCAGCCCGTGCGCCATCACGATGACGGGAAACGGGCCCGTCCCGCGAGGCTCGTACAGCCAACCACGGCAATGTTCACCGCGGCCGCCAGCCACGAACTCGACACTTCTCCGCCCGGCCATGTGTCCCTCCAAGGTGTGCGAGAATAGATTTCAATCCAATGTTGTAACGCATTCTAACTTTGTAATGCGATCCATCTAGTGAGGTAAACCCCCGTATGGAATCGAGAACTCAGCGCCGGGCTGCCGCGACCCGCCTGGCGATCCTGGAAGCCGCCGAGACTTTGCTGACGGAGGGCGGACTAGACGCGGTCACGCCTGAGGCGGTGGCGACCCGAGCGGATGTCGCGGTGCAGACGCTCTATAACCGTGTCGGTGGTCGGTCCGCGTTGCTCATTGCCGTGGCGGAGCGCGCGTTGGAAGAAAACCGCGAGTACATGGACGCGGCCTATGCATCCGATGGCGACGTCGAGACGAAACTGCGTTGCGTGGCGGCTGCTTACGCGCGGTTCGCCAAGGAGCGCCCGCACCAGTTTCGTATCCTTGTCGAACCACCGAATGAGCCGGAGGCGCTCGCGCGCATTGCTGCCGTGATCAGACAGCAAAACGCCAAATTGGCCGCATTGATCAGCCGAGGTATCGACGAAGGGTGGGTGGATGCAGACGTCGAGCCGGAACACGCGTCGACGGCCCTGTGGGCAATGATGAATGGCGTTATCAGCCTGATGTGGCGCCCCGATAGCCTTCGACTGGATGTCGATCACATCGACGATCTACTGGGTACCGCGATCTCATTGTTGACCGGCGGTATCAAGAGGCGGGGCGATTGACGCGTAGACCCCGGACAACTCGGCGCCGGCAAAGACTTCAGGCAGTTTTCAACCGGTCTGCCGTCAGGCGGCCTTCCGAGGTGCCTGCAAGCCAAGGGCTTCCTTTCGGTCAGTTTCGCTCATCTCACTTCGGGCTTCGGCTCGGAAGTTGGATGATTATCACGAAGGCGTGAACCGCAGGTAAGGACCCAACTTTCGCCGGTGTGGACGATGGCGGGAATAGCCGTTGTACCTCGCAAGCTGCCGTTGATTCAGGCGGCGTCGAAAGGCTGCAGTGGGTCGTTCAGCGCCATTCGCGACCGCGTGCAGGTCTTCATTCCGACCGACGGCTCACGACACGCTACGCCGCATCCCCCGCACCTGCAGCCAAATGGCGGATATCAGGAAATAAAGCGCCCCCACTCCCGCATAGCCGGCGATCTTCACGATCGCGGGCGGCATCGGCGCGTGGCTTTGCAAAATGAAGAACAACCCGGCCAGTGCCGATTGCGCGCCGCTCAGCACCATCACCCACTGCGCACCGGCATGCTTCCACCGCCGCACGGCAGTGCCGAGCTGCAGCGCGCCAGACAGAATCGCCCAGACGCCGAACACCGTGAGCACCGCGGGCAGGCCCGCACTCAACGCCGGAAATACCGCCAGTGTCGTGACGGCGCTGATCGCGACGTTGACCGCTTGCGTGCGGTTTGCCGCCATCCCGCCGCTGCGGGCGAGGTCGACGAAATTGGCGAGCGCATCCCAGGCCGGATAAACGACCAGCAGGACCGCCGCGCCGGCCGCGCTTTGCCGGCCGACGGAAAACGCCAGCGCGACCCAGATCAGCGAGAATATCGCCCGGGAAAAGTAGTACCGTTTCAGCCAGTGTTCGTCGGCAGGGGCGTGGAATTCGGGGTAGCGATCAGTCATTTGCACTCCTTGTTACATTGAATCGTCGTTCCGGCCCGCATGCACGGTCTCCACCACGCGAATGCGGTTCCAACCGGATCTCCAGTGCGCCGAGTATCGCAATCGTCCGCACCTGCCGCCATCGGTCAGATGTCCGATGGCGAAGTCCGCTGCCGGTTGCCTGCGCCGATGCCGGCAGACATCGCGCCCGGCCGGCCCCCGACGCGCCGCCAACGCGCATGCCCCTGCAGGCCGCGACGCCGTCGCGTATGATCTTTTTCCCATCCTCGCGAATGTCTCCTCCCACCCGATGCCCGACGCCGAAGCCCGTCACGCCCCGCTGCGCATAGTCGACGCCGTCCGCGCGCTGGCCTTCATCGGCGATCTCAGCATGGGCCAGCCGACGGACCATTCGCCGCGCACCAGTTGGTTGGCGGCGCAGCTCGCGCACGCGGCACGATTCGATGCATCGGTCTGCGACACGGCCCGCGAGGTGGCGCTGTTGCGCTGGTCGGGCTGCACGGCGAACGCGGCGGGCTTCGCGCAGATATTCGGCGACGACGTCGCGATCCGCGCCGCAATGCTCGCGAGCCAGCCCGGCATGGCCGAAGCGATCGGCGGCGCGGGTGCCGCGCTGATCCCGCTCGCGCAAATCCATTGCGAAGTCTCGGGCGAAGTTGCGCGAATACTCGGCCTGTCCAGCGCGACGGAAACCGCGCTGCGGCACATTTTCGAAACCTGGGACGGCAACGGGCTGCCTGCGCGGCTCGTGCGCGAACAGGTGCCGCCCGCCGTGTCGATCGTCGCGCTGGCAGGCGATCTCGACGTGTTCAGCCGCACGTACGGCATCGAACGGGCCCTCGAATTGATCGGCCAACGCGCGGGGTCACGCTATCCGGCCGTGCTCGTCGAGACGGCTGCGCGCGACGCACCGCGCTGGCTGGCGGCGCTCGAACACATGGCCCCCGCCGACCTGGACGCCGCATTGGCCACGCCGGACATGCAGGGCGCGACGTCCGCCGAATTGATTGCGGACGTCATCGATCTGAAATTGCCGTGGATGACGGGTTTTTCGCGTTCGGTCGCCGCGACGGCGGCCGCGTGTTACGGCCGTCTGTCGCCGGACGAGGCCGCGCGCGAACGCGTGTACCGCGCCGGACTGATTCATGGCATCGGCAGGGCCGCGGTGCCGAACGACGTGTGGAATCTGCCGACGCGGCTGCCTGCGAGCGCGTGGGAAAAGGTGCGACTCGTGCCGTACTGGACCGAGCGCGCCGGCAGGCAGACCGGCGCGCTCGGCGAAGCCGCGGTGCTTGCGTCGTATGCGTACGAGCGGCAGGACGGCTCGGGCTATTTCCGCGGCGCGCGCGATGCGGCGCTGACGCTGGAAGCGCGCGTGCTGGCGGCGTCGCTGGCGTGGGTCGCGTTGCGCTCGGCGCGTCCGTGGCGAGCGGCCCTGAGCGATGCGGCCGCCGCCGGCCAGTTGCAGGAAGAAGTGGCGTGCGGCCGGCTGTGCGGCGAAGTGGTGGCGGCGCTCGTGACGGGCGGGCCGCCCGTGGTCCGGCGCATCGCGACGGGCGCGTCGGCCGCTGGCCCGCGCCTGTCCGCGCGGGAAATCGACGTGCTGCGGGCGATCTCCCGCGGTGCGAGCAACAAGCAGGTCGCGCAGGCGCTCGCGATGAGTCCGAGCACGGTGCGCACCCATGTCGAGAAGGCGTTCCGCAAGCTCGAATGTTCGACACGCGCCGCGGCGACCCTCAAGGCATCGGCGCTCGGGCTGCTCTGATGCGCTCCGCGACGCGGATTCGCTTTCGTGTGTACGCGGACGCTCACGGCCGTTCGCGTTCCGGGCCGAAGCCCGGCCGGGCGGCAGCACGCATCGACGTGTGCGCGGCGGGCGCGAGTGCAAGCGAGATACCCAGCGCGGCGCCGACAGCGAGGAACACCGAGATCGACAAGAGCGCGACGATGAACGCGTGCGCGATGGCCGCCGGATCCTGGCGCGTGCCGAGCGTCGTATAGAAAATGCCGCCGATGATCGCCACGCTCAGCGACGTGCTGACCTGCAGCGTCGAACTGGCGATGCCGGCGATCATGCCGGATAGCGCCGGTGCGACGCGCCCCGTCACCATGCGCATCAGCGTCGGCAGCGCGAGCCCTTGTCCGAAACCGATGACGAAGAGCACGACCGCGAGCGGCACGGCAGCGAGCGGCATCCCGAGCGGCGTGGCAGCGATCAACCACGCGAGGCCGACGAGCCCGACGATCTCCAGCCCCATGCCGAACGGATTGACGTAAGCGCCGATGACACGCGAGCAGAAGGGCGTCGACAACGGGCCGAGCAGGAACCCGACGCCGAACGGCAAGAACACGAGGCCCGCGCTCAGCGCGTCGACGTGCAACGCATTCTGCAGATACACCGAGAACAGCAGGAAGAACGCGCCGATCGAGTACAGCAACAGCGCGATCAGCAACGCGCGGCCCAGCCCCGGTGCGCGCAGCGCGGCCGGATCGAGCAGCGGGGCGCCGCCGCGGCGGCCGAGCCGGCGCTCGTAGCGCCAGAAGAAGCCGGCGAGAGCCGGCACCGCGAGCAGCGACGCCCAGGCCCAGACGGGCCAGCCTGCTTCGCGCCCCTCGATCAGCGGCACGATCAGCGCGCCCAGCGTCAGCATCGACAGCGCGGTGCCGCCGAGGTCGAGCTTGCGCGCATGCTGTGCACGCGTTTCCTTCAACAACGGAATCCCGAACAGGACGACCAGAATCGCCAGCGGCAGGTTGACGAGGAAGATCGTGCGCCAACCCAGATTCAACAGATTCAGCGAGATCAGGATCCCGCCCAGCGCCTGCCCGATCACGGCGGCGAGGCCGAATACCGCGCCGTACAAGCTGAGCGCGAGCGGTTTTTCCGCTTCGGGAAAGATTGCCTGGATCGAGGCGAGCGCCTGCGGCGCCATGATCGCGGCCGTCACGCCCTGCAACGCACGGCCGACGATGAGCGTCCACGGCGAACTCGCGAGACCGCACAGCGTCGAGGCGATCGCAAAGCCGATCAACCCGAGGAAAAACACGCGGCCGCGGCCGAACAGGTCGCCCAGTCGCCCGCCGGTGATCAGCGTCACCGCGTACAGCCCCGCATACGATGAAATGACGAGTTGCTCGGCGGATGACGACGCGCCCAGTTCCGCGCGGATCGACGGCAGCGCGACATTGACGATGAAGAAATCCAGCGGCGGCAGAAACGCGCCGACGAGCAGGACCGCAAACATCGCCCAGCGGCGCGGGTCGGGTGAGACGGGGTCATTTCGTGACATGGACGGCTCTCCATACGGAACCATTCGGTTCCAAATTGGGTAAAAAAATATCAGTCGAGGATGCGCATCGTGCGGTCGACCAGCGCGAGCATGTCGGGCTCGGACACGCCGGTTTTCCCCAGCACGCGCATCCCTTCGATCTGGCAGACGAGCAAACGCGCCAGCACCTGTTCGTCCTGCTCCGCGATCTCGCCGCTTGCCTGGCCACGGACGATTGCACCGGCATAGAGCTGCTGCAGCCGCCGGAACAGGCGCCCGGTGCGTTCCGCGACATCGGCGTCGCGCGCGGCCAGTTCGGTGGTCATCGCGACCGCGAGACATCCGCGCCGGCCCGCGTCGCCGACGGACAGGCGCGCATAGCGCAGCAGCGAATCGCGAATCGCATCCTTCACGGCGCCGGGTTGCGACAGGATGTCCGCGGTCGCCTTGAGCCCATCGGCCATGTACAGGTCGAGCGCCGCCAGCAGCAGCGCCTTCTTGTCGCCGAACGCCTTGTACAGGCTGCCGCGCGACAGGCCGGTGCCGGCCATCAGGTCGGGCAGGGACGCGCCCTCGTATCCGCGGTCCCAGAAAACGTCCATCGCGTCGCGCGCGGCATCGCCAAGTTCGAATTCGCGCGGACGGCCCACGCCAGCCGGATTTGCCATTGATCGGTTTCGCAAACGATGCGGTGCCTGAAGTTGGAGTGATTATATGGACCGATCGGTTCCGATGTCAACGTGTGTGTCGACCGGGCGCGGCGATGGCCGTCCTCGCGGACGGCCCGGGTTCATTCGGTCAGTCGAGCCCGCCCTGGCACAGATACTTGATCGACAGATAGTCGTCGAGGCCATAACGCGAGCCTTCGCGACCATAGCCCGATTCCTTCACGCCGCCGAACGGCGCGGCCTCGCTCGCGAGCGCGCCTTCGTTGATCCCGACGATGCCGGTTTCGAGCCGCGCCGACACGCGCGCGATGCGCCGCACGTCCTGCGTGTAGAAATACGCGGCGAGCCCGAACGGCGTGTCGTTCGCGGCGTCGACCGCTTCGTCCTCCGTATCGAACCGGAACAGCGCGGCGACCGGGCCGAAGGTTTCCTCGCAGGTCAGCTGCATGTCGGCGGTGGCGTCGGCGAGCACCGTCGGCGCGTAATAGTTCGCACCGAGCTCGGTCAGGCGCTTGCCGCCCGTCAGCACGCGCGCGCCGCGCTCCACTGCATCGCCGACGTGCCGCGCGATCTTGTCGACCGCGCGCGCGTTGATCATCGGGCCGATCTGCGCGGCCGGGTCCGTCGCCGGCGCAACCTTCAGCGCGGCGACGCGCGCGGCGAGCTTCGCGGCGAATGCATCGTAGACGCCGGCCTGCACGTACACGCGATTCGGCGACACGCACGTCTGCCCGCCGTTGCGGAACTTGGCGGCCATCAGCCCGTCGACCGCGGCATCGAGCTCCGCATCGTCGAACACGATGAACGGTGCATTGCCGCCCAACTCCAGCGACAGCTTCTTCAACGTCGCCGCCGAGTCGCGCGCGAGCAGCTTGCCGACGGCCGTCGAGCCGGTGAACGTGATCTTGCGCACGCGGCCGTCGGCGAGCCAGTCGGCCGCGGCTTCCACGCCGCGTTCGCGCGACGCGGTAATCAGGTTCAGCACGCCGGCCGGCACGCCGGCTTCCTGCGCGAGAAACGCGAGCGCGAGCGCGGTCAGCGGCGTGTCCTCCGCCGGCTTCGCGACGACCGTGCAGCCGGCCGCGAGCGCGGGTGCGATCTTGCGCGCGATCATCGCGAGCGGGAAATTCCACGGCGTGATCGCCGCGACGACGCCGATCGGCTCCTTCACCGCGCTCAGCCGCTTGCCGCGCTGCTGCTGCGGGATCAGGTCGCCGTACGTGCGCGTCGCTTCCTCGGCGAACCACAGCACGTACGACGCACCGTACGCGACTTCGCCGCGCGCTTCGGCAAGCGGCTTGCCCTGTTCGCGCGACATCAGCTTCGCGAGATCGTCGGTGTGCGCGACGATCGCCGCATGCCAGGCACGCAGGATCGCGGCGCGTTCGCGCGCGGGCGTCGTGCGCCACGCGGGCAGCGCGCGGGCCGCCGCGTCGGTCGCCGCGCGGGCGTCGGCGGCGCCGCTGTCGGGTGCGTGGGCAACGGTATCGAGCGTGGCCGGATCGGTGACGGCGAAGCGGCGGCCGTCGAGCGCATCGCGCCAGGCGCCGTCGATCAGGTTGGCGGTGCGGACGAGTTCGGTTCGGGACAGCGTAAGCGGCATGACAGTTCCTTGAATGAAGCGGTTCGGCGGCAACGACAGCGGAGCGGGCGCGCGACGACCCCACGCGGACAGCGGGCTGCCGCGTTCAGGGGTGTCGCGCTTACGTCAGTGACGTTCGCCGAACAGCGATTCGAGCGGGTAGTGCCGTTTGACGAACGGCGATTTGATGATCACGTAACTGAAATACTTCTCGATGCCGATGTTCTGCTCGAGCAGCCCTTCGACGATCGTCTGGTAATGGCTCACGCTGCGCGTGATGAACTTCAGCAGATAGTCGTAGCCGCCGCTCGCGAGGTGGCATTCGACGATCTCGTCGACGTTGCGGATCGCCGCGACGAAGCGGTCGAAATCCTCGCGCCGGTGGTCGGCCAGCGTGACCTCGGTAAACACGACCTGCACGTCGCCGAGTTTCTCGAGCTGGATGTGCGCGCCGTAGCCGCCGATGTAGCCGGCCTTCTCGAGCCGCTTCACGCGGATCAGGCATGGACTGGGCGACAGCCCGACCGCATCGGCCAGCTCGACGTTGGTCATGCGGCCGCGCTTCTGCAACTGGGAGAGGATGCGCAGGTCGATGCGATCCAGCTTGCTGTCCGTCATGTTCACGTGAGAAGGCAAAAATGGAATGTCCGGTTACTTTAGAGTCGAACGATGGCGGCCACAAGCCCGGCTTTCCCTTGTCCGGTCAGGCCGGCTGCGCGTGCGCGGCGTCGAGCGCGCGCTGCACGCCCGCATCGGCCAGTACGTCGTCGAGCGTCTTGCGCACGCGTTCGAACAGCAGGTCGAACTCGCCCGCGGTGAAGCTCAGCGCCGGCGCGAAGCCGAGCACGCCGTCGCCGAACGCGCGGAACACCACGCCGTTCGCGTACGCGGCGGCCGCGATCTTGTCGGGCACGTTCAGCGCCGGGTCGAAGCGCGCCTTGTGCGCCTTGTCGGCCACCAGTTCGAGCGCGCCGAGCAGGCCGACCGAACGTGCGTCGCCGACGAGCGGATGCGCGCGCAGCGCGTCGAGCCCCGCGGCGAAGCGCGGCGCCAGCGCCTGGCCGTTCGCGAGCAGCCCGCCTTCGTGATAGAGCTTCAGCACCTCGAGGCCGATCGCCGCGCTCACCGGGTGCGCGGAATACGTATGGCCGTGGCCGACCACCGGCGCATCGGCGCGGTCGCCCGCGATCCCTTCGTAGATTTCGTCGGACATCAGCACCGCGCCCATCGGCGCATAGCCGGCGGTCAGGCCCTTCGCGACCGTCATCAGGTCCGGATCGACCTGCTCGGCCTCGCAGGCGAACAGCGGGCCGGTGCGGCCGAAGCCGGTGATCACCTCGTCGGCGACGAACAGGATGCCGAGACGCCGGCACGCGTCGCGCATCGCCTTCAGCCAGCCGGCCGGCGGCACGATGACGCCGCCGGAACCCTGCACCGGCTCGCAGAAGAACGCGGCGACGTTGTCCGCGCCGAGTTCGGCGACCTTCGCTTCGAGCGCGGCGACCGACGCGGCGATCAGCGCCTGCGGATCGTCGCCGAGCGGATGGCGGTACGGGTAGGGCGACGGAATATGGTGCTGGTCAGCGCGCGGCAGGTCGAAATGACGGTGGAACGCGGGCAGTGCGGTGAGGCCGGCGCCGACCGACGACGAACCGTGATAGCCGCGTTCCAGCGCGATCATCTGCTTCTTCGACGGGCGGCCGGTCGCGTTGAAATAATGCGTGATGAAACGGATCGCGGAATCGACCGCGTCCGAACCGCCGAGCGTGAAGTACACGCGGTTCAGCGACGGCGGCGCGAGCGCGGCGAGCCGTTCGGCGAGTTCGATCGCCGGCTGCGAGCCGAAGTGGAAATAACCGGTCGCGTAGGGCAGCTTCGCCATCTGGTCGGCGGCGGCCTTCACGATGCTGTCGCGGCCGTAGCCGACGTTCACGCACCACAGGCCCGAGAACGCGTCGAGCAGCGTGTGGCCCGCGGCGTCGCGCAGGAACACGCCGTCCGCGGATTCGAGCACGGTGACGCCGCGCGCCTCGTGCGCACGGTAGTTGACGACGGGGTGGATCAGATGTTGACGATCGGCTTCGATCAGCGCGGCTTGGTTCATGGGAAGGCGGGACTCTCGTCAGGTGTCAGCGGTGAGTTCATGCTAACGGGCGAGAATTCCGCATGCGTCTTCAATTTGCGGCCTGAAACGTATGCGCGCGGCGTTTGTGCGGGGCGCTTCGGCATTTTCTGCTGCGCGCCCGGCGGGCCGGGCGCGCAGCAGGTCAGTAGCCGCGCGTACGATCGACGACGCCGATCATCGGCTGCCCCGCGCGATGGCGCGCGAGGTTCGCGAGCACCGCGTCGACCGCGGTGTCGGGCCGCGTCGCGCTGGCGATGTGCGGCGTGATGCGAACGCGCGGATGCGTCCAGAACGGATGGCCGGCCGGCAGCGGTTCGGGGTCCGTCACGTCGAGGATCGCGCTGTCGACGCGGCCGCTCGCGAGCGCCGCGAGCAGCGCGGCTTCATCGAGTTGCGGGCCGCGCCCGACCTGCACGAGCGACGCGCCGGCCGGTAGCGCGTCGAACACGCGTGCGCCGAGCAGCCCGCGCGTGCTGTCGGTGAGCGGCAGCAGGCAGATCAGGATGTCGGTGCGGGCGAGGAACGCGTCGAGCGCCGCATCGCCCGCGTAGCAGTCGATGCCGTCGAGCGTGCGCGGCGTGCGGCTCCAGCCGGCGCACGGGAAACCGAAGCGCCGCAGCGTGTCGAGCACGGCCTGGCCGAGCGTGCCGAGCCCGAGCACGCCGACGCGCCGCGACGCGGCCGCGCGTACGGGATGCTCGCGCCACACCTGGTCGCGTTGCTGGGCCGCATAGTCGAACAGGTCGCGATGGATCGTCAGCACGGCCTGCGTCACGTATTCGACCATCCCTTCGACGATGCCCGGCTCGATCATCCGCACGACGGGGATGTGCGAAGGCACGCGCGACAGGTCGAACTGGTCGATGCCGGCGCCGACCGAGAACACGACTTCGAGATTCGGCAGCAGCCCGACCGGATCGTCCGGCGGCTGCCAGGCGGCGAGATAGCGGACGGCCGCGGCGTCGCCGAGGTCCGGCCAGATCCGGAACGGCAGGTCGGGCGCCTGTTGCGCGAAGCGTGCCGCCCACTGCGCGCCGCGCACCGGGTCGGCCTTGTACAGGAAGCTCATCGTCGGTGTCCTTCAGCCGAGTGCCTGGCTCACGATCGCGAACGCACGCAGCGCCGGGTCGCGCGCCGGCGTGGCGCCGCGCGCCATCGCGACGACGGTATCGACGCGCGGCAGCCCGAGCCCTTCCAGCCAGTCGGACAGCCCGCTGTCGCTGGGCAAGTCGAGCCGCACGAACATCCCCTCGTTCAACGCGAGCCAGTGGCTGATCAGCGCCTGCGCGCGCAGCGCATCCGGCGCGATCACCGGACCGATCACGTGGCCCGGGCCGAAACGGCGGAACAGCGCGAAGCCGAGCAACTCGCCGTCGCGATCGAGCGCGATGCCGTTCGCGACGTCGAGCAGCGCGTCGGTCACCGCGCCGCGTTCGTAGCCGGCCGCGCGCGACGCGAGCGCGGCGAGGCGCGGCCCGTCGTTGGTGCCGAGCGGGCGCAGGCGCTCGCCGGGCGGCAGCGAGATCAGCGGCGGCCGGAACGCCGCGCCCTGATGCTGGTCGATCGTATCGATCGGCTCGAAGCCGAGCGCGGCGTACAGCGGCTCGCGCCCCGGCATCGCATGCAGAAAGACGGTTCGTGTACCGAAGCCGTCGAGCGCGCGGGCCAGGAGCTCGCGCTCGATGCCGCCGCCCGCCCGCTCGGGCGACACGATCACCATGCCGAGCGCCGCGTGCGATTCGCCGAGGCGCCAGCCGAGTGCGGTCCCCACGACGCCGGTCTCGTCTTCGGCCACGATGCCGCTGCCGAGCTGGAACGCGAAGCGCCAGTCGTCGAGCCGGTGCGGCCACTTGACCGCCTCCGACAGCCGATGGGCGGCGGGCAGGTCGGTTTCGGCGAACGGGCGATAGGTGAGCGTGCGGGAAGAATTGAGGTCGGACACGCCGGACTCCGGATGGGTAGAAATGACCTATCGACTCTGCCAGCGACCCACGGGCGCGGATAGGACGATTCGCCTGTTTTCCGGCGGTGACGGACGCGCCCGCGAGATCGACGCAAACCCGTTCGATCGATGCGGACGAACGCGCTGATCGTGCCGGCGCGGCCGGTCAATCCCACCACTCCTGCTGTGGGAACGCCGCTACGATAAATGCACGGCCGCGCTGCCGCCTGCCCGGAGGGCCGCGCCGGCAGGCGAGCCCGCTGCGGCAGCACGCCGCCCACCGGCCGGCCGCGCCGCGCCCGATCGCGCCGCAGATCGTGCTGCATGTGCCGGGCAACACGCGGCGATTCTGCGTTTTGAGCGACGCCGAACGATGCGCGAACGACTTTTTGCCCTGATTCAATTTCGTTAAACCCAGCCCACCCCCGGCCCTGCCGGGGCTTCACACCGACAGGACGTCACCATGATCCAGTTTGAACCGAAGTACATCACCTTCGACTGCTACGGCACGCTGACCCATTTCCGGATGGCCGAGACGGCGCGCGAAATCTATGCGGACCGGCTGTCGCCGGCCGCGATGGAGGCCTTCGTGCGCGCGTTCGCCGCCTATCGGCTCGACGAGGTGCTCGGTGCGTGGAAGCCGTACCGCGACGTCGTCGTCAACTCGGTCCGCCGCACCTGCGCGCGGCTCGGCGTGAAGTTCGACGAAGCCGAGGCCGAGCTTTTCTATCATGCGGTGCCGACGTGGGGCCCGCACCCGGACGTGCCGGCCGGGCTGTCGCGGCTGGCGTCGAAGTACAAGCTGGTGATCCTGTCGAATGCGATGGACGAGCAGATCATGAGCAACGTCGACAAGCTCGGCGCGCCGTTCCACGCGGTGTTCACCGCGCAGCAGGCGCAATCGTACAAGCCGCGGATGCAGGGCTTCGAATACATGTTCGACAAGCTCGGCTGCAAGCCGGAGGACGTGCTGCACGTGTCGTCGAGCCTGCGCTACGACCTGATGACGGCCGAGGATCTCGGGATCAAGCACAAGGCGTTCGTGAACCGCGGCCACGAGCCGGGCACGCCGTTCTACAACTATTACGAAGTGTCGGACATCGGCCAGCTCGCGACGCAGCTCGGGCTGTAAGCCGGCTGCGCCGGCAGATCCATCGAACGCGCGACGGGACGCGGCCGTGATGCCGGCGCGTCCCGTCACGCGTTCGATCAGCGGTCGAAACGAGGGTAATTACCGATATCGAGTCGTTCAAGGCGGGGCCGCCCGGGCCGATATATGTACCGAACGGTTAATATTTCGAGGCCCCCGCATGAAGTTGTCCACCAAACTGCTGATGCTCGTCGCCGCGGCGCTGCTCGGCGTCGTCCTGCTCGCCGCGCTGTCGCTGCACACGCTGCGCGACGCGCTGATCGACAGCCGCCGCGAAGAGATCGTCATTCTGCTGACCAAGGCCGAGCATCTGGTCGATTCGTATCGCGCGCTGCAGACGAGCGGCACGCTCACGCAGGAGCAGGCGCAGCAGCAGGCCAAGGCCGCGCTGGCGGCGCTCAACGCGAATTCGAAGAGCTACTTCTGGGTCACGACGTCGGACGGCGTCAACCTCGTGCACCCGAACGCGAAATTCATCGGCACGCGCGCGAAAGGCAACCGCACGACCAGCGGCATGACCGACAGCGAGGCGTACCGCGCGGGGATGGCGCAGGCGCATTTCGCGCTCGTCGACGTGCTGATCAAGCGCAGCCCCGACGCGGACCTGGAGCCGAAGCTGCAGGGCGTGGTCGCGATTCCGGACTGGAACTGGTGGATCGGCACCGGATTTTTCTACGACGACATCAACGCGGCGTTTGCCCGACTCGCGATGGTGCTCGGCGCCGTCGCGCTCGTCATCGCCGCGGCGCTCGCGGCCATCGCATGGGGCGTGCTGCGCAGCGTCAGGCGCACGCTCGGCGGCGAGCCCGCGCATGCGACGCAGATCGCCGCCCGCATCGCCGCCGGCGAACTGGACGTGCAGTTCGATACGGCGCACGCCGCGCCCGGCAGCCTGCTCGTCGCGCTGGGCGACATGAAGGCGCGGCTGACCGACACCATCGCCGAGATCCAGACCACGACCCACTCGATCGCCACCGGCACCGGCGAGATCGCGCAAGGCAACCTGGATCTGTCGCAGCGCACCGAGCAGCAGGCCGCGTCGTTGCAGGAAACGGCGGCGAGCATGGAGCAGATCACGTCCACGGTCAAACAGAACGCCGACAACGCACGTCAGGCGAATGCGCTCGTGGCCCAGGCGAAGGATGCGACCGAACTCGGCGGCGCCGCCGTGCAGGCGGTCGTCGAAACGATGCGGCAGATTTCGGACGGATCGGTGCGGATCGCGGACATTACCGTCGTCATCGAAAGCATCGCGTTCCAGACCAACATTCTCGCGCTCAACGCCGCGGTGGAAGCCGCGCGGGCCGGCGAGGAGGGGCGCGGGTTCGCCGTCGTCGCGTCGGAAGTGCGTTCGCTCGCGCAACGCAGCGCCGCGGCCGCGAAGGACATCAAGGGATTGATCGACGCGTCGGTCGAGCGGGCCGGCAGCGGCAGCCGGCTCGTCGAGACGGCCGGCGAGCGCATGACGGAGATCGTCCGGTCGATCGACCGGGTGGCCGACATCATGGGCGAGATTTCGGCGGCATCGGCCGAGCAAAGCACCGGCATCGAACAGATCGGGCTGGCGGTCGCGCAAATGGACGAAGTCACCCAGCAGAACGCCGCGCTCGTCGAGCAGGCGGCCGCGGCCGCCTCGTCGCTGGACGAGCAGGCGGCGCGCCTGCGGGCCGCCGTATCGGTCTTCCGGCTCGCTGCGTGACGGCTTCGCGCCGTCCGTTCGAGGCCGGCGCATCCTCTGCTTCTCGGGCGCCGCGCTGGCGGCCGCCCGGCGTGCGCGTCGACATGCCGGTGACGCACGCGGGCGCGGCGCCTGACGGCTGCACGGTCCCGGTTTCCCGGTAGTCCCGTGATCTTCCCGTCTTCCCGCCAAGCCGCTCCGATCGAGCGGCATTCCTCTGAACTTTCCTGTGCGACGTCCCGTCGCGGTCCCCACCGTCGACGCCCGTGCATGCGGCGATCTGTCGCAATGCGCCGCTCATTTCGGCCGTCGTCGGCATGCGCACACGCATTCGACACAAACGTGCGGTTTGCGTGAGCCAAACGCGCGCCGGATGCCGAACGGGCAATTTTGTCGGCGCAATCTGCGGCGGCTGCGGCCTTACGATTTCCTGCATCGACACCGATTCGGCAACCACCGCGACACGCCACCGGGCCAACGGCGACACGTGCGCGCACGCAGCAATTCATGCTGCGCGGGCGGCCTAAAACGGTCGATTCGTATCGTGCGGGGCGCCCGAATCGCGACAAACCGCATTTTGGCGATGCTTAAATGAATTGCATGTGTACGACGTCGCGCCCGCCACCAGCAAGCGGGCGCGGCGCGATTGAACAACCACGCTGGACCCTTGGACCCACTTCCCACAGTCAGGAGCAGTTCGGATGAGCGACGATATCGACAACGGCGGCAAGGGCGGCTTCACGCGCCGCGACATGATGAAGGTCATGGCGGCGGGCGGCATGATGGCCGCCGGCGCCGGCGGACTGCTGATGACCCCCGATTCGGCATTCGCCGCGCCCGCGCCGAAGCGCGGCGGCAAGATCCGGGTTGCGAACGAAGCCGGCTCGACGGCCGATACGCTCGACCCGGCCAAGGGCTCGACGGGCGCGGACTACACGCGCTTCTTCATGTTCTACAGCGGTCTCACGCAGCTCGATGCGAGCCTGACGCCGCAGATGAACCTCGCCGAGTCGCTGCAGACGACCGACGCGAAGACCTGGATCATCAAGCTGCGCAAGGGCGTCACGTTCCACGACGGCAAGCCCGTCGGCCCGGCCGACGTGGTGTTTTCGCTGATGCGCCACAAGAACCCGGCCACCGCGTCGAAGGTCAAGACGCTTGCCGAACAGTTCTCGGATGCGAAGGCGACCGGCCCCGACGAAGTCACGCTGACGCTCGCGAGCGCGAACGCCGATCTGCCGGTGATCCTCGCGACGCCGCAGCTCGTGATCGTCAAGGACGGCACGACCGACTTCTCGACCGGCGTCGGCTGCGGCCCGTACAAGCTGAAGTCGTTCAAGCCGGGCGTGTCGACCATCGGCGTGCGCAACGACAGCTACTTCAAGCCGGGCAAGCCGTATCTCGACGAGATCGAGCTGATCGGCATCAGCGACAGCGCCGCGCGCCTGAACGCGCTGCTGTCGGGCGACGTGCACCTGATCAACGCGATCGATCCGCGCTCGACGCAGCGGGTCTCGTCGACGCCGGGCTACGCACTGAAGGAAACCAAGTCCGGCCTCTATACCGACCTGATCATGCGCAGCGACAACCCGATCGTCGCGAACCCCGATTTCGTCGAAGGGATGAAGTACCTGTTCGATCGCGAACAGCTTCGCACGGCGGTGTTCCGCGGCTATTCGGTGATCGGCAACGACCAGCCGATTCCGCCGGGGCATCGCTACTTCAACGCGTCGCTGCCGCAGCGCGCGCACGATCCGGACAAGGCGAAATTCCTGCTCCAGAAGGCGGGGGCGCTCGGCGCCGCGCTGCCGCCGATCTATGCGACGTCCGACGCGAACGGGTCGATCGAGATGGCCGTGCTGCTGCAGCAGGCCGGCCAGAAGATCGGGCTGAACCTGCAGGTCAACCGCGCGTCGCCCGACGGCTACTGGTCGAACCACTGGATGAAGCACCCGCTCACCTTCGGCAACATCAACCCGCGCTCGAGCGCCGACGTGCTGTTCACGCAGTTCTTCAAGTCGGATGCGCCGTGGAACGAGTCGGGCTGGAAGAACGCGAAGTTCGACCAGTTGCTGCTCGCCGCGCGTTCGGAAACCGACGACGCGAAGCGCAAGCAGATGTACGGCGACATGCAGGTGATCGTCGCGCAGCAGGGGCGGGTCGGCATTCCCGCGTTCATCAGCTTCCTCGACGGCTACGACAAGCGGCTCGCGGGCCTCGGTTCGATCCCCACCGGGCCGATGATGGGCTTCACGTTCGCCGAGAACGTGTGGTGGAACGCATGACGTTGTTGCTGGCCGCCGTTGCGTGGCCGGTGCGGGCGACCGCGCCGGCCGCGCGGGGGCTTTTCGGGAGTGTCGCTCCATGAACCGAGTTCTCATCGGGCTGATCGGCCGGCGCATCGCGGTCACCGCGCTGACGCTGCTGATCGTGTCCGCGATCATTTTCACGATCACGAACCTGCTGCCGGGCGACGCCGCGCAGGCCGCGCTCGGCCAGTCGGCGACGCCGGAGACGGTCGCCGCGCTGCGCCAGCAGTTCGGTCTCGACATGCCGGCGCACGTGCGTTACCTGCACTGGCTCGGCGGGCTGCTGCACGGCGATTTCGGCCGGTCGTTTTCCGGCGACATGCCGGTGTCGGAACTGATCGGCGGGCGCCTGCCGAAGTCGCTCGCGCTGGCGGCGATCACGACCGCGGTGTCGGTGCCGATCGCATTGCTGCTCGGGATCCTCGCGGCGGTCAAGCGCGAGTCGGCGATCGACCGCGTGATCAGCCTCGGCACGCTGTCGCTCGTCGCGACGCCGGAATTCCTGATCGCGACGGTCGCCGTGCTCGTGTTCGCGGTGAAGCTGCACTGGCTGTCCGCACTGTCGTACAGCGGCCCGATCGAAAGCCTGCACGATTTCCTGCGTGCATATGCGATGCCGGTGCTGACGCTGTGCGCGGTCGTGATCGCGCAGATGGCGCGCATGACGCGCGCCGCGGTGATCGAGCAACTGAGCGCGTCGTACGTCGAGATGGCCACGTTGAAGGGCGCGAGCCCGGCGCGCGTCGTGCTGCGCCATGCGCTGCCGAACGCGATCGGCCCGATCGCCAATGCGATCGCGCTGAGCCTGTCGTATCTGCTCGGCGGCGTGATCGTCGTCGAGACGATCTTCAACTATCCGGGCCTCGCGAGCCTGATGGTCGACGCCGTCAGCAATCGCGATTTCCCGTTGGTCCAGGCGTGCACGCTGATCTTCTGCGTCGCGTACCTGACGCTCGTGCTGTTCGCCGACCTGTGCTCGATCGTGTCGAACCCGCGACTGCGCACCTGAGTGTTTCGTCTTTCTTCCGAGATGCCGCCCATGCAACCGATCGAACCCGTACAACGCAGCAGCGCGCTGCCGCCCTCCGGCGACCCGCCCCTCGGGCGGGGCAGCATGCCGCCTGCCGCGCCTGCTCCCGAACAGCCGCGCAAGCGCCGCGCCACGCGCCTCGCGTTGACGACCGGCGGCCGCGTCGGCCTGTCGATGGCCGGCCTGATGCTGTTCGTTGCGGTGTTCGCGCCGCTGATCGCGCCGCATGACGTCGGCGCGATCGTCACGCCCGACGTGTTCGCGTCGTTCAGCGCGAAGCTGCCGTTCGGCTCCGACTTCCTCGGCCGCGACATGCTGAGCCGGATCCTGTACGGCACGCGGCTGACCGTGCTGCTCGCGCTGGCCGCGGTGCTGCTCGCCGCGGTGACCGGCACGACGCTCGGGCTGCTCGCGACCGTGTCGGGCCGCGCGGTCGACGAGACGATGAGCCGGCTGCTCGACGCGCTCACGTCGATTCCGTCGAAGATGTTCGCGCTGATGTTCGTCGCCGCATTCGGCTCGTCGCTGCCGCTGCTGGTGCTCACCGCCGCGGTCAGCTACATGCCGGGCTCGTACCGGATCGCGCGTGCGCTGGCGGTCAACATCAGCACGCTCGAATTCGTGCAGGTGGCGAAGGCGCGCGGCGAAAGCGCGCTGTACATCGCGTGCGTCGAGATGCTGCCGAACATGATCCACCCGATGCTGGCGGACACCGGGCTGCGCTTCACGTTCGTCGTGCTGCTGCTGAGCGGCCTGAGCTTTCTCGGGCTCGGCGTGCAGCCGCCGTACGCGGACCTCGGCTCGCTCGTGCGCGAGAACATCGCGAGCCTCGGCGACGGCTCGGCCGTCGCGATCATGCCCGCGGTCGCGATCGCGATCCTGACGGTGGGCGTCAACCTGTTGATCGACGGTCTGCCGCATCGCGGCCGCCGCAAGGGCGCGGCCGGCGCCGCCGGAGGACACTGATGCGACACGAATCGAATCCGCTCGTCGAGGTGCGCGGACTGCGCGTGGTCGGCGGCCGGCCGGGCGGCGACGAAACGACGATCGTCCACGGCGTCGACTTCGACATCGGGCGCGGCGAGGTGCTTGCGCTGATCGGCGAATCGGGCTCCGGCAAGACGACGATCGCGCTGTCGCTGATGGGCCATGCGCGCGCCGGATGCCGGATCGCCGGCGGCTCGGTGAAGCTCGACGGCACCGACGTGTGCACGCTTTCCGGACCGGCGCTGACCGCGCTGCGCGGCCGCAAGGTCGCGTATATCGCCCAGAGCGCGGCCGCCGCGTTCAACCCGTCGCGCACGATTCTCGACCAGGTGATCGAGAGCGCGCTGATCCACAAGACGATGACGAAGCGCGACGCGCAGGCGAAGGCGATCGAGCTGTTTCGCGCGCTCGCGCTGCCCGAGCCGGAGACGATCGGCAAACGCTATCCGCACCAGGTATCGGGCGGCCAGTTGCAGCGGCTGATGGCCGCGATGGCGCTGATCACCGATCCGGAGCTGGTGATCCTCGACGAGCCGACCACCGCGCTCGACGTGACCACGCAGATCGACGTGCTGCAGGCATTCAAGAACGTGATCAAGCGCTGCGGGATGAGCGCGGTGTACGTGTCGCACGACCTGGCCGTGGTCGCGCAGATGGCCGACCGGATCGTCGTGCTGAGCGACGGCGTGATCCGCGAGGCGGGCGATACCGAACAGATCCTGCATGCGCCGACGCACCCGTACACGCAGAGCCTGATCGCGGCGGTCACGCCGAACGATGCGGAGCGCGACGTGGAAGCGCAACGACCGGCCGCGCCCGCGCCGCTGCTCGACGTGCGCGGCGCGATCGCGGGCTACGGCGGCCGCGCCGCGAACGGCTGGCCCGCGAAGGTGATCCTGCACGAAGTCGACCTGCGCATCGGGCGCGGGCAGACGGTCGGCGTGATCGGCGAATCGGGCTCTGGCAAGACGACGCTCGCGAAGGTGATCGCGGGCCTCGTGCCGGCGACCGGTGGCGAGATCCTGCTCGACGGCGTGCCGCTCGCACGCGATATCGTCAAGCGCACCAAGGAGCAGCATCGCCGCGTGCAGATCGTGTTCCAGAACGCCGATACCGCGCTCAATCCCGTGCATACCGTCGAGCGCACGCTCGCACGACCGCTCGCGTTCTACCACGGGATCAAGGGCGCGCGAGCCCGCCAGCGCGTCGCGGAGCTGCTCGAACTCGTGCGGCTGCCGCCGGCGGTGGCGTCGCGGCGGACCGGCGAGCTGTCGGGCGGGCAGAAGCAGCGCGTGAACCTCGCGCGCGCGCTCGCGGCCGAGCCCGACCTGATCCTGTGCGACGAGGTCACGTCGGCGCTCGACACCGTCGTCGGCGCCGCGATCATCGAGCTGCTGCGCGACCTGCAGGCAAAGCTCGGCGTGTCGTACGTGTTCATCACGCACGACATCGCGAAGGTGCGCGCGATCAGCGACGACATCGTCGTGCTGTATGCGGGCCGCCGCGTGGAGACGGGCAGTCGCGACGCGCTGTGCGCGCCGCCTTATCACCCGTATTCGCATCTGCTCGTGTCGTCCGCGCCGGAGTTGCGCGCGGGCTGGCTCGACGATGCGGCCGAGCGTTGCCACCGGCCGCTGGTGCCGATCGGCGCGCGCGAGAACGAGGACGAGCTGTGTCCGTTCCTGTCGCGCTGCGCGATGCGCGTGGACGGCGTGTGCAACCGGACGGCCCCGTCGCTGCGCACGCTCGGCAACGGCGCGCAGGTGCTGTGCCATCGCAGCGAGGAGGATCTCGCGCGCTTCCAGGCGGAGCCGATTCCCGCCGGTGTCGCGCCGCTGCAGCTGTAGTGCGTGGCGCGCGAACCGTTCATCGCGCAGGGCGGTGAACGGGCCGCCGCATAGTCTGCCGCGGCGGTCGCGCAAAACGGCAATTTGCACGCGTGCCGCGCGCGAATACGCGGCAACTGCGGTTTTTGACGGTGATTAAATGATTCTCATTGAACGGTCGCCGATCGTCGTTGCGGAAATGCTCGAGAAGGATCCGATGAAACTGGAATCGTACTGGCTGGATACCCGCCCCGCGTTTCGCGCCGGAAGCGTTGGCCCCGTCGAAGGGCGGGCCGACGTCGTCGTGATCGGCGGCGGGTTCACCGGTTTGTCGGCGGCGCTCGCGCTCGCGCAGCGCGGCGTTTCGGTGGTCGTGCTCGAAGCCGCGCAGGTCGCGGGCGAAGCGTCTGGCCGCAACGGCGGCCAGTGCAATACGGGCGTCGCGCAGGACTACGCGTCGCTGGCCGCCCGCATCGGCGCCGCGCAGGCGAAGCAGTTTTATCTCGCATACGAAAGCGCGGTGAAGAGCGTCGAGACGATCGTGACCGAACAGGCGATCGATTGCGATTTCCGGCGCGCCGGCAAGCTGAAGCTCGCCGCGAAGCCACAGCATTTCGCGGCGCTCGAAAAGACCTTCAACGCATTGCGGCGCGACGTGGATCCGGATATCGAACTGATCGAACCGTCGCGGATCCGCGACGAAATCGCATCCGACGGCTTCTACGGCGGGCTCCTGCAGCGCAACGGCGCACAGATGCACATGGGCAAGTTCGGCGTCGGCCTCGCGCAAGCGGCCGTGCGGGCCGGCGCACGCGTGGTCGAGCACGCGGCCGTCACGCAGATCGACCGGCTCGACGGCGAGCGCCACCGGATCACCAGCACCCGCGGCACGATCGTTGCCGACCGCGTTCTGGTCGCCACCGGCGCATCGCAGCACGGGCCGTTCGCGTGGTTCCGGCGACGCATCGCGCCGGTCGGCAGCTTCATCGTCGTGACCGAGCCGCTGCCGGATGCGCAGCTGAACCGGCTGTTTCCGCATCGCCGCGCCTACGTGACGTCGCGCCAGATCGGCAACTACTTCCGCGTGACGCCCGACAACCGGCTGCTGTTCGGCGGCCGCGCGCGTTTCGCGATGTCGAGCCCGCGCTCCGACGCGAAGAGCGGCGACGTCCTGCGCGCCGGCATGGCCGGCTACTTCCCGGAACTGGCCGGCGTGCGGCTCGACTACTGCTGGGGCGGGCTGGTGGACAT
Organism: Burkholderia sp. CpTa8-5; assembly: GCF_017815045.1. Classification (NCBI taxonomy): domain Bacteria; kingdom Pseudomonadati; phylum Pseudomonadota; class Betaproteobacteria; order Burkholderiales; family Burkholderiaceae; genus Burkholderia; species Burkholderia sp. CpTa8-5. The sequence continues at coordinate 530,051 of NZ_JAGIQD010000001.1, forward strand.
CACCGCCGACCGGCTGCCGCGCGCGGGCCAGCACGACGGGCTCTATTACTCGATGGGCTACAGCGGCCACGGCGTGCAGATGTCGGTGCACATGGGCCGCGTGATGGCCGACGTGCTGTATGGCGCGGCCGCGTCGAACCCGTGGCGCGAGCTCGACTGGCCGGCGATACCCGGCCATTTCGGGCACGCGTGGTTTTTGCCGCTCGTCGGCGCGTATTACCGGATGCAGGATTTCCTGCATTGAAGCGCGCGCCGGGAGAATTCGACATGACAGTGCAATTCGTTGGCTCGCCGCGTGTCGCGCGGCCCGTGTCGCCGGCGATCGGCGACGTGCTGCGCACGATCGACGCGTCGTTCGCGCAGCCGCTGAACCTCGACACGCTCGCGGCGGTGGCCGGGTTGAGCGTGTCGCGCTTCACCGCGCGCTTTCGCAGCGAAACCGGGCTGTCGCCGCACCGGTATCTGTGTCTCGTGCGGATACGGCGGGCGCAGGACCTGTTGCGCGCCGGTCTCGCGCCGTCGGTCGTCGCGACCGACGTCGGCTTCTTCGATCAGAGCCATCTGTGCCGGCATTTCCGGCGCGTGCTCGGGATCACGCCGCGCGATTACATGGTCGCCCGTACGGGCGGCGCACCGGTGCGAGCGCCATCGACGCGCATGCGCGCCGAACGCCGCGATGCATCGTGTCACGCGGCGTAAGCACACGTATGGACGACATGCCCCGCTGAGGATTTTCCGGCAGGCGAGCCGGCGAACGACGATTTCCGATATCGCGTGACCGCTTTCGAACGAATCCGTCACGCACTGCACAGGAGCAGAAATGACCGCAGTTTTCGTGTTGCACCGGGCCGACGGCGCACCGTCTTCCACCGCATTCAGCAAGCAGGCGTTCGGCGCGAGCGATCCGTTCGCGTCGCATCGCGAGATCGCGTGGGAAGGCCCCGACGCGATGGCCGCGGGGCGCATCGGCTTCGTGGGCGAACTGGATGTGCCGAGCTTTCCGCACATCGAAACCCTCGTCGTCGTCCAGGGCGAGTTGACGCTCGAAGCGCCCGGGGCCGCACCGCTGGTGGTCGGCCCTGGGCAAGGCGCCGTGATCGGCTGCGGCACCGCGCTGCGTATCGCCGCGGCATCGCCGGTACTGCTGATGTTCTGCGCGGCAACGTGCGAGACACCGACGAAACGCGGCATCTTCGCGCTGCACGCCGACGCGAACTTCAAACCGTCCGCCACGCTGCCGGCCGAGGTGCTGCTCGGCCCCGCGCCGCAATGCCGCAGCGACAACGTGTTCACCGACGACGGCGCCGGGTACTGCGCGGGCACGTGGGATTCGACGCCGTATCACCGGATCGTCCGGCCGCATCGCGCGAACGAGTTCATGTTCCTGCTGGACGGCGGCGTCCGGTTCGCGGCGCCCGACGGCAGCGTGCAGTCGCTGGGCACCGGCGACGCGCTGTTCGTGCCGCGCGGCGCGTCGATCGGGTGGGAAAGCAGCGAACGCGTCGCGAAGTTCTACGTGATGCAGAACGTCAAACCCTCCACCGAACGAGACTGAGCATGTCCCCTCCGCTGCGCCATATCGAAACCTTGTCCACGCCGCCGGCCGCGGCCGACGTCGTCGTGATCGGCGGCGGCATCATCGGCGTCTTCACCGCCTACTACCTGGCCCGCCGCGGCATATCGGTCGCGCTCGTCGAGAAAGGGCGCATCGGCGCCGAACAGTCGAGCCGCAACTGGGGCTGGTGCCGCCAGCAGAACCGCGATGCGCGCGAGTTGCCGATGGCGAGCAAGAGCATCGATCTGTGGGAACGATTCGCCGCCGAATCCGGAGAAGACACCGGCTTTCATCGCTGCGGGCTGCTGTATCTCAGCAACGACGAGGCCGAGCTGTCCCGCTGGGCCAGCTGGGGCGAATTCGCGAAGACCGCCGGTGTGACCACATACATGCTCGACAGCAAGCAGGCCGCCGAGCGCGGACGGGCGACCGGGCAGCAGTGGAAGGGCGGCGTGTTCTCGCCGACCGACGGCACGGCCGATCCGGGCAAGGCCGCGCCGGCCGTGGCCGCCGCGCTGATCAAGCTGGGCGGCAGTGTCCACCAGCACTGCGCGGCGCGCGGCATCGAGCTCGAAGGCGGCCGTGTCGCGGGCGTCGTCACCGAGGCGGGCGTCATCAAGACGCGAACGGCCGTGATGGCCGGCGGCGCATGGGCGTCGTCGTTCTGCCGCCAGCTCGGCATCCGGTTTCCGCAAGCGTCGATCCGTCAGTCGATCCTGAGCGTGTCGCCCGTCGACACGCCGTTGCCGGATGCGATGTACACGTCCGGCGTGTCCATCACGCGCCGCAGCGACGGACGCTACGCATTGGCGATCAGCGGCCGCGCGCGCGTGGACCTGACGCCGCAGTTCCTGCGCTTCGCGCCGCAATTCGTGCCGATGTTCGCGAAACGCTGGCGCAATCTGCTGCCGGGCGGCCTCGAAGGCGTGCGTGGCGGCCATGAAACGTTGAAGCGCTGGCGCCTCGACGCGCCGACGCCGATGGAAGCCGTACGCATTCTCGATCCGAAGCCCGACATGCCGACGATCACCGAAACGTACCGACGCGCGTCCGAACTGCTGCCCGAACTGCGCGAAGCGAAGATCACGCACGCGTGGGCCGGGTTCGTCGACAGCACGCCGGACGGCGTGCCGGGCATCGGCGAAGTGCCGGGCGTGCCGGGGCTCATCCTCGCGGCGGGGTTTTCGGGGCACGGCTTCGGGATCGGCCCGGGCGCCGGGCACCTGATCGCCGATCTCGCATCCGGTGCGCAACCTTTCGTGGACCCGGCGCCGTACCGGCCCGGCCGGTTCAGCGAGTCCGCGTGGGGCAAGGTCGCCGATTTTTGATGCAACGCCGTTACATGGATGAGCGGTCGCCTGAGTACGACGCGCATCGAGCCGGACCGCCCGCGAGCGGCCGGATCGGTGCGGCGAACGTTCGCCGGTCCGTCAGTGCGATGCGACAGCTTGGGAGTGCGTGATGCGTTTCAGTTCGTACTGGCTCGATACGTCGGAGCCATTCGTGAGCCACTCGCCGGAATTGCCCGACGGCAGCTGCGACGTGCTGGTGGTGGGCGGCGGGATCACCGGTTCGGCCGCCGCGCTGGCGCTGGCCAAGAAGGGCGCGCGCGTGATCGTCTGCGAGGCGGGCACCGTCGGCCAGGCGGCGTCGGGCCGCAACGGCGGCATGTGCAACAACGGCTTCGCGCAGGATTACGCGTCGCTGTCGCAACGTCTCGGTACGGAACTGGCGAACCGGCTCTATCTGGCGTTCGACGCGGGCGTCGACACGGTCGAGCGGCTCGTGAAAGAAGAGTCGATCGATTGCCATTTCGCCCGCACCGGCAAGCTGAAGCTCGCGGCGAAGCCCGAGCACTACGACAAGCTCGCGCGCAGCCAGGCATTGCTCGCGGCGAGCGTGGACCCCGACACGCGCCTGGTGACGAAGGCCGAGCTGCGCGACGAGATCGGCTCGGATCGTTATCACGGCGGGCTGCTGTTCGGCAAGAGCGCGGGGATGCATGTCGGCCGTTACGTACGCGGCCTGGCGCGCGCTGCGCAGGCGCGCGGCGCGCACATCGTCGAGCAGGCGCCGGTGCTGGAATTGAAGCGGGACACGCGCGGCACCTATGCGGCGCGCACCCCGCTCGGTGAAATCCGTGCGCGCCAGGTGCTGCTCGCGAGCGGCATTTCGCACGTCGGGCCGTTCGGCTGGATTCGCCGCAGGGTCGTGCCCGTGGGCGCCTTCATCATCGTCACCGAGCCGTTGCCGCGCGAGCTGCTCGATCGCCTGCTGCCGACACGCCGGATGGCCACCGACACGAAGAACTTCGTCAACTTCTTCCGGACGACGCCCGACGGCCGTCTGCTGTTCGGCGGCCGCGCGCGGTTCGCGACGTCGAATCCGCGTTCGGACGAAAAGAGCGGCGCGATCCTGCGGCGTCAACTGGCCGCCGTGTTTCCCGGGCTGGCCAGCGTACGCATCGACTACTGCTGGGGCGGGATGGTCGACATGACGGCCAACCGGCTGCCGCGCGCGGGCGAGCGCGACGGCGTTTACTACTCGATGGGCTATAGCGGCCACGGCACGCACATGGCCACGCTGATGGGCACGTTGATGGCAGAGATCATGGACGGACGCGCGGACCTCAACCCGTGGAAAGGATTCGACTGGCCCGCGATTCCGGGCCACTTCGGCAAACCCTGGTTTTTGCCGTTCGTCGGCGCCTGGTATCGACTCAAGGACACTCTCCAATGAATTCACCCGTTGTTCACCTGATGCAAGCCGGAAGGCTCGATCGCTTCTTCATCGACGGCGACTGGGTGCTGCCCGAAGGCGGCGACCGGTTCGCGGTCGTCAGCCCGTCCACGGAAGACACGCTGTGCGAGATTCCGCTGGGCAGCGCGCGCGACGCCGACCGCGCGGTGCAGGCCGCGCGTAATGCGTTTGCACGCTGGTCCGCGACATCACCGCAGGAACGCGCGGCGGTGCTCGACCGCATCCATGCGCTGCTGCTCGAGCGCGCCGAACTGTTCGCCGCCGCGCTCGCGATGGAAATGGGCGCACCGATCGGCTATGCGCGTGCCGCGCACGTGCCGCTCGCGGCCGAACATATCCGCGTCGCACGCGACAACCTCGCGCGCTACCCGTTCATCGAGCGGCGCGGAACGACCGCGGTCGTGCGCGAGCCGATCGGCGTGTGCGCGCTGATCACGCCGTGGAACTGGCCGATCTACCAGATCACCGCGAAGGTCGGGCCGGCGCTCGCGGCCGGCTGCACGGTCGTGCTGAAGCCGAGCGAGCTGTCGCCGCTCAGCGCGCTGCTGTTCGCGGAAGTGATCGCCGATGCGGGCGTGCCCGCCGGCGTCTTCAACCTCGTGAGCGGCAGCGGCGAAACGGTGGGCGCGGCGCTTTCGTCGCACCCGGAGGTCGACATGGTGTCGATCACCGGCTCGACGCGCGCCGGCGTGCTCGTCGCGCAGGCGGCCGCGCCGACCGTCAAGCGCGTCGCGCAGGAACTGGGCGGCAAGTCGCCGAATATCGTGTTGCCGGACGCGGACCTGTCGCGTGCGGTCCCGCCCGGCGTGGCCGCCGCGTTCCGCAACATGGGGCAGTCGTGCAGCGCGCCGACCCGCATGATCGTGCCGCGCGCCGTGCTCGGCGAGGTCGAGGCACTGGCCGTCGCGGCGATGCAAACGCTCGTCGTCGGCGATCCGTTCGACGAGGCCACGACGCACGGGCCGCTGGCCAATCGCGCACAGTTCGGGCGGGTTGCGCAGATGATCGACGTGGGTATCGACGAACGCGCGAAGCTGATCGCCGGCGGCCCCGGCCGGCCCGCGGGTCTCGAGCGCGGCTTTTATGCGCGGCCGACGATTTTCTCCGAGGTGCGCACCGACATGGCGATCGCGCAGCAGGAAATCTTCGGCCCGGTGCTCGCGATCCTGCCTTACGACACCGTCGACGAAGCGATCGCGATCGCGAACGATACGGTCTACGGGCTCGGCGCGCACGTGCAGGGCACCGACAAGGACCGCGTACGCGCGGTGGCCGCCCGCATCCGGGCGGGGCAGGTGCATCTGAACTACCCGGCATGGGACCCTCAGGCGCCGTTCGGCGGGTACAAGCAGTCGGGCAACGGCCGCGAGTACGGGATCGAAGGGATGGAGGAGTACATGGAGATCAAGTCGATCGTCGGCTTTTACGACTGACGCAGTCGCTGCGCGCGATTCGCGCCGGCAGTACAGTTCGAAGCCCGCTACATTCCGAAGGTGCCGAAATTGGACAACCCCGTGATTCCCGACACATCGCTGCAAACGCATCACGCGCACTGGGCGAAGCTGCGCCGCGATCTGCATGCGCATCCCGAGTTGCGATTCGAAGAACACCGGACGGCGGACGTCGTCGCCCGCGAGCTCGAGGCGCTCGGCTATGCGGTGTCGCGCGGGCTCGGCGGCACGGGCGTCGTCGCGAGCCTGCCCGGCGCGGATCCGCGCCGCGGCATCGTGCTGCGCGCCGATCTGGACGCGTTGCCGATCCACGAAGCCAACGACTTCGCGCACGCGTCGTGCACGCACGGGATCATGCATGCGTGCGGCCATGACGGCCATACCGTGATGTTGCTCGGCGCCGCGCGCGTGCTGAAGGCGCTGCCGCAGTTGCCTGGTACCGTCCATTTCGTGTTTCAGCCGGGTGAAGAGGGCGGCGCGGGTGCGCGCAAGATGATCGACGACGGGCTGTTCGAGCAATACCCGACGGAAGCGGTATTCGGCATGCACAACTGGCCCGGTCTGCCGGCCGGGCATTTCGGGTTGCGCACCGGCCCGATCATGGCCGCGGGCTCGCGCTTCAGGATCACGGTGACGGGCAAGGGCGCGCACGCGGCGCAGCCGCATCTGGGCATCGATCCGGTGCCGCTTGCGTGCTCGATGGTGCTGCAGTGCCAAACCATCGCCGCGCGGCACAAGGACCCTGTCGACCCGGCGGTCATTTCCGTCTGCATGTTCCATGCGGGCACGACGGACAACGTGATTCCGGACACCGCCGAGCTGCGCGGCACGATCCGCACGCTGTCGTCGGCGTTGCAGCAGAAGCTGCAGCGCGACGTGCGGCTCGCGTGCGAAGGGCTCGCGGCGGCCTATGGCGCGCAGGTCGACGTGGAGTTTTTTCAGTACTACCCGGCGACGGTCAACACGCCGGCCGAGACGGCGCTGTGCGAAGCGGTGATTCGCGATACGTTCGGCGACGCGCGCGTCGAGCGCGACGTGCCGCCGAACATGACGTCCGAGGACTTCGGCTTCATGCTGGAGGAACGGCCGGGTGCGTACGTGCTGATCGGCAATGCGCAGGACGGCGCGGCCTCACCGGCGCTGCATCACCCGAAATACGACTTCAACGACGACATCATTCCGGCCGGCGTCCGGTATTGGGTCGCGTTGGCGCAGCATTACTTCGCGCGATCGCGATGATGCGCGAAGCCGGCATTGAAGTCGGGCCGTGGCGCACGACGACACTTTTGTAACGATTGCTTGATGAAACAGGAAAACGAGATGAACGATTCCGACACGATGCCGGCGCTTCGCTACCGGCGCTTCACCGCCGCGGACGTCCCCGCGGCCCACGCGCTCTCGGTGGCGCTTCGCTGGCCGTTCAGGGCGGAAGACTGGCAGTTTTCCGCCGACACGTCGATCGCGTTCGCGGCCGAGGAAAACGGCGTGGTCATCGGTACGGCGATGTGCTGGAAGTACGGTGCCGACCGCGCGGCGATCGGGCATGTGATCGTGTCCGACGCGCACCAAGGGCGCGGCATCGGCCGCAAGCTGATGGAGATACTCATCGACGAACTTGGGCCACGCATCACGTTTCTGCATGCGACGCCGGCCGGTCGGCCGCTCTATGAAAAGCTCGGCTTCAACGTGTGCGGATCGTTGAGCCAGTATCAGGGGAACGTGGTGCAGCCGGCCGACGTGGTCCTGCCCGAAGGCGTGCGGCTGCGGGCAGGATCGCCGGCCGATTGGCCGCGCCTCGTCGAGCTGGACGCACGCGCGTCCGGCCTCCAGCGCGATGCGCTGATGGCCGCGCTGTTCCAGCGCGGTGAAAGCGTCGTGCTCGAACGCGATGGCGAGGTGGTCGCGTTTTCGGTGCTGCGGCGCTTCGGTCGCGGCGACGTGATCGGTCCGGTGGCGGCGCCGCGCGCGAGCGACGATGCGTATGCGAAGGCGCTCGTCAGCCATTGGCTGACGCAACGGGAAGGCGAATTCGTCCGCATCGACGTGCCGGACGGGACCGGCTTGCCGGACTGGCTGGCCGAACAGGGTTTGGCGCGGGTCGATACGTGTTCGAAGATGGTGCGCAACGCGCCGGCCTCGGCGCACGAAGGGCCGGCCGACCCCGTCTGCGGACAGTACGCACTCGTCAGTCAGGCGATGCTGTAGCCCTCGGCCGCACGCGCGGGCTTGCCTCGCGCGTGCGGTGACGTCGGCGCGTCCGGCCCAGTTGCTCGTCGATCGCGCGGGTCAACGGCGACTGCACGTCTCCGGTGTGCCGCGTCGGCACGGGCTCGATCAGCACGATCCAGCATTCATCGTCGGCGACCGGGTTGTGCCGCGTGCCGCGCGGCACGACGTGCATCCAGTAGACGGGTGTAAGCGCTCGGCATCGCCCGGGACGCCGCTCAACGCGCCAGCGCGGCCACGAAGTCGCGATACGTCCGCAGCGGGCGGCCGAGGATCGCGGTCAGCCGCTCGACGTCGCCGGCCTCCGGCACCATCCCGTCGCTGACGTAGCGCTCGGCCATCAGCCGCATTTCGTACGCCATCCATTTCGGCATGAACGTCGCCAGATTGTCTTCGAACGGCGTGGGATCGTCGCCGCCATACGCAACGGGGCGGCCAAGCGTGTCCGACCAGATCGACGCCAGTTGCGTGCCGGTCAGCGTGTCGGGGCCCACCAGGTTGATGGTGTCGACCGGCAGCTTGCCCGGCGCATCGTTGCGGCGGATCAACTCGATCGCCGCGACTTCCGCGATGTCGCGCACGTCGACCATCGCGACGCCCTTGCCGCCGATCGGCATCGGGTACACGCCGTGCCCGACGATCACGTCCTTCACCATCGATTCGTTGTCCATGAAATACGCGGGCCGCAGGATCGTCGCGCCGAAGCCCATCTGCTCGATCATCCGCTCGGCGCCGAATTTCACCGCGAAGTGCGGCACGTTCACGAAGCGGTCGGCATGCAGGACCGACAGATAGACGACGCGCTCGATGCCCGCTTCGCGGGCCAGGTTCAGCGCGATCAGCGCCTGCGTGAATTCGTCGCCCGCCACGCCGTTGAGCAGGAACAGCGTGCGCACGCCGGAGAAGGCCGCCCGCAGCGCGTCGACGTCGAGCATGTCGCCCTGCACGACGGTCACGGCCGCCGGAAAATCGGCCTTGGCCGGATCGCGCACCAGCACGCGCACGTCGGCGCCGCGATCGACGAGTTGACGGACGACCTGGCGGCCCACACGGCCGGTGGCGCCGGTAACGAGAATGGTCATGATGTTCACTCCTGAGATAACGATGGGATTGACTGCCCACGTAAGTTATGTGATCCACCTATGATCCGGAAGATGTGATAAATAGACATGTCGTCTCACTGGTGGAACACATGGACCTGCTCGCTCTCGCCGATTTCAATCTCGTCGCCCGCCATGGCAGCTTCGGGGAGGCTGCGCGGGTCGCGGATCGCCCGAAGGCGACGCTGTCGCGCCGCGTCGCGGAACTGGAGAACACCCTGTCGCTGCGTCTGTTCGAGCGCGGCTCGCGCGGCGTGAAGCTCACGCAGGAAGGGCGCGCGCTCTACGAGCGGACGGGCGCGCTGCTCGCGGAGCTGGCCGACAGCGCGTCGGCGATCGCAGCGGGGAGCGAGCGGCCGCGCGGCCGGCTGCGCATCAGCGCGCCGATGCTGTTTTCCCAGTTCGCGATGGGCAAGCTGGTGGCGACGTTCGCGCTGAGATACCCGGACGTCCGGCTGGAGGTGACGACCGAAGACCGGCCCGTCGACATGATCGAGGAAGGGTACGACCTCGTGATTCGCGTGAACCCGGACCCCGACGAGAGCCTGATCGGGCGCGTGTTCTTGCGCGACCGGCTGGTGGTCGTCGCGCGGCCCGAATTGCCGCGGCCGGGCGACGACGCGCCCGCACCGGCACCGGCCGTGGTGCGCGGCGCGAACGACACGCACACTGCCTGGGAGGTCGCCGGGCCGGCCGGGACGGCGCGCATCCCGATCGACCCCGTGGCACGGCTGTCGTCGCTGAGCATGGTGCGCGATACGGTCCGCCTCGGCCTGGGCGCCGCGTGCCTGCCGGCGTCACTGGTGAGCCGCGACCTGGCCGCCGGCACGCTCGTCAGTTGGGGCGACGTGCCGGGTTCCGATATCGCGCTGTGGGCGCTGTATCCGTCCAGGCGGTTACTGAGCACGCGCGTGTCCGCGTTTCTCGATCACCTGAAGGACGCGTTTCCGTCAGGTGAGCCGGAAGAACTGGCCGCGTATATCGAACCCGGGCAGTGAAACGGCCACGGTCGAGGCCGCGCACGCGCGTCGCCGCGACGTCCTGAGCGGAATGCCGTCGCGATCGGCAGCGCGGGTGCCGCCGCCCGTCCCGATTCGGACCGCCGCGTTTCATGCCGGCTCGGGCTGCGCGCAACACACGCGGTTCCGGCCTTCGCGCTTCGCGCGGTAGAGCGCCATGTCCGCCTGGTGCGACAGCGCGTGCATGGAAGCGTGCCGCGCGCGCCGGCCGGTCGCACAGCCGATGCTGACGGTGAAAGGCGGAACGGTTTCCGCAAACCCGTCGAGCCGGTTGCGTTCCACCTCGCGGCGAATCGCTTCGGCGACCCGCGCGGCGCCGCTTTCATCCGTATCGGGCAACACCGCGACGAATTCCTCGCCGCCGTAGCGCGCGGCGAGGTCACCGCGCCGCCGCGTATGCGCGCGGATGCATTCGGCGAGAAAGCGCAGCGCGGTGTCGCCCTGCGCATGCCCGTGCCGGTCGTTGTACTGCTTGAAGTGATCGGCGTCGATGAACAGCACCGACAGGGTGCCGCCGCTGCCGCGCTGCAACCGCTCCCATTCGTCGGCCAGCGCGGTATCGAGCGCGCGACGATTGCGCAATCCGGTCAACGGATCGGTACGCGTGAGATCGGTCAGCAGCGTCTGCTTGCGGAAATTGTCGCGCAACGCGAAGGCCAGCAGCCAGACCACCGCACCGAACAATGCGCAGATCACGGATGCCGACACGCCGACCGTCCACGACAGGCGCCGGATGCCGGCCAGCACGTCGTGTTCGGCCGGCGCGACGACCGCGATCAACGGGGTGCCCGGTATCCGCTGGTAGGTATACAACCGCACGATGCCGTCGATGCTCGAACGCGCGGGATAGAAGCCGGATTCGCTGTTTACCATCCGCTTGAAGGAGGTCGAGCGACGCAGGAGGTTCATCTGGCCTTCGTTCAACGACGGGTTTCTCGCGAGGATCGTGCCGTCCGCGCGCACGATCGCGCTGACCCCGTTCGGCCCGACATCGAGGCGGGACAGCAACTGCTCGAAGTAGGCGAGATCGACGGCGACGACCGCGATCCCGTCGAACGCATGATCCGGCCGCTCGATGCGTCGCGACAGCGCGATGGATTCCTTGCCGCCGCGCGAGCGTGCGCGATAGGGCTGGGAGACGTAGAGCCCGATGTTGTCCGCATCGCGATGGACCTTGAAGTAGTCGCGATCGGCGAAGTCCCAGCGGTGGGTCGTGCTGCAGCACCCGTCGATCAGCCGGCCGCGACTGTCGGTCACGCCCATGCCGGTCACGTATTGCGCGGCGGTGCGCTCGAACAGCAGGTCGTGCCGCAATCCGGCGTCCATGCGCTGCACGGCCGGCTTGCCGAGGTCGGCCGCCAGCGCAATCAGCGCATTGTTCGACGTTTCGACCGTCCTCGCGATCTGGCTCGCGAGCACGGCCGCGACGTTGCGCGACGTCTCGTGCGCATGCTCGACGACTTCGCTGCGCGCGACCCACAGCGTCACCGCGCTGATCGCGAGCGCCGCAAGCGACATCAGCGTGCCCAACGCGCCGACGACGAACGGGTGGCGTCCGGCCCAGTCGGCGATTTTCTCGATCGAAGTGAATGCGGGCATGCTCGCGCTCGTGTTGAGATGCCGGCTGCACTAGCGCCGGCGCGGGTCCAATTCCCGTTAACGGCACGGTTAACAAAAAATCGAGGCCGGCATGGCTGCCCGTCGACAGCCCGTCGACGACCACGGCCCGACGCGACGACGCAAACGTGTGCGGCCACGCGGCCATGCGGCGAGACGGCCCGGGCGCGGCCCCGGACCCGTGCAAATCACGTCGATTGATAACCACACTGCATCAATCCTTCCAAAAATCGCACTTATCGTTTGATCGATACCGCGCCAACATGCCGGAAAACGACAATCGACCAGCCCCTCCCGCGTATTCCAGGATTTTCAGGAGACACCCAGATGCACCCCTCGTCCAGCCTTCCGGCCGAACGCTCGAAGGCCGCCGCGATCTTTCGCGTCACGGCCGGCAACTTTCTCGAGCAGTTCGACTTCTTCCTGTTCGGCTTCTACGCCACGCAGATCGCCAACGTCTTCTTCCCCGCGCAAAGCGAGTTCGCATCGTTGATGATGACCTTCGCCGTGTTCGGCGCCGGCTTCCTGATGCGCCCGCTGGGCGCGATCGTGCTGGGTGCGTACATCGACGAGGTCGGCCGCCGCAAGGGGCTGATCGTCACGCTGTCGATCATGGCGAGCGGCACCATCCTGATCGCGTTCGTGCCGGGCTACGCGACGATCGGCCTGCTCGCGCCCGTGCTCGTGCTGATCGGCCGGCTGCTGCAGGGCTTTTCCGCGGGCGCGGAACTGGGCGGCGTGTCGGTCTATCTGGCCGAGCTCGCGACGCCGGGCCGCAAGGGCTTCTTCACGAGCTGGCAATCGGCCAGCCAGCAGGTGGCGATCGTCGTCGCGGCGGCCCTCGGCTTCGCGCTCAATCAGTGGCTGAGCGCATCGCAGATCGGCGCCTGGGGATGGCGCGTGCCGTTCTTCGTCGGCTGCATGATCGTGCCGTTCATCTTCATGCTGCGCCGCAACCTGGAGGAAACCCAGGAGTTCAAGGCCCGCAAGCATCGTCCGGGCATGAAGGAAGTGTTCGGTACGCTGGTCCAGAACTGGGGCGTCGTGATCGCCGGCATGATGCTGGTCGCGATGACCACCACGAGCTTCTATCTGATCACCGTCTACGCGCCGACCTTCGGCAAGACCGTGCTGCATCTGAGCACCGCCGACAGCCTGCTCGTGACGCTGTGCGTCGGCGTGTCGAACTTCGTGTGGCTGCCGATCGGCGGGGCGCTGTCCGACCGGATCGGCCGGCGGCCGCTGCTGGTCGGCATGACGATGCTCACCGTCGTGACCGCGTATCCGGCGCTGTCGTTCCTCGCTCACGCGCCGTCGTTCGTCAACATGCTGCTCGTGCTGCTCTGGCTGTCGTTCATGTACGGGATCTACAACGGCGCGATGGTCGTCGCGCTCACCGAAGTGATGCCGGTGCAGGTGCGCGTCGCGGGCTTCTCGCTCGCGTACAGCCTCGCGACGGCCGTGTTCGGCGGCTTCACGCCGGCCATCTCGACCGCGCTCATTCACGCGACGGGCGACAAGGCCGCACCGGGCTACTGGATGAGCTTCGCCGCGGTGTGCGCGCTGCTCGCGACGTTCGCGCTGTATCGTCACCGCACGGCGACGTTGACGCCCGCGCATTGATGTCCGGGCCATCCGGTACGTTCATCCCCACCCACGCATTCGCACGACCACGAACACGACCATGAGAAACCTGTTCCTGAAATACTGCGCGACCGCGCTCGTCGCCACCGCCGCGGTCGCGGCCAACGTCCAGGCCGCCGAACTGCACGTGATGAGCTCGGGCGGCTTCACCGCCGCCTACAAGGTGCTCGGCCCGCGGTTCGCGTCCACGACGGGCAATACGCTCGCGACCGCGCTCGGCCCGTCGATGGGCAAGTCGCCCGAAGCGATTCCGAACCGGCTCGCGCGCGGCGAGCCGGCCGACGCCGTAATCATGGTCGGCTACGCGCTCGACGATCTGATCAAGCAGGGCAAGGTCATCCCCGAATCCCGCGTCGATCTGGCCGACTCGCGCATCGGCATGGTCGTGCGCGACGGCGCGGCCAAGCCCGACATCAGCACCGCCGAAGGGCTCAAGCAGGTGCTGCTGCACGCGAAATCGATCGCCTATTCGGACAGCGCGAGCGGCGTGTATATCGAACGCGAACTGTTCAAGAAGCTCGGGATCGAGGAACAGGTGAAGTCGAAGGCGAAGATGATCCCGCGGATTCCGGTGGCGTCGGTGGTCGCGAACGGCGACTACGAAATCGGCTTCCAGCAGGTCAGCGAGCTGCTGCCCGTCAAGGGCGCGACCTTCGTCGGCAAGATCCCCGAATCGCTGCAGTCCGTCACGCGCTTCGCCGCCGGCATCCCGGTCGGCGCGCAGCACCCCAAGGAAGCGAAGGCGCTGCTCGACTATCTTGCGTCGCCCGACGTGCAGGCCGACGTGAAGTCGACCGGCCTGGATTCCGTTTCCGCGCATTGAACCCGATCGACGGGAAGGTGCCGATCAGACCGTCTTCCCGTCACTCCCGCCGCCGTCTGCCGCGGCACTGTCTTCATCGGCCGCGTCCGGCGACGCCGGCCCGGCCGCCGCGAGCCGCTGCACCAGACGCGCGCGGTCGCACGCACCTTCCCACACCGACACGAAAATCACCGCGCACGCGTTGCTGATCACGCTGGTCAGCGCGCGCGCCTCCGACATGAAGCGGTCGATGCCGACCAGCAGCGCGACCCCGGCGACCGGCAGGTCGGGCATCACGGCGAGCGTCGCGACCAGCGCGACGAGCCCGCTGCCGGACACGCCGGCCGCCCCTTTCGACGTGACCAGCATGATCGCGAGCATCGTCGCGACCTGCGGCGCGGAAAGCGGGACGTCGCAAGCTTGCGCGATGAACAACGCCGCGAGCGTCAGATAGATCGCGGTGCCGTCCAGATTGAACGAATAGCCGGCCGGCAGCACGAGCCCCACGACGCCCTTGTCGCAGCCGAGTGCTTCCAGCTTGACGATCAGGCGCGGCAGGACCGGCTCCGTGGACGAGGTCGCGAGGACGATCAGCAACTCTTCGCGCAGGTAGCGCAGGAGCCGCCACAGCGCGAATCCGTGCAGTCGCGCGAGCGGGGCGAGCACCAGCGCGACGAACAGCGCGCAGGCCACGTAGAAGCACACCATCAGCTTCGCGAGCGAGCCGACCGAGCCGATCCCGAAGCGGCCCACCGTGAACGCCATCGCACCGAATGCGCCGAGCGGCGCGAGCCGCATGATCATCGCGAGCACGCGAAAGACGACCTGCGCGATGCCGTCGATCAGCGCCAGCACGGGCCGGGCGGCGCGCGGATGCGCATTCAGCGAGAAGCCGAACAACAGCGACAGCAGCAGCACCGGCAACACTTCGCCGGTGGCGAATGCGCCGAGCATCGTGTCCGGAATCACGCCGAGCGCGAACGCCACCAGGCTGCGCGGCGCCGCATGCTTCGCATACGGCGCGAGAATGCTCGCATCCAGATGACGGACGTCGATGTGCATGCCGGCGCCCGGTTGCAGCACGTAGGCGACGACGAGCCCGAACGCGAGCGCGGCGGCCGTCAACAGATAGAAAAGCGCCAGTGCGCGCACGATCGTGCGGCCGATGGCCCGCCCGTTCGACAGCGACGTGATGCCCGACACGATCGTGCAAAAGACGATCGGCGCGATGGTCATCTTCACGAGCGCGACGAACGCGTCGCTGAGCGGCTTGAGCATCGCGCCCGCCTCCGGCCACACGTGACCGATGCCGATGCCGAGCATCATCGCGAGCAGGACCTGCACGTACAGCGATTTGAACAGCCGGGTCCACCTCACGATGCAGCCTTCCTTCGTTTCCGTTCCGTCGTCGTCATGCCGATGTGCCGCCGCCGGCGTCGCCGCGCTTCGCGTCGACGATCATCCGGTGGAACGCCTCGGCGGCCGGCGTCAGCGAGCGCCCGCGCCGCTTGACGATACCCACGCGCCGCTTCACGGCCGGCTCGACGAGCGGCACGCTCGTGAGGACAGGGTGGTCATGCCCCGGCATCGCCATCGACGGCACCGCGGCGACGCCGAGCCCCGCCTCGATCAGCCCGAGCAGGGTCGTGACGTGGCGCGCCTCGCAGACGCTCGGCTTGCGCGGCGCGACGGCCGCCAATGCCTGGTCGAGCAGCAGGCGATTACCGGACGTCTTGTCCACCGACACGTAATCGTGCTCGTAAAGCTCGTTCCAGGTCACGCGCTTCTTGCGCGCGAGCGGGTGGTCGCGGCGACAGGCGGCGACGAACCGCTCCTGGAGCAGCACCTTGAACTCGACCTCCGCCTCCTGGCTGCCGATGAAGCTCACGCCGAAATCCGCCTCGCCGCTGATGACGGCGCCCAGCACTTCGTTGGCGCTGGCGTCGAGCAGCTTCACCCGGATGCGCGGAAAGCGCTGATGATAGCGGGCGATGATCGGCGGCAGGAAATAGTAGGCGACCGACGGCACGCACGCGATCGTCACATGGCCCAGGCGGCTCGACGACACGTCGCGGATGCCGAGCAGCGCGGCGTCGAGATCGTCGAGCAGTTGTTCGGCGCTCTGCGCGAACACGCGGCCGACGGTGGTGAGCGCGACACGGCGCGTGGTGCGCTCGAAGAGCCGCACGCCGAGCGCGTCTTCGAGCTTGTCGATCCGGCGGCTCAACGCAGGCTGGGACAGGCTGACCGCTTCGGCGGCCTTGCGGAAACTGCCGGTTTCCACGACCGCGCGAAACGCCTGCAAGTCCGTCAAATCGAAATTGATGCCCACCGGTCGAACTCCGCCACTCAGATGCGCAGCATTTTGCATGATTCCGTGGGCGTCAGGCGTGTGGCGTCGTCGATGCGGCCGCGTTGGCGCGGCGCGGTGTGCGGCACGGCCGGCCGGAATCGCGCGGGCCGAGCCGCGAATCGGGCCGCCCGACGCCGCTTCCTGATGTACCGTATCGCTTTTGGGCGGGTAATGCGCCAGCGCTGGCGCAGCGCCGGGCCGCTCTCTTCAACGGATTCCAGCATGCGCATTCCGCCGCTCAAGGCCATCATCGCGTTCGAAAGCGTCGCCCGGACCAAAAGCGTGAACCGCGCGGCGGAAGAGCTCGGCCTGACCGCATCCGCCGTCAGTCATCAGCTCAGCAATCTTGAATCGCAGATCGGGCAGCCGCTGTTTCAGCGTTCGGGGCGCGGCCTCGTCCTCACGCCGACCGGCGAACGCTACCTGGCCGATGTCACCGGCTCGCTGGCCGATCTGAGCCGCGCGACCGAGCGCGCGTCGAGCCGAACCGAGGTCGATATCCTGCGCGTGCATTCGAGCCCGAGCTTCGGGCTGATGTGGCTGCTGCCGCGCCTGTCGTCGTTTCAGGAGGCGAACGGCGATATCCAGCTGAACCTCGCGTGCTCGTACGAAAACGTGTCGTTCTCGAACGGCTTCTACGATATCGACGTCCGGCACGGCTACGGCAACTGGGACAACCTCGAGGTCCGGACCGTGCGCGGCGAGTTCATCGCGCCGCTCGCGTCGCCGCGCTATCTCGAACGGCATCCGGTGAACGCGCCGGAAGACCTGCTCGCGCACCGGCTGATCTATTCCGAAACGCCGCTGGTCCAGTGGAAGCAGTGGTTCGGCCGGACCGGCGTGCCGTTGGCGGCGCAGAAGACCTTCGATTTTTCGTTCGACCGTTCGTACATGTCGCTCGAGACCGCCGCGCTCGGCCTCGGTATCGCGCTCGAAAGCCTGATGCTCGCGTCGGTGAGGATCCGCGAAGAGCTGCTGGTGCCGGTGTTCGGCGACGCCCATGCGGTCGAAGTCGGCGCGCATCATCTCGTTTACCCGCGGCAGAACGCGGAACTGCCGCGCGTGAAGCGCTTTCTGGCGTGGATCGAGCGGGAGGTCGCGGCGCACGGCGGGGCGGGCTGAGCGGCGCATCCGTGATTTTGCGTTGCAGCATCGGCGGGCCGCGCGCCGTCATCTGAATTTTTCTCAACTATGGCTGAGCGTTTCCGCGTTGATGCGGGTGTCCGGTGAGCCGACACTCCGGACAACACATCAACACAGGAGACAAGCGATGTTGCTCGACAACCGGACCATCATCGTCACCGGCGCCGCGTCGCCGCGCGGGATCGGCAAGGCCACGGCCCGCGCGCTGGCCGCGCAGGGCGCACGCGTGGCGATCCTCGACCTTCGCCGCGAGGATGCGGAAACGGCCGCCGCCGAACTCGGCGCCGGCCATCTCGGCCTCGCGTGCGACGTGACCGACCGCGACGCGTGCGCGGCGGCCGCTCGCGCGACGCTGGAGCACTTCGGCCGCATCGACGGTCTCGTCAACAACGCCGGCATCACGCAGCCCGTGCGCACGCTCGATATCTCGGCGCGTGATTTCGATGCGATCGTCGACGTGAACCTGCGCGGCACGCTGTACATGTCGCAAGCCGTGCTGCCCGCGATGCAGACGCAGCGCGGCGGCAGCATCGTCTGCATGTCGTCGGTGTCCGCGCAACGCGGCGGCGGCATCTTCGGCGGCCCGCACTACAGCGCCGCCAAGGCCGGCGTGCTCGGCCTCGCGAAGGCGATGGCGCGCGAATTCGGCGCCGACCGCATCCGCGTCAATTCGATCACGCCCGGCCTGATCCAGACCGACATCACCGGCGACAAGCTGACGCCCGACATGCGCGAGGACATCGTCAAGGGCATTCCGCTCGGCCGGCTCGGCGATGCCGCCGACGTCGCCCATGCGTGCCTGTTCCTGCTGAGCGACCTGTCGAGCTACCTGACGGGCATCACGCTCGACGTCAACGGCGGGATGCTGATTCACTGAGAACGGCGCCGCCCGATGCGCGGCGCCGACCATCATGCACCCGGGACAACCCGGGGCCATGGCAGGAGACAAGGATGAGAGCAAAGTACCCCGCATCGCCGGTCCAGGGCGAGCCTCTGCAGCGGAACGACGCGCAGACGTTCGAAGCGGCGACCTACGCGAAGGTCGCGCGCCGGCTGATCCCGTTTCTGATGTTGTGCTACCTCGGCGCGTATCTCGACCGCGTCAACGTCGGCTTCGCGAAACTGCAGATGCTCAACGACCTGCGCTTCAGCGAGACGGTCTACGGGATGGGCGCAGGCATCTTCTTCCTCGGCTATTTCCTGTTCGAGGTGCCGAGCAATCTGATCCTGCATCGCGTCGGCGCGCGCCGCTGGCTCGCGCGCATCATGCTGACCTGGGCCGTGATTTCGGCGAGCTTCGTGTTCGTCAAATCGCCCGCTGCGTTCTACGCGCTGCGGTTCCTGCTCGGCGTCGCCGAAGCCGGCTTCGCGCCGGGCGTGATCCTGTACCTCACGTACTGGTTCCCGTCGGCGCGGCGCGCGAAGGCGCTGTCGCTGTTCTTCATGGCGATTCCGCTCGCCGGGATCATCGGCGGGCCGCTGTCGGGCGCGATCATGCACTCGCTGCACGGCGCGATGTCGATGGCCGGCTGGAAGTGGCTGTTCCTGCTCGAGGCGCTGCCTTCGTTCGTGCTGGGCTTCGCGATCCTGCTGTATCTCGACGACGGCATCGCCGGCGCGAAGTGGCTGACCGACGCGGAAAAAGTCTTGCTCGCGCGCAACGTGTCGGCCGACGCCGCGCACACCACCGCCCATGTGTCGATTCGAACGTTCGTCGCGGATCGCCGCTTGTGGGTGATGGCCGCGATTTACTTCTGCGTGGTGCTCGGGCAGTACGGCCTCACGTTCTGGCTGCCGACGATCATTCGCAAGGCCGGCGTCGCCGATCCGCTGTGGGTCGGCCTGTTCACCGCGATTCCGTATGCCTGTGCAATCGTCGCGCTGCCGCTGATCGGCATCAGCGCGGATCGTCGCCGCGAGCGCCGCTTCCATCTCGCGGTGCCGATGCTGGTCGCGGCGGCGGGCTTCGCCACGTTGCCGATGCTCGGCAGCGTCGGCGCGTCGATCGTGTGCCTGAGCATCGCGTCGGCCGGCATCCTCGCGTCGTCGTCGCAGTTCTGGTCGCTGCCGACCGCGTTGCTGGGCGGGATGTCGGCGGCGGCGGGCATCGCCGCGGTCAACTGCTTCGCAAATCTAGCGGGTTTCTTCTCGCCGGCGATCGTCGGCTGGCTGAACGACCTGACCGGCAAGTCCACCGCGGGGCTCGTGTTCATCTCGGTCGCGATCGCGGCCGGTGCGCTGCTGGTGTTCGTCGTGCCCCGGTCCGTGAACCGCTGACAACCGCCGATTCATTTGCATTCCTTCCGACCTGATACTGGAGTAATCGATGGCTACCGAAACCATCCATGACGCGGTCCCGCTCGCCGAGCGCGCGTACCGCATCCGACGAAACGCCGTGCTGATGGGCGAAGTGCAGGGGCAGGGCTATGTCGGCCAGGCGCTCGACATCGCCGACGTGCTGGCCGTCGCGTATTTCGGCGCGATGCGCTATCGCGCCGACGATCCCGACTGGGAAAGGCGCGACCGCTTCCTGCTGTCGAACGGGCACTATGCGATCGCGCTGTACGCGGCGCTGTTCGAAGCCGGCATCCTGCCGGCCGCGGAACTCGACACCTACGGCAGCGACGACAGCCGCTTGCCGATGTCCGGCATGGCGAGCTACACGCCCGGCATGGAAATGTCCGGCGGCTCGCTCGGGCAGGGCCTGACGATCGCGGTCGGCCGGTGTCTGGGGCTGAAGCGCAAGGGCTCGGATGCGTTCGTCTACACGCTGTTTTCCGACGGCGAACTCGACGAAGGTGCGATCTGGGAAGGGCTGATGTCGGCCGCGCACTGGAAGCTCGACAACCTGATCGCGATCGTCGACGTGAACAACCAGCAGGCCGACGGCCCGTCGACGCAGGTCATGGCGTTCGAGCCGCTGGTCGACAAGCTCGAGGCCTTTGGCTGGTACGTGCAACGCGTGGACGGCAACGACATCGACGCGGTGAAACGCGCGTTCGACCACGCGCGCCAGCATGACGCACCGCAGCCGCGCATCATCGTCTGCGACACGAAGATGGGGTGCGGCGTGCCGTTCCTCGAAGCACGCGAGAAAAGCCATTTCATCCGGGTCGATGCGCACGAATGGCAACTCGCGCTCGACGCACTCGAAGCAGGGAGACACGCATGAGCACCGTCGACAACAAGCCGCGCCTGAAGACGTCGGCGATGATCGCCTCCATCGCGGCCGAAGGGCAGGCGACCCGCTCCGCGCCGTTCGGCCATGCGCTGACCGAACTCGCCCGCACGAACGGCAACGTGATCGGCATGACGGCCGATCTCGGCAAATACACCGACCTGCACCTCTTCGCGAAGGCCTTCCCCGAGCGGTACTACCAGATGGGCATGGCCGAGCAGTTGCTGATGGGGGCCGCCGCCGGGTTCGCGCACGAAGGCGCGCAGCCGTTCGTCACGACCTATGCGGTGTTTGCGACTCGCCGCGCGTACGACTTCATTCATCAGGCGATCGCCGAAGACGATCTAGACGTGAAGCTGATCTGCGCGTTGCCTGGGCTCACGACCGGCTACGGGCCGAGCCACCAGGCCGCCGAGGATCTGGCGCTGATGCGTGCGATGCCGAACATGACCGTGATCGATCCGTGCGACGCGCTGGACATCGAACAGATGGTGCCGGCCATCGCCGCGCACAAGGGGCCGGTGTATGCGCGCCTGCTGCGCGGCAACGTGCCGGCCGTGCTCGACGAATACGATTACCGCTTCGAACTCGGCAAGGCCAAGCTGCTGCGCGACGGCAACGACGTGCTGCTGATCTCGTCCGGGATCATGACGATGCGTGCGCTCGAGGTGGCGAAGGCGCTCGAAGCCGATCGCGTCGATGTCGCCGTGCTGCACGTGCCGACGATCAAGCCGCTCGACACGGCGACCATCGTCCGCGAGGCTGCGCGAAAAGGGCGCATGGTCATCGTCGCGGAGAACCATACGACGATCGGCGGGCTCGGCGAAGCGGTCGCGACCACGTTGCTTGCGGCGGGCGTGGCGGTGCCGTTCCGGCAGATCGCGCTGCCGGATGCGTATCTCGCCGCGGGCGCGCTGCCGACGTTGCATGAGCGCTACGGAATCTCGGCTGGCGCGATGCGCGTGAATATCCGGTCGTGGCTCGGGTGATCGGTCGATCGTTCGACACTCGCGGGGCGACGCGCAACGCTCAGGCTGTCTGCGCGGACGCGGGACGCTCGCTCGCATTCTGCGCATGAAGCGGCGCAAGCCTCGGGTTTGCGCCGCCTCATGCAACGCTTGCGGCGTATTCGCTTACCCCGCCGTCACCGGGATCCGCCGCGGCTTCGCTTCTTCGCGCCGCGGGATGCTCAGTTTCAGCACGCCGTCGCGCAGTTGCGCGTCGATGCGCGACACGTCGAAATCCGGGCTGAGCGTGAATGCGCGCGAGAAGTGCGGATGCTGCACTTCGCCGTGCTGCAGACGCAATCCCGGCGGCGTCGGGACGACGGCCTCCGCTTCGATGGCGAGGCTGCCGTCGTGCACGCGGACGTCGAGCTTGTCGCGCGGCACGCCCGGCAGGTCCGCGTACAGCGTGATGCCGTGCGCATCCTCGACGATGTCGACGGCGGGCGCGATCCGCGTGCGCGGCGTGTCGCGCTGAGCCGCTTCACGGTTCGTCACGGCCGTTCGCGTATCGGTCGAACGGGTCGTCAGTTCAGTGGTGTTCGTGTCACTCATGATGAGGTCCCCTGGATTTCGGTGCAGTTTACCGGTGTAGGCCGATCTAGCTGCGACAAGGCTCTCCGGTCCGCCCTTTAAATAAGGTACTTATTAATCAAAGAGTTGCTGATTGGCTTTGACGCCGTCTGCGCAGCGTCGCGAAATGGAGTTCCGCCTTGCTGGCGAAGCGCCAGTCGCCGTCATCGCCGCGCAATCGTACCCACCCGCCGTATATCTGAACGACGACGTCTTCGCCCCACGCCGCGCGCAAACGGTGCAACCATGTCCGTTGCCGGCTATCGAGCCAGAACGAGTTCGCCTGCTGCGGCAACTGTCCTCCCCGGTGTCGTGACGAGATCCGAGCTCGAAGCCGTCACGTCCGAACCCAGTCTGTCTACCCGATCACCGCAACTCCGTTAGGCAAACTTTCGAGTTATTCGGCTTCCTGAATCCGAAAGCGGGCACGATTCTTCCCTGCAATCCATCGCGGCGCCTTACCGCGGCCACCCCAGGTCGCACCCGTTTTCGGATCACGATACTTAGGTGCCAGCGGCGCGCGCGCTACTGCCGCTACGGCACGTCGGCGACCAAACAGCTGCTCTGCCGTGATGCCGTACTCAGCGATCTGCTCGCGCATCGTTGCAATGACGTTGTCCAGCTCAGCGAGACGTGCTTCTTCTGCTTGCTGTGCCAATGCATCAGCCTGCGCTTTCAATTCAAGATAAGTTGCCATGGAGATAGAGGATAATCAGTTAAACAGCGAATGAGTAGCCTAGTCGGAAAACTCGGTCTCGTCGACACGGTTCCGGCATAACCACAAATACGGTCGGTTTCCGTTTTTCGCGGCACAAGGTTCGAAGACGGGTATGCGACGTCCATGTGCAAATGTTGCATTTCATACGTCTCTAGATTTTGATTTCAATGTAGAGCTACGCTCGCACGAGGCGCACATATACCCGGTCAGTCGGTTGAGAGCGACTTGAAAATGGAACAAGCGATGAGCGCAACTACCACCTCACTCGAAGCCGTCGTGGACAACATTTCCTCGAAGCTGCGCGACGAGATCAAGCTGCTCGTCGACGCAAAATACGAAGTCGACGAGCTCGCATGCCGCAGTGCGGCCGGTCGGCGTCTCATTGAACCGTTCCACGACGGTGCCTACGGCCCACGGATCGGAGCATCTTTTTTCAGAACCGTCTTTCCGTTCAGCAATCTCGAACCGTGCGGCGATTCGTTTAGCGCGCTTGCGCCTGTTTCGCAGACGATCGGCGCGAGCTGGCGATGGACTACCTCCTCTGTTCCTGAGAACGAGCGACCGGCTCTGCTGGCCAGGTTGCAAGACCCGGCTCGCGCGACGGCAGAAGGCTACGATCGAGCCGAGTTCATCTGGATCAAACCGCTCGGTCTATTTCTGGCGCACGAGGGCAAGAATCGCGTGGGATTCTTCCGCGATATGGGTGCGCAATGGATCCCGGCGCACGTTGCGCCGTACGATTACCCGGCCGCCGATCACCTCGCGGTCTACGCGGCGAAGCACGCGCAGCAGGCCATGTATTGGGCCGTGCTAGACGGCCAACTGCTAGAACCGATCAACCATCCTGCCTGGGTGCTGCCGATCCTGCGGGCCTACGGTGTGGCGGAACATCATCGGTGGCCGCACGAGTTCCCTGCGGTCGAAGTAGTCACTGCAGCGCTTACCGAACGCCTGGTCAATCCGGTCTCCAGTCGGCCGGCACCGCTCGACTTGGAGTTGATCCGCGAGAAAGAGGAATACGAATCGGAAGAGATTCCGTGCTCGATCCTCGACATCGACGCGCTCTCAGCACCATGGTTCTTTCTGAAGGTAATGTTCGGCGTCAGCATCATCGCGATCATGTTGATTTGCATCATGCCAGCAGACTGGTCGAATCTTCGCATCGCGGCCGGAGTCGTCGCCGGCTTGGGCTTTGGCGGCTTGCTAACACCTGGCGTCAAGCTGCTTCGTGCGCCGCGACGGCTCGTCGATCCCTACGCGTCGCTACGCAAATTCTCGCCGCTCGAGCGTAAGGCAGCGGGGATCCGGTGACGTACAACCAAGCCGGCATGGCCGGCCACTTTTCTAACACAGTGTCGAGCTATGCCGATCAAATTGACGCATGAAACAGCGCCGTACATTGCGCGCGACATCGTAGAATCCGGCTCGTTTATCGGCGGCCCGATCCTCGGTGACGCAGGCATGAACGCTTACATTGATGGTGGCCTCTACAACCGCGACCAGGCCGAGCGAACCGGCGCTACCCTGGAATTCGAATGGACTGGACCGGTTTCCGCTGCGCCGGCGAGAGGTGTGCATGAGCCGGATGTGCTGTATGACGAGCGGCCACACCGCGCGTTCATCTTCGTTTGCACACGCAAGCATCTTCGAGTCACTGGCGTGCGGTTCCATTCGGGCCTCTCGTGGCGTGACGCGGTTTACGTGCCATCGAGGCCGACCGCGGCCGCCAGCCTGTCGCCAGCGGCCTGGCTCGCGTGGGCCCGAACCTGGCAGCCAGGGTGGTTGGACAACCAGGCGGCCGAACTCGAAAGCGCAATGTTGGCTCGACTGGCGACCAAGCCTTCCGTGTCGATCGTGCCGCCGGCGGATTGCCCCTACCGTTTCATCCTGCGCGATCGCGGCTTGATCTGACAGTTGTTTTCATTATTGCCGTTCGATTTTCAGATGCATCGATTAATCTGATGCCTGTCCGTTTGAAAAGTCGATATCCAAGGCCCTATGCCAGACGTCAAGAAAGTGCCGTATTATGAAATTAAGTCGTCGTCCATTCCATTTTCACTGCCGAAGTGGAAGGAATACGCCGGGGCCGATGGATGCGTTCCTTTGAATACAACGCAAGGCATCTGCATGGATCGGCTTGCTCCTGGCGAACCCAAGCCGTTCAAGCTTCCGGAGCCCATGCCGACGAAGCCCGAGACGACGAAAGCGTTGGAGCCGGCAAAGGCGCCACCCGCCAAGCAGGTTCCACCTCCCAAGCCGACAGAGCCAGCCGACGCGGAGGATTGCGAGAATCCCCCACCCTTCGATTTACTGGACGTTCCCACTGCGATGGAGCGGATGAAATGGCCTGTTGCAGCCAAGCTTGCCAGGCGATGGTTCAGCGGCCCGAAACACGTTTGGGATAACAGTTTCAAAACGGACCAACCCTTTGATAACACGATCGTGACGCTTGAATGGGCGCTAAAGTTCGGGAAGGTCCGCGAGCGTTATGACGAGCTTATCTCGAAAAGCATCTACAACGAGAATGCCAGAGTGCTGTTGAGAGATCTGCTGCGGGATGTGGTGAAGGAAAAATTCGGCTCGTCGGTGGATTTTGATTTCCAGACGGTTGGCGACAAGGGCAATCTCGTCGAGTTTTGCAGGAAGTGGCAATTCCAGTGGGTGAAAGTGTCCAGCTTTGACACGACGGGCGGCCTTCCTTATGCGCCGACCGATTTGACCGCTGCCCTGGCCAACTTCAACATCTATGCTGCGATCGGGCGCGTCGAGTTTTCCGGAGACAGATATTACAAATACAACAACCAGGAGAAGACGAAATCGTACTGCGCTGACCTGACTGCATCCATAACCCATATCTACGCCTACATAAAAGACAGCTACTCCTTCAATGACGGGAAGCCGGGATCGAGTAGTCAGTATTTGGGACACTGGAATAAAAGCGGCATGGTGATCACGAATGGTGGGAGAATTCGGGAGCTTCTGTACCGGAGCGGCGTGAACTCGAACCTCGGAAATTCGCCCGACGTCGAGTCCAAGATCAAATGGAAGTATCTGATTGATGACTTTCTAGATAAACCGATCGATATCCGTAAAGGCATCGTCAAAAAATTTAGAGCATGCGACGTGCACTATCCTGTTTTCAACCGAACGTACAACGATTGGAGAAACAAGCATAATCGCGGAGAGGATTTCGTGATATATTCAAATCTGCAATATCTCAAGCTGACCAATCCCATTAAGATCAATCTCGGCGAAATATGCAGATCACCGGAAAACATGTAATCGCGATCGCGCTTGTCTTGGTACTAGCGATTCCGTCTCTTGCGTTACGGAAGTCATACGAAGGTTGCGAGAGCTATACGCAGGATCTTAACGGGGGAACGAAAGAGTTCGGTGGCAAGAAGTACAAGATCGAGCTATGTGGGGCGCCCCGCTCTTTTGCCGATGGTGACGAAATTCGACTCCGGGTGATGGGTCCGGCAGGAGACGTGCTGGCGGAGCGTTATTTTGCGGTGCGCACGCTCAACGATGCAGCACCCACGGAACTGCGGTACAGCGACGACAACATTTTCTACTACGACCAATCGAAGTCGTCTCCGTTGCGCTTCATTGCCATGCCGCCGTCCCGAACGGACTGGTGGACGGCACGCATACCGTTGCTGCAACGACTGCTCGCGTTCTTTTCATAAGATCGGGAGACGCACTCAGACGTCGCGTGTTAGCCGGGCATGGTACTTCGCCGCCTCGCGGCGCATCCGCGCCTCTTCCGGCGACACGTAGATCGACGTGGTGCCGAGCGACATCCGGTCGTGGCTCGGATGATCGGTCGGCCGTTCGACAGCCGCGTGTCGACGCGCAACGCCCGGGCCGCCTGCGCCGACGCGGGACGCTCGCATTCTGCGCATGAAGCGGCGCAAGCCTCGCGGCTTGCGCCGCTTCATGTAGCGCTTGCGGCGAACCTCCTCACCCCGCCGTCACCTGGATTCGCCGCGGCTTCGCTTCTTCGCGACGCGGGATGCTCAGTTTCAGCACGCCGTCGCGCAGTTGCGCGTCGATGCGCGACACGTCGAAATCCGGGCTGAGCGTGAATGCGCGCGAGAAGTGCGGATGCTGCACTTCGCCGTGCTGCAGACGCAATCCCGCCGGCGTCGGGACGACGGCTTCCGCTTCGATGGCCAGGCTGCCGTCGTGCACGCGGACGTCGAGCTTGTCGCGCGGCACACCCGGCAGGTCCGCGTACAACGTGATGCCGTGCGCATCCTCGACGATGTCGACGGCTGGCGCAATCCGCGTGCGCGGCGTGTCGCGCTGAGCCGCTTCACGGTTCGTCACGGCCGTTCGCGTATCGGCCGGATGAGTCGTCAGTTCAGTGGTGTTCGTGTCACTCATGATGTCCTCCGTCATGCGTTCGTGACGTCGTGCTGTTTACTGGACGGCAATCGCCCGCGGCTTCGAGGCTTCCGACTTGCCGACGCTGATCGTCAGGCAGCCGTTCGTATAGCGCGCCTCGATCTTGTCGGGGTCCGCATGCTGCGGCAGTTCGACCACGCGGCGGAACGCGCCCATGAACCGCTCGTTCGCGTAGATGCGTCGCTCGTCGTCGGTCGCGCCATCGTCCGGGGGCGTACGCTCGCCGCTGATCGTCAGCAGCCCGCGATCGACGGAGATGTCGATCTCGGCGGGGTCGAGACCCGGCGCGAACGCGACGATCTCGATCGTGTCGTCGGTGCTGCCGATATTGACCGGTGGAAACGCACCGGGCCGCGGGGCGCGCAGACTGGCCGGAAAACCCGTGAACACGCTGGCCATCTGCCGTTGCAGGCGGTCGAGTTCCGCCAGCAGATCGGTGGGAAAGAAGACATCGCTCATGACTGGCTCCTGTTGTCCCCGTGCGAAGGGACGAACCGGACCACGCGCTCCAGTTCGTCCATCCGCGACAGGGTCGCTGACTAACAAATCGAAACACGCAGCGCGTCAACCGCGACTGCCTTGAGCGATACCTAAAATAGGATACGGCGCGCGAATTTCAAGGGGGAGGGCGACGGCATTCCGTCGCTACGTGCGTGTGCCCTGCAGGAGACTCATCGTCGGGGCGCCGGCATGATCGGCGTCGCGATGACGGGGTCCGATATGTCCGACGTTGCGCGGATCGGGCACGGCGATAGAGGGCGGAATTTGCAACGGCACGCTGGAAATGACGCGGCGGCGTACCTGCGCCGTCGCGTCCATCTGTTCAGCGCGACGGCCCGGACGGCGGCTTCACTTCGGACAGGTCGTCCTCGCGAACCTCGGCCTGACGCACCGTGGTGCCGTCCTCGCCGGTTTCCGAAATATCGGTTTCGAAGGTCTGCTGCCCATCGTCGCGTTTCTCCGCGGGCTTCTCGCTACCTGTCTGCTTGTCTGCCTGTGGCTGTTGACGTGTCATCTCGCTCTCCTGGTCGCAACCTGGGATGTTGCGCACGTTGCAGGTGAGCAAGGCGCGGGCCGCGCCAAGCTTTCAAATAGAAAGGTTCGCGCGATACCGTCAGCAACCATGGCCCGGCGATTGACCTCGACCCTCGGCACGGCGCGACATCGACGTGCCGAGCGCCACCGCTCTATACATACCAATCCAGCGTCTTCACGATCCCCGTTTCGAAGCTCTCCGCCGGCCGCCATTGCAATTCGCGGGCGAGCTTCCCCGCATCGATCGCATAGCGCCGGTCGTGACCGGCGCGATCGGTGACGAACCGGACGAGGCGCGCATGCGGTGCGTGTTCGGGCCGTCGCGCGTCGAGCAGCGTACAGATCAGCGCGACGATGTCGACGTTGCGCCATTCGTTGCAGCCGCCGACGGTGTACGTCTCGCCGACCGTCCCGCGCCGGATGACCGCGTCGATCGCACGGCAATGGTCGTCGACGTACAGCCAGTCGCGCACGTTCGCGCCGTCGCCGTACACGGGGATGTCGGTGCCTTCGAGGCAATGACGGATCACGGTCGGAATGAACTTCTCGCCGTGCTGGCGCGGCCCGTAATTGTTCGAGCAGTTCGTCGTGGTGACGGGCAATCCGTACGTATGGAAATAGGCGCGGACGAGATGGTCCGAGCTTGCCTTGGTGGCGGAGTACGGGGAGTTCGGCGCATACGGTGTCGTTTCGGAAAAAGGCGGGTCGTCGGGACCCAGCGAGCCGTACACCTCGTCGGTGCCGATATGGTGAAAGCGGCGGCGCGCGAGGGCGTCGGCCCTGCCCAGTTTTTGATCGTTCAGCCACAGCTGGCGGCACGCGTCGAGCAGCGTCCACGTGCCGAGCACGTTCGTGCGAACGAATTCGCCGGGGCCGTCGATCGAGCGGTCGACGTGGCTTTCGGCCGCGAAGTGGACGACGG
The DNA here is from genome assembly GCF_017815045.1 of Burkholderia sp. CpTa8-5. NCBI lineage: Bacteria > Pseudomonadati > Pseudomonadota > Betaproteobacteria > Burkholderiales > Burkholderiaceae > Burkholderia > Burkholderia sp. CpTa8-5. The sequence goes on from NZ_JAGIQD010000001.1 coordinate 559,561, forward strand.
TGTCGATCGCATGGTCGCGTAGCAGCGACTCGACGAGCGGTCGGTCGCAGATGTCGCCGAGGACGAAGCGATGACGATCGGCGCCCGGCAGGTCGTCGCCGAGATTGTCGAGGCTGCCCGCATAGGTCAGCAGATCCAGCGTGACGACGCTGACCTGCGGATCGCTTTCGAGCAGATGCCGGACAAAATTGGCGCCGATGAAACCGGCGCCGCCCGTCACGAGAACATGTTTCGGTCGATAGCTCATGAGGTTCGCTTCCAGGTGGCAAACACGTCGGTGAGACCCGCGATCCACGAAGGCGATTCGACCCCGAAGTGTTCTCGCAGGAGGCTGCAGTCGAGCGCGGAATTCGCCGGTCTCGGCGCAGGCAACGGATAGGCGTCGGTCCGGATCGGCCGGACCAGCGGCACGCGGTCGATCAGGCCGGCGCGCCGCGCCTCGGTGAAGATCGTTTCGGCGAAGCCGTGCCATGTCGTCACGGGCGTGCCGCACAGGTGATAGGTGCCCCAGCGCAGCGCTTCACCGGCCCGGTATCGCGCCGCGATCGTCAGCAGCGCGTCGGCGATCGCACCGGCATGCGTCGGGCCGCCGTACTGATCGGCGACGACGCCGACGACCTCGCGCTCGCGCGCCAGCCGCAGCATGGTGCGCACGAAATTGCCGCCGTGCGCGCCGAACACCCAGGCGACGCGCAGAATCAGGTGACGGTCGGGCAGTCGCTCGCGCACCGCTTCCTCGCCCGCGAGTTTGCTCCGGCCGTACACGCCGAGCGGCGCGACGGCGGCGGTTTCCGCGTACGGGCCGGGCATGCGGCCGTCGAACACGTAGTCGGTCGACAGATGAATCAACGGAATCCCGAGCGCGGCGCACGCGTCGGCCAGCACGGCCGGCCCGTCGCGGTTCGCCCGCCACGCGGCATCGGGCTCGGCCTCCGCGCGGTCGACGGCGGTCCATCCGGCGGCATTGATCACGAGCGCGGCCCGGTGTTCGTCGAACGCACGGCGCACCGCGCCTGCATCGGCGATGTCGAGCGCGGCGCGCGACAGCCCGACGAGCGGCTGCCCGCCCGCGCGCAACACCAGTTCGCGGCCGACCTGGCCGAGCGCGCCGGTCACGACGATCGTCATCGCGCACTCCCGTATGCGGGCAGCAGCGCCGGCGCGCCGGCTGCCAGTTCGGCGAGCGGAGGCTGCCGCCGATCCTTGTCCGACAACTGATACGGCGCGCCGGCGTCCGGCCAGTCGATGCCGATATCCGGATCGTCCCAACGCACGCCGGCGTCCGAATCGGGATCGTAGTATTGCGTGCACTTGTACGCGAAGTCGGCCTCGTCGGACAACACGCAAAAGCCGTGCGCGAAGCCGGGCGGAATCCACAGCATCCGGTGCGATACGTCGTCGAGCTGCGCCCCGAACCAGCAGCCGAAGCACGGCGAGCCGCGCCGGATGTCGACCGCGACGTCGTAGACCGCGCCGCGCGCCGCGTGCACCAATTTGCCTTGCGGATTCACGCGCTGGTAGTGCAGCCCGCGCAGCACGCCGCGCCGCGAGCGCGACTGGTTGTCCTGGACGAAGGTCGCGTCGACGCCGGCGTCGCGCAGCCAGCTTGCCCGGAAGCTTTCGACGAAAAAGCCGCGTGCGTCGCCGAACACGCCGGGCTCGATCAGCAGCACGCCGGGCAACGGCGTTTCGATCACCCGTGTCATGCCGCGACCTCCTTGCTCAGCAGATCGAGCAGATAGCGGCCGTAACCGCTTTTCGCGAGTTTGTGGGCCAGCGTTTCGAGCTGCTCCGCATCGATCCAGCCGAGCCGGTACGCGATTTCCTCGGGACACGCGATTTGCAGGCCCTGCCGCGCCTGCATCACCTGGATGAAATTGGCCGCGTCGAGCAGCGATTCGTGCGTGCCGGTGTCGAGCCATGCGTAGCCGCGCCCGAGTATCTCGACGTTCAGCGCGCCGCGCGCGAGATACGCGAGATTCAGGTCGGTGATCTCCAGTTCGCCGCGCGCGGACGGGCGCACGGCCTTCGCCAGTTCGACGACGTCGTTGTCGTAGAAATAGAGGCCGGTGACCGCGTAATTCGACTTCGGCTCGCGCGGTTTCTCCTCGAGGTCGATCGCGCGGCCGTCCGCGTCGAACGACACGACGCCGTAGCGCTCCGGATCACGCACGTAGTAGCCGAACACGGTCGCGCCGGCGGTCCGCGCGGCGGCCTGCTGCAGCAGCGACGACAGCGCGGGCCCGTGATAGATGTTGTCGCCGAGCACGAGCGTCGCCGCGTCGCGACCGATGAACGGCGCGCCGATCACGAACGCCTGCGCAAGACCGTCGGGGCTCGGCTGCGTCGCATACGAAAGGCTCATGCCCCACTGGCTGCCGTCGCCGAGCAGTTGCTGGAACGCGTCGAGATCGCGCGGCGTCGAGATGATCAGCACGTCGCGGATGCCGGACAGCATGATCGTGCTGAGCGGGTAATAGATCATCGGCTTGTCGTACACCGGCATCAATTGCTTCGATACCGAATGCGTGAGCGGGTGGAGCCGGGTGCCCGAGCCGCCCGCCAGAATCAGTCCTTTACGGCCAATCGCTGTTTGCATGAGGTCCCTCGCTGCAAGAGGAAAAGTGCGTGCGTGATACGCGGAATACACCGAATGCGTCGACGAACGTCGATACCCGTGCGCGCCTCGCTACGGCTGCTCGGCACCGCCAACGTGAATCGCACGGAATACGATCGCGAAGCCGAGCGCGTACAGCGCGGCGATCACCGCGAAGCCGACGGCCGTCGCGCGGTCCGGATCGTCGATCACGTGCAGGATCACCGATGCGATCGCGATGCCGACCAGCGAACCGATCTGCCGGCTCGCGTTCAGCGACGCGGCGGCGAGGTTCGTGTCCGCCGCATCGGCCGACTGCATCACGACGAGATTCATCGCCGGAATGGCCTGGCCGGCGCCGAAGTTGGCCAAGCCGATCGCGACGGCCAGCACCGGATACGGCATCGCCGCGACGCCGACGAGCGCCACGCTGCCGAGCGCGGCGAGCGCGAGCCCCGAGAGCAGCGTGCGGCGCGCGCCGAACCGGGCGCTGACTTTCGCGGACGCGAGATTGCCGATGCCGAACATCGCCATCAGCGGAAACAATTCGAACCCGGCCACGAGCGCGCTCGCGCCGCGGACGTTCTGCAAATAGAGGCTCAACAGAAAGATCTCGGCGAGAATGCCGAAGTTGATCGCGAGACCCAGCGTGCTGCCCGCGACGAAACGCCGATTCGCGAGCAGCGCCGGCGACAGGATGCGCGAGTGCGCGTAGCGCTCGCGTAACGCAAATGCCGCGGTGGCGGCCAACGTCGTGGCGACGCCGGCGAGGATCGACGGCGAGCGCCAGCCGGCGCCGGGCCCTTCGATCAGCGTGAAGCTCAGCGCGGCGAGCGCGAGCGCGCCGAACAGATGGCCGAGCGCATTCAACGGGCCGGGATGACGCGGCGCCCGCGCGATATGCCGGTACGTGAGCCACAGGCCGGCCGCACCGACCGGCAAATTCACCCAGAAGATGCCGCGCCAGCCGATCGCGTCGACCAGCACGCCGCCGACGCAGGGCCCGAGCGCCATCGCGGCCGACACCAGCGCGCCCCAGATGCCGATCATCCGCGTGCGCATCGGCCCTGGCGGGAACGCGAGCGTGAGCAGGCTCAGCGAACTCGGCATGAACAGCGCCGCGCCGACACCTTGTGCAAGGCGCGCTGCGACCAGTGCGCCGCTGGACTGCGCGGCCGCGCACAGCACCGACGCGCCGACGAACAGCGCGAGCCCCGCGACGTAGACGGCTTTCGATCCGTAGCGGTTCGCGAGCGCGCCGCCGAGCAGCAGCAGCGCGGCGAAGCTGAGCGTGTACGCATCGACGACCCACACCAGCGCGGTCAGCGACATCGACAGGCTGGTTTCCATCGCCTTCAGCGCGACGTTGACGATCGTCACGTCGAGCATGGCCATCACGAAACCGCACGCGAGCGCGACCATCACGAGCACGGGACGCGCGGCCGCGGCGGCGTACGCGCCGGCGACCGGCGTGGCGCGCCCGCCGTTCATGCGGCCCTCCCGCCGAGGTACAGGCGTCGCATCTCGTCGCTGTCGAGCAGCTCGGCCGCGGCGCCTTCGAGCGCGACGCGCCCCATCGTCAGCACGATGCCGCGATCCGCGATGCGCAGCGCCTCGATCGCATTCTGCTCGACCATCAGCACGCCGATATGCTCGGTGTCGCGCATCCGGACGATCGCGTCGAACACCTCGTCGACCATCTTCGGCGACAGGCCGGCCGACGGCTCGTCGAGCAGCAGCAACACCGGGCGCGGCATCAGTGCGCGTGCGAGCGACACGATTTGCCGCTCGCCGCCGGACAATGCGCCCGCCAGCGACCGGTAGCGACGCCGCAGCACCGGATACTGCTCGCACAGCTCGTCGATCCGCGCCTCGCGCGGAAACGCCGACATCGACTGGCCGCCGAGCATCAGGTTTTCGCGCACGGTCAGCGACGCGAACACGTTGTCGGTCTGCGGCACGAAGCCGATCCCGTACTCGCGGATCTTGCGATGAACCGGCACGCGCGCCACGTCCGTGCCCTGGATCGTCACGCTGCCGGCCCGCGGCAGCACGAAGCCTGCGATCGCCTTCAGCAGCGTCGATTTTCCGCAGCCGTTCGGGCCGAGGATCGTCACGATGTCGATGGCCCCGACCGTGAGCGACACGCCATGCAGGATGTCGACTTCGGGCGTGTAGCCGGCGACGAGTTCGCGCACGTCGATCATGACGCCTCCAGCGGACGAGGGGCGGCATGGGCGCGCCCGAGATACGCGTCGAGTACGCGACGGTTGCGCTCCAGCTCGGCCGGCCGGCAGTTCGCGATCGTCACGCCGCGGTCCAGCACGACGCAGCGGTCGCACAGCTCGCGGATGAAATGCATGTCGTGCTCGATGACGACCAGCGTGACGCCTTGCTTGCGAATCCGTCGCAGTTCGTCGATCAGCTCGCCGCGCAGGTTCGGGTGCACGCCGGCGGTCGGCTCGTCGAGCAGCAGCAGCTTGGGCGCGGTCATCATCGCGCACGCGATGCCCAGCAGCTTCTTCTGGCCGCCGGAAATCGACGCGGCGGACAGGTGCGCGACGCCGGACAGTTTCAGCTCGTCCAGCAGCGCGGCAGCGCGTGCACGCGTATCGGCATCGAGCGCGCGCGTCGCACGGCCGGGCCAGAGGGCGGCGGCGATGCCGTGGCGCGCGGACGAAGCCGCCATCGCGAGTTCGAGCACCGACATGCGTGCGGGCATCGACGGCAACTGGAACGTGCGGCGCACGCCCAGCCGCGCAATCTTGTGCGGCAACAGCGCGTCGATCCGCCGACCGTCGAAGCGGATCGCGCCCGCCGCGAGCGGCGCGAAGCCGGTGATCGCGTTGAGCGCGGTGCTCTTGCCGGAGCCGTTCGGGCCGAGCAGGCCGACGATTTCGCCGCCGTCGACCGACAGCGTGACCCCGGACAAGACGACGTTCTCGCCGTAGCGGATCGTCACGCCGTCGAGATCGAGCAGCGTGCTCATGGCCGCACCTCCAGGCGCTCGGGTACGAGCCCGTGCGGACGCCAGAGCACGCACGCGAGCAGCATCAGGCCGACCAGGCCCAGCCGCACCGCGCCGGTCAGGTCGCTGCCGACATCGAGCCAGTCCTTGAGAAACGGCGCCAGCGCGTAGACGGCCTGCACGATCAGCGTGCCGACCAGCACACCCAGGTGGCTGCCGAGGCCGCCGACCATCACGACGGTCCACAGCGCGAAGGTCTCGGACGCGATCATCGCGTCCGGCCCGACATAGCCGATGTACCACGCGGCGAGCGCCCCGGCGAGCGCGGCGGGCAGCGCGCCCGCGATGCATGCGCGCGTTTTCAGCGCGAGCGGATCGTAGCCGAAGCAGACCGCGAGCGCGGGTTCTTCGCGCATCACCTTCAGCGCCCGGCCGAAGCGGCTCGCGGTCAGGCGCCGGTACGTCGCGTAGGTGAGCGCGAGGCAGCCGGCCGTGACCGCGAGGAACGCGAGTTCGGCCCACGGCGCGCGCAGCCCGGGGAATAGCGGCGCGATGCCGCCGATGCCTTGCGCGCCACCGGTCAACCCGCTTTCGTTGAGCGCGATCGTGCGCAGGATCTCGGCGATCGCGAGCGTCGCGATCCCCCAGTAGTCGGCGGAGAGCTGCCGCCCGAGCCGCGCGACGACGATCGCCAGCGCACCCGCCGCGGCCAGCGCGAGCGCGAGCGCCGAAGGCAATGGCCAGCCGAGCCGAGACGCGATGCCGGCCGCGTACGCGCCGAGCCCGCTGAACGCAATGAAGCCGAAATTGACGAGTCCCGCATAGCCGGCCTGCAGGTTCAACCCGAGCGCCATCGTCGCGTACAGGCAGCCGACGGTCAGCAGATGGATGACGAAGCTAGACACGCCGTACCTCCCGATCGAAGATGCCGTAAGGCCGGAAGATCAGTGCGACGAGCAGGATCGCGAACGACACCGCGCCGACGTACTCGACCGGAAAGAATTGCATCGGCCGATCGACGAGCCCGCCGAAATCGACGTTCAGCGCGACGGTTTCGGCCACCGCGATCAGCAGCGCACCGGCCGCGGCGCCGAGCGGATTGCCGAGGCCGCCCAGGATCGCAGCGGAAAACACCGGGATCAGCAGTCCATAGCCGAGATTCACATGCACGCTCTCGGTGGCGCCGAGCATCGTGCCGCCGAGCGCCGCCAGCACGCCGCTCGCGAACGTGATCACGTTGGTCACGCGCGTCGCGTCGATGCCGGTCGCGAGCGCCAGCGCGCGATTCGACGCGAGCGCACGCATCGCCCGCCCGAGGCCGGTGCGGTACAGCAGCGCCGCGAATATCGCGAGCGCGCCGGCGCCGCATGCGATCGAGCCCAGTTGCGGCACGGACAGCGCGACGCCGGCGATCACCATCGGCGGATGCACGTCCTGCGCATACTGCTGCGGCCGCGAGCCGGCGACGCCGAGCACCAGCGCGACCGCGAGCATCGAGATCGCAAGCGAGCCGATCATCGCCACCGCGCTGCCGGAGCGCAGCAGTCTCGCGAACACGAACAGGTTCAGCAGCGTCGCGGCGGTGCCGACCAGCGCGCAGGACACGGCCGTCGCGAGCGCGAACGGCAGCCCCGCGCGTTCCAGCCAGAGCGTCGCGAATGCGCCGAGCATCGCGTACTGGACATGCGCGATGTTGGGAAAGCGGATCAGCGAATAGAGCGTCGACAGGCCGACCGATACCAGCAGCAGATCGGCGGTGCGGATCAATACGTCGACAATGAATGACAGCATGGCGAGATCCTCTGGTTCATCCGGGCGGGCGCTTACTGCTGCGCGACGACCGATTGGCGGTAGACCACCTTCTCGTACGGCTGGACTTCCCGCTGGCCGTCGGCATCGAACGCGATCGCGCCGGTCACGCCGGTATACGACTTGCCCAATGCCGCGAGCGCCGTGCGAATCTTCGCCGGGTCGATGGATTGCGCGCGGCCGATCGCCGCGGCGGACAACAGCGTCGCGTCATACGCATAGCTGCCGAACGCCGAGCGCGGGGCCTCGTTGTACGCGGCCTGATAGGCGCTCGCATACGCTTTCGCGCCCGCGCCGAGCGCGGCGACTTCGAGGCCGATCTGGCCTTGCGCGATCTGCGCGGGCGTGTCGCTCGTGCACATCGTCAGGTAGATGCCGTACCACGGATGCTGGTTGAGCCGCATCTCGAATGCCTGCCGGTTCAGCGTCGCGGCTTCCTGGCCATAGGCGCTGTAGACATACGCGTCGGGCTGCGCGCGCGATGCCTGCTCCAGTTCGCGGCGATAGGTCGATTGTCCTTCCGTGTAGAGCACCGTCGACACCACCGTGCCGCCGAGCGCCTCGAAACGCTTCCTGAATTCGCCGGCAATCCCCTGGCCGTAGCCGTTGTTCGGCGCGATCAGCGCGATGCGACGCAGCTTGCGGGCGTACACGTCCTGCGCGGCGAAGCGCGCGGACAGGTCGTCCAGCCCGATCACGCTGAACGAGCCCGCGCCGATCTTGCGCACCTGCTGGCTCGACGAGCCGATGTTGATGTGCACGTCGCCCTGGCGCACCAGGAACTGTCCGACCGGTATCGTGACCGACGACGAGAATTCGCCGAGCACGACCGACACGTGTTCGACGGTCGCGAGCTTGCGCGCGGCGTCGAGCGCGGTATTGGCCGAGCCGCCCGAATCCTCGATGCGCACGGCGAGCTTCTGGCCCAGCACGCCGCCTTTCGCATTGATCTGCGCGACGGCCAGCTCGATGCCGCGGCGCTGGTCTTCGCCGATCGACGCACTCGCGCCGGTCAGCGGCAGCACCGCACCCACGCTGACGTCGGCGTGCGCAGCGCCCGACGCAAGCGCCCCGAGCGCGATCCAGACACCGACACTCCACTGACTTGCCTTCATCTTCGTTCTCCCGTCGCATGGTCGGCCGCACGGTTGGCGGCATGGTTTGATATACAGAAGTGTCGACAGAATCACAGAACAAAAATCGTTTGCAAATAAATTTTCGAGCCGCTGTGAGGAATAGCGAAAGTCTTGTTTGAGATAGAAAATTTTCCCTGTTTTCATGCATTTATGCACGCGGATAAAGCGCGTGGATAGCCATGGTGCATGGGCGCGCCAATCCGGCGCAATCGAGAATATTTCTGAAAAAAGTGTATACAGAGGTGAATTGCAGTGCTTAAATCTGCCCAACTCGACACGACCTCGGAGGGCAGTCAGATGGTGGAGATCAAGCGATACGGCGTAAGTGAACGGATGAGCCAACTGGTGGTCGCGGGCGGGCTGGCCTTCGTCGCGGGGCAGGTGGCGGACGACACGTCGCTCGACGTGGCGGGGCAGACCCGGCAGATTCTCGACAAGATCGACCGGCTGCTCGAAGACGCGGGGCTCGACAAGCGCCGGATCGTGTCCGCGAGCATCTGGCTGGCCGACTATCGCAGCTTCGCCGAGATGAACAGCGTATGGGACGCGTGGGTGCCGCAGGGCGAGTCACCGGCACGCGCGTGCGTCGAATCGAAGCTCGCGTTTCCGCAGTACACGGTCGAGATCGCGGCGATCGCCGCGAGCTAGTACAGGAGAAGCGGAGTATGAAGACGATCGTGCTCGGCGGCGGCATCGTCGGCGTAACGACTGCGTATTTTCTCGCGAAGGCCGGCGACGAGGTGACGGTGATCGAACGTCGCGACGGCGTCGCGCTCGAAACGAGCTTCGCGAATGCGGGGTTGATCGCGCCCGGCCATTCGTATACCTGGGCATCGCCGCGCGCGCCGAAGATTCTGTTCAAGTCGCTGTTTGCCGACGGCCAGGCGCTGCGGCTCAAATGGACGCCCGACTGGCGGATGTGGGCCTGGTGCGCGCTGTTCCTGCAGAACTGCACGGCCGAGCGTTCGCGCCGCAACACGTCGATCAAGGTGAGGCTGTGTCGTTACGCGCAGCAGCGGCTTCAGCAGGCGACGAATGATGAACTGCTCGAGTACGACCGGACGAGCGGAGGATTGTTGTACCTGTATCGCGACCCTGCATCGTTCGAGCGCGGCGTCGCGAACATGCGGATTCTGACCGACAACGGCCTGCCGCTCGACATCCTCGATGCGCGGGCCACCGTCGAACGCGAGCCGGCGCTGCGCCACGCGGCGGCCGGGATCGCGGGCGCGATCCATTGCCCGAGCGACGAGAGCGGCGACGCGCATCTGTTCACGCGCGCGCTGGCCGAGCGCTGCCGCGCGCTCGGCGTCGAATTCCGCTTCGGCACGTCGATCGACGGCGTGCGCGCGAGCGCCGATGCGATCGACTACGTCGAGACGTCGCAGGGCCGCGTGACCGGCGATCGATACGTGCTCGCACTCGGCGCGTACTCGCCGTTCGTCGCTCGATCGCTCGGCTACCGGCTGCCGATCTATCCGGTCAAGGGGTACTCGGTCACGCTGCCGATCGACGACACGCACGAGCCGCCCGCGCTCGGCGGCGTCGAGGAGAACCAGCTCGTCGCATGGGCGCGCTTCGGCGACCGGCTGCGGCTGACCGCGACCGCCGAGTTCAGCGGCTACGACACCACGCATTCGCCGGGCGATTTCGCGCACATGCTCGCGACCGCGCAGGCGCTGTTCCCGAACGGCGCCGACTACGCGAAGCCGTCGTACTGGGCCGGGCTGCGGCCGATGACGCCGGAGGGCACGCCGATCATCGGCGCATCCCGGCACCGCAACCTGTTTTTCAATACCGGCCACGGCCATATGGGCTGGACCATGTCGTGCGGCACCGCGAAGATCGTCGCGGATCTGATCCACGGCAAGCGGCCCGACATCGACATCACCGGGATGACCCTGCAATGAGCGAACTTCTTTCCACCTCCGAGGCGTCCGATCCGGGTGTCGGCGCCGGCCCGGCGCGCGATGCGTACGCGCGCTTCGATTTCTCGCTCGACGCCGGCATCGCGCGGCGCGCGGCGATCGGCCTCGTCGTGCTGGCGACCGATCATACGATCGAATACGAGTGGCGACGTCTGCTCGCGATCGATGGCGTCGCGTTCTACGAAAGCCGGATCGCGAATTCCGCCGAGATCACCGCCGAGACGCTCGCGCGGATGGACGGCGGGATCTGCGCCGCGGTCGAATTGATCCGGCCGGGCGAGCGCCTCGACGTCGTCGCGTTCGGCTGCACGTCGGCGTCGATGGTGCTCGGCGAGGAGCGCGTGTTCGAGCGCATCCGCGAGGCGCGGCCCGGCGTCGCATGCACCACGCCGATTACCGCGGCGCGCGTCGCGCTGACGGCGCTCGGCGCGCGCGGGGTCGCACTGCTGACGCCGTACGAGCGCACGATCAACGATGCGATGGCCGCGTACCTGCGCGCGCGCGGCGTCGATATCGTGCGGGTCGGATCGTTCGAGCACCGCGACGACAACGAGGTCGCCCGCATCGAGCGCGCGTCGATCGAGCACGCGGTGCTGACGCTCGCCGCCGATCCGGCCGTCGATGCCGTATTCGTGTCGTGCACGAGCCTGCGCATCGTCGATGCGCTGGCCGATATCGAAGCGCGCGCGGGCAAACCCGTACTGTCGAGCAATCACGCGCTCGCCTGGCACGCGCTGCGGCTCGCGGGCATCGACGATCCCGTGCCGGGCTTCGGCAGCTTGCTGATGCGCTGACGCATGGCTCGTGCATGTAAAAAGAACGCGCGCGGGCAAATTGCCGATGGATAATGACGCGCGGTGACAACAGGTGGAACCAGGAGACGAGATGTCGACTTCCGTTATGGCTGGCCGGGAGACCGCGGCGCCGACGCGCACGGGCCTCACGGTCAACGAGATTTACGAGCAGTTGAAACAGATGGCCGTGCTGTACGAGATCCGGCCGGGCGAGCGGTTCAACGAGCTGGAGCTTGCCGAGCGCTTCAACGTGAGTCGCACGCCGATTCGCGAGGCGCTGAATCGGCTCGTTGCCGAAAACCTGCTGGTGTTCGTGCCGAACCGCGGTTTCTTCATTCGGGAACTGGAGGGGAAGGATGTGTTCGATCTGTTCGAATTGCGTCGCTCGATCGAAACGACCGCGGTGATGCTCGCATGCGAGCGCGGGTCGGACAACGACATCAAGGCGTTGCGTCGCTTCTGGAAGCAGGTGATGAAGAATGCGGCGCGGATGTCGTCGGCCGAGCTGGTCGTCAAGGACGAGCAGTTTCACCTGGAGCTGGCCGCGTTGTCGGGCAATGCCGAGATCGGCCGGGTGCTGCAAGGGATCAACGCGCGCATTCACTACGTGCGCTGGGTCGACGTCGATCAGCGACGCAACGAGGCGTTTACCGAGCATCTCGAGATTCTCGACGCGCTTGCCGAACGCGATGCGGAACGTTGCGCGACGCTGACCGACACGCATATCCGCTGGCGGATGGAAGAGATCACGCGCGTCGTCCAGGCGAGCGTCGTCAAGCTGTACGCAAAATAAAGCAAGACCGGCCGCGGCGCCTGCGACGATCGCGTACAGCACGCGAACGGGCAGGGCAGGCCGGTCGACGAGACAAGCAGTCGTGCAAAGGAGGACGGGCCGCCCGGATCGACCGGCGCGGCGCATCGCTACTTGATCGTCACGAGGTGCCGTCATGACACACGGTACGTTGGTCACGCTGTATAAACCCTCCGCGGCGCAGATCGAGCATTTGCTGACCTTGCCCGCGAAAAGCCCCGTCGTCGTCGCGGTCGACAATTCGCCCGTCGCCGATCGTGCGCTGTACGCACGGCTCGCCGCAGGCGGCGTCGATGTGATCGCGAATCACAATCGCGGCGGCATCGCCGGTGCGTTCAACGCCGGCGTCGAATTCCTGATCGGCCGCGGCTGCGACGTCTTCTTCATCTTCGATCAGGATTCGCACGTTCCGGACGACTATTTCGATCGCATGCTGGCCGGCTGCGCGCGGGTGGGCGACAGCCGCTTCCTGGTCGGCCCGCGGATCTTCAACCGCAATTTCCAGCGCGACCTGCCGTTGTTCACGGTGCGCCGCTGGTCCGCGCAGATCACGCCGATCCACGGCGGCGCGCACGGCCTGCTGTCGTGCTCGGTCATCATCTCGTCGGGCACCGCAATCTCGCTCGACGCGTATCGCGCGCTCGGCCGCTTCCGCGAGGACTTCTTCATCGACCACGTCGACGCGGAATACTGCATGCGCGCGCAGGCGCACGGCGTGCCGGTGCGCGTCAACGCCGACGTGTCGCTGCCCCATGAACTCGGCAGCCCGTCCGCGCAGCAGCACTGGCCGCGCGTCGAGATATTCGATCAGAGCGCGCTGCGCCACTACTATGCGGCGCGCAACTGTATCCTCGTCGCGCGCGACTACTGGCGACGCTATCCGGCGATGCTGCTGATCAATCTCATCACGCTCAAGCACGTCGCGTTCGTGCTGCTGCATGCGCGCAACAAGCGCCTGAAGCTGAAGGCAATCTATTGCGGCGTGACGGACGGGTTGCGAGGGCGGTACGGGCGTGTATGACGCGTGATTTATCGCGGTATGGTCGCACGACAAACGCGCCATACAATTCGGATCACTGATTATAAGAGAGGGTTTCAGATGAGCTTGTCTACGCCGATTCACCGCCGCTATACGGGCGCGTTTTCCGTCGCGCCGACGATCTTCACCGAGTCGGGCGAGATCGATATGCCGGGCCAGAAGCGCTGTGTCGACTTCATCATCGACGCGGGAGCGGACGGCCTGTGCATCCTCGCGAACTACTCGGAACAGTTTTCGTTGACCGACGACGAGCGCGAGCGGCTCATCGCGGCGATCCTCGAACACGTGGCGGGACGCGTGCCGGTGATCGTGACGACCACGCATTTCAATCCGACGATCTGCGCGGCGCGCAGCCGCGCCGCGCAGGCGGCCGGTGCGGCGATGGTGATGGTGATGCCGCCGTACCACGGCGCGACGATTCGTTGCGGCGAGGCCGCGATCGAGCAGTTCTATGCGGCGCTTTCCGACGCGATCGAGATCCCGATCATGTACCAGGACGCGCCGATGAGCGGCACGCAGGTATCGGCCGCGTTTCTGGCGCGCCTCGCGCACACGATTCCGAATCTGCGCTATTTCAAGATCGAGGTGCCGCAGTCGGCGTCGAAGCTGCGCGAACTGATCGCGCTTGGCGGCGACGCGATCGAAGGGCCGTTCGACGGCGAGGAGGCGATCACGCTGCTTGCCGATCTCGATGCGGGCGCGACCGGCAGCATCCTCGGCGGCGGCTATCCGGACGGGCTGCGGCCGATTCTCGGCGCGTATCTCGCCGGGCAGCGCGACGAGGCGGTCGCCCAGTACGAGCAATGGCTACCGTTGATCAATTACGAGAACCGTCAGGCCGGCCTGCTGGCGGCGAAGGCGCTGATGAAGGAGGGCGGCGTGATCGCATCGGACGCGCCGCGCCGTCCGCTGGCGCCGCTGCATCCGGCGACGCGCGCGGGCCTGATCGAAATTGCGCGACGGCTCGACGCGCTGGTGCTGCGCTGGGCACGCTGACGCGACCGCCTGGCAGCACGACGTTGCGCATTCCGCCGCCATCCGTGCGCCCGACGCGTACGGGCGGCTTCCGCACTCGATGACCCAACCAAGGAACCCGAAGAATGAGCATGCCGACGATACGCGCGGTCCGCGCGCTGACGGTGCGTGGTGGCGGTGCCGATTACCACGATCAGGATGCCGGTCACTGGATCGACGACCACATTGCGACGCCGATGTCGCGCTACCCCGAATACCGGCAGAGCCGCCAGTCGTTCGGCATCAACGTGCTCGGCACGCTCGTGATCGAAGTCGAGGCCAGCGATGGAACGGTCGGCTTTGCGGTGACGACCGGCGGCGAGATCGGCGCGTTCATCGTCGAGCGGCATCTCGCGCGTTTCATCGAAGGGCAGCGCGTGACCGACATCGAGAAGATGTGGGATCAGATGTTCCATGCAACGCTGTACTACGGGCGCAAGGGTGTCGTGCTCAATGCGATTTCCGGTGTCGACCTCGCGCTGTGGGACCTGCTCGCGAAGGTCCGGCAGGAGCCCGTGCACCAGTTGCTCGGCGGCAAGGTGCGCGACGAGCTGGAGTTCTACGCGACCGGCGCGCGACCCGATCTCGCGAAGGAGATGGGTTTCATCGGCGGCAAGCTGCCGTTGCATCACGGCCCGGCCGAGGGCGAGGTCGGCCTGCGTCGCAATCTCGATGCGCTCGCCGAGATGCGTTCGCGCGTCGGCGCCGATTTCTGGCTGATGCTCGACTGCTGGATGAGTCTCGACGTGCCGTATGCGACGCGGCTCGCGCACGAAGCGCATGCGCTCGGCCTGAAATGGATCGAGGAATGCCTGCCGCCCGACGACTATTGGGGCTATGCGAAGCTGCGCCGCGACGTGCCGCGCGGCATGCTCGTCACGACCGGCGAGCACGAGGCGACCCGCTGGGGCTTTCGCATGCTGCTGGAGATGGAGTGCTGCGACATCATTCAGCCGGACGTAGGCTGGTGCGGCGGGCTCACCGAGTTGCTGCGGATCTCGGCGCTCGCCGATGCGCGTGGCGTGCTGGTGATTCCGCACGGCTCGTCGGTCTACAGCTATCACTTCGTCGCGACGCGGCACAACAGCCCGTTCGCCGAATTCCTGATGATGGCGCCGCAGGCCGATCGTGTCGTGCCGATGTTCGATCCGCTGCTGCTCGACGAGCCGGTGCCGGTCGGCGGGCGGATGAAGGTGCCCGACACGCCCGGTTTCGGCGTGCGCCTGAATCCGGACGTGCGCATGCAGCGCCCGTATGAACACTGAGCGTACGGAGGGGCGCAATGACGAAATTGCTTGAAGACAGGATCGTCGTCGTGACGGGCGGATCGCGCGGGATCGGCCGCGCGATCGCGCTGGCGTGTGCGCGGCATGGCGCCGACGTCGTCGTCAACTACTGGGCGAACCCGCTGCTGCCCACGCAGGCCGATCACGAGATCGACGCGCTCGTCGACGCGATCCGCGCGACGGGGCGCGACGCGCTGGCCGTGCCGGGCGACGTCGCGCAGCCGGACACGGCCCGCGCGCTCGTCGCGGCCGCGGTCGAACGATTCGGCCGGATCGACGTACTGGCGAGCAATGCCGGAATTTGCCCGTTCCACGGCTTCCTGGACTTGCCGCCCGAGCTGCTGCAACGGACGATGGAAGTGAACCTGCACGGTGCGTTCTACACGACCCAGGCCGTCGCCCGGCAAATGGCCGCGCAAGGGCACGGCGGCGCGATCGTCGCGACCAGCTCGATCAGCGCGCTGGTCGGCGGCGGCATGCAGACGCACTACACGCCGACCAAGGCCGGCGTCCATGCGCTGATGCAGTCGTGCGCGGTCGCGCTCGCGCCGCATCGGATTCGCTGCAATTCGGTGCTGCCGGGCACGATCCGCACCGAAATCAACGACGACGATCTCGCCGCGCCCGGCAAGACCGAGTACTTCGAGCGCCGGATTCCGCTCGGCCGCCTCGGCGAGCCGGACGACGTCGCCGACTGCGTCGTGTTTCTCGCGTCCGACATGGCGCGCTACGTGAACGGCGCCGCGCTGCTCGTCGACGGCGGCATGTACGTGAACCTGCAATGAAACCGCGAGGCATGACCATGGAAACGATCGCCTTCAGGATGCGCCTGCACCCCGGCAAGCGGGACGAATACCGGCGCCGGCACGATGCGATCTGGCCGGAACTCGCCGACGCGCTTCGTGCAGCGGGCATTTCGGACTACTGGATCTTTCTCGACGACGACACCCATCACCTGTTCGCCGTGCTCAAACGGCCGGCCGATCACCGGATCGCGCAACTCGCCGAAACGGACGTGATGCGTCGCTGGTGGGCGTACATGGCCGACCTGATGGCGACCGGGCCGGACGGACGTCCGGTCGAGAAATCGCTGGAGCCGATGTTCCATCTGGAATGACGCCGGCCCGTTCAACGGATCGGCAGCGCTCGGCGTGTGCCGAACCATTGCAGCGGATCATCGTGTCGCATGAACTCACGGAGCCCACATGCAGGTTGTCGATCCCCATGTCCATTTCTGGGACGCCGACGCGTTGAGCTACAGCTGGCTCGATCGCGCTCAGCCGGCGTTCTCGGGCGCGGTGGCGGACTTGCCGCGCCGCTACCTGCCCGCGGACCTGCGCGCGGACGCCGGCGCGGATATCGACGTGCTGAAGGTCGTGCATGTCGAGGCGATCCACGATACGTGGACGACGCCGAGCGAAGTCGACTGGCTGGAGGCGCTGGCCGATGCGCCGGCGAGCGGCGGGATGCCGGACGGCATCGTCGCGGGCGTCGACCTGTTCGCGCCGGACGCACGCATCCGGCTCGCCGGCGCGGCGGCGCATCCGAACGTGCGCGGTATCCGGCAGGTGTTGAACCGGCATCCGGACCCCTGGTACAACTACGTCGACGTGGACTATCTGACCGAACCGCGCTGGCGAGAGAACTTCGGGATGCTGAGCGAGTTCGGTTTGTCGTTCGACCTGCAGTTGTACCCGGCCCAGGTCGGCGCCGCGCTCGCCGTCCTCGATGCGCATCCCGACACGTCCGTGATCGTCAATCACACAGGCATGTTCGTCGACCGGACCAGCGTGCACGGCTGGCGCGAGTGGCGCGACGGATTGCGCGGGCTCGCGCGGCGGGCGAACGTGACGATGAAGCTGTCCGGGCTCGCGATGTTCGACCATCGCTGGACGGTCGAAAGTTTCCGCCCGTACGTGCTGGAGGCGATCGACGCGTTCGGCGCGGCGCGCTGCATGTTCGCGTCGAACTTCCCGGTCGATCGGCTCCATGCCGGCTATCAGGCGCTCTGGCACGCTTATGCGGCGATCGTCGCGGGCGCCCGCGACGATGAGCGCGAGGCGCTGTTCGTCCACAATGCGCTGCGAACTTACCGACTGTGAGCCACGTGCCCGCCATCGGGTGGCGAGCGTTGTCACCGAAGCACGTGCCGGGCGGGCGCCCCGGCAGCATCAGCCGAACCCGCACGCTGCAGCGGCGCTGGCTGATGCTTCATCGGGGCTTGTTCGCCCTAATCGCGCAACGCGGTCGCGACGACGCTCGCCAACGGCGTCGTGGGCCGACCGATCAGTCGCGCGAGGACGCCGCCGTCGTCGAACAGCGCACCGCGCGACGCGGCCACGTCGGCATCCGCGAGGACGCTGGCAAACTCGGGCGGCAACCCGGCGCTCGTCAGCACGTCGGCATAAGCGTCCTCGGCGAGATCGTTGTAGACGACGGTCTTGCCGGACTGCCGCGAAACCTCCGCGGCTAGCTGCGTCAGCGTGTACGCATCGTCTGCCGCCAGTTCATAGGTTTTTCCTGCGTGGCCGTCCGTCGTCAATACCACGGCCGCGGCCGCCGCATAGTCCTTCCGCGCGGCGGCAGAGAAGCGCCCGTCCTTCGCGGCCCCGATGAACGCGCCATGCTCGAGCGCAGCGGGAAGGGCCATCAAATGGTTCTCGGTGTACCAGCCATTGCGCAGGATGACGGTGGGGAGGCCGGAGGCCGCGATGACTTCTTCCGTCTGCCGGTGCTCGATCGCGAGTCGGACGGGCGACGTGTCGGCGTGCAGCATGCTCGTATAGGCGAGCAACGAGACTTCAGCGCGCCGGGCCGCGTCGATCACCGCGCGGTGCAATGGCAGGCGGCCGGCGACTTCGGTCGACGAGATCAGCAGGAGTTTGTCGACACCGAGGAACGCGGTGGCGAGCGTTTCAGGCCGCTTGTAGTCGGCCTCGCGCACCACCACGCCGCGCGCTTCAAGGTCGCGCGCCTTCGCCGGATTCCTGACCGCCGCGATAATCCGGTTGGCCGGCACGGTTTCAAGCAATGCGTCGATCACAAGGCGCCCGAGCTGCCCGGATGCTCCCGTTATTGCATACATGTTCATGCTCTCCGTGTATCGATAGGTGAGGCTCCAAGTGTAGGGATGAAGGTTTCCATTGGAAACCACCTATCCATCGGTTACCATCATTTTCAAGTAACCAAATGGAAACCATTCCCGGTGCGACGATGGGTTTGAGAATGCGAAAGAAGGTGGAGCCGCTTCCCGGCTGCCCGATGTCGAAATGCATGGCGTTGATCGGCGGTCTGTGGACGCCCGAACTGATCTGGTGCCTGAGCAATGGCCCGCGTCGGTTTTCGGAGTTGCGGCGCGACAACCCGACCATCACCGCGAAGGTGCTGACCGGCAGGCTGCGTGATCTGGAGGAGCGGGGCGTGATCCGGCGCAGCGTGTTGCCGACGTCGCCGCCGTCCGTGGAATACGAGCTGACGTCGCTCGGCCAGGAACTGCTGCCGGCGATTACGTCGATCGTGGAGGTCGGGTCGCGCCTGCTGCTGCGTGACCGGGCGCGCTAGCGATTAGCGACCGCGCGGGCTATCGCGCCGCCGTCGAACGCCGGCGCTTCGTATTCGGCAACGGCTGGTGATGCGCCGGCCCTGTGATGAGTTCGCTCATCGCGTCGCGGATCCAGCGGTGGGCCGGCTCGTGATGAAAGCGCGGATGCCGAAACAGATCACCGGGTACGACACCCCGCCGGCGCAACGCTTTACGCGTCTTTCAGCCAGGGCATTTCCACGGGCGACACGACCAGTTGGCGGAATTCGCGCTTCAGATCGAAGATGAACCCGACCAGGATCATCGAGTCGGCGTAAGGAATCGGAAAGACCTGCGGATTTTCCGGGGTACGCAGCGGGCGCTCCTGCGTGTCCGCCGTCGCCGCGGCGTTTTCGCGAACGCTTTCCAGGTCGTCTGCCATGGCCGGGCCACCGGCTTTCAGCACACGGCTACGCAGCTCGCTGAAAGGTTCGATGCGCGCGGCGTCTTCGTGGTATTCGGGCACTTCATAAACGAACCAGGACATTGTCGTCTCCCATGAGAAGGGGCGCTATTCTAACGCTACGCGCGAATCCACCGAAAATCGAGGCCGCCCACTTCTCAAAGCACATCCACGAGCCCTGCAAGGTCATCGCATCCGAGGCGGATTGCAGCAATGTCACACTTCGGATAACACCTGATGCGCCGCGCGAACCACCGCATCTACCGTGATGCCGAACTTGTCGTACACGTCCTTGATTTTCCCGGACTCGCCGAAGCTGTGCATGCCGACGAACCGGCCTTCCGGTCCGATGTACCGTTCCCAGCCCAGTTCGACCGCCGCCTCGACCGCGACCCTCGCGGGAGAAACGCCCAGCACGGCCCGCCGGTAATCGCGCGGCTGCTCCTCGAAGAGCAGGCGGCACGGCATCGATACGACGGCCGTCGGCACGCCTTCCTGTTGCAGGATGTCGCGTGCCTGGACGGCGAGGTCGACCTCCGAGCCTGTCGCGATCAGCGTGAGTTGGCGCGGCCCGCCATCGGCCTCCCGCAAAATATAGGCGCCCCGCGCCGACTTGTTTTCGTTTCCAGGCTCGTTGCGCAGGAGCGGGACCGGCTGGCGTGACAATGCGAGGAGTGCAGCCCTGCGCGGCTGTTCAAGAATCAGTTCCCAGCACTCCGCCGTTTCGACTGGATCGGCCGGCCGATAGACGGCGAGTTGCGGAATGGCGCGAAGAGCGGCGAGGTGCTCGACGGGTTGATGAGTCGGCCCATCTTCTCCGAGACCGATGGAATCGTGCGTCATCACGAAGATGGATCGCACCCGCATCATCGCGCTTAACCGGATCGCCGGGCGACAGTAGTCCGAAAAGCAAAGGAAGGTGCCGCCGTACGGAATGAGGCCACCATGAAGGGCAATGCCGTTCATCGCGGCGGCCATGCCGTGTTCGCGGACGCCGTAGTGGAGGTATGAACCCTTGAACCGGCCAGGCTCGATCGCGATTTGGTTCTTCGTCTTCGTATTGTTGGACTGCGTAAGATCCGCCGAGCCGCCCAGCAATTCCGGAATCGCGTCGAAGAGATGATCAAGCACTTCACCGCTGGCCTTTCGGGTGGCCATTGCACTGCCACTGGCAATAAATGCCTGCCGTGCCGCCGCGATCGCCGCCTTCCAGTCATCCGGAAGCTTTCCCGCATTGCGCCGGTCGAATTCGGTGCGCAGCGCCTGCGGCGCCCGGCGGACACGCTCGTCCCACGCGAGTCTCGTCTTGCGGCCGCGCGCGCCGATCTCCCGCCATGCTTTCAGCAGGTCATCCGGGATTTCAAACGGCGGCGAATGCCAATCGAGGGCCTGGCGTGCGCCCGCGATTTCATCCTCGCCCGGGGCATCGCTATGGGCTTTCTCGGTCCCGGCCTTGGTCGGAAAGCCGAACCCGATGATCGTCCTGCATGCGATCAACGTCGGTCGGTCATGCGTTGTCCGAGCGGTCTCGATAGCGCGCCGTATCGCATCCGTGTCGTGACCGTCGATTTCCAGGACTCGCCATCCAGCCGACTGAAAGCGCTCGATCTCGTTGTCCGAAACCGCGAGCTTGGTCGCGCCGTCGATGGAAATCGAATTGTTGTCCCAGAACGCAATCAACCTGCCCAGCCGGAGGTGGCCGGCCAAGGAAATGGCCTCGTGGCTAATGCCTTCCATCAGGCAACCGTCGCCGAGAAATACGTACGTGTAGTGATCGACGAGATCATCGCCGAAGTGCGCATTCATGACGCGCTCGGCCAACGCCATGCCGACGGATTCCGCGACGCCTTGTCCGAGGGGGCCGGTCGTCAGTTCGATTCCGTCGGCGTGCGAGTACTCCGGATGGCCGGGCGTCTTGCTGCCGACTTGCCGGAAGCGCTTGAGCTCGTCGAGGGTCATGTCGGCATAGCCCGTGAGATAGAGGAGGCTGTAGAGGAGCATCGACGCGTGTCCGTTGGACAGTACCAACCGGTCTCGATCGATCCAGTGGGGATCCGACGCGTCAAATTTCATGAACTCGTTGAACAGGACCGTCGCAACGTCAGCCAACCCCATTGGCGCACCAGGATGTCCGCTGTTCGCTTTCTGCACTGCATCCATGGCGAGGAAGCGAATACAGTTCGCCAGTGCGCGAAGATGGGGGTCTCGTGGGGGCGGCACCGCTTTTGCAGCCGTCCGGGAATGTGCAGTGGGATCGCTCATCGGTTCTCCTGTTTGAGCTCGGAAAGATGAGGCTACGGGGCAAGGTGCATGCCTTCTCGACGGCGGCGAGGTTACGCCGGAATGCGCTGATATTTGGTGTGGCCTTGCTACACGTTCTGGGATTCGACCCTTTTTAATTGATAATACGCATTATGTCAACTAAGATCGGTATAGATACCGTGCGCGGTCTGTAGCCTGCGGTCGGCCAAAGGCTCGAACATCACCGGAAGCGATCAGCAAGATACTTCACGAATCACCTCCCACTCGTTGTCATGCGAGCATCGCTCGCCCGACGCCCATTGGACATGTGATGACTTCACGTCACAAACAGAAGATACAAAAAGCATTCAAAATTAATTTGACGGCACGCGAATCGGCAACAATCGAAATCAATATTCAATAACGAAAATCCCAGCCATCCACTTGACTCGACTTCTCATCGCGCGTCCTCCTTACACACCCGCCACGACGAGAAAACCCCAAAGCGTCCCAGCCACACGCCGTCGATGCATCGCCCCCGTTACCACCGTCAACACGATCATTTCAAATTTCTCACCAAATTCCGACTTGATTGACAGCAACGACATGAAAAATTAATCCAATAGAAAATATCTTGTAATTATAAAAACGACCTCCTAGCATCCCCCTGCTGTTCGCGACATGTCTTGTTTAAAAGTCATCACTTGATGCATTCCTCGAACAAACCCACTCATAACCTGGGGAATTACATGAAGAAACTGTCTCGACTGCTGCCCATCACCGCGATTACCGTCGCGAGTCTCAGCGCTTTTGCCCAGGCCGGCGACCAGCCGGCCGCGGTCGACAAGGCGCTGCAACTGATCCAGCAGAACCCGACCGCCTTCAGCGTGGCGGCCAGCGGCACGGCACGCACGTTGAAGTTCGCGGGGCCACACGCAGGCGCCCCAACCGACGGCGACCAGTTCCAGGTGCGTGACGTGATCGTCGATCCCGACGGCACCGAGCACGTGCGCTTCGATCGCTTCCACGCGGGCCTGCCCGTGATAGGCGGCGACGTGGTCGTCCACTCGAGCAACGGGCAGTTGAAGCAAGCCAGCGTAACGCAGCTCGCACCGATCAACCTCGCCGGCACGATCGGCAAGGTCGGGAACCGCGCCGTGGTACGCAACGCACCCGACGTCGGTGCGACGCGGGCCAGACACATCGCGGCCGCGCGCTTCAACTCGGACGTGCGCCGCGTCGACGAGCCGGAACTCGTCGTGTTCGCCCGCGACGTCACGCCGACGCTGGCCTATGCGGTACGCGTCTACGGCAAGTCGACCGACACGCACGGCGACGCCGTGCTGTACTACGTCGACGCCCGCACCGGCGCCGTGCTCGACGCACAGGACCTGATCAAGACCGCCGCCGCGACCGGCACCGGCCGCTCGCTGTACTACGGCAACCTGACGCTCACGACGGACCAGACCGGCACGAACGCATACCGGATGCTCGATCCCGGCCGCGGCGGCGGCTCGGTCTACGATGGTCGCGGCCTGAGCTCGGACGAGGTCGAGCAAGCGACCGACCTGCCGATCTTCACGAGCAGCACGAACGTGTGGGGCAACAACACGACCACCGATCGGCAGACCGTCGCGGCAGACATCGACTACGGGCTCGCGTTGACTTGGGACTACTACAAGACCACGCACAATCGCAACGGCATCTTCAACGACGGTCGCGGCGTGAGAAGCTACGCGCACGTGGTGTTCAATACCGGCAGCGGCACGACCGGCGCGAACGCGGCATGGCTGTCGTCGCGCGTGATGGCGTACGGAGACGGCGAGCCGGGCACGCGCCTGCCGAAGCCCGTGGTGTCGGTCGACGTCGCCGGGCACGAGATGAGTCACGGCGTGACCGAGGCCACCGCCAACCTGAACTATTCGGGTGACGCGGGCGGCCTGAACGAGGCGACGTCCGACATTTTCGGCACGCTCGTGAAGTTCTACGCGAACAACCCGAACGATCCCGGCAACTACGTGATCGGCGCGCGCGTGGTGAGCGGCGGCCTGCGCAAGATGTACAAGCAGGATCTCGACGGCCGGTCGTTCAGCTGCTACCCGTCCGGCGGCTTCTCGTGGTCGAATCCGCGCCACGATCCGCATTTCACGTCGGGAGTCGGCAACCGCTTCTTCTACCTGCTGTCGGAAGGGCCGTCGGTGCCGTCGACCGACACCGGCCTGTCGAGAGCGCAACTGGTCTGCAACGGCGACACGACGTTCAGCGGGCTGGGTCGCGACAAGGCCGGCAAGATCTGGTACCGGACGCTCACCGTGTACCTGAACGCCAATTCGAGCTACCCGAACGCGCGGCGTGCGTCGATCCAGGCGGCCAATGACCTGTACGGCGCGAACTCGGCGGAAAGCGCGACGGTCGCGCGCGCGTGGAGTGCTGTCGGGGTGAATTGACGGCGCTTGTGTGGATACGTCGAACGCCAGAGGTCGCGTGACGGGACTTCGCTTCGGAGGAAAGCGATTCGGTCGTGATCACGCGGCGCCGGGGTGAATGACGGGAAGTGCCGACCGATCGCCTGCATGTGCAGGCGGTCGGTGAACTGTGTGTTCTTGCGGTCAGCCCCCCGCCGCCGCCACCGGATTGAACGACGTATCCCACAACGGCGCGACACGCGCCGGCCCGTCCAGCACGCCGATGCGCGCAAACACGTCCGCGACCTGCTGATGCTGCGCGATCACGTCGGGCGTCACCGGCAGCAGCGCGTAGTCTTCGCTGCGCTGATCGAACATCGAGACGAGATCCACAACCGGCACACGCGTCTCGTGATTCTGCGCGAGCGCATAGTCGCGGAAATGCCCGTTCGCCCACGCATACGCACGTCGGAACCGCAGCAGCAAATCGCCGGTCGCCGCGCGGCGACGCACATCGTCGAGCGTGCGCGGATTCGCATACACCGGAAAATTGCCCGACAGATAGCCCTTCCCCGTCTTCAGTACGCGGGCGCCGTAGCGGTTGCGCGCAAGCTGGCCGTTGTAGCCGTAGATCGCCCATGCGTCGATGTCGCCGCGATCGTACGCGGACAACCCGTCGGTCGGCGACAGGTTGATCGGCTGGATGTCGTCGAAGCTCAGGCCGGCTTCCGCCAGCTGTCGATACAGGAAATAGTGCGACGTCGTCGCGCGCACGTAGCCGACACGCTTGCCCTTCAAATCCGCGATGCTGCGGATCGGCGTGTCCTTGCGCGCGAGCGTGACCTGGTTGTTCAGGTCTTCGCGCACGCGCGAGATGAACTTCACATTGGCTTTCTGCCGCGCGGCGAACACGGCGGGAATTTCGCTACCCGAACCGATATCGAGCGCATCCGCGTTGAGCGCCTCGATATGCAGCACGCCGTTGTTCAGTTCGCGCCAGTCGATCCGGTACGGCGTGTTGTCGAGCCCGGCCGCCTGCAGCAGCGCGCGCCAGCCGCCCTTGTAGGTCGCGACGCGCAACGTCGTGTCGGCCAGATCGGCATCGGCGGCCGGCGCGGCGAACGCGGCCAATGGATGCGCCGCGACTGCGGCGCCGGCGAGCAGCAGGCGGCGACGTACCGCCGACATTGACGACATCGGATGCTCCTGTTCGATCGGATGGAACCGGATGGAAAGCGAAACCGCCGCGTCAATGCAGCGCCGGAAAGCCGTGGCGCTCGGCCAGCAGTTCGAGGATGCGGCGCGCATCGGTGACGAAGCGCACGTCGCCGAGCGTCTGCGCGTCGTCCGGCGCGGGCTGGTCGCGGCCCAGCACGAGCACCGGCAGGCCCTGGTGCGCATCGTCGAGCGCGTCGATCACCGCGGGCCGCGGCCGCTCGAAGCCGACGCGCTTCACGTCGATACGCGCGGCGCGATCGGGCGCGCTCGCGAGCAGCCCTTCGATCGGCAGTCCATGCGGACAGACGAAGCGCTGGCCCGGATGCTTCGGATCGGCAAAGCCCGGTTCCAGCAGAAACAGTACATCGCGACTCATGTCGAATGGCTCCTTTCTCGTTGGGCGTCCCATCGGTAAGCGCGCGTATCCGTGCGCGCTGCCGTTCCCGACGCATGCCGGCCAGCGGCCGGATGCCAGACTCTACCGTCGCGCCTCGCCCGGCCCTACCAACGTTTTGCGGAATCGATATGCGAACGCGCATAGCGCATCGGCCCGTCCTCGCCCAGTGGGCCGTTGCATAAACGCATCGTCATGCGAACGACGAGCACTACGGATCTCGAACGATTTCATCGATCGATATGACCGCGTCCACGGGTTTTCGGCGGATGACGTTCGCGGTCCGCACGATGCGTTCGCCGCAACAGGCGTGCCGGACGCAATCGCGGCACACCTGCCGGGCCGACGGCAATACACATTACAAATCGGCCGCGCAGCGATTTACAAACCACGGATCGGCCGTTCATCGGCGCGTCCGTCGTCAATAGCATCGTGATCCTCGCAAACGTACTGACAAAAAACAGAGGTTGGTCATGATCAAAAAAACGGTAGTGCTGGGTTTGGTTTCGATCGGTTCGGTCGGCGCGCATGCGCAGAGTTCGGTGACGTTGTACGGGGTCGTCGACGCCGGCATCGCGTATACGAACAACCAGGGCGGCGCGAGCAACGTCCAGCAGACGAGCGGCAAGCTGAGCGGCAGCCGCTGGGGCCTGAAAGGCGCGGAGGATCTCGGCGGCGGCCTGCAGGCGGTCTTCACGCTGGAAAGCGGGTTCCGGCCGAGCGACGGCGGGCTCGGCCAGGGCGGCCGGCTGTTCGGCCGGTCCGCGTACGTGGGCCTCGGCAAGAAAGGGCTCGGCACGTTGACGTTCGGTCGTCAGTACGAGCCGATCACCGATCTCGTCGCGCCGTACTCGGGCGCGGGTTTCTGGTCGCCGGCCACGCACGTGGGCGACAACGACAACCTGAACCAGAGCTTCCGGCTGAACAATGCGGTGAAGTTCCGCAGCGACACGATCGCCGGCTTCACGGCCGACCTGCTCTATGCGTTCAGCAACCAGGCCAATGGCGGCGCAGGCACCGGATTCTCGAACAACAACGCGTGGGGCGCATCGGCGAACTACGTGAACGGCCCGCTGTCAATCGGCGGCGGCTATGTGCGGTTCAATCACCCGAATGCGGCGTCGAATACGAGCGGCGCGGTGGGCGGCGCGACCTCGACCACCGGCAACGACTACAGCGGCGCGTTCTTCTACGGGCTGAATGGCGGCGTACTGAAGCAGCAGATCGGCGCGGCAGGCGCGAACTACGTGCTCGGCCGCTCGACGCTCGGCTTCGCGTGGAGCCACACGCAGCTCAATTATCTCGACGGTTCGTCGCGCAAGTTCAACAACTACGACGTGAACGCACGCTACCAGCTCACGCCTGCGGCCACGCTGATCGGGGTCTATACGTTCACCGACGGGCGCGCGAGCGGCCTGCCGGGCACGAGCGGCCAGACGCTGAAGCCGCGCTGGCACCAGTTCACGCTCGGGTTCGACTATGCGTTGTCGAAGCGCACCGATATCTACGTGTCGGGCATCTACCAGCTCGCGGCCGGCGATGCGAGCACCTCGACGTCGGGCGGCTACCGCAAGATCGCGGCGATCTCGAACATCGGCAGCGCGTCGTCGACGAATCGTCAGCTCGCGTTCGTCAGCGGGCTGCGCGTGAAGTTCTGACGGCACGCGCATCGGGCGTGGCGCAACAAGCACGACAGGCGCGATAAGCAAAGCGGGAATCGTTGTTTGCCGCGCCGCGCCCGGTTGCCGAGAATGATCGTTTCCCTGCGCGCAACACGCGTTTGACCATGACCGATTCCCGTTTTTCTCCCCGTGCGCCGCGCAGCGGCCGGCGCGCGGCGCTGCGCCAGCTCGCCGGCGGCTGGGCTGCCGCGATGCTGCCCGCCGGCGGTGCGCTCGCAAGCCAGCCGCTCGACGTGCCGCCGTGGACGCGCACGCCCGGTGCGCCGCTGCTGTCGCCGCCGTACGGCCTGCCAGGGGAGCATGAACGCGACGTGATTCGCCGTAGCGCCCGCGCGCCTGCGCTACCCGGCTCCGGCTCGTCGATGACGCCGCTCGCCGACCTGTTCGGCGACATCACGCCGAACGGGCTCGTCTACGAGCGTCATCACGCGGGCGTGCCGGACATCGATGCGCAGCGCCATCGCGTCGTCGTGCACGGCCTCGTGCGCGCGCCGCGCGTCTTCACGATCGACGACCTGCTGCGTTTTCCGTCCGAATCGCGGATTCACTTCCTCGAATGCTCGGGCAACACGGGCAGCGAATGGAACGGCCCGAGCGGGCTGCCGGTTCAGTTCACGCACGGGTTGCTGTCGTGCTGCGAATGGACCGGCGTCCGGCTGTCGACGCTGCTCGATGAAACGGGCGTCGACGCCGATGCACGCTGGCTGCTCGCCGAAGGCGCGGACGGCGCGGCGATGACGCGCAGCCTGCCGCTCGACCGGATTCTCGAGCGCGCGCTGGTCGTCTATGCGCAGAACGGCGAACGGCTGCGCCCGGAGAACGGCTACCCGGTGCGGCTGATCGTGCCGGGTTTCGAAGGCAACACGAACATCAAGTGGCTGCGACGGCTGAAGCTGGTGCGGGCGCCGGAGATGACGCGCGAGGAAACGTCGAAATACACGAATCTGCTGCCCGACGGCAGCGCGCGCCAGTTCGTGTTCGAGATGGACGCGAAGTCGGTGATCACGCGGCCGTCGGCCGGCCATCGGCTCGCCGCGCACGGCTATTACCCGATCAGCGGCTACGCGTGGTCGGGCCGCGGCCGGATTCGCGCCGTCGACGTGTCGACCGACGGCGGCCGCACGTGGCGGCCCGCCCGGCTCGCCGGCGACGTACGCGACCGCGCATTGACGCGCTTCGAGGCCGACTGGGTGTGGCGCGGCGAGCCGGCCGACCTGCAAAGCCGCGCGACCGACGAGACCGGCTACGTGCAACCGACCCGTGACGCGCTCGTCGCCGCGCGCGGCCGGAACTCGCAGTACCACTACAACGGCATCCAGAACTGGCGCGTCGGCACGGACGGCGAGGTGCGCAATGCGTAAGCCGCTCGCTTGCCTGCTGGCAACCTGCGCAATGACGACGAGCGCGTTCGGCGCGGGCTTCGGCCTGGGCCAGCCGATCGATCGCGCGGCGCTCGCCGCGTGGGACATCGACGTCGCGCCGGACGGCAGCGGCTTGCCGCCCGGCGCGGGCACGGTCGCACGCGGCGGCCACGTGTTCGCCGACAAATGCGCGATGTGTCACGGCGCCGGCGGCGAAGGTGGCGTCGGCGATCCGCTCGTCGGCGGCAGCGGCTCGCTCGCGAGCGCGAAACCCAAGAAGACGGTCGGCAGCTACTGGCCGTACGCGACGACGCTGTTCGACTACATTCGCCGGGCGATGCCGTACAACGCGCCGCAATCGCTGAGCACGGACGACGTCTATGCGGTCACCGCGTACGTCCTCCACCTGAACGGCATCGTGCCCGGCGACGCCCGGCTCGACGCACGTACGCTGCCGCGCGTGCAGATGCCGAACCGCGACGGCTTCGTGCCGGACCCGCGGCCGGGCCAGCTATGACGCGCGTCGCTTCGCTTGCCGCCGCATCAGCCGCATCGAGCAGCCCACCCGCGCGCAGTGCGTCGCCCCTTTCAGCAAGGACCCCGTGATGAGCGATCGCTCCGTCACCGCCCCGCTCGCGCCGTCGCCGTTCGTCGACGTTCGTTCGCCGGCGGATTTCCCCGACAGCCCCGTGTCGCGCACGCTCGCGCAGCCGCTGATGCTCGGGCTGTTCCTGCCGATCCAGGCCGGCGGCTGGAGCGCGTCGACGCTGCCGCGCTCGACCGACTGGACGTTCGACTACAACGCCGATCTCGTGGCCCGCGCCGAAGCGCTCGGCTTCGATCTCGTGTTCGCGCTGTCGCAGTGGCTGCCGAAAGGCGGCTACGGCGGCGTGTTCGACGGCCACGCGCTCGACTCGTTCATGACGCTGGCCGCGCTGACCGCGCGCACCGAGCGGATCATCCTCGTCGCGACGAGCCACGTACTCTACGGGCCGTGGCATCCGCTGCATTTCGCGAAGTTCACCGCGACGCTCGACCACATCTCGCGCGGGCGCTGGGGCATCAACGTGGTGACCGGCCACCGCGCGATCGAACACGAGATGTTCGGCTGGAACCGGATCGAACACGACCGGCGCTACGAGATGGCCGCGGAATTCCTCGACGCGGTCCAGCAGTTGTGGGCGCAACCGGATAATTTCAGCTACACGCCCGAACTGTCGAGCTGGCGACTGGGCGGCGCATTCGTGACGCCGAAGCCGCGCTACGGTCGCCCGCTGCTGATCAACGCGACGGGTTCCGATGCGGGCATCGCGTTCGCCGCACGCTATTCGGACATCGTGTTCGTCACGAGCCCGGCCGGCCCCGACGCCGAACGCGCGATCGACGCGCTGCCCGCGCATACCGCACGCGTGAAGGCTGCCGCCGCCGCGCGCGGCCGCACGATCCGCACGCTGCTCAATCCGCTCGTGATCTGCCGCGAAACCGCGGCCGAAGCGCGCGCGTACCGCGACGCGATCGTCGCGCATGCGGACGAAGGCAGCTTCCACCGCTTCGACAGCGACGCACATGCGTGGCGCGGTGGGTTCGAGCAGCGGGCGCAAGCCGCCGCGCGCGCGATCGGCGGCAACATCTCGATCACCGGCTCGCCGGAAGAAGTCGCCGATACCATCGTACGGCTGCACCGCGCGGGTATCGACGGTATCCAGTTGAGTTTCTACGACTTCAAGCCCGATCTCGACTTCTTCGGCGAGCGCGTGCTGCCGCTGCTGCGCGAAGCCGGCTTGCGGCGTTGACGACGGCGCAGCAGCAGTCGCCGGCCGTCGTCAGAACACGCGCCCTTCGGTCAGGTGCGTCGTCACGCCGTTCAATACGTAGTCGCCGATCACGCGCGCCTTGTGCAACAACGGGTTGTGGCTGAAGATCGTGCGCAGGTTGCGCCAGTGGCGATCGAAGTTGTGCTCGCGCGCCGTCGCCGATGCGCCGCCCACTTCGAACAGCCGCTCGGCCGCATGCAGCGCGAGCTTGCTGACGATCAGCTGCGTGCGCGCGGTCGCGAGCGCACTGTCGAGCACGAGCGCATCCGCATCGGCCGCGCCTGCTTCGATCGCGTCGGCGGAGCGGTCGAGCGCGCGTGCGTTTTCTCGTACGAGCGCGTCGATCGCGTGACTATGCGCGGACAGCTCGCCGACGATCTGCTGAACAAAATGATCGTCGCGCGCGGTCGGCGCGGGGCTGTGCAGCGCGGGCCGGCCGTGCTCGAGCACGTAGCGGCGTGCATCGGCCACCACGTTGCGCACGATGCCGGCGCCCGTCGCGACGAGATGAAGCTGCCGCAGCGCGCCGCAATGACGGCCGACGAGCGTCGACCCGTCCCGCGGGGCCACTTCGTCCGCGAACACCTGCACGTCGTTCAGCAACAGGCTGCCGCTCGCGGTCATGCGCTGGCCCATCCCGTCCCAGTCGTCGAGCACCTGCAGGCCATCGCGCGCGACGGGAATGATCACCGCGAGCGCGTCGCCCTGCTCGTTCTCCACGTTGATGCGCGCGAAATCGGCAAACGCGGTGCCCGTCGAATAGTATTTGCGGCCCGTCACGCGGTAGTGGTCGCCGTCGCGGCGCAGCACGGTCGTGTTCTCGCCCGGGCGCGACGTACCGCGCTCGGTCGACGCGCCGCCGAAGATCGCGCCGCTGAGCACGCGCTCGAGTTGCACGTCGTTGAACGCCGTGCGCGGCGACAGCCGCAGCGTCTCGGTCTGGTCGTAGTGGATGCGCAGCGCGTGCGCGAGATTCGAATCGGCGGCCGCGAGCGTCGCGATCGACTCGAACAGGTCGACCAGCGTGCCGCCGAGGCCGCCGCGTGCGACCGGAATCCGCAGCGCACCCAGCGTCGAGCGCCGGAAGATCGCGAACCCTTCGAACGGCAGTTCGCGACGCGCCTCGCGTTGCGCGGCGTCCTGGCCGATCGCGGTCGCGAGATCGGGCAGCGCGGCAAGCGCGTCGCGCAATGCGTCGCGCGGATCGACGGCATCACGGGCAGTCATTCGGCAGGTCCTTGTTCGGGGAGATCGGGGCGTGTCGCGGCAGCGCGCGACACGGTGTCCGCAAGTATAGGGACGCCCCCGCCGCGCGTAAAAAGCCGATTTCAGCTTACGTTATGCCCGCGCCGGGATTGATCGCGTACGGACGCCGTCAGTGCTGAATGCCCCAGCGCCGCACGGTCACGCGCTCGAGCGTATCGAACACGAGGTTCTCGACCAGCAGCCCGATCACGATGACGGCCGCGAGACCGGCGAACACGCGGTCCGTATACAGCTCGTTGCGATTCTGGAAGATGTACCAGCCGAGGCCGCCCTGCCCCGCGCTCGCGCCGAACACGAGCTCGGCGGCGATCAGCGTGCGCCACGCGAAGGCCCAGCCGACGCGCAGCCCCGACAGGATCGACGGCAGCGCGGCCGGCACGAGGATCAGCGCGATCTGGCGCAGGCCCGTGAGCCCGTAGTTGCGCCCGGCCATTTTGAGCGTGGCGGGCACGCCGACGAAGCCGGTATAGATGCTCAGCGCGAGCGGCCACAGCACCGCGTGCACGAGCACGAACAGCAGGCTGCCGGTGCCGAGCCCGAACCACAGCAGCGCGATCGGCAGCAACGCGATCGACGGCAGCGGATTGAACATCGACGTGAGCATCGTCAGCAGATCGCGGCCGATGCGCGTCGATACCGCGAGCGACGTCAGCGCGAACGCCAGCAGCACGCCCAGCGCATAGCCGCGCAGCAGCACCGACATCGAGATGCCGGTCTTCACGAGCAGTTCGCCCGACTCGATGCCCTGCACGAACGCGGCCAGCGTCGCGCCGAAGGTCGGGACGAGCAGATCGTTCGCGACGATGCGCGCGACGATCTCCCATGCGGCGATCAGTACGAGCGCGATGACGCTGCGGCGAAACCATGCGGCACCGGCGATGCGGCGCGGCAGCGGCGCCGGCGCCGCGCGCTCGGCGTCGGGCAGCGTGTCGAGCGTGCGCGTATATTCGGCACGCACGGGCGGCAGCGGCGGCACGGCCGGATCGATCGTACTCATGATGCGGCGTCCTCCGTCGTCGGTACGTGCGGTGCGTCGGTGTCGAACAGCAGGCGATGGATCCGTGCGACGTTGTCGCGGAAGTCGCCGGTATCGACGTTGTCGAGCGAATGCTCGTGACTGTTGAGCTCCGCGCGCACGCGGCCCGGGTGCGGCGACAGCAGCAGAATCCGGTTGCCGACCACGAGCGCCTCCTCGATCGAGTGCGTGACGAACAGCAGCGTGAAGCGGAATTCATCCCACAGCCGCAGCAGTTCCGCCTGCATCTTGCGGCGCGTGAGCGCATCGAGCGCGGCGAACGGCTCGTCCATCAGCAGCACGCGTGGCTGCATCGCCAGCGCCCGCGCAATCGCGACGCGCTGTTTCATGCCGCCCGACAACGTATGCGGATAGGCGTCGGCAAACGTGCCGAGGCCGACCTTGTCGAGATAGTGCAGCGCGCGCTCGCGTGCTTCGGCGCGCGACAGCTTCGCGGCGGCGCGCAACGGAAACGCGACGTTCTCGATGACCGTCTTCCACGGCGGCAACTGATCGAATTCCTGGAACACGACGATGCGGTCGGGCCCCGGCCCGCGCACCGGCCGGCCGTCGAGCGCGATCGAACCCGCGACGGGCTCGATGAAGCCGGCGATCGCCTTCAGCAGCGTCGACTTCCCGCAGCCCGATGGGCCGAGCAGCACGAAGCGGTCGCTGCCGTACACGTCGAAGCTCACCTGATGCGTCGCACGAACGATCCGCGCGCCGCTGCGGTATTCGAGGCTGACCTGGTCGATCGCCAGCAGACGTTCGCTGTGCGTGCCGGCCTGCGCGGCGTTCGCGGCCGGGCGATCGTCGGCACGCGTATCGGCCACGGCCGGCGCGGCCGGCGACGCGCCGCCACGTGCCGCATACGGCGGCAACCAGGTTCGGGGAGAAGTGGCGTTCACGATCGAATCTCTTGCGGGAAAACCATCAACATACGGCCGGGCGCCGTGCGGACCAACCATCGATTGCGCATATCGAAACCGCGCCGACGCATAAGCGTCGATCGCGGCGCCCGAACATCGGCGCTGCTCAGCTGCCGCCCGCCGTCGCCGGATCGTCGAAGAAGTAGTCGCGCCACGATTTCGGTTCGTTGCGAATCGCGCCGGTGCGATGCATGAACTGCGCGAGCGGCAGCGTGTTCTGCGGCGCGGTCTTGAACTGCACCTGCGGATTGCGCAGGATCTTCAGCAGCAGCGCACGATCGATCTTCGACCCGTTCACGCGGATATAGGTATCGGCCGCGCGCTCGGGATCGGCCGCGATCCGCCGGGCGGCGTCGGCGAGCGCGGCAACGAACGCGCGATAGGTCTTCGGGTTGTCGTCGCGGAATTTCTCGGTCGCATACAGCACCGTCGCGGAGCTCGGGCCGCCGAGCACGTCATACGAATTCAGCACGATGTGCGCGTTCGGGTTGCCAGCCAGTTCCTGCTCCTGGAACGGCGGATTGCCGAAGTGGCCGGTGATCACGTTGCTGTTCGCGAGAATCGCGGCCGTCGCGTCCGGATGCGGAATCGCCTGCGTGAGCGCGTCGAGCTTGTCGAATTGCTTGTCGCCCCACTGCTTCGCGGCCGCGTACTGCAGCACGCGCGACTGCACCGACACGCCGACCGCCGGCACCGCGATGCGGTCCTTCGCGCTCAGGTCGGCGATCGTCTTCACGTTCGGGTTGCTGCTCACGAGGTAGTACGGAAAATTGCCGAGCGACGCGACGCCCTTCACGTTCTGCCGGCCGCGCGTGCGGTCCCACACGGTCAACAGCGGGCCGACGCCCGCGCCTGCGACGTCGACCGCGCCGGACAGCAGCGCGTCGTTCACGGCCGCGCCGCCCGACAGCCGCACCCAGTCGACCTTGATGTCGAGGCCGGCCTTGCGCCCTTCCTTCTCGATCAGTTGCTGGTCGCGCGCGACGTTCAGCATCAGGTAGACGACGCCGAACTGCTCGGCGATGCGGATGCGGCCCTCCGCATGCGCGGCTTGCGGGATGAGTGCGCCCGCGAAGGCGAGCGCGGCGGTGAGCGTGGCCGCCAGCGCGCGACGCGCCGGCAATAACGAAAACGACATCGGAACTCCGGTCGGGATGAGGCGGAAATGAATGACGCGGCGCGCGGCTCAGAAAGGCGCGTCGCCTTCGATCGTCGTGCGGTACAGCTTGCGGCGCAGGTGGTCGGGCGTACCGGCGGCGAGATGCATCAGCGAACGGTTGTCCCAGAACACCAGATCGTGGTCGCGCCACGCGTGCCGATACAGGTGCTCGGCGCGCACGCTGTGCGCGAACAGTTCGTCGAGCAGCGCGCGGCTTTCGTCGTCGGGCAGCCCGACGATGCGCGTCGTGAAATGCTCGCTGACGAACAGCGCCTTGCGGCCGGTTTCCGGATGCGTGCGCACGACCGGATGCACGACCGCCGCGACCTGCGCGATCTGTTCGGGCGACAGGTTCGGCCGCCACGGGCTGCGCGCCTGCAATTCCGCGTAGCGCGCAAGATACGTATGCTCGGCGCGCCGCCCCTCGACCGCGCGGCGCAGATGGGCCGGCAGCGTGTCCCACGCGAGATGCATGTTCGCGAACAGCGTGTCGCCGCCTTCGGCCGGCAGTTCCTGCGCGTGCAGCAGCGAGCCGAGGCTCGGCTTTTCCTTGTACGACAGGTCGGAATGCCAGAAATGGCCGGCATCGCCGAGCCCGACCGGCTTGCCGTTCTCGACGATGTTCGACACGATCAGCACTTCCGGATGGCCGGCCAGCGCGAACTGGTGCAGCACGTGGATCTGCAGCGGGCCGAAGCGGCGGCTGAACGCGATGTGCTCGTCCGGCGTGATGCGCTGGTCGCGAAACACCAATACGTGGTGATCGAGGTGCGCGCGATGGATGCGCGCGAAATCGTCGGCGTCGAGCGGTTGCGACAGGTCGACGCCGATCACCTCGGCGCCGAGCGGCGCGTCGAACGGCACGATGTCGAAATGCTGCGCCGCGCCGTCCGGCCGCAGGGCGGGATGCCCGGCGGAAAGCGTTGCGGCGTCGCGGAGGGTGGGAGTCGTCACGGCACGGCCCTGATTCGGTCAAAACGCGAATCTACGAGGCCGTGCCGGCGTGCGTCAACGAAGCGATTCGGATACGTTTATCTGCTGCGGCGATAAAGATCGCTGCTCGCGCATACGTCGACGATCGGGCGTGGAATCGTCCGACTGGTGGCAATGGAGGTTCCGCCCGCATCCTGCCGCGGCACCCCGCGCCGCGCAGCCAACTATGGCTGCCCCGCACCGACCGACGCCCCATGCCGGGGCGCGCGGTCGATTCGCCGCCGGGTGTCGGGTTGCGCCGGTTCGGTACGTCGGCGGCCTCGCGTGCCGCGTCGGGCGACGCGCTGTCCTGTCGTTCACTGTCACGGGTCATGAATTTCTCCCCGTGCGGATGCTGAATACGTTGCGCCGCACCGCGCCGCGATGGGTGGCACGGCGGCCCACAACGCTTCCAGCAAGCGACATGCCGTCGTCGGACTGCCCGGTCGCACCCCAAGCGAATGAATCCGCCAAAGAAATTACACGTGGCGCGTCATCCGGCGCAGCCTCCCCAACGCGCGTGGCAGCGTCGATGCGAAAACGCAACGCGGCACGCGCGATGCGACGTGCGCCCTGCCTACTTGTTGCCCGGCTCGCGCGTACGCTCGCCGTACGTGCCGTTACCGCAGTGCGGGCACTTCGGGATCGGGTGTCCCGCCTGCACGTGCGTCGACCGGTGGCATTTCTCGCATCGAAAGTCACCGGTTTTTTCCGCTTTCTCTCCTGCGTGCGCCGTCATCTTCGTTCTCCTTCCGGCTTGCGATTACCCGCGCTTCACCGCGTGCGTCGCCTTTCGTGCTCGACCTCGCCGGTCGGCACCGCATCGACGTCCTGCAGCGGCTCGCCCGGAATGCGGCGCTTCGCGGACTGATCGACCGGCGAGTCCACCGCCTGCTCGCCGCTTCCGTCCGCGCTGCCGCCCTCGGCATCGAGTTGCTGCTCGGCCCGCTGCCAGTATTCGTCGGCCCGGCCGTCGGGCGCGCCGTCCGCCTGCCACAGCCGGTACGCACGCTCGCGGATCTGCGTTTCCCTGTCTTCGTTCATGTCGTTCTCCTTGTCTGCGATGGCGATCACCGATCCGGGCGCGACGGCGCCGATACCGCGCCGAGCGTCGACGACATCGCGCCGTCCGCGGCGGTCGCCAGATCGCCCAGCGCGACGATGCCGACCAGCCGCTTCTGCCGGTCGACCACCGGCACGCGGCGAATCTGCGCGTCTTCCATCTTCTTTTGCACCGCCGAAATGTCGTCGTCCTCGTAACACCAGTTCGCGGGCCCGCTGACGACGCCCTCGATCGACTCGTTCGGCGGCACGCCCATCGACACCGCACGCACGACGATGTCCCGGTCCGTCAGCATGCCGATCAGCCGCGTGCCGTCGCAGACGGGCAGCGCACCGACGTTGAGGTCGCTCATCAGTTTGGCCGCCTCGCGCAGGCTCTGCGTCGGACCGACGGTCGCGGCGTCGCGTGTCATCACTTCCGATACACGTGTCATGTTTCGCTCCTTGATAAACCGCCCACGGCGGCCTGCTGCACGAGCATCGCGCGTTCCGGCGGCCGCGCGCGTCAGTTCTCCGTCGAGCAACGGACCGACGTCAGGCCGGCCGACTCGACGATCCGCATCAGTTGCTTCAGCATCACGTCGGCGCCGGTCGCTTCGCGCCACTGCACGAATAATTCCTCCTCTCGCACCGCGCGTGCGGCCGTTTCGCAAAAGCTTTTTGTCCGGCACGTGAATCCCGCGTCGCGCAGCTTCGCGGCCAGTTGTTCGCGCGCAGCCGAGCCCACCGGATACTCGACCGTGATGAGCGCGGTCCTGACGCGCCGCAAGCGCTGCTCGACGAACCGCAGCGGCCACACGACCAGCAGCGCGAGGACGAGCCCGACCGCACCGAGCGACAACTGGCCGCCGCCGATGCACAGCCCGATGACCGTCACGAACCACAACGTCGCGGCCGTGGTGACGCCGGACACCAGGCCGTCGCGATGAAGAATCGCGCCGCCGCCGATGAAGCCCATCCCGGTCAGGATGCCGAGCGGCAGCCGCATCAGGTCGAGCACCGAGAACGCGCCCTCCGGTTTGCCCGCCTGCAGCAGCAGCGCATTGACCTGCAGCATCGACAGGCACGCGGCGAGGCAGACGAGGATCGTCGTGCGCAGGCCGGCCGTCTTGCCGGATTCGCTGCGATCGACGCCGATCAACCCACCCGCGACGAGCGCCAGCGCGATCCTGACCAGAACGTCGTGCCACTGCAGTACGACCGGCATCGGTTCCATGCGCCCTCCCATGCAAATCGGCGTGCGTCGGGGCGCGAACGCCGCCGACGACGCCAGCGCGGCGCAAGGATCGGGCCTGCTTTCCCGAGGGGGCGACGCGTGTAGTACGTCGGAGGAAATTGTAGAAAGGCGCGTGCTGCGCACACCTTGCCACCGCGGCTACGGTCCGGACGTTCTTCGCGGAACGATCGCGCGTCGCCACTCCGCGCACGGGACGGCGGCAAGCCGGCGGCCCCTGCAGCCATCCGCC
The DNA here is from genome assembly GCF_017815045.1 of Burkholderia sp. CpTa8-5. Classification (NCBI taxonomy): domain Bacteria; kingdom Pseudomonadati; phylum Pseudomonadota; class Betaproteobacteria; order Burkholderiales; family Burkholderiaceae; genus Burkholderia; species Burkholderia sp. CpTa8-5. Next base: position 597,909 of record NZ_JAGIQD010000001.1, read on the forward strand.
GCGCGCACGATCCGGCGTGGCCGGTCGGACGCGCATGCGAAGGCGCCCACGTCCCTTCTCTTCGCATCCGATCGGATACGAATACTGGTCCTACGCCCCTTTTCCCGATATTTCGTTCCCGATTGGGAACGAAATGGCATCCGAGCCGTCGGGATCATCCGTTCGTTCCCGTACGAATACGAACTGCTGCCCAACCCCGCGAGTTATGCAATACTGTTCCCGATCAGATACGAAGCACGGAGAACGTCATGTCGGAGTCCCAATCCGTCGACACGATCGGCGCGCTCGCCCACTTCATTCGCGCGGCGCGAATCCAGCAGGGATTCACGCGGGACGAACTCGCGAACGCGACCGGGCTGTCGCCGAAATTCATCAGCCAGGTGGAAGCCGGCAAACCGACCGCGCAAATCGGCAAGGTCATGCTGCTGCTGAGCGAGCTCGGCGTGCGGCTGTACGCGGAGTCGTCGATCGAGATCTCCGAAGCCACCGCGCTGAAGGCCGCACAACGCCGCAGGAGCAGCTATGGCGGCTAGAACGCTGATCGCGTCCGCGAACGGCGTGCGCATGGGCACGCTGACCGACGACAAGGGAATCTGGTCGTTCGCGTACGCCCCGCAATGGCTCGCGTCGCCGGCCGCGTATCCGCTGTCGCCGGCGTTTGCGCTGCGCGCAGACGTGTTCACCGACACGTCGACCGATCGCCCGGTCCAGTGGTTCTTCGACAACCTGCTGCCCGAGGAAGGCATGCGCACGTCGCTCGCGCGCGAGGCGAAGGTCGATGCCGCCGACGCGTGGGGCCTGCTCGCGTACTTCGGCCGCGAATCGGCCGGCGCGCTGACGCTGCTGGCCGACGGCGAGCAGGAAACGCCCGGCGGCCTGCAGCCGCTGCCGCTCGACGAACTCGAGCGCCGGATCCAGGCGATGCCCGAGCGCGCGCTGACGGCCACCGCGCCCAAGCGCATGTCGGCGGCCGGCGCGCAGCAGAAGCTGCTGCTGGTGCTGCGCGGCAACGCGCCCGACTACGCGCTGTTCGAGCCGGTCGGCAGCGAACCGTCGATGCACCTGCTCAAACCCGACATGCGCGCGGCCGGCTATCCGCATTCGGCGATCAACGAGTTCTTCTGCATGCGGCTCGCGAAAAAGATGGGGCTCGACGTGCCCGACGTGCATTTCCTGCGCGCGCCGTCCGCCTGCTACGTGATCGACCGGTTCGACCGCGACGTCGCGTCGGAACCGGCCGGGCGCGTGCATACGATCGACGCGATGCAACTGCTCAACTACGACCGCGGTTTCAAGTACCAGCGGGCGAATGCACAGGAACTGGCCCGCGCGATCGACCGCACCAGCACGCGCGCGCTCACGCGTCTGTCGGTGTTCCGCTGGACCGTGTTCAACGTGGTGGTCGGCAATGCCGACGCGCACCTGAAGAACCTGTCGTTCTTCGTCGACGCGCGCGGCTACCGGCTCGCGCCGTTCTACGACATCGTCAGCACGGTCGTGTATCACACGCCGACGCACCGGCCCGACCATCGCGGCGATCACTGGCCGCACTGCGAGCTGACGATGCCGCTCGGGAATGCGACGCGGTTCGCCGATATCGACGCGAATGCGCTGGTCGCGTTCGGCCAGGCGCTCGGGCTCAGGGAGAAAGCGGCCGCCAGCGAACTGCAGCGCTTTCTCGAAGCGCTCGATCGTCACGTCGAGCAGACGCTCGATGAAGTGCGAAAGATCGCGCATCCGGACGCCGGGGAAATGCGGTTGCTGAATTCGATCGTCGCGATGCCGATCGCGGAAATGGGGCGCGCGCTGCGACAGACGCGCGGATAGACTGCCGCGCGCGAGTATCGAATCGCCGCCGATACCCGCGCGGCGCCCGGCCGGGCGAATGCGTGGGCGTCAACGGCGCACGGCAAAGGCATCGACGCCCGTCGCCGCGGCGGACCACGCCCACAGCCGCGCCGCGTCCTCCGGATCGATCGCATGCGGCCGCACGCCCGATTCCTCGTTGCCGCGCGTCACCATCGCGACGTCGCAATCCTCGCAATAGACGCCGCCGAGATCGGCAATGCGCGGCGACGTCGCCGCCCATACCTGGGTTGCCGCGCCCTGCGCAGGCGTTTTGAAGGTCGGATCGATCGGCACGCCGTGCTCGTCGACCCAGCCCTGCGCCATCATTTCCGCGCGCGTCAGATGACGCTGCAGCGGCGTCGCGATCTTGCCCGGATGCAGCGAATACGCGCGAACCCCGAACGGCGCGCCGAGCCCGTCGAGCTGCACCGCGAACAACGCGTTGGCGGTTTTCGACTGCCCGTACGCGAGCCATTTGTCGTAACCGCGCGCGAAATCGATATCGTCCCAGCGGATCGGCGACAGCCGGTGCCCGAGCGACGACACCGCAACCACGCGCGCACCGTCGCCGTGCGCGAGCGCCGGCCACAGCCGGTTGACGAGCGCGTAGTGACCGAGGTGATTGACGGCCATCTGCGCTTCCCGGCCGTCGCCCAAGCGAGTTTCCGGGCACGCCATGATGCCCGCGCTGTTGATGACGACATGCACGTCGCGACGCGCGTCGACGAACCGCGCGGCGAATGCGGCCACGCTCGCGGGGTCCGCGAGCTCGAGCGTCGCGATCTCCACGCCGGCGATGCCGCGCGTCGCTTCGCGCGCGGCCGCGGCGCTCCGTGCGCCGACGACAACGTGCGCACCGGCCTGCGCCAGTGCCCGCGTGGTTTCGAGGCCGAGACCCGAATGGCCGCCCGTGACGATGGCGGTCTTGCCGTGCAGGTCGAGGCCGGCCAGTACGTCGGTCGCCGTCGATCCCGCGTCGAATCCGGAATGAAGGGGATGCTGCCTGCTCGTCATCGAAAGCTCCTGGAATGATGCTCGATGCGCGCGGCCGCCCGTCGGCCGCGTCACCGCACGAGATCATTCTCCAGCCGCGCATCCGGACTGTGAATGCAATAGAATCCGGTTTTTCGTCGAGATCGTCCGGGGATTGCGCGTGGACCCGCTATCGGAAGTGCTGTCGCTGCTGGAAACGCGCGACTCGTTTTTCACCGGCCTGCGGGCCGGCGGCCCGTGGGCGGTCGACCTTCCGCCGCCCGACGGGATCAAGTTCAACGCGGTGGTCGAAGGCAGTTGCTGGCTGACCGTGGACGGTGCGGGGCCGCCTGTCCGGCTGCGCACGGGGGACTGCTTCCTGCTCGCCGCGCCGCGGGCATTTTCGCTGGCGAGTGATCCGTCGGTCGCGCCGGTGCCGGCCGCCGACGTGTACCGGCATCTCGAACGCGGTATCGCGCACTACGGCGAACCGGCCGACTGCTTTCTGATCGGCGGCCGCTTCGCGTACGAGGAAGGCATGCCGCTGCTGCTCGGCAGCCTGCCGCCCGTGGTCGTCGTCAGCGGCGATTCCGAACCGGCGGCGGTGCTGCGCTGGTCGCTGCAGCAGCTCGCACGGGAATTCGGCGCGGCGTCGCCGGGCGGGTCGCTGATGGTCCGGCATCTCGGCCACATGATGCTGGTGCAGATCCTGCGGCGCTATGTGGACGCCGGCGCGAACAGCGATGTCGGGTGGCTGGCCGGGTTCGCGGATGCGCGCGTCAGCGCGGCGCTGGCCGCGATTCACGCCGCGCCCGAGCGGCGCTGGACCGTCGACGCGCTGGCGGCCTGCTGCCACGTGTCGCGTTCGACGTTCGCGCTGCATTTCAAGCGGCGGCTCGGGTTCGGGCCGCTCGAATACGTGCTGCGCTGGCGGATCCAGCTGGCGATGCGCGAACTGCGCAGATCGAACGCGTCGATCTCGGCGATTGCGCAGCGGCTCGGCTACGACTCGGATAGCGCGTTCGGCCATGCGTTCAAACGCATCGTGGGCTGCTCGCCGCGCGCCTATCGTCATGACGTGACGAAGGAACCGCGCAACTAACGTCGTGACAGCCCTCGTCGGGCGCGTGGCGGCGCGAATTCGTCAACGTCATGCATTCGCATTACGACTATCAGGATAAGTATTCTTATCACAATACGTCTATTTCATTTCCAAACTTGGCCGAGCAGCAATGCGTCATCGCATCACGCGCCGGTATGCCGCAATTCCCCGTCGATGTGCTGCGGCAGCCTCAGCAGGTTGAAGATCGGGCACACCTCCTCGACCGCCTGATGCAATGCACGAATGGCTTCCGGCGGCTCCGGCGACACGATGTCCAGCGTATAGCGGATGTTGTGCGGGAATACCGGCACCTGTTCGAACCCCGGTTGCTGCGCGAGCGGATGCTGGTCGCCGGTGACTTCGACTTCGATTGCGTCGATCTTCAAGCCCCGCTCCGCGGCCTGGATCAACGTGATGTGCGTGAGGCAACTGCCGAGCACGCCAAGCTGCAGCTCCGGCGATGCGGGCCCCAGGTTGTAGCCCGCGAAATCGGGCGGGCTGTCGCTGATCACCTGGAAATCGCGAATCCGGATCTCGCGCACGCCACTGCGGCCGAGCGCGCGCACGGTCGCCTTCAGCGGCGTCGCCTTGAAATCGGGATCGTTGCGAGCGGCCTGCTGCTTCGCGTGCCACGCATCGCGCTTTTGCGCGAGATAGTCGTTCAGGGTCGTCATGGTCAAGTCATGGGCAGGCGGCACGCACGCGACGGATCGGTTCGCTGCGCGCCGAAGCGATCAGTCGATCGCCGGAATCCACGCGGCCGTCGCCGCGTCGCTCGTGCGGAACGCCGGGAACTTCGCGCCGAGTTCGGCCACGGTATGAATGTCGTTCTTCACGAGATCGTCGCGCGTGATCAGCGTCGGCTTGACCGCGATGCGCGCGCCCGGGTTTTGCCCGGCGACCAGCAGCGCCGCGGCCCGCACCGACACCGCGCCGACGACCGCCGGATTGGTCGCGGCCGTCGCGACCCATGCGCTGTTCGGCGCGCGGATGGCCTCGATGTCGGCCGTCGACACGTCCGCGCTGTAGATGCGCAGCTTCGACGACAGCCGGGCCTCGTCGGCCGCGAGCTTCGCGCCGCGCGCGAATTCGTCGTACGGCGCGAACACGACGCGAATGTCCGGATTCGCGCGATACACGGCCGCCGCCTGGTTCGCGACCGACTGCGCGATCGGATTGTCGACGGTGCCCCAGCGCGCCTTTTCCCGAACCTGCGGGTGCGCGCGCTTGAAATCGCGCCACGCGGCATCGCGCCGGTCGAGCGGCGCGAATCCGGCCACGTACACATACCCTGCCGAGAACGCGTCGCCGTTGTCCTTCACCGCCTGATCGAGCAGCAGGTTCGCGAGGTCGCGATCGTTCTGCTCGATCTGCGGCACCTTCGGATTGGCGAGATCGACGTCGAACGCGACGACCTTGATGCCTTTGTCGAGCGCACGCTGAACGACGTCCTTCAACGATTCCGGCAAGCCGTGATTGACGATGATCGCGGACACGCCGATGTTGATTGCCTGCTGAATCTGCTCGCGCTGTTCGGCCGCGTCCTGCCGCCCTTCGTAGATGCGCAGATCGACGCCGAGCGCGCGTGCCTGCTTCTGCGCGCCGGCTTCGTAGGCCTGGAAGAAATCGCCGGTCGACAGGTAGTTGACGAGCGCGATCTTCACGCCGCCCTTGTCGAACGGTGCGGGCGCGCCCTTGAGCGGGCCGGCGTGTGCCGCGGGCATACCGAGCGCGAGTGCGGCGCCCAGTACGAGTGCTCCGAGTTTCGGTTCGAGGCGCGACTTTCGGCGAAGCAACGAGCGCATGGCGTGTCTGTCTCCGTACAGGACGATATCGGCTCAATCTATCAGCACGGCACGCGAACTCAAACCGACCGATTCGGCAATCGATATTACTTTGGATAACAAACGGTCCAGCTTGAAGATTCTTCGGACCCTTGGACGCAGGAACCGAGTCTTGGCGCCCTCACCGTCACGCCCGGGCATCCGTACGGCGACCGATGCCGAACGTAAACGCCAGGGCGAGCACGAGGAGCACGCCCTTGATGAAGTCCTGCATATAGTAGGGAGCATTCAGCATCGTCAGCCCGTTGAGCAACACGCCGACGAACACCGCGCCGACGACCGTGCCGAACACGTTGGGCCGCTTCGCGCCCCACACCGCGTAACCGATCAGCGCGGCCGCCACCGCGTCGAGCAGCAGCGAGTGGCCCGCACTCACGTCGCCGCGGCCAACTCGCGCGGCGATCAGCACGCCGCCCAGCGACGCGATCGCGCCCGACACGACGTACGCGGCGACACGGTAGCGCGCGGCCGGCGCACCGGCCAGCCGCGCGGCCGTTTCGTTGCCGCCGATCGCGTAGATCACGCGGCCCCAGCGCGTCGCTTCCATCGTGATGCAGGCCAGCACCGTCACGGCCGCCAGCAGCAGCACCGGCAACGGTACGACGTCGAACACGCGCAGGCGGCCGAGCGCGAGGAACGCGTTGGGGAACACGCCGGTGGCGTCGGTGCCGTCCGGCAGCACGGAGCCGGTCGCGAGCGAACGGCCGCCGGTCGGAATCAACTGCAGGCCGGCCAGCAGGAACAGCGTGCCCAGCGTCGCGAGCTGGTCGGGCACGCGCAGCCGCGTAATCAGCAAGCCGTTGAACAAGCCGGCGGCCACGCCAAGCGCGACGCAGGCGAGCGCGGCAGCCCACGCGCTGCCGTGCCAGACGACCAGCACGTAGCTCGCGGCCATCTGCGCGGTCGCGGCCATGCTGCCGACCGACAGGTCGAAACCGCCGGCCGCGAGCGTGACCGTCACGCCGATGCCGAGCAACGCGACGATCGACACCGCCTGCAGGATGCTGAACAGATTGTCGAGGTTCAGGAACGCGGGCTCCTTGCGCGCGAATACGACCACGAGGATCGCCAGCACGAGCAGGATGCCGGTCCGTTCGAGCGCATCGCGGAGACGGAGCGGCCAGGGGCGCGACGAACGTTGGACGGATGCGGCATGACGGTCAGCGGAAGAAGTCACGGGTTTCATGAGCAGGCACGCACGATGGAAGAAGTCGGAGGCTGGCAATCGAGCGTCGCGCGATCGAACCGCACGATACGATCGGCGATCTCGGCGGCTTCCTCGAGATCGCTGACGAACACGATCGTCGCGCGCTCATGCGCATGACGCCGCAGCGTATCGACGATATCGGCGCGCGCGCCCGCATCGATGCCCTGGAACGGCTCGTCGAGCAGCAACAGCCGCGCCGGTTCGGCGTGCCAGCGCGCGAGCACGACCTTCTGCTGGTTGCCGCCGGACAGGTGCGCGACGCGATCGTCGGGCCCCTCGCAGCGAATGCCGAACCGCGCGATCGCCGCCGCGGCGGCCGTGCGTTCGCGCGCTCGGCGCACCGCGCCGCTCGCGAACCAGCGCGACAGGAACGGAAAGCCGATCGTGCCCGCGATCGATGCGAACGGGACGCTGTCGGGGAACAGCGACGTGCGCCAGCGGTCCTCGCCGGCCAGGAATACGCCGGCGCGAATCGCGTCCGCCGGCGAACGTGGCCGCCACGGCCGGCCGTCGAGCGTCATCTCGCCGGCCGCCGCCCGCACCGCGCCGAAGATCGTCCGCGCGAAGCGCGATTTGCCGCCGCCGACGGGGCCCGCGATCGCGACGATCTCGCCGCGCCGGACGTCGAGGTCGAACGGCGTGCCGGTCGGCGTCAGCCGGATCTGCCGCGCGCTGAAGCCTGAGCCGACCACGCCTGCGGATTCGACCCGCCCGGCACGCTCCGGCGCTGCTGCACGCGCACGCGGCAAGGGCCGCCCGATCATCGTTTCCACCGCGGCGTCGAAATCGATCGGCGCGGCCAGATCGGCGACGATCCGGCCGTCGCGGACGATCGCCGCGCGATCGGCGATGCGGCGCAAATCGCCGAGCCGATGCGATACCAGCAGGATGGCGACGCCATCGCGGCGCAACGCGTCCACCAGCACGAACAGCCGCTCGGCCTCCGCCGCGGACAGGCTCGCGGTCGGCTCGTCGAGAATCAGCAACGACGGTTGCCCGGCCAGCGCACGCGCCAGCGTCACACGTTGCTGGTCGGCCAGCGACAGCGCGGCGAGCGGCGCCGCCAGGTCGACGTCGAGCCCGACCCGCGCGGCGAGCGATCGTGCCGCGTCGCGGCGAGCTGCCGGCGGCACGCGCCACGGCGACGCCGGATCGCACAGCCGGTCGAGCAGCAGGTTGTCCGCGATCGACAGCGTCGGCACGACTGCATCGGCCACCGACTGGTGCACGGTCGCGACGCCGAGCCGCTTGGCCGCGTGCGGCGACGCCGGCCGATATGGTTCACCGCGCAGCGTCAGCATGCCGCCGTCCGCGTGCAGCGCACCGCTCAGAATCTTGACGAAGGTCGACTTGCCCGCGCCGTTCGCGCCCATCAACGCGACGACTTCGCCGGCGCCGATCGACAGGTCGAGCGCCGACAGTGCGACGGTCGCGTCGAAACGCTTCGCGATGCCCGTGGCGCTCAGGACGGGCGGCAACGCCGATCGACGGGGGCGATCTTCGCGCCGCGTCGCGTCCACGGTTTCGTTCGTCGCGCGATTCATGCCGGACGGTTCCGGTCGGCACGATGCGGTTGCAGCAGGAACAGTACGTCATCGGTCATGTCATGCAACTCCGCTGAGGATCGCCCGGTATCGATCGGCTGGTCAGCCCGCTTCAGGCACGGGAAACCGGAACGACGCGCCATGGGCCGTGTCCGGCAGGCGGTCGCGCCCGCTCAGCCGGGAACGGAAGGTGCCGCCCGCCGGCGACGTCCGGTACAGGCCGCGCTTTTTCAGTTCCGGCACGATCAGTTCGGCGAAATCGTCGAGCGTGCCCGGGCTGATCAGCGGATTGAGCATGTAGCCGCTCGTCGTCGACTGCCGCGCATGCTCGGCGAGCTGGTCCGCGACTTCGTCGGGGGAGCCGACGAGGATCAGGTCGGTGCCGCGCGTGACGCTCGCGAACTTGCGCCGCACGTCGCCGGCGGTGAGCGGCTTGCCGCTGCCATCCGGCCGCACCACGTAGGACGTCAGCCCTTCCGTCTGCGTCGTCAGCGGTTCGTCGTCCGCATAGCGGTCGATGTCGATGCCGGTGTCGCCTGCATAGCTGACGAGCTGCGCGTGCTGGTGATAGTGCTGCTGCAGCGTGTGATATTTCTCCTTCGCGTCGCCCGACGAGCGCGCGGTCACGATCCGCAGCACCGTCAGCGACTTCACGTCGTCCGCCGCGCGGCCGCGCTCGGCCGCGCGCCGGCGAATCTCGTCGAGGCCCGCGCGAATCTCGTGCGGATTCGACTTCGCGACGAACACCACTTCCGCGTGCTTCGCCGCGAACTCGCGCCCGCGCCCCGACCAGCCGGCCTGGATCAGTACGGGCGAGCGCTGCGGCGACGGCGCACAGACGTGCGGCCCCTGCACGCGGTAATGCCTGCCTTCATGCGCGATTGGCCGCACGCGGTCGCCACGCGCATAGCGCGGCGCGTGCTTGTCGGCGACGACCGCGTCGTCCGCCCAGCTTCCTTCCCACAGTTTGTAGACGACGTCGAGAAATTCCTCCGCGCGCGCATAGCGTTCGTCATGGCCGATCATCCGGTCGAGCCCGAAGTTGCGCGCCGCGCTCGTCAGGTAGGACGTCACGATGTTCCAGCCGATCCGGCCGTTGCTCAGATGATCGAGCGTGCTGAAGCGGCGCGCGAGCGCGAACGGATGCTCGTACGTCGTGCTCGCCGTCACGCCGAACGCGAGCCGCTCGGTCTGCGCGACGAGCGCCGGAATCAGCATCATCGGATCGTTCGCGGGCGCCTCGACCGCCCACTGCACCGCGGCGTCGGCCGACCCGCCATAGACGTCGTACAGGCCGAGCACGTCCGCGAAGAACAGCATGTCGAGATCGGCCTGCTCGGCCGTGCGCGCGAGGTTCGACCAGAACGGGAGCGTATTCGCGCGCAGCCGCTCGTCGGCGGGATGGGTCCACAGGCTCGGCGCGCCGCCGCAGCCGACGCTGGCTTGTTCGTACAGGGAAAACAGCAAGGGGCGAGGATCGGACATCGTCGAAATCGGTACCAGGCAAGAAATCAGTTGGGTGCCGCCCACGCGCCCGACGACGCGCGGCCGCGCGGTGCGGACACGCGGTCGTCGGGCGTGCGCGTCAGGTAGCGATTGATGCGCTTCTCGAGACGGGCGGCGGGAATGGTCAGCAGCGCGACCAGCACGACATAGACGATCGCCGCGCCGGCCAGCGGTTCGTACACGCGCAACGTCTCGAAGCGCAGCGTATTGGCCGTGCCCATTACGTCGAACACGGTCACGGTCGACGCGAGGACGGTCGATTTCAGCAGCAGGATTGCCTCGCCGGTGAGCGCAGGCAGCGCAAGCCGCCATGCACGCGGCCCGACGATGCGGCGCAGCACCTGCATGCGCGTCATCCCGTAGGCATGGCCGGCCTCGATCTCGCCGGCCGGCACGCCGGCGATCGCGCCGCGCAGGATCGTCGCGACGTACGCGCTCTCGTTCACGCTCAACGCGACGATCGCGTACCAGAACGCGTCGCGCAGCAGCGGCGACGCCCAGCTGTCGCGCATCCATTCGCGCGGAACGATCTGCCCGAATCCGTAGTACAGCAGATAGAGCTGAACGAGCAGCGGCGTGCCGCGGATCAGCATGAGCCAGCCGCGCGCGGACCAGCGCAGCGGCGGATGGCGTGCACCGGCGGCGAGCGCGAGCGGCACGCCCAGCAGCACGCTGGCCGCGCCCGACAAAAACGTCAGCGCGAGCGTGGTCGGCACCGCGGCGAGCAGCTTCGGCATCACCGTGTCGAGCAGAAAAGGCAGCGAGAAGATCATGTCGTCGCGCGCCTCGTGCCGCGATTCGCATACCGTTCGAGCGCCGCGAAAATGCCGGTCGACGTGATGCTCAGCAGCAGGAACAGTGCGGCCGTGACCAGATAGAAGAAGACGTAGTGCCGCGTCGCACCGGCCGCGAGCTGGCTCGCCTTCAGCAGATCCGTGAACGAACCGAGCACGCTGATGAACGACGCGTCCTTGGTCGCGTTCAGCCACACGTTGCCGACGCCCGGCAGCGCGAGCCGCGCGGCGGCCGGGAGCCGGATGCGCGCGAACGTCTGCCAGGGCGTCATCCCGTACGCGTGCGCGGCTTCGATCTCACCGACCGGCACGTTGACGAGCGCCGCGCGGAAGATGTCGGCGAGATACGCACCCTGGATGAAACCGAGCGACAGCGCGGCGACGACGAACGGATCGAACGCGAAGTCGCCGGACACGATGCCGCTGCCGCGCAGCGCGTTCTCGATGGCCGGTGCGACCGCGTAGAACGCGAGCAGCAGGCACAACAGCTCGGGCAGCGCGCGCACGAGCGTCGTGTAGAGGCGCGCCAGCCACACGAGCGCCGCGTATCGCGACAGCTTGCCGAGCGCGCCGGCGATGCCGAGCAGCACGCCGGTGCAGAACGATGCCGCCGCGACGCCGAATGTCAGCGCGAACGCGCCCGCGAACACGCGGCCATAACCGCCGTCGCCGAATGCGAGCAACGCGAGCAGCGAATCGTCGCCGGCCATGCGCTCAGCGACCCTTCTCGATCGTGCCTTTCAGGTTCGGATAGCGGGCGGTGATCGCATCCCACGTGCCGTCCTGCTGCAGTTGCGCGATCGCGGTCGACAGCTTGCCGCGCAGCGCATCGCCATGCCGCACACCCGCGCCGATGCCGAGCCCCAACACCGGATTGTCCGCGCACGTGGCCTTGACCTCGAAGTCCTTGCCGTCGCGCGACGCGAGGAACGCCGTGAACAGCCCCTTGCCTTCCTGCACGTAGTCGACGCGACCGGACACCAGATCCGCGAGCGCATTGTCGAACTTGTCGAACGCCTTGATCTGCGCATCCTGCTTGAAGCGGGCATCGAGGAACGCCGAGAAGTTCGTGCCGGCCTCGACGCCGATCACGCGGCCCTTGAAGGTGGCGGGCACCGCGCAGTCGACGCGGCGCCGGTCGCTTTTCGCGCCGACGAACACGGTCGGCGATTCGTAATACGCGCGGCTGAAATCGATGGCTTTCTGCCGCTCACCGGTGATCGTCATCGACGACCAGATCACGTCGATCTTGCGGTTCTGCAACGCCGGAATCAGGCCGTCCCACGCAATGTCGGTAAGCTCGCAGCGCACGTTCAGCTTGCCGCACGCGGCCTCGAGCACGTCGATTTCCCAGCCCTTCCACTTGCCGGAGGCATCCTTCGAAAAGAACGGCGGGTACGACTCGGCGTCGATGCCGACGCGCACCGTCGGCTGGGCCGCATGGGAAACCGGCGCAAGGCCGAGCACGAACAGCGCGGCCGCGACACGGCGGCCCCCGGAACGCATCAAACGATTCATGTGGCGCATTTCTGGAATAACGTCGGAACGACCGGCGTTGCAGCCGGCAGGAGGCGTGACTGTAATGCGCGCCGAAGCGTGTACCAAATGGTTATTTTTTCGATGGATATCTGATCGCGCGATATGCGCGCAACCGCGTACCGTTCGACGTCCGGCACGGTACGCGGTTCATCCGTCGTTCACGCCGCCACGGCCTCGCGCCGCAACGCCGGCAGTTCCAGATTCGCGCGGAAATCGCCGCCCATATGGTCGATATCGAGCAGATCGCGCCGCCGCAACTCGGGCAGCAAGCCGTTGAGCAGCAGGTCTTCCCGGTCCGGCTGGCCGAGCCCGTGCAGCGGCGGCGCGCCCGCCGTACACGGCTGCAACGGATCGCGCGGGACCCGTACGGTTCGTTCGACCCGCGCTATCCGGTCGGCTGGATCATCGGCGAAGGACTCGACGCGGTCGGTATTCACGGCGACGCGCGCCGCCGCCCGCGCGACAACCGCGCGTCACCGCCCGATCGGCAACCCGGTCGGTTCGATCCAGCCGAGCTTGTACGCGATCAGCAGCGACAGAAACAGCGTGACCGACAACCCGACGCGCGCGGCGAGCGACCACGCCATCCGCTTGGATTTGCCGCGATCGTGATTCATGAAGTACAGCGCGAAGATCAGGCTCGCGATGATCATCGCGAATGCCACAGAAACCAGCAGGGTTTTCATTGCCGTTGCCTTTGAAGATCCGAATCGGCCTGAATCAGTTCGGCCAGTTTTTGCCGCTCGTCGGCGACGCCGCCGACACCCGATGCCGGCCAGTCCAGCGCGACGCCGTTGCCGAGCGAATCGCGCACGAGCGCCTGGTAGCGCCGGTCGTTGATCGTGCCGTGTTCCATCGTGTCCGAGATCTCGCGCCGAAACGGCAGCGGGAAACTTGCGTACCCGCGCGACAGCGCCGCATATTGTCTCGCATCGATCTCTTTCGACGAAGGTATGACGGTCCAGATCACCACGGCGACGATGGCCGTGAACGGGATCGCCGTGTAGCGAAGGATGAACTTGATCGGGGTCATGAAGCGGTGAGCAGAAGGGAATCGCGAGTGAGCGAGCGCCGCGCGGCGTCGAAATCGCCAGCCGCCGCGCGTTGCATCATTGTACTGAAAGCACCATCCTGCCAACAGAGTATGATAATGACATTATCATGTTCATCACATGATTCGACAGCCCCGGGATCCGGTGCAAGCAGCGTGCCCGTCACGCCATCCGCACCGGTTTTCCGCCTGTACCCGCGAATCCGCGACGATCGAGCGAAGCCCTTATGCCAGCGCAGTACTTTCGAACCCTGACGGGAAAACACCGCAGCGCGACCGCGAACCGCCAGCTCGGGTTTTCGCTCGCGTTCGTCGCCGGCGCGGCCAATGCCGGCGGCTTTCTCGCGGTCAAGCAATACACGTCGCACATGAGCGGCATCGTATCGGCGATCGCCGACCAGACGGCGCTCGGCGACGTGCGGCTCGCGCTCGCCGGCATCAGTTCGCTGGGGTCGTTCCTGATCGGCGCCAGTTGCTCGGCGATCCTCGTCAACTGGGGGCGCCGCCGCGGGCTGCACAGCCAGTTCATGCTGCCGCTGCTGGTCGAGGCGGCGCTGCTGTTGCTGTTCGGACTGCTCGGCAGCCATCTCGCGCTGTGGGAAACGTTCTTCGTGCCGGTGACCGTGACGCTGCTGTGCTTCATCATGGGGCTGCAGAACGCGACGATCACGAAGCTGTCCGGCGCGGAAATCCGCACGACGCACATCACCGGCATCGTGACCGATCTCGGCATCGAGCTCGGCAAGCTGTTCTACTGGAATCGATCGGCCATCGACGTCGACGCGCATGCGGTGATCGCCAACCGTTCGAAACTGAGGATACACGCGACGATGCTCGCGTCGTTCTTCGTCGGCGGCCTGGCCGGCGCCATCGGCTTCAAGCACGTGGGCTACGTATCGACCGTGCCGCTCGCCGCGGTACTCGTCACGCTCGCGATCGTGCCGGTGCTCGACGACCTGTTCGCGCTGCTGCGCGCCAAGCGCTGATCGTGTGCCACGGGCGGCACTTGGGCGCTTCCGGAGCTCGAGCCGACAGCGCATCGATTATAATTTGATTAACATACTGATCACTCTCGCCCCGTCATGGAAACGAAAACCGCCCGCCTGACCGTCCTGATCGATCCCGCGAAGAAGGAAGCCTTCGAGATGCTCTGCGCGGAGCAGGATCTTACGCCGTCGCAAGTCGTGCGGCAGTTGATCCGCGAATATCTCGACCGGCACGGCGTCACGTACAAGACTCGCAGCGCGATCGGCAAGCGCGTGAAGTAAGCGCGGCCGCAAAGGCGCGCGGCGTCGGCGCGGTAGCCACGGCCGCCGCCACCTCCGTCACCATCACGCGCCGATCTCCCAACGTTCGTGCGATTGCGCACGCCACACCAGCCGCCGCGGATCGATGCCCTCGCCGTGCTTCATGCGCCTCGCGGTGGCGGCCAGCTTCAGTTCTCCCGCCTGCGGGCACGCAAGCGCCCGCTCCAGCAGGATACGCAGCGACGGCAGCCGGCTGCCGTCCTTCCATGCGAATGCAACGAAGTTGTTGTCGTCGCCGCACGGCACCAGCGCATACGACGAGCCGAATACCGATCGCAACTGCTCGAGGTGCTGCGGCAATGCCGGATCGTCGTCCATGAAGTTGATCGCGAGCACGCCGGCTTCGCTCAAGCGCGCGCGGCACGCATCGAGAAATGTGCCGCCCGTACAGCGGCCGCGCATGCCGTCGGCGACGAATGCATCGTGCAGGATCACATCCGTGCGCACATCCGCCCGCTCCAGATGATCGGCGCCGTCGGCGCATACCACGCGAAAGCGCGCGTCGTCGGCAGGAATCCTGAACACGTCGCGCAGCGCGATCACGTCCGGATTGATCTCGACCGCGTCGATCGACGTGCCGGGCAGGTGGCGGTAGCAGTACTTCGCGAGCGACCCGCCGCCGAGCCCGAGCATGCAGATGTGCGCGGGCTCGGCCTGCAACAGCAGAAAGCCCATCATCACGCGCGTATAGCCGAGCGCGAGCCGCACCGGATCGCGCAGCGACATGAAGCTCTGGGTGCCGAGATGATCGAAGTGCAGCGAGACCGCGTGCTGCGTCTCCAGCACGAACGGCCGGCCGTCGTTCAGCGGCGTCGCCAGGAACCTGACGAACGCGTCGTAGGAAGTTCGATCCTCGGCCATGTGCGGGTAATCGGCTGACAAGCAGCGGCTGAAAAAGCAGCGAATGAAAACGCGGATGCAACGGTCGCCTGGACCGTGCGCTCAGACCTTCTTCAGGTAGCACGCCTTCAGCATGAAGCCGCCCATGTCGGTCTTGCAGTCGACCTCGTGATCGCCGCCGACGAGCCGGATGCTCTTGACCTTGGTGCCCATCTTCAGCGTGATCGACGAACCCTTCACGCGCAAGTCCTTGATCAGCACGACCGAATCGCCGTCCGACAGCACGTTGCCGTTCGCGTCCTTGACGACGTCGCCCGCCGGTTCGTCGCCGGCCTCGGCGCCGGCGTCGGCCGACCATTCATGGCCGCAGTCCGCGCACACGGTCAGCGCGCCGTCCGGGTAAGTGTTTTCCATCGCGCATTGCGGGCAGGCAGGGGCGTTCATTGCGGCTTCCATTCGGGGAGGGGTTCGGGTCGATCGACGATGCCGGGCGAGCACGTTGCGCGCCCGGAGGCGCGGCGACTCGCTCCGCCGGCAGTGCGGCGGGCCGGCATCGGCGCACACGCCATTATAATGCAATTCACATGATCTGGCGGATGCATTATAATCATCCACTTCCGACAATCCGCGAACTTGAATGCGCCTTCGCAGCGGATGTCGGCACGTTCGCGCCGAATGGCGCGCGCAATCCGCCCGGCCGGCGCCCCGCGACCCTGCGGGAAATCGTGACATGCCGGCCGCCCGATGTCCGCAACACGTGCGCAACCGTGCACCGTGCATGTCGCGCACCGCCCCGCCCACCTGTCCGGAGGCTTTCCAGCATCGTGGCAACCGTTGTGTACGTTGAAATCGGCCCCGCATGGAACCGCAATCGCGGCCGCGCCGCGCGCGACGCGGCGGTCGACGCGGCACGCCGTTTCGACAGCGACATCCAGCTGATCGCGAACGGGCACCGCTGCAACGCAAAAGACAGCGGCGCGATCGCGTCGCTGCAGGTTCACGGCGGCACGTCGGCGCAGGTGCTCGCCACCGGCCCCGACGAGGAAGCGGCGCTGCACGCGCTGCTGCCGTTGCTGCAAGCAAGCTGACGCGTGCGCCGCCGATCCGGCGGCCACGCGCCGTCCATCCCGAAACGCCATTTCACGAGGAAGCGATGAACGAGACTCTCACGCCCAACACCCCCAATCTGTCGGCCTCCGCGATCTGGGCGCTCGAACGCCTCGCCGATGTTCGCTACGGCCGCGACGCGCCGGCGCTCGGCTGGTCGATCGCGCGGGAGCTCGTCAACGCCGGGTTCGTCAGCCATCCCGCGCACGGGCGCTCCGGCGCGTCGATCACGGCCGAAGGGCGCTCCTTTCTGAAAAGCCGCAAGTAACCCCTGCCACCGCCGAACCCCGGCCATCCGCGCGATGCGCATGCCTACCCCGATGCGGCCGGGGAATTGCGTCCGCATCGCCGTTTACGCGGTATCGTACGGGACCCAAGCGCGGCGCCCTGCGTCGCCGTCCCTTCCTCATGGAACGCCCGATGACAATCAGCGCCGTGCCACCCGTCTCGTCCCCGCCCGTTCTCGACACGCCACGCCTGATCCTCGAAGGCCACCCGCTCGGCGACTTCGACGCGCTCGCCGCGATGTGGGCGGAGCCCGGCGTCGTCGCGCACATCTTCAACGGCACGCCTTCCACGCCGCGCGACTCGTGGATGCGCATGCTCGCGTATCGCGGGCTGTGGCCGCTGCTCGGCTATGGGTACTGGGCGATTCGGGAAAAAGCGTCGGGCCGGTATGTCGGCGATCTCGGCTTCGCGGATTTCCACCGCAACATCGAGCCGTCGATTCGCGGCGTGCCGGAGGCCGGCTGGGCGCTGGCGACGTGGGCGCAAGGCAACGGCTATGCGACCGAGGCGCTCGCGGCCGCGCTCGCATGGCTCGACGCGCAGCAGCGATTCGAGCGCAGCGTGTGCCTGATCGCGCCGACCAACGTCGCGTCGATCCGGGTCGCGGAGAAAGCCGGTTACGGCGCGCCGCAGCGCATCCGCTTCAACGACGCGGAGTCGCTGATGTTTTCGCGCAAGCGTCGATAGGTTGGGCGAACCGGCGGGCGAGTCAGTCGGCGACCGGTTCGTAGCAATGCATGAAGAGGCCGTCGTCCATCGGCCAGCAGTTACCGCATTCGTCGCGCAGGATCCAGTCGCCCGGCTTCACCGAACGCCAGCCTTCCGGCGTCGCGACCGCCCACCCGCCGTGACGGCGCTCCACCCGTTCATGGTCGCCGTCCGCGAACCACCGCGTTGCATCGACGTGACCGGTGCGTTTCTTGAATTTCATTCCACCACCGAAGGAAGCGAGTCTTAGTGTCGCGTAGTCGCCGCGCCCGGATCGGGCAACCGCTGCTGCGCCCTCAGTGCGTTCGTTGCCAAGCGGGTTTCGTGCAACGCTTGCCAGCCCTCCGCGATGAGCGCCTCCAGCGTGTCGCGCGCGACCGTGGAAATCCTGACGTCCATCTCCTGCACCTTCATCAGCGCCGACACGACCGTGGCCGGTTGATTGGGTGCAAGCGCAACGATAAACGCCGAACGCATCTCGGCGGCCCGGACGGCCTCGTTCCAGTCGGCACGCGCCACCGCGGCTTCGATCGCGTGCGTGAGTGCATCGAGACGCTGGACGACTTGCAACGGCGTCATTTCGTTTCCCCGTGAATGATTCGTACTGTCCGCTTGCGGGCCCGTCGGGAGCCGGCGCGGCGTCGATTCGACCCACGCGCAGCCGGTTCCGCACCCGAGCAGCATGACGCGACGTGCCGTCGAAACCGGCCGTCGACGCGCTCGGGAACCAGCGGCGATCGCACGATGCGAGGCGCGTCAGTCAGGTTCGGGAATTGTAGGGAGCAGGATGCCCGGACGTCGGTAATATTTTGTAATGATATGTCGACTAACCTTGCCTGGCCTGGGTTCGGCCGGTGCGAACGACGTTCGCGACAGCGCATCGGCGCAAACGTTTTCGTCTGAAGGATGCCTGCTCGCGCATCGTCGCGAGCGCCGCGCCGGATCTCGCATCGACCCGTTTCGGCCGCGCGCGGCCCTGCCCCGCTCCCCCCCGCGTTTCACCCGGCAGCGGCGATTCCCCCATAGCTAAGCTCACCGAACGATTCAGAATTCGCCACATTCCGTTGGAATGTTGCGCAGTATCATCCACGTCGCTTCGGCTACGACGCGCTCGGACTGGGCCTGACCGCTCGCCACCTTCCCGTTTGCCCCTTCGTTTAGCGATGCCCATCCGAATCCTGCTCGTCGAAGACGACGTCCCGCTGTCCGCGCTGATCGCCGATTATCTGCGCAAGCATCATTACCTGGTGGATACGCTGTTCGACGGCGCCGGCGCGGTGCCGGCGATCGTCGCGAGCCGCCCCGACCTCGTGCTGCTCGACGTCAATCTGCCGGGCAAGGACGGCTTCGAGATCTGCCGCGAGGCGCGCATGCACTACGACGGCATCGTGATCATGGTGACGGGCCGCGACGAACCGTTCGACGAATTGCTCGGCCTGGAACTCGGCGCGGACGACTTTCTCCGCAAGCCGGTCGAGCCGCGCCTGCTGCTCGCGCGGATCAAGGCGCAGTTGCGGCGTACGCGCGCGCCGACGGGCGACCCCGTGCCGGATTCGCCGCAGCGATACGTGTTCGGCAAGTTCTCCATCGACCGGGCCGACCGCCGCGTGCATCTTCCGGACGGCAGCATGCCGCGCCTGACGTCGACCGAATTCGACCTGCTGTGGGCGCTCGCGTGCCGCGCCGGCGAGGTGGTCAGCCGGGAAGACCTGACGCTGCTGCTGCGCGGCATCGCGTTCGACGGCCTCGATCGCTCGATCGACGGCCGCATCTCGAAGCTGCGCCGCAAGCTGCGCGACGATGCGAACGAACCGAAACGGATCAAGACCATCCGCTCGAAGGGCTATCAGTTCAGCAAGCACGCGTGGGATTGAGGCCGCGCGTGAGCGGACGAGCTGCGTAGCGCGCGGCCCGCGATGCCCGGCGCGCGCTCGGGGCTACTGCGCCCGTGCCGTACCGGTATCCGTATCCGGTCCGGCCTGCCATCCACCGCCGAGCGCCTTGTACAGCGCGACGAGATCGGTCGTCGTCTGCAACGCGCCCTGCTCGGCTTGCTGCCGGCCCTCCGACCATTGCCGCTCGGCGTCCAGTACGTCGAGGAACGGCGACAAGCCCTTCCGGTATCGATCGCGCGCGAGGTCCAGCGCGCCCTGTTCGGCCCGCACCGCGTCGTCGAGCGCGGCCGCGCGCGCCTGGTCGGTGCGGTACACGGCCAGCGCATTGTCGACGTCGCGCAGCGCGACGAGCACGGCTTGCCGGTAAGCGAGCGCCGCTTCGGCCTGGCGCGCCTGCGACAGCCGCAGGTTCGACACGAGCTGCCCGCCGGAGAAGATCGGCAGCGATACGGCCGGCCCGAACGCATAGAACAGGTGCGACCAGTGCGCGAGTTCGCGCACGTGCGATGCGCGCAGGCCGACCTGCCCGGTCAACGAGACGTCCGGATAGAACTGCGCGACCGCGACGCCGACGTCGGCGGTGGCCGCGTGCAGCTCGGCCTCCGCGCGACGGATGTCGGGGCGTCGGCGCGCGAGTGTCGACGGCAGGCCGACCGGCACGGTCGGCGGCACGTCCGGCAACGCGCGCGGCGCGTCGAGCCAGTCGTCGAGCGCGCCCGGCGCGCCGCCGACCAGATACGCGAGACCGTTGCGCAGCAGCACGATCTGCTGGTCGAACTGCGGCAGTTGCGCGCGGATCTGCGCGAGCCGCGCGTCGGCGCTGCGCACGTCGAGATCGCTCGCGAGACCGTGCGCGGCCTGCTCGCGCGTCAGGTCGACCAGTTCGCGCTGCGCGCGTTGCAGGTCGTCGGCCAGCGCGCGTTGCGCTTGCGCGCCCCGCAGTTGCAGATAGGTCTGCGCGACTTCGGCCTCGAGCGACAGCAGCGCATCGTCGCGGCCCGCGACCGCCGCGCGCGTCTGCGCGCCGGCCGCTTCGACCGAGCGGCGCACGCGCCCGAACAGGTCCAGCTCCCACGATGCGTCGAACCCGGCCTGCCACAGGTTGACCGGCGATTCGAGCGCATCGAGCGCGCCGCGCACGCCTTGCTGCACGCTCTCGCCGGTGCCCGGCCCGAACCGGTCGAGCGGCGAGCCCGGCGCGCCGAGACGATCGACGCGCTGGTCGATGCCCTGCTCCTCGACGATGCCTTTCAGGCCGAGCTGCTCGCGCTGGTAGCTCGCGTTCGCGCGCACGTCCGGCAAGCCCTGTGCGGCAGCGGCCCGCGCCTGCGCGCGCGCCTGCGCGATGCGCAGCACGGCGGCCTGCACGTCGAGGTTGTCGTGCGCCGCGCGCTCGACGAGCTGGTCGAGCAGTGGATCGCCAAACGCGCGCCACCAGCGCGGATCGGGATCGGCGTCGACCGTCGGCGACGACCGTGCGGCGACGCCGGACGCGGGGGCGGCCGCCTGCCCGTCCGCCCGCATCGCATGCCAGGTGTCCGGGACGTCCGCTTGCGGCGGCTGGTAGTCGGGTCCGACGGTGCAGCCCGCGACGATCGCGCATCCCGCGAATAGCGTCACCGCGCGGCACACGATGGGGCGAATCAGGTGGCGGCGACGATTGTTCCGATGCATGCGCATGTCAATGCCCTCCCGCGCCGCCCGCGGCCTTCGCCGGCGAGAACAGGAACGTCAGCGGAATGCTGAACGCGCAAAACACCGCGAGGATCGCGAACACGTCGATATACGCGAGGATCGTCGCCTGCGCGATGAACGTCTCGTACAGCCGCCCGGTGGCCGTCTGCAGCGCGGATGACGGCGGCGCACCCGTCAACGCGCCCACCGCGCGCGCGTTCTCCTGCAGCGCATCCTGGAAGTTCTGCGACAGCGTCGACATGTGCGTGGACAGATGCGCCATGCGCGCCTGCGTGCGCTCCCGGATCAGCGCGGTCGACACCGAGATGCCGATCGAGCCCGCGACGTTGCGGAACATCGTGAACAGCGCGGACGCGTCGTCGTTGAGCCGCTGCGGCACGGTCAGGTACGCGAGCGTCGTGATCGGCACGAACATGAAGCCGATCGCGAGCGACTGCGCGCAGCGGATCATCATCAGGTGCGTGTAGTCGATGTCCGGCACCAGCGTGCGCGAATAGATCAGCGAAACGCACAGCAGCACGAAGCCGAACCCGACCAGATAGCGCGTCTGCACGTGCGGCATCAGCCGGCTCACGAGCGGAATCTCGAGCGTGATCAGCAGCGCGCCGGGCGACAGCACGAGCCCCGCGAGCGTCGCCGTGTAGCCGAGCCGCTGCTGCGCGAGCTGCGGCACGATCACCGCGCTGCCGTACAGCACGGCCGCGAACGTCGCGATCGTCACGCAGCCGAGCGCGAAATTGCGGTCGCGCAGGCACGACAAGTCGACCACCGGCTTCTTCGTGCGCAGCAGCCACAGCGTCGCGCCGACCAGCCCGAGCGCGGACAGCACGGCGAAGACGCGGATGAAGTTCGAGCCGAACCAGTCCTCGTCCTCGCCGCGATCGAGCATCACCTGCAGGCAGCCGAGCCCGATCGCGATCAGCCCGATGCCGATGTAGTCGATGGAAATCCCGCGTTCGGCGCCGCGCCGCCACGGCGGATCCTCGACGAGCTGCATCACCGCGAGCACGGTCAGCGCGCCGATCGGCACGTTGAGCAGGAACACCCAGCGCCACGAGAAATGGTCGGTGATCCAGCCGCCGAGCGTCGGCCCGAGCACCGGCGCGACGACGATCGCGATCGCCGAGATCGAGAACGCGCGGTTGCGCTGCGCGGGCGGGAACGTATCGAGGATGATCGACTGCTGGTTCGGCTGCAGCCCGCCGCCGAACAGCCCCTGCAGCACGCGGAACACGATCAGTTCGCCGAGGTTGGTCGCGACGCCGCACAGGAACGAGCACACGGTGAACGCGGCGATGCACAGCAGGAAGTAGCGCTTGCGGCCGAGCAGGCGTCCGAGGAACCCCGAGATCGGCAGCACGATGCCGTTCGCGACCAGATACGACGTGAGCGTCCAGGTCGCCTCGTCGTAGCTCGCCGACATCGTGCCGGCGATGTGCGGCAGCGCGACGTTGACGATCGTCGTGTCGAGCACCTCCATGAACGCGGCGAGCGTGACGACGATCGCGATGAGCCACGGGTTCGCGGCGGGACGCCACGTGCCATCGGATGCGCCGCTGCGCTCGGGTGGCCGGTTCATCGGCGGGCCTCGTCAGGCAAGAACGGCATGCGGGTATCGGGCATCGGATCGCTCCGGTCGACACCGGTCGCGGCACGGCGGCCGGTCATTTCAGGTGGACGGTCGGCACGGCCGACAGGCCGAGACCGAGCGGCGGACGGTTCGGCAGCGGGCCGTCGAGCACGATCTTCACCGGCACGCGCTGCACGATCTTCACGAAATTGCCGGTCGCGTTCTCGGTCGGGAATGCGGAGAAGCGCGAGCCGCTGCCGAGCTGGATGCTGTCGACGTGGCCGTGCAGATCGAGATCGGGATACGCGTCGACCGACACGTCGACGCGGTCGCCGACGCGCATCCGCTCGAGCTGCGACTCCTTGAAATTCGCGGTGATCCACACGCGCGGCGTGACGATCGAGAAGATCGACGTGCCCGCTTGCAGGAACGAGCCCAGTTGCACGTTGCGCCGCGTGACCCAGCCGTCGGACGGCGCACGCATCTCGCAGTACGACAGGTTCAGGTTGGCCGTCTCGAGCTGCGCGCGCGCCTGCAGCACCTGCTGGCGGCGCTCCTCGACGGCCGTCTCGGCCTGCCGGATCTGCTGCGGCACGAGGCTCGCGGTGCGCGCCTGCGCCTGGGCCATCGCGACGTTCGCGTCGGCGGTCGCGCGCTGCGCGTCGGCCGCGTCGATCGCCTGCTGCGAGGTTGCACGCGCATCGACCGCGCGCTGCCGTGCCTGCGCGGCGAGCGCCTGCCGGTACGCGGCTTCCGCGGATTCGATCTGCGCGCGCGCCTGCCGGTACTGGGCCGGATACTGCACGCGCGCGATGTCGAGCTGCACGCGCGCCGCATCGAGCTGCGCCTGCGCGAGACCGCGCTGCGCCTGCGCGGCGTCGACCTGTGCGCGGTAGTCGCGCGGATCGATCTCGACGAGCACGTCGCCGCGCCGCACGAACGTGTTGTCGTCGACCGCCAGCCGCGTCACGTAGCCGGACACGTGCGGCGCGACCGCGACCGCGTTGCCGTCGGTGTACGCATCGTCGGTGCTTTCCTGGTTGCGCGTCGCGAACCACCACACGAGCCCGCCGACGAGCAGCACGAACACCACCGCGCCGAGGATGATCAGCGGCTTCTTGCCGGGCCGCTTGCGTTCGCCTTCGCCGTTGTTGCCGTCTCCGTCGCCGCCGGTGCGGCCGCCGCGATCGTCGTGCGGATGGTGGTCGCCGCCACCGCCGCCCGGCGCGTCGGTCGGCCGCTCGCCGTTGCCGCCCGGCGCGGCGCCCGGGCCGCCGGCGCCGGACTGGCCGTCGCCCGCCCGCGCGACGGCGGGCGGCCGGCGCTCGAACGCCGGCCACGGCACCCGCAGCGGCGTCGACGGTACGACGCCGGCCATCGCCGACGCAAGCGCGTCCGGCGCGCCGGCGCCGTCCCGTCCGGGCGTCGACGCGCGCCGGAACGCGACGCCGAATCGCTGACGAACGGATAACGGGCACAAGATCGCATCGGGCATGAAACGGAGCTCCAGGCGGCGGGCGCGGGCGTCATTGCCCGCGCCGACCTCAAGCGCGCGATCAAGCAAACAGCGGGCCCGGCAACGGGCTGCGTTCGACCGCGGCACGCCCGATGCGCGCTGCGTACGCTTCAACCGCCCCGACAGGACGCCCGAACCATGACACGCTCGACCTCACTCGACACCGACACACGCGACGAAGATCGCGGCGACAGCACGCCCGGCCCCGAGGGCAAGCGCCGCGGCACGACCACGCCGCCGCCACGCAGCGCGCACGACCCCGCCGAAGGCAAGCCGGCCGGGAAGGAAAACGGCACGTCGCCGCATCGTCCGCCATCCGGCGAGCACGGCCGCACGTGATCGCCGCGCCTCGCGCGGCCCGCCCTCCCGAAGCGGCCGCACGGAACGGCGGCAGAAATGACAAGCGGTTGAAAATTCGCGGGCGACGATCGACGCGTTTGCCCGAATCGTTCACACGCCGCCCCGCGCGACGGCGACGCAGGAACGCACGTTGCGGCACAGGCGCATGGATCTTTCAATCACCCACCCCCTGCCCTGCATGACGCTACCCGACCCGTCCGATTTCCCCGTCCGCGCGGTGCCGCTCGCGCCGCTGGCGAAGGAACGCGCCACGATCGTCTGCGTTCGCAACCGGCGCGTGCTGCTGGTCGCGCGCGGGCGATCGTCGCGCTGGACGCTGCCGGGCGGCGTGATCCGGCGCGGCGAATCGGCACTCGACGCCGCGCATCGCGAGCTTCGGGAGGAAACGGGACTTGTCGGTCTCGAACTCGCGTATTTCTTCTACGTGGACGGCAGCGTGAAGCGCCATCACGTGTTCGTCGCGAGTCTGCCGCGCGGCGCGCACGCGTGCCCGGGCCGCGAAATCGCGCTGTGCCGCTGGGTCGGCATCGACGCGGTGCCGCACTGGCCGGCAAGCGCGCCGACCCAGCGCATCATCCGTCAGTTCGCGGGCCTGTGCGCCCCCAGCGACCTGCAACCGGACGCGGTCACGCGTCTTTCGTCGTCTCGTTGAGCCCGGCGACCGGCGGCTGCGGATCGCGCGCGAGCCCTTGCGCGAAGACTTTCAGCCCTTCGAGCAGCGGCGTCAACGCATCCCACAGCGCCTCGTCGTGCAGCAGCCGATAGATGCCGCGCACGCCGGGCGCGACATGCTCGTGCTGCGCCGGCTGCCACGCGCCGACGTGATGCAGCGCGTCGGCCGCCGCGAACGCGGCGCGACCGAACTGTTCCGGCGGAATGCGCGACAGCGCCGTCACCAGCATCGCGAGATTCTGCATGCCGCTCTGCATGCCGGGCTTGTCGAGCGCGTCGACGAACGTGTCGGCGAGTCGCGCGTTCGCGCTGACGACCTCGTTCGCGAAGCGCAGGAAGCCGTGCCGATGCAGGCTGCCGAGCAGGTGTTCGAGCGCGTCGTGCGCGCCGGGCTCCGGATGCAGGGGCGTCGTATCGGGGGGCTGGCGGTCGGTCATGGGCTTGCTCCGGTTGAGGCGCCAGGCTGCCGTCGTACCGGCAGCCGTGCGTGCGCCGAATGCGTGTCGTACTCGTTCGCCGGCCCCCCGCCAGTGCGGGCAGCCGCGGCCGCGTCAGTGCGAATGACCGTCGGGCGACGCCTTGTATTCGCTGCGCGCGCCCATCGCGTCCTCGACGTGATGCACGCCGTGCAGCGCGGCGACGCCGTCGATCAGCGCCTGCCGTTCGGCCTCCTCGACCTGTCCGGTCAGGCACACGTTGCCGTGCTCGACGCTGACGTCGATGTCGCGCGGGCGACCGACGAGCCGGCCGAGCGCCGCACGCACGCGCTCGGCGACCTGCACGTCGTTCGCATCGCCCGCGAGCCAGTCGGCCCGCAGGCCGGCGATCGCGCCGCGCGCATGGTCGGCCGCACGCTTCACCTGCGTATTCGCGTAATCGGTCACGCCGTGGCGGCCCGCAGCCGCCTTGTCGCGCAGATAAGCGCGACGACGCCGGCCGGACGACGGATCGAGGAAGTACATCGCGGCCGCCCCGCAGGCGACGGCCACCGCAATATTCAACAGCGGATTCGAAGGGGTTCTGGAGTTCATGGAAGCACCATACGCAATACCCGGAACGACCGGGCTTCGTCTCGGTGTGCAGCACGTGCCGTTCCCCGCTGCAGGCGGCGCGTGCACGCGGTCGCGCCGCGACGCGGCGCCGGAAACGACAAGCGTTTGAAAAATCATCGGGCCGCGCACCGCTCGATCGGAGGATCCGAAGATCCGGCGATCACGATGCGGGCGGCGTGTCGGCCGTTTCCGCGCGCGTCCCGCCCGGCTCGTCGTCGCCGCGCTCGGCCGCCCGCTGCGCCATTTCCACGTAGGTCTGCGCCAACGCGCGCAATTCTTCCTCCGACGCATCCTCGATCCCGATCAGCCGGTCGC
Source organism: Burkholderia sp. CpTa8-5 (assembly GCF_017815045.1). Lineage (NCBI taxonomy): Bacteria > Pseudomonadati > Pseudomonadota > Betaproteobacteria > Burkholderiales > Burkholderiaceae > Burkholderia > Burkholderia sp. CpTa8-5. Next base: position 624,641 of record NZ_JAGIQD010000001.1, read on the forward strand.
TCGCCGCGCGCGTGACCGCGAGCAGTTCGTCGAGCTTCAGGTGCAACGCCACGCTGTCGCGATTCTGGTTGCGCTGCAGCAGGAACACCATCAGGAACGTGATGATCGTGGTGCCGGTATTGATCACGAGCTGCCACGCGTCGGAGTAGTGAAACAGCGGCCCGCTGACGAGCCACAGCACGGTGATGGCGACCGCGCTGCCGAATGCCACCGGCGAGCCGGCCCAGGTGGTCACGCCCGACGCAAAACGTTCGAACGCGCGGGTGACGGTGTTCCCGGCCGGCCGGGAACCGGCGCCGGGCTCGCACGCCTTGTCGCGACGGCCGCTCGGGGGTTCGTTGGGTTCGCGCATGAAAGCCTCCGGATTCGATCGTTTGTTTGAATGCGCGCATGAGCCGCCTTGCCGCCCGCCGCGAACCGGTCGCAAGCTGGGGACTTGGGGTTCGGTCCCGTGTGCGCGCCGTCGAGACAAGCATCGCGCGTGCCCGGCCGCACGGCCCGCGCGGGGTTTACTGCGGCGTGTGCGTGTCCTCGTCGTCCGGGAAATAGCGCGTGTCGGTCAGTTGCGCGATGCCGTCGAGATCCGGAAAGATCGTCGCGATGCTCACGCCGACGCCGGCCAACTCCTGCCGGATCGTCGCGAACCGGCCGCCCGGCACGACGATCCGCATCAGGCGGCCGGCGAGGTCCGCGTCCTCGTCGAGCGGCACGAAGCGATCGCCGCGCGGGTCATAACGGTGGATCGTGAACCAGCCGTCCTGCGCGGTGATCCTCGGCATCACGTGACGCGGCCGGAACACCTTGGTGCGCGTGACCTCCAGCGGCGCGCGCCGTTCGGCGGCGGTCGCGATGTCGTCGGCGTCGTGCGACAGGCACCACACCACGCCGTCTCCGCCCGATTCGCTCGCGCGCCTGACCGCGAACCACAGCGCGGCCAGCGCGTTGCCGGACCAGTCGAGCAAGCGCGTGCGCATCCCGTGCTGCTGCGCGAGCGCGAGCCAGTCGCACGCATCGAGGTTCTGTCCGGGTTCGAGATGCGGCAGCGCGCGCCGCGTGAATTCGTCGAGCATCCGCGCTTCGACGTCGGGCGACGCGCGCTGCCGCGCAATACCCGGCACGAGCGGCCAGCCCACGTTGCACTGGCCGCGAAACAGCCGCAGCGCCATCGTCTGCCGCTGCGCGCCGATCACGGCCATGTAGTCGGCCACGCTGTCGATCGCGCGATCTTCGGCCGCACGCTTATCGTCCATGCATCGTGCCTCCTGCCGCGGCTGCCCGTGCGCGCGGCCATTCCGTCGGCGCGGGTCCGGGATCGGCGCGTGCATCGCCGCTCGCTGGCCGCGGAACGGCCGGGACGGCCGGCTGCGTATCGCCCTGCGTATCTCCGTCTCGCATCGCGGTTCACGGCGTCTTGCCGTGCGCCTTCTGCCAGCGCTCCATCAGCGCGATCTCGTCGCGCTGCGCGGCGACGATCCGGCTCGCGAGTTGCCGCAGCGTCGGGTCCTTGCCGTATTTGAGTTCGACCTGCGCCATGTCGATCGCGCCCTGGTGATGCGGCGCCATGTGCGCGACGAAATCGCGGTCGGCGTCGCCCGTGTATGGCGCGCTTTCCATCGCTTCCATCATCTTGCGATCGGCGCGCTTGAACGCCTGCGTGGACGTGTCGGGCACGCTGGCGGGATCGGGCGGGCGCAACTGTCCGGCTGCGGGCAGCGCCGTCGCGCACGCCGCCAGCAATGCGCAGGCTGCACCGCGGCGTATGAACGAACGGTTGAATGCAGACATGTGACGATTCCTCGACAAGAAAGTGAACGGTTCGCGTGCGGCATCCTCGCTCGTCAGCACACGTCGTATCGGCCACAGGCGGGCAACCGCTGTGCCCGACGCACGCGGCGCGGCACGTGCCTTGCGCGGCCGCCTCGCATCAGCTCATCCCGAACCAAGGAGAAACGGCATGGCGACAGTGGCGGATTTCATCGTCGAACGGCTGTACGACTGGGGCGTGCGCCGCATCTACGGCTACCCGGGCGACGGCATCAACGGATTTTTCGGCGCGCTGAACCGCGCGGACGGCAAGATCGAATTCATCCAGGCGCGCCACGAGGAGATGGCGGCCTTCATGGCGTCCGCGCATGCAAAATTTACAGGCGAGCTCGGCGTATGCGTCGCGACGTCGGGCCCGGGCGCCGCGCACCTCGTGACGGGCCTCTACGACGCGCGGCTCGACCACATGCCGGTGCTCGCGATCGTCGGCCAGCAGGCGCGCGCGGCACTCGGCGGCCACTACCAGCAGGAAGTGGATCTTCCGGCGCTTTTCAAGGACGTTGCAGGCGCATTCGTTCAGCTTGCGACGGTGCCCGGCCAGGTGCGCCATCTGGTGGACCGCGCGGTGCGCACCGCGCTCGGCGCGCGCGCGGTCACCGCGCTCGTGCTGCCGAACGACCTGCAGGAGCTCGACTACGCGCCGCCGAAACGCGCGCACGGCACCGTACATTCGGGGGTCGGCTATACCGCGCCGAAAGTCGTGCCGTATGCGGACGACCTGCGACGCGCGGCCGACGTGCTCAACGCGGGCTCGAAAGTCGCGCTGCTGGTCGGCGCCGGCGCGCTGAAGGCGACCGACGAAGTGATCGCGGTAGCAGACAAGCTCGGCGCGGGCGCCGCGAAAGCGCTGCTCGGCAAGGCCGCGCTGCCGGACGACCTGCCATGGGTCACCGGCTCGATCGGGCTGCTCGGCACCAAGCCAAGCTACGCGCTGATGACCGAATGCGACACGCTGCTGGTCGTCGGCTCCGGTTTTCCGTATTCGGAATTCCTGCCGAAGGAAGGCCAGGCGCGCGGCGTGCAGATCGACCTGAAGGCCGACATGCTGAGCCTGCGCTACCCGATGGAAGTCAATCTGGTCGGCGACAGCGCCGAGACGCTGCGCGCGCTGCTGCCGCTCTTGAACGAGCGGCGCGACACCGCGTGGCGCGACCGGATCGCGAAATGGAACCGCGACTGGCACGACACGCTCGCGGCGCGCGCGGCCGCGAAGGCGAGCGCCGGGCGCGGCGTGAATCCGCAGCGCGCGTTTACCGAGCTGTCGCCGCGCCTGCCCGACGACGTGATCCTGACGAGCGATTCGGGCTCCTGCGCGAACTGGTATGCGCGCGACCTGATGATGCGGCGCGGGATGATGGGCTCGCTGTCCGGCGGGCTCGCGTCGATGGGCGCCGCGGTGCCCTACGCGATCGCCGCGAAATTCGCGCATCCGGTGCGCCCGGTGATCGCGATGGTCGGCGACGGCGCGATGCAGATGAACAACATGGCCGAGCTGATCACCGTCGCGAAATACTGGCGCCAGTGGCCCGATCCGCGCTGGATCTGCATGGTGCTGAACAACGAGGACCTGAACCAGGTCACGTGGGAGCAGCGCGTGATGGAAGGCGACCCGAAGTTCGACGCGTCGCAGCGGATCCCGAACGTGCCGTACTACCGCTTCGCGACGCTGCTCGGCCTCAAGGGTATCTACGTCGACGATCCGGAACAGCTCGGCGCCGCGTGGGACGAAGCGCTCGCGTCCGACCGGCCGGTCGTGCTCGAAGTGAAGAGCGACCCGGAGGTGCCGCCGCTGCCGCCGCACGTGACGCTGCAGCAGGCGAAGCATTTCGCCGAAACGCTGGTGAGGGGCGACCCGCGCGAGGGCAACGTGATCGTCGAGACCGCGCGGCAGGTGTTGTCGGCCGTGCTGCCGGGCGACCACGGCGACAAGGCCGACAAGGCCGGCAAGGGCAGCAAGGACGGGAAAGGCGAATCGTAAGGCCGCGGGACGGCGCGACGTTCACGGTCGGTTCTGGCGTTTTGCGATGATGGCCGGCACGCCGCCGCTGTCGCTGTCGCGCCGTTCCGGAACTTGATCCGCACAGCAAACGACCTTCCGCCCGCCACACGCGCGCGTAAAAACGCGTCACTCAATTTACAAGCCGGCTGTGACGTACCGGCCGTTGCGCGCGGCATTCCGCACCCCCGCACGACTGCATACGTGCGAGCCGCGCGCGCACGAAACTTGCTCTGCCGCGAACGGTTGTCGTCACGCCGCCGAATGCGGCAAGGAGTCGCGTTGCTCGTCCCGCTGTCCAGGAACACGCGTCATATCGCATGCATCGCACCGTTCGCTTGGGCGGCCGCGCCGATCGTCGCGCGCGCGGCCGCCGAGCGTGCCGAGCCCGGCAATCCGGCCGCGCCGCTGCCGCTCGCGTACGTGATCCATGCGGCAGGCCCCGCCGCGCAGCCGGTCTTCGTGCTCGGCTGGGCGCTGCTCGCGCTGTGCACGTTCGTGTGCGTCGCGATCGCCGTGCTACTGCTGATCGCGCTGTTTCGTCGTCGCGCGCAGGCGGGCGGCGGCTACGGCAGCGGGCTGACGATCGTGACCGTGGGCACCGCGATCTCGATCCTGCTGCTGTTCGGCGCGCTCGTGTACATGCTGCGCGTGCTGGGCGCGATCGCGGCGCCGCCGCGTCCGCCCGCGCTGACGATCGTCGTCACCGCGCAAGACTGGTGGTGGGCCGTTCGTTATCCGGACGATGCGAACGGCCCGGGCTTCGTCACCGCGAACGAAATCCGTATTCCGGTGGGCGAGCCCGTCGCGATCGAACTGAAGAGCGCCGACGTGATCCATGCGTTCTGGGTGCCGCAACTCGCCGGCAAGACGCAGACGATTCCCGGCCAGACCAACCGCCAATGGCTGCAGGCCGACCGGCCGGGCATCTACCGCGGCCAATGCTCGCAATACTGCGGCGCGCAGCATGCGCACATGGCGTTCGAAGTCGTGGCCGAGCCGCCGGACGCGTTTCGTGCGTGGCTCGCCGCGCAGCGCCAACCGGCCCAGGCACCCACGGCGAGCGCCGGCGCCGAACGACGCGGCCAGCGCGTGTTCGCCGCGCGCTGCGCGGGCTGCCACGCGGTGCGCGGCACCGACGCGACGGGCGACGCGGGCCCCGATCTCACGCACGTCGGCACGCGCCGGCTGCTCGCGGCCGGCACGCTCGACAACACGCCCGACAACCTGCGCCGCTGGATCGCGCATGCGCAGCAAATCAAGCCGCAATCGCTGATGCCGTCGATCGCGCTCGCGCCACGCGACGCCGACGATCTCTCCGCGTATCTCGCGACGCTGCACTGAACCGAGGATGCCGATGGCCATTGCCCGCGACACGCCCGCCCCGCTCAGCCGCGTACCCGATCTCGGCGACGCGCCGCCCGGTTCCGCGCACGAGCGCGCGCTGGCCGAGCTGTGGGAATCGGAACCCGGCTGGCGCGGCTGGCTCGGCACCGTCGATCACAAGCGCATCGGGCTGCGCTACATCGTCACCGCGTTCGCATTCCTGCTGCTCGGCGGCGTCGAGGCGCTCCTGATGCGCATCCAGCTCGCGCGGCCGAACGCGACGCTGCTCACGCCCGCGCAATACGATTCGCTGTTCACGATGCACGGCGTCACGATGATCTTCCTGTACGCGCTGCCCGTGCTGTCCGGCTTCGCGAACTATCTGTGGCCGCTGATGCTCGGCTCCCGCGACATGGCGTTTCCGCGGCTGAACGCGTTCTCGTACTGGGCGTTCCTGTTCGCCGGGCTGTTCCTGTACGCGAGCTTTCCGCTCGGCGCGGTGCCGGACGGCGGCTGGTTCAACTACGTGCCGCTCACGTCGCTCGACTACAGCGCCGGCGCGAACATCGACATCTACGCGCTCGGGATGATCCTGCTCGGCATCTCGACGACCGGCGGCGCCGCGAACTTCGTCGTCACGTTGCTGCGGATGCGCGCGCACGGCATGTCGATCGACCGGGTGCCGATCATCGTGTGGGGCACGCTGACCGCGTCGGTCGCGAACCTCGTCGCGGTGCCGTCGGTGAGCCTCGCGTTCCTGCTGCTGTGGCTCGACCGCAATGCCGGCACGCATTTCTTCGACGTCGCGCACGGCGGCCGTCCGCTGTTGTGGCAGCACCTGTTCTGGATGTTCGCGCATCCGTGGGTCTACGTGGTCGTGCTGCCGGCAATGGGGATCGTGTCGGACGCGCTGCCGACCTTCTGCCGACGCCCGCTCGTCGCATACGAGGCCGTCGCGGTATCGACGGTGGCGACGATGCTGATCGGCTTCGAGGTGTGGGTCCATCACATGTTCGCGACGGGCATCGCGCCGCTCGCGCTCGCGTTCTTCGGCGCCGCGAGCATGCTGATCTCGATTCCGAGCGCGGTCGCGGTGTTCGCATGGATCGCGACGATCTGGACCGGCCGCCCCGTGTTTCGCACGCCGTTCCTGTATTTCGCGGGCTTCGTGCTGATGTTCGTGATCGGCGGCGTGTCCGGCGTAATGACCGCGGCCGTGCCGCTCGACTGGCAGCTCACCGATACGTACTTCGTCGTCGCGCACCTGCACTACGTGCTACTCGGCATCAACGTGTTTCCGGTGCTCGGCGGCGTCGCGTACTGGTTCCCGAAATTCACCGGGCGGATGATGAACGAGCGCGTCGGCAAGCTGACCTTCTGGGTCGTGCTGGTCGGCTTCAATCTCGGGTTCTTCCCGATGCATATTTCCGGGCTGCTCGGGATGCCGCGCCGCATCTATACCTATCCGTCCGGGATGGGCTGGGACACGTCGAACCTGCTGACGACGATCGGCTCGTTCGTGTTCGGGATCGGCATCGTGATGTTCGTCGTCAACGCGCTGGTGAGCGCGCGGCGCGGCGTGCGCGCCAGCGAGAATCCGTGGGGCGCGGCGGGCCTCGAATGGTCGGTCGCGTCGCCGACGCCCGTGTACAACTTCGCGGTGCTGCCGCTCGTCGCGTCGCGGCATCCGCTGTGGGAAACGCGCGACGATCCGGCGCGCACCAGCCTGCGGGTCGGCTACCGGCTCGCCGATGGGCGCGAGGCGCTCGCGGTCACGCCGCTCGCCGCCGCGCCGAGCGCGATCCTGAAGATGCCCGAAGACAGCTGCATGCCGTTCGTGCTCGCGCTGCTCGCGACCGCCGTGTTCGCGGCGATGCTCGCGCGCTCGCCGACGCTCGTGTGCGTGGCAGTCGCCGGTTGCGCGATCGCGACCGCCGCGTGGCTGTGGCCGCGCCGCGAACTCGGACAACGCGCGCGCCTGCCGGCCCGCGCCGACACGCAGGCGCCTGCCGCGGCCGCCGGGCGTCATCCGGACGAGCCGCCGTCGGCGACGGCGCCGGCAGCCGCGCCGGCCGCGTGCATCGAGCCGCTGCCGGTCGGCAGTTGCGGCGAACGCGCGGGCGGCTGGTGGGGCATGCTCACGCTGATCGTGACCGAGGCCGGGCTGTTCGGCTACCTGCTGTTCTGCTACTTCTACCTGCAGTCGCAGTGGTCCGCACCGTGGCCGCCCGAAGGGATGCCGAAGATCGGGCTCGCGGCCGCCAACACGGTCGTGCTGCTGTCGAGCAGCGTGTTCGTGTGGCTCGCCGAGCGCGCGGTGCGGGCCGGCCGGCAGGCGCGCGCGGTCGCGCTGCTCGTCGTCGCGCTCGTGCTCGGCACCGTGTTCGCGCTGGTTCAGTTGCACGAATGGCGCGATCACCCGTACGGCCCGACCGCGCACCTGTACGGCAGCCTCTACTTCACGATCACCGGGTTCCACCTCGCGCACGTCGTGGCCGGTCTCGCGATCCTCGCGATCCTCGCGCTGCTCGCCGCGTGGACGGCCGCCGGTTTCTTCGGCCGCGAGCGACGCGTCGCGCTGACGGTCGGCGGGTTCTACTGGCACTTCGTCGACATCGTGTGGCTGTTCATCTTCACCGCGCTGTATGTGTCGCCGTTCTGGCTGAGGAGCACGGGATGAGCGATGCACGACGCGCGTGGACACCGTTGCTCGCGATCGCGGCGGGCCTCGTCGGCGCGCCCGCGCTGTGGTTCGCGCAAATGCTGGTGTCGGAGACGCTCGCGTCCACCGCGTGCTATCCGCTCGGTGTCGCGCAGGCCGCGCCGCGCTGGGCGCACGTCGGCGTGTGGCTCGCGCTGATCGCCGCGGGCGCGTTCGCGCTGGCCGCGGCCTGCGCGACCTGGCTCGCGCACGCGTGGCGGCACCGGCACGATGCCGATGCGCGTGCCGCGACGCGCGACGGCAGTACGCGCTTTCTCGCGCGCTGCGGCATGCTCGCGGCGCTCGGTTTCGTGATCGGTCTGGTGTTTACGGGGATCGTCACCGCTTTCGTGGGGCCTTGCAGTCCATGGCGCTGATCCCGTTCGCTTCGTTTCCGTTCCCGTTCCGAGTTCTGGGCCAGCGCGCGGGTGTCGCGTTTGCGGTATGCATCGCGCTCGGCGGATGCGACATGCAGCGCGACGACAACGCGGCCGCGGCCGGCGACACGGCCGACGCCGCGTCGGCGGCGGAAGCGCCCGAGCCCGCATCGGGCTGGCGGTTCGTGCGGATTCGCGCGTCGGCGGCCGATGCCGGCGCGTCAATGTCCGCTCGCGTGAAGGACGACCGTCGGCTGTCACGCGACCGGGACGCGTCAGTGGCGGATGCGACATCGTCCGCGGCGCCCACTCCGCCGCCCGATGCTGCGTCTGCCTCGACTGCCCGCCGCCCGATAATCGCCGCGGCGGCCGCGAGCGCCGACGCCGCGACGCTCGCACGCGGCCGCTATCTCGCGCTCGCCGGCGATTGCGCCGCGTGCCACGACGCGGCCGACCATACGCCGTACGCGGGCGGCCAGCCGGTGAATTCGCCGTTCGGGCCGATCTATGCGCCGAACATCACGCCGGACCCGACGCACGGCATAGGCCACTACACGCTACGGCAATTCGACGATGCGATGCGGCGCGGCGTGCGCGCGGACGGCAGCCGGTTGTATCCGGCCATGCCGTACCCGTCGTTCGCGCACCTGAGCGACGACGACGTGCGCGCGCTGTATGCGTATTTCATGCGCGGCGTCGCGCCGTCCGCGAATGCGGCGAAACTCACGCAACTGCCGTTTCCGTTCAACCAGCGCTGGGCGCTCGGGCTGTGGAGCCTCGTGTTCGCGAACCGCGACCGGTTCACGCCGCAGCCGTCGCAATCGGCGCAATGGAATCGCGGCGCGTATCTCGTACAGGGGCTCGGCCATTGCGGCGCGTGCCATACGCCGCGCGGGCCGGCCTACAACGAACGCGGCTACGACGAACGCAGCCCCGCGTTCCTGACCGGCGGCATCAACGACCACTGGTTCGCGCCGAACCTGACCGGCGCGGTTCCGGGCGGCCTCGGCCGGTGGTCGGCCGACGACATCGCCGCGTTCCTCCGCAGCGGTCATGCGGCGCGCGGCGCGGTGTTCGGCGCGATGGCGCCGGTCGTCGGCGAAAGCACGGCGTTGCTGACGGAGGACGATCGTCGTGCGATCGCCGTGTACCTCAAGTCGTTGCCCGCGCAACCGACTGCCGCGACGAATCCGCTCGGTGTCGGTGTCCCGCGGCTGACGGTTGCCGGCCCGCGTCCGGAAGGCGGCCAGCAGGCGCCGGGGGCCGGCGTGTATGCGGGGTTCTGTGCACGCTGCCATGGCGCCGAAGGTAAAGGCGTGCCGGATCACGGGCCGGCGCTCGCGGGCAGCTCGATCGTGCTCGCGGCCGATCCGACGAGCACGATCCGGATCGTGGTCGAGGGTGCGCGGCCCACGCCTGGCAAGCCGGGGCCGGTGCAGCGGATGCCGGCGATGCGCGGCGCGCTGACGAGCGGCGAGATCGCGGCGGTGGTCAGCTACGTGCGCGGTGCGTGGGGGAATCGGGCGGCGCCGGTGTCGGAGCAGGATGTGAGGCGGTTGCCGGGGGGCGATCAAGCGGTAGCGGCGTGCTGCTCGCGGGGCTTCCCCTGCGATGCCGGCCGGATCAATGCGGACCGGCCCGGCACGAATGTTTCAGCCCGGCCCTGACGATATCAGCCGTGGGCCGCCGCGGTAGAGCGCTTCACGCTTCACACCGGACTCGCGCGCCAGCGCCGTCATGCCGCGCGCCTTCGCGACGTTCCCGAGCGCGGCCTGGATCAGTCGAGGATCCCCATCTTCGAACGCCTGCGCCAGGTCGTGACGAATCGCTTCTTCGTCCTTCAGGTACTTCGAGCCATCGAATTCGGCCAGTTCGCTGATTTTCATCTTCAATCCTCCAGTGCTGATCGCGGCGCTGCCGACCGGGTCGAAGGCCATCGGTCCGTTCCGCTACCGATTCGCAACAGCCTGCGCTTCCGGCGCCTGCCACCCACCGCCAAGCGCCTTGAACGCCGCGACCGCCGCGCGCGCCGCTTCGGTTCGCGCCTGCACGCGTTCGTCCGATGCGCGCAGCAGGCTTTCGTCGGCCTGCAACACCTCGATCAGGCTGACCACCCCTTTCTGGTAAGCCGCGAACGATGCGGTCCGCGCGCGGCCGAGCGAATTCACGCCGTCGCCGAGAATGGCTGCCTGCTCGTCCCGCTTGACGAGCGCCGAGAAGGCATTCTCGACGTCCTCGGTCGCGTGCAGCGCCGCGAGCCGATACGCGGCCAGCATTTCGGCATCCTGCCCTTTGGCCTGCGCGATCTGCGCATTGATCCGGCCGAAGTCGAACAGGCGCCAGCGCAGCCCGAGCACGCCCGCCGCCTGGTTCGCGCCGCCGGCAAACAGGTTGCCCGCGCCCATCGTCGTCGCGCTGCCGATCAGCCCGCTCAGCGAAAACTTCGGGTAATACTCGGCGATGGCCACGCCGATGCGCGCGTTCGACGCCGCCACGCGCCGCTCGGCGACGATCAGGTCGGGCCGGCGCCGGAGCAGTTCGCCGGGCGTGCCCGTCGCCGCAATCCGAGGCGCAACCGGCACGTCGCCGCCGGCGAGCAATTCCGCGCGATGCGTGCCGGGCTGCGCGCCGAGCATCACGTCGAGCGCATTCATCGCCGCGTCCAGCGCCGCTTCGAGCACCGGCACCGTCGCGCGTACCTGCGCGAGCGCGCCTTCGGCCTGCCTCACCTGAAGCTCCGCCGCGAGGCCCTTTCCATAGAGCAGGTTGAGCGTCGACAGCAGATCCTGCTCGGTCCGCACCTGGCGCCGCGCGACGTCGAGGCGGCCCTGCAACCCGCGAATCGTGATGTAGGTGTCCGCGGTTTGCGCGGCGACGGCGAGCCGCGTCGCGACCGCCGCCGCTTCGGATGCCTGATAATCGGCGAGCGCCGCTTCGCGGCCGCGGCGCAACCCGCCGAATACGTCCAGTTCCCAACTCGCGTTGAGATCGGCCTCGTAGTCGTTGCCATGACGGTCGAAACCGGGTGTTGAATTCAACACGCGCCCCAACGGCGTTTCGACCGACTGGTAGACGCGCGCGGCCTGCCCGCTTACATTGCCCGACGGCAGCAGCGCCGCGTTCGCCGCACCGAGCCCCGCGCGCGCCTGCTCGACGCGCGCCGCGGCCTGCGCAAGATCGAGGTTCTGCGCGAGCGCCAGCGTGATGTATTGCGTCAGTTGCGGATCGCCGAAGCCCGTCCACCACGTCGCGAGGTCGGCGTCGGCCGCCGCGTGGCGCTGGTCCACGGCGCGCTGACCCTGGAACTGCTGCGGCATCGCCACGTCCGGCCGCACATAGTCGGGACCGACGGCGCACCCCGCCGACAAGATGGCGGCCAGCGCCGCGGCAACGATGGGTTTGGGTAGCATGTGGGCTTTAGCAAGAATCCGGTAGTGACTATAATACCAAATAGTCACTTTTTGTCCATTCCTGTCCGTTGCAGCCCATGAAAAAAATCGACCCTTCCCCGGCGCCCGCGCGCGGCCCGGCCGACCACGACGTCCGCGACCAGATCGTGGCCGCCGCCACCGAGCACTTCAGCCGGTACGGCTACGAAAAGACGACCGTGTCGGACCTCGCGAAGGCGATCGGCTTCTCGAAGGCCTATATCTACAAGTTCTTCGAGTCGAAACAGGCGATCGGCGAGATGATCTGCGCGCACTGCCTGCACGAGATCGAGACGGACGTGCGCGCGGCTGTCGCCGAGGCCGAACTGCCTACCGAAAAGCTGCGGCGGATGTTCAAGGTCTTCACCGAGGCGAGCCTGCGGCTGTTTTTCCGCGACCGCAAGCTGTACGACATCGCGGCGTCGGCCGCCACCGAAAACTGGCCGTCGGTGCAGGCCTACGAGGCGCGCGTGCAGAAGCTGCTGCAGGACGTCCTGCAGGAAGGCCGGCAAAACGGCGAGTTCGAGCGCAAGACGCCGCTGGACGAAACCGCGACCGCGATCTACCTCGTGATGCGGCCGTACCTGAACCCGCTGCTGCTGCAGTACAACCTCGACACGACCGACGCCGCGCCCGCCCAACTGTCCAGCCTCGTCCTCCGAAGCCTCGCACCGTGATGTGCTCCCATTTGTGACCATTGACTATATTGGTCACTAGATACACAATGAAAGCCCCGATCACTTCATCACTGGGTCTTTCATGGTTCGGCGTCGCCTCGCTTTCTTCGCAGTCGCTTCCGCACTGCCCGTCGCGCTAGCCGCCTGCAGCGGAAAAGCGCCGTCCGATCCGCGCACGGAGGCGCCGCTCGTGCGCACCGCCGTCGTGCAGGCGGCCGTCCCCGCGTCCCGCTCGTTTACCGGAACCGTCGCCGCGCGCGTGCAGAGCGATCTCGGCTTCCGGGTAGCCGGCAAGGTGCTGGAGCGGCTCGTCGATACCGGGCAAACCGTGCGGCGCGGCCAGCCGCTGATGCGGCTCGACCCGGTCGACCTGAAGCTCGCGGCGCGCGCCCGCGACGAGGCGGTCGCCGCCGCACGGGCCCGCGCGCGGCAGACCGCCGAGGACGAAACGCGCTACCGCGACCTGCGCGGCACCGGTGCGATATCGGCATCCGCGTACGACCAGGCCAAGGCCGCGGCCGATGCCGCGAAAGCGCAGTTGAGCGCCGCCGAGGCCGACGCCGACGTCGCGCGCAATGCGACCGGCTATGCGCAACTCGTCGCGGACGGCGACGGCGTGGTAATGGAAACGCTCGCGGAACCCGGCCAGGTCGTCAGCGCGGGACAGCCGGTGGTGCGGCTCGCGCACGCCGGCAGCCGCGAGGCCGTGATCCAGCTGCCGGAAACCCTGCGTCCGGCGATTGGGTCGCTCGCGCAGGCCGGGCTGTTCGGCAAGCCGGACGTCGGCGTCCCCGCGACGCTGCGCCAGCTTTCCGATACCGCGGATGCGAGAACGCGTACTTTCGAAGCGCGCTACGTGCTGCAGGGCGCGCTGGCCAATGCGCCGCTCGGCGCGACCGTCACGGTCCGCCTGCAGGACGACGCGCGCACGGCTTCGCCACGCGGCATGCAGGTACCGATCGGCGCGCTGCTGGACGCGGGCAACGGGCCCGGCGTGTGGGTCGTCGCCGGCGAACCGGCCAAGGTGACGTGGCGGCCGGTCAAGGTCGAACATCTCGACGACGACGGCGCGCGCGTGGCCGGCGACGGCACGCTCAAGCCAGGCGAGCGCGTCGTCGCACTCGGCGCGCAGTTGCTGCACGAAGGCGAAGCGGTCCGCGTGTCTGCGCCGGCCGCCACCATCGCGAGCGAAGGAGCACGGCCGTGAGCGAACGCCGCTTCAACCTGTCCGCGCTCGCCGTGCGCGAGCGCGCGATCACGCTGTTCCTGGTCTGCCTGATTTCGCTGGCCGGCCTCGTGTCGTTCTTCAAGCTGGGCCGCGCGGAAGATCCGGCGTTCACGATCAAGGTGATGACCGTCATCACCGCATGGCCGGGCGCCACCGCGCAGGAAATGCACGACCAGGTGGCCGAAAAGATCGAAAAGCGCATGCAGGAGCTGCGCTGGTACGACCGTACCGAAACCTATACGCGTCCGGGCCTCGCGATCACGACGCTGACGCTGCTCGACAGCACGCCGCCGTCTGAAGTGCAGGAGCAGTTCTACCAGGCACGGAAAAAGATCGGCGACGAGGCGACCAACCTGCCGGCCGGCGTGATCGGCCCGATGGTCAACGACGAATACGCGGACGTCACGTTCGCGCTGTTCGCGCTGAAGGCCAGGGGCGAACCGCAGCGCCTGCTGGTGCGCGACGCCGAAGCGTTGCGTCAGCGGCTGCTGCACGTGGCGGGCGTGAAGAAGGTCGACATCATCGGCGAGCAGGCCGAGCGCATCTACGTGCAGCTGTCGCACGACCGGCTCGCGACGCTCGGCGTGAGCCCGCAGGACGTATTCGCGGCGCTCAACGGCCAGAACGTGCTGACGGCGGCCGGCTCCGTCGAGACGCGCGGGCCGGAGATCTTCATTCGCGTGGACGGCGCGTTCGACAAGCTGCAGAAGATCCGCGACACGCCGATCGTCTCGCAGGGCCGCACGCTGAAGCTGTCGGACATCGCGACCGTCGAGCGCGGCTACGAAGATCCGTCGACGTTCATGATCCGCAACAACGGCGAACCCGCGCTGCTGCTCGGCATCGTGATGCGCGACGGCTGGAACGGGCTCGACCTCGGCCGCGCGCTGGACGGTGAAGTCGGCGCGATCAACCGCGAACTGCCGCTCGGCATGAGCCTGACCAAGGTCACCGATCAATCCGTGAACATCAGCTCGGCCGTCGACGAGTTCATGGTCAAGTTCTTCGCCGCGCTGCTCGTCGTCATGCTGGTGAGCTTCGTCAGCATGGGCTGGCGCGTGGGACTCGTCGTCGCCGCGGCCGTGCCGCTGACGCTGGCCGTGGTGTTCGTCGTGATGGCCGCCACCGGCAAGAACTTCGACCGCATCACGCTCGGCTCGCTGATCCTCGCGCTCGGGCTGCTCGTCGACGACGCGATCATCGCGATCGAAATGATGGTCGTGAAGATGGAGGAAGGCTATGGGCGCGTGGCCGCGTCGGCCTACGCGTGGAGCCACACGGCCGCGCCGATGCTGGCCGGCACGCTGGTGACTGCGGTCGGCTTCATGCCGAACGGCTTCGCGCGCTCCACCGCCGGCGAATACACGAGCAACATGTTCTGGATCGTCGGGATCGCGCTGATCGCGTCGTGGGTCGTGGCGGTGGTGTTCACGCCATATTTCGGCGTGAAGATGCTGCCCGAGTTCAGGAAGATCGAAGGCGGCCACGACGCGATCTACGACACGCCGCGCTACAACCGCTTCCGCCAGCTGCTGACGCGCGTGATCGCGCGTAAATGGCTGGTCGCGGGGTCCGTCGTCGGCCTGTTCGTACTCGCCATTCTCGGCATGGCGGTCGTCAAGAAGCAGTTCTTCCCGATCTCCGATCGCCCCGAGGTGCTCGTCGAGGTGCAGATGCCGTACGGCACGTCGATTTCGCAAACGAGCGCCGCCGCGTCGAAAGTCGAAGCGTGGCTCGCGAAGCAGAAGGAAGCGCGGATCGTCACCGCGTACGTCGGCCAGGGCGCGCCGCGCTTCTATCTTGCGATGGGGCCGGAGCTGCCCGATCCGTCGTTCGCGAAGATCGTGGTGCGCACCGACAGTCAGGACGAACGCGACGCGTTGAAGGCGCGCCTGCGCCGCGCCGTCGCCGACGGCCTTGCGCCCGAAGCGCGCGTGCGCGTCACGCAGCTCGTGTTCGGCCCGTATTCGCCGTTCCCGGTCGCGTATCGCGTCACCGGCCCCGATCCGGACACGCTGCGCGGCATCGCGTCCGACGTCGGGCACGTGATGAACGGCAGCACGATGATGCGCACGGTCAATGCCGACTGGGGCACGCGCGCGCCGACGCTGCACTTCACGCTGCAGCAGGATCGCCTGCAGGCGGTCGGGTTGACGTCCAGCGCGGTCGCGCAGCAGCTGCAGTTCCTGCTGACCGGCGTGCCCGTCACCGCGGTGCGCGAGGATATCCGGACCGTGCAGGTCGTCGCGCGTTCGGGCGGCGACGCGCGGCTCGACCCGGCGCGGCTCGACGACTTCACGCTCGCCGGCGCGAACGGGCAGCGCATTCCGCTGTCGCAGGTCGGCAAGGTCGACGTACGGATGGAAGAGCCGATCCTGCGCTGGCGCGATCGCGTGCCGACGATCACGGTGCGCGGCGACATCGCCGACGGCTTGCAGCCGCCGGACGTATCGGCCGCGATCACGAAGCAGCTTCAGCCGATCGTCGCGCGGTTGCCGAGCGGCTACAGGATCGAGGAAGCGGGCTCCATCGAGGAATCCGGCAAGGCGACGAAGGCGATGCTGCCGCTGTTCCCGATCATGCTCGCGATCACGCTCGTCATCATCATCTTCCAGGTGCGCTCGATCTCGGCGATGGTGATGGTGTTCATGACGAGCCCGCTCGGGCTAATCGGCGTGGTGCCGACGCTGATCCTGTTCGGGCAGCCGTTCGGCATCAACGCGCTGGTCGGGCTCATTGCGCTGTCGGGAATCCTGATGCGCAACACGCTGATCCTGATCGGGCAGATCCATCAGAACGAACAGGCCGGGCTCGATCCGTTCCATGCGGTCGTCGAGGCGACCGTGCAGCGCGCGCGGCCGGTGATCCTCACCGCGATGGCGGCCGTGCTCGCGTTCATTCCGCTCACGCATTCGGTGTTCTGGGGCACGCTCGCGTACACGCTGATCGGCGGCACGTTCGCCGGCACGATTCTCACGCTGGTGTTCCTGCCGGCGATGTACGCGATCTGGTTCAGGATCGGGCCGGGTCGTGCCGCCGGCTCGCATCGCGGCGAACCCGAACCGGCGTCACTGACCGACTCCACGCTCGCGGCCGCGCTCGACGCACGCAACTGACGTGCCCACCATTCACTCTCGAAGGAAACAGTCATGTCGAACCCTACCGTTGTCGTCGTGACGGGCGTGTCTTCGGGCATCGGGCGCACCACCGCAGAGCAGTTCGCCAGACGCGGGTGCCGGGTGTTCGGTACCGTGCGCAGCATTGCCCGAACCGCACCCGTCGCCGGCGTCGAGTTGATCGAGATGGACGTGCGCGACGATGCGTCCGTTCAATCCGGAATCCGTACGATCGTCGAGCGCGCCGCGCGTATCGACGTGCTCGTCAACAATGCGGGCACGAGCCTGATCGGCGCGGTGGAGGAAACGTCGGTGGTCGAAGCGGCGGCGCTGTTCGACACCAACGTGTTCAGCATCCTGCGCACGGTGCAGGCGGTGTTGCCGCACATGCGCGCACGGCGCGGCGGACGCATCGTCAACGTCAGTTCGGTGCTCGGGTTCCTGCCCGCGCCGTACATGGGCCTCTATGCGGCGTCCAAGCATGCGGTCGAGGGATTGACCGAAACACTCGATCACGAGCTGCGCCAGTTCGGCATTCGCGCGACGCTGGTCGAACCGTCGTTTACGCGGACCAGCCTCGACGTCAATGCGCCGCGCGCGAGCGCGAAGATCGCCGACTACGACCGCGAACGGACGCTTGCGGCGCGCGCGGTCGTCGACAACGTGAAAGCTGCGCCCGAGCCCGACGGGGTGGCGAGCACCATTGTCGAGGCCGCGCTCGGCGCGTGGCGCATGCGACGCGCGCCGAGCGGCGAGGCGTCGCTTCTGCGTACGCTGCGGCGCTTCATGCCGGCCGGCCCGGTCGATTCGAGCCTGCGCAAGAAATTCCGGCTCGGGTGACGGGACGATCGATGCAAGCGCCTTATCGTCTCAAGGGGGCCGCAAGGACGGTTCCCTCGCAACGATACCCGTCGATCACCGCCGCAGCACCGCCACCGCCTTGATCTCGACGATATAACCGGGCGCGCCGCCGAGCATGTGCGCGCCGACGGCCGTCCATGCCGGCCGCGGATGCGCATGGAAATAGCGGTCGCGCACCTGCATGAACAGCGGCAGGTCGCGCATGTCGGTGTGGAACGTCGTGAGGTCCACGACGTCGTCGAACGAAGCACCGGCCGCCTCCAGCACGTGCTTCAGATTCTCGAACGCCTGCACGATCTGCGCTTCGCGATCCTCGACCCGCTGCATCGCGGCGTCGCGGCCGATCTGGCCGGATATGTAAAGCGTATCGCCGACCCTCACTCCCGGCGCATAGCCGATTTTTTCGTACACGGCCTCCAAGCCGGCCGGGATGATCGCTTCGCGTTTGCTCATGAGTGTCTCCATGGCCGGGTTTGCCGCGCCGACCGGTTACGTGATCGTTGTCGTGCGCACGGCAGCAGCGCGTGCACTGTGAAGCACAGCAAATCGTCACGCGTGCCCCTCAACCCGTATCCCCACCCGCGACCGGCAGCACCGTCCCGGTGATGTAGCTCGCCTCGTCCGACGCGAGGAACAGGATCGGCGCGATCTGCTCGTCGAGGCTGCCGTAGCGCTTGAAGTACGTCGATTCGGTCACCTGCCGTACGGCCTCGCCCATCCACGCCTGTTCCTGCTCGGTGTCGCCGGCCGCATTGCGCGGCACGCGGCGCGGCGGCGCGCTGGTGCCGCCCGGCGCGGTGGCGACGACGCGGATGTCGTGTTCCGCATATTCCATCGCGAGCGCCGACGTCAGCGCGTTCACGCCGCCCTTCGCCGCCGAATACGGCACGCGGCGAATGCCGCGCGTCGCATTCGACGAGATGTTGACGATCGTGCCGCCGCCGCGCGCGATCAGGTGCGGCAGCACGGCGTGACACGCATAGAGCGTCGGCATCAGCGAGCGGCGGATTTCCGCGTCGATCTGCGCCGGCTCGAACTCCGCGAACGGCCGCATCCGGATCGCGCCACCGACGCCGTTGATCAGGATGTCGATGCCGCCGAACGTCTGCACCGCATACGCGATCGCCGCATGCGCGCCTTCGTACGTTTCGAGATCGGCGACGAAGCCGGCCGTCTCGCCACCGGTCGCTTCGGCCGCCACGTCGGCGACGAAATCCGCGCGATCGACGAACAGCACCTTGCCGCCCTCGGCCGCCGCGCGCAGCGCGACACCGCGGCCGATGCCCTGCGCCGCGCCGGTGACGACGACGACCTTGCCGGAGAATCGTTGCATGGTCATGCCGCCTTTGCCGTGACGTTGGGGGTGAACTTCTCGTAGTGGAAGCTGTTCGGCTTCACGCCTGCATCGTCGAAATACTGGCGCACCGCATCGACCATCGGCGGCGGCCCGCACAGATACACGTCGACGTCGCCGTCGTTCAGCGCGTCGGCCGGGATGTGCTGCGTGACCCAGCCCTTGCGTGCGTGGTTCGACGCCGAATCGGCAACGACCGTCGCGAAGCTGAAGTTCGGCAGCTTCGCCGCCAGCGCTTCGATCGCGTCGACCAGCACGAGATCGAGATCGCGCGTGACGCCGTAGATCAGGTGCACCTTCTGCTGCGACCCGCTGCGCGCGAGCACGTCGAGCATCGACAGGAACGGCGCGAGGCCCGTGCCGCCGGCGAGGAACAACAGCGGCCGCTGCACGTCGCGCAGATAGAAGCTGCCGAGCGGCCCGTGCAGTTCGAGCGTGTCGCCGGGCCGCGCGGATGCAAGCCACGTGCTCATTACGCCGCCGGGAATCTTCTTGATCAGGAATCCGACCTTTGCGTCGCCCGGCGCGGACGAGAACGAATACGACCGATGCTGGCCGCTGCCCGGCACACCGATGTTCACGTACTGGCCCGGCAGGAACGCCGGCGCATTCGCGCCGACGTCGAGTTCGAGCACGACGGCCGCATCATTGTGCTGCTCGACCTTCGTGACCGTCGCGACAACGCTGCTTTGCCCGGTCTTGCACGCGACCGACGACGTCGGCACCGCGATCACGCAATCGCTGTGCGGCACCATCTGGCACGTCAGCACGAGGCCGCCGTCCTTTTCGTCCTCGGTGAGCGCATCGTCGATGTAATCGTCGCCGAGGTCGTAGTGCCCGCTTTCCGCACGGCACTTGCAGGTGCCGCACACGCCGTCGGAGCAATCCATCGGCAGGTTGATCTTCGCGCGGAAGGCTGCGTCGAGCACCTTCTCGCCGGCCTTGCAGTCGATGAAGCGGGTTACCCCGTCCTCGAAATTCAATGCAATCTTGTAGCTGGACATCGCGTCACCTCCACTTCCTTTCATGGCAAAACAACGGGCGTCAGACGTGATACACGTCGAGCACCTGCCGGATGTAGTCGTTTTTCAGCACGATCTTCTTGTGCGAAATCAGCAGTGCGTCGCCCGCCCGGCGCAACGTGACGAACATCGTGCCGAAGAAGTGATCGGTCACGCGATAACGGTGGTTCAGCGTGTGGAAGTTGTAGCGCACGTCGACCTCGTCGTCGCGTTCGGCCAGCACCTCGACGTTCGTCACGTTGTGGCTGGTGCGCGGCTCGGGCGTCGATGCGCCGCTGCGCTCGGTCTTGATCCGGAACACGCGATCCTCGAGGCCGCCGCGGTCCGCGTAGTACATCAGCGAGATCTGGCGCTGCGGATCGTCGGTCGGCCGATCGTCGTCGTCCCACGCCGGCATCCAGTACGTGACGTCCTCCGTGTAGCAGGTCAGCCACGCGTCCCACTCGCGATCGTCGAGCAGGCGCGCCTCGCGATACAGCGCCGCGCAAATCGTCCGGTAATCGAAGCTCATGCCGCCACCTCCCCGCGTTCCTTCTTCAGCGCATCGCGCATCACGTTCACCCAGTGTTCGTGCTGACACACGAACAGTCCTTCGTCCTCGCTGCGCTCGCCCGAAATGCGCGGGTTCAGCCCCATCTTTTTCGCGTTCTCGTCCGGCCCGTCGATCCACAGCGGCGCGCCGCGCGACAGGTCGTTCCACATCGCCGTGATGCCCGCATAGCCGGCCTGGCACGCACGAAACTCCTCGAGATCGTCGGCCGTGCCCATGCCGCTCACGTTGAAGAAATCCTCGTACTGGCGAATCCGCGTCGTGCGATCGGCTTCGCTCTCGCCCTTTGGCGCGAAGCAGAAGATCGTGACTTCGGTTTTGTCGACGCCGAGCGGCCGCACCACGCGGATCTGCGTGCTGAACTGGTCCATCAGGAACACGTTCGGATACACGCACAGGTTGCGCGTCTGGTTCACGATGAAATCGGCCTGAACGTCGCCGACGCGCGCACGGATCTCGTCGCGGTGCTGGTACACGGGCCGCACTTCCGGGTTCATCGTCTGGGTCCACAGCAGGATGTGGCCGTGGTCGAAGCCGTACACGCCCGCGACCGACTTGCTCCAGCTGTTCGCATCGACCGCCTTGGTGCCGTCCTCCTTGCGGCGGCTCATCGTCGCCGCATAGTTCCAGTGCACGGTGCTGACGTGGTAGCCGTCGCAGCCGTTTTCCATCTGCATCTTCCAGTTGCCTTCGTAGATGTAGGACGAGTTGCCGCGCAGCACTTCGAGCCCGTTCGGCGCCTGGTCGACGATCTGGTCGATGATCACGCGCGCTTCGCCGAGGTAGTCCTCGAGCGGCAGCACGTCGGCGTTGAGGCTGCCGAACAGGAAGCCGCGATAGTTCGCGAAGCGCGCGACCTTCTTCAGGTCGTGCGAACCGTGCGTGTTGAACTGCACCGGATACTCGGTCGTCTTCTCGTCCTTCACCTTCAGCAGCTTGCCGGTGTTCGAGAAGGTCCAGCCGTGGAACGGGCACGTGAAGCTGCCCTTGTTGCCGTGCTTGCGGCGGCACAGCATCGCGCCCTTGTGCGCACACGCGTTGATCACCGCATGCAGCTCGCCGCCCTTGTCGCGCGTGATGACGATCGGCTGGCGGCCGATCCACGTCGTGTAGTAGTCGTTGTTGTCCGGAATCTGGCTTTCGTGCGCCAGGTACACCCAGTTGCCCTCGAAGATGTGCTTCATCTCGAGTTCGTACAGCTCCGCGTTCGTGAAGATGTCGCGACGGCAGCGGAAAATGCCGGCCGCCTTGTCATCCTGCACGGCGGTTTCCAGCAGGTGATCCAGTTCGTTGGTAGCGTCGATCGTGACGGACATGATGGCTCCTTCCATGCGCGTGCCGCGTCCTGCAAGCACGCTCGCATCGATATCGGTTGAATCTCGGGGGACCGGCCGGCAGCGGCGACGCACGCACGCGCGCCACCGTGCTGCCGGACGGGTTATGCCGTGGCTGAGGCGCGCAGGCGGTCGACGATCTGGTTGTCCTTGCCCTGTACGCGCGGCGTCAGCACGAAGTTGAATTCGATGTCCTGGTACGCATCGGTCTTCATGCCGAGCGCCGTGCCGCCGGTCTTGTCGGTCACGGGCGGAATCAGCTCCTCGCGCGTCGCATACGCGAAGTCGTCCCAGATCAGCGGATCGCCGTCGATGTTGAACTGCGTGGTCAGCTTTCGATGGTCATCGCTCGTCACGAAGAAGTGCACGTGCGCCGGGCGGTTGCCGTGTCGGCCGAGACGGTTCAGCAGTTGCTGCGTCGCGCCCTGCGGCGGGCAGCCGTAGCCGACCGGCATCAGCGTGCGGAATTCGTATTGGCCGTCGGCGCCCGTCTTCACCGCACCGCGCAGGTTGAAGTCGCTCTGCTTGCCGGTCGGGTCGAAGTGCGAATAGAAGCCGTGCGAATTCGCATGCCAGCATTCGACCAGCGCGCCGGCGATAGGCTTGCCGTCGAGATCCTTCACCGTGCCGTGGATCACGAGCGGGCCCGCGCCGTCGTCCGCGTCGAGGTCGATCTTCGCGACGCCGTCGCGCACCGGGGCGCCCGCCACGTACAGCGGCCCCTCGATCGTGCGCGGCGTGCCGCCGTCGAGGCCGATCGCCTCGTCCTCGGCATCCATCCGGATGTCGAGATACTTCTCGAGACCGAGGCCGGCCGCGAGCAGCGCCGCTTCGCCATCCTGACCAAGCTTGTTCAGATAGTTCACGCCGGCCCACACTTCGTCGGGCGTGATGTCGAGATCGTCGATCGCCTTGAACAGGTCGCCGAGCAGGCGCAGCACGATCTGCTGCGTGCGTGCGTCGCCGCCGGCGCCGCGCCCGCCCGCGTTCGACGCGGCCTTCAGCAGGTCCTGCACTTCGCGGGTATCGAAAACTTTGACGCTCATGATGCTGTCTCCACGTGTATTTGGGGGGATGACGGTCTTTGCCTGACTCGACTTACCGCGCGACTTTCGTCAGCCCGTCGCGGGTGAAACGCCTGACCTTGTCCTCGTCGAGCACGATGCCGAGACCGGGGCCGTCCGGCACGGTCAGTTCGAAGTCGCTGTAGTCCAGCGGCTGCGTCAGGATTTCTTCGGTGATCAGCAGCGGCCCGAACAGTTCGGTGCCCCACTGCAGGTTCGCGACGCTCGCGAACAGGTGCGCGGACGCCACCGTGCCGAACGCGCCTTCGAGCATCGTGCCGCCGTACAGCTCGATGCCGGCCGCGTCCGCGATCGCGGCCACGCGCTGCGCGGCGAAGAGGCCGCCGCTCTGTTCGATCTTGATCGCGAACACGTCCGCGCCGTGCTGCTTCGCGATGTCGAATGCGCTGTCGGGGCCCTGCAGGATTTCATCGGCCATCAGCGCGACGGGGAAACGGCGCATCAGGCGCGTCAGCGCCGCGGCCGACGCGACCGGCTGCTCGACCAGTTCGCAGCCCGCATCGGCCAGCGCCGGAATCGCGCGCGCGGCCTGCGTTTCGCTCCACGCCATGTTCACGTCGACGCGCACCGATGCGCGATCGCCGACCGCGTGCTTGATCTCGGCCACGTGGCGGATATCCGTTTCCGGCGCTTTCGCGCCGATTTTCAGCTTGAATACGTTGTGGCGGCGCAGGTCGAGCATCCGTTCGGCTTCGGCGATGTCGGTGGCCGTGTCGCCCGACGCGAGCGTCCACGCGACCGGCAGGCGATCACGGCGACGCCCGCCGAGCAGTTCGCTGACCGGCACGCCGAGCCGCTTGCCGTGCGCGTCGAGCAGCGCGGTTTCGAGCGCGCTCTTCGCGAAATGGTTGACCTTCGCGAGCTTGCCGACGAACGCCATCAGCGTCTGAACGCGCGTCGCGTCACGGCCGATGATCGCCGGTGCGAGGTAAGCATCGATCGCGAGCTTCATCGCTTCCGGGCTTTCCGGACCGTAGGCCATGCCGGCGATCGTCGTGCCTTCGCCGATACCGGTCACGCCGTCGCTGCAGAACACCTTCACGAGCATCAGCGTCTGGCCGTGCATCGTGGCCACCGACAACTTGTGCGGGCGGATCGTCGGCAAGTCGACGAGACGGGTTTCGATGCGTTCGATGGTGGGGGAGGACATGGGACACGCTGCGTGGGGGCTGTTCATGGAACGGATTTATACGCGGCGGGGAAATCGGGCGTCCAATACTTTTGGGCGGGATTTTCGATACCTAATTGGTATTGAAATCGCCCCATGAATGCGAAATATTGCGGTGCGCCATACCTGTTTGGGTAGACAGACGGGCTGGGAGGGTTGATGGAGCGGGTTGTGCGGGGTCGGGGGATCGTTTGGGCGGGGGTCTGCCGAGGCGGCTTGCGGCAGCGGGAAAACGAGCTGAAAACCGGCGGCCTGCCGAGTCGATCAGGGTTTTCCTGAGGGAAAAAAACGGTGGGCCGCCGTCGGGCCGTCGGCTTCGGTGTCGGCGTCGGCGTCGGTTTCGGCGAACGACCGGAAGGCCGTCACGCTTGCACTCATTGACGCAAACATGCTCCCTAAGACATCGATGAGGCGTCGGCAAGCGGTCGTATGTGCGACCGGCCGCCGGGCCGATACCAGCGACCGGATGCCGGGCACACGGCGGCGGGTGCGCCGTTCGACCAGACTTGTTCCTCATCCAGGTGCAGCGAGGTCGAACGGGCAGTGTCGAAGACGACGTCAAGCGCTTGCCCGACATGGACGTCTTCGATGGGAAGCTCCCAGGTCAGGAATATCTGGATGCAATCGCGGCCTGGCGCGAAGTCGACCGCATTAAATTCGCGACTGCCGCGCTGAATGACGCCATGAGGCTGGCCCGTATCGAATATCACAGCGGTCCCCCGGGTCAGCGGAATGCGATGGCCGGTAGCGGGAAAATGCAAGTCCAGCCCTCGGTCCTCGCTCAGGAAGAGATTGCAGAAGGCCGCACCGCCATATTGCGCGCCGTCATGGTGGTACCTCGCGCCACGACAGGCCATGAGGGCCACGTCACTGGCGGCAAGCACGTTGGGCAGTCCGAGTGCGCCCGTCCAGTCGGACATGGCCTGCACGCAGCGCTTGTAGTCCGGCCAGCGCGCTTGCGTTCGCGCCAACGGCATTGCCTCGACGTCCCCCGGCTCCAGGACGAGCCGCGACGATGTCTCTCTTTCCCAATCTGCGAGCAGCCGTGCGGAAGGAACCGGCACGTCGACCGTGCCTGATAGAACGATGTCACTGACGCGTCGACTGCGAATGGCGTCGCCGCTCCAGAAATAGGAAGTCAGCATGTCTCGAATTCGATGCCGTCGAAGGGGACAGATGGGGCAATTGTAGCGATTCAGCCTGATCACGTCGGCGAAAATCGGCCACGAACTGCCGGTCGCATGCGCCGCCGGCAGGCCGCTCAGGCGTCGGCTCTGCTTCGCAACCGGCCATCTGCCTGTCGCAAGGCGAGCGCTCGTTCAGCGCTCGGAACGGACATCCATCTGAGCGGCCAACGACGCCCGGCGCGACCAAGCGGCCGCGTCTCGCCTGTTAATCCCTGTCAGCCTGCCGGATTTCGTGCCGTGACGACCCAGGCAGCGCCGTTGATCAATACCGCTCCCTCGCCGGGGAGGCTCGCGAAGGCGGCATGAACGGCGGCGGAGGCACGGGCGCGGATGTCGTCGGGTTGACCAGCGAGCGCACGCGACAGCGGGCCGACCTCGAGCGTCATCCTCACTGCGTCGGCGATCGCGGCGTCCCGCGTTTCGCCCTCGCCGAATGGGACGGCGGCGTCGAAGGGCGAGATAACGATCTCGGCGAAACCGGCCGCCGTCAGGATGCGCGCCAGGTGCTCCCGGTCGCCGAACGAAAACGGGCCGGGCGCGTCGGGATCGGGCAGCGCACTCGGCGGGACGATGTCCTTGAGCGCGCCCACCGGCAGTCGCATCCAATCGTTCTCGGCCGCCCCGCGCCAGCAGACGAAAGCGACCCGGCCACCCGGCCGGAGCGCGCGTCGCATATGGGCGAACGCCGCTGTCGGATCGGGGAAAAACATCACGCCGAAACGCGAGAACAGAATGTCGAACGCGCCTTCGGGCAGCGCTGCGCTGCTGGCGTCGGACACCTGAAACAGGGCCGGCGTATCGTGGCGCGCAAGCGCGCGCGCTCGATCGATCAGCGGTTCGGATATGTCCACGCCCAGCACGTGGCCCGCCGCGCCGACGCGAGCAGCCAGCGCCAGACTCGACGCGCCCGCGCCGCAGCCGATGTCCAGCACGCGCTCACCCGTCGCGGGCGCGGCGGCTTCGATCGCGGCCTGCCCGAACACCGCCACCAGAGCGTCGAGCCGAGCCTGGTTGGCGACCCAGCGCTCGCCGCTTTGACCATTCCAGTCACCCGCCTGATCAGCACTTTGCTTTGCCATGTCATTCTCCTTGACCCGACGATCCGCCTTTCGCCGCGTCGATCCATGTCGACCTGTTCGAACGCGACGACGCAACGAGAGCAGGAATCCGTGCGCTCAAACCACCATCGACTGCTGGGCGAAGATACCCGCCATCGCGCCCTGCGATGATGCCTGGGTGACCGAGGGCAAGAACGGCGTGGCGAGGTCGCCGGCGGCGTAGATGCCGGGCATGCTGGTTTGGCGGCGCTCGTCGACCGCGAGAACGATGCCGGTAGGCGTATCGACCGTGGCGAGGCCCAGTGATTCGTGCAGGCTGGCGGACGGCTTGTTGCGCGGTTGGGCGAACAGGACGTCGACCGCGACGTTGCGGCACGTGTCGAGATTGACGGTGGCGATATGGCCGTTCTGGTGCGCGATCTCGACGATCCGGCCATCGACGACAGACAGGTTGCGGCGCGCCAGATCGGCCCGGATATCGGGCGCGATGTCATGACCGTCAGTGAAGATCGTCAACGCGTCAGTCCAGTCGCGGAACAGCCTGGCAGACTGGTACGACTGCGGTCCGGACCAGACGAGGCCCCAATGCTGGCCGGCGACTTCAAAGCCGTCGCAATAGGGGCATGGCACGATGGACGTGCCCCAGCTTTCGGCAAAGCCCGGAACCTCAGGCATCTGGTCGGCGACGCCATAGCTCAGGATCAGGCGGCGCGCCCTCAAGCTTTCGTGATCGTCGGTGACGACGCAGAAATCGTCGATCGCGCCAGACACGCTCTCCGCCCGGGCATTGACCAGCTTGATCGTCGGATAGCGCGACAGCTGCTGCCGCGCCTCGACCAGGATGTCGAGCGGCGGCTTGTGATCGTGGCCGAGCAGGCCATGCGAGTGACCGGCAAAGCGATTGCGCGGGCGGCCGGTATCGAGCACGGTGACCTCGCGGCGGGCACGGCCGAACTGCAGCGCGGCGGCAAGGCCGGCAAAGCTGCCGCCGATGATGATAACGTCATTCATGGTGATGGGCTCCGTGTCCTGGTGGGAGGGGCTGGGCTTGGTGCGCCATATCGTCCAGCGATACGCGCTCCAGACGGGCTGCGAGCAGGGCTTCGGCAACGACGCGACAGTCGCCGTCACCGTGTTGAACGGCCGGACAATGCCGCTCGATATCGCCGGGCGGCCGGGGAAACTGATTCGGACGACCGGTTGAAACCGACCCTTGGCTTGCATATTTATGATACTGAATGGTATCCTAATGCACGGATTTGAATACTGTCAAGTACTGAAATGATCGTGACCGAAAACAACCAGGGCCGCCGCGGCCGGCCCGCCAACGACGCGCTTCGCCAGACGATCGTCGACGCCGCCTGCGAACTCTTCGTGGAATTGGGTTTTCAAGCGACGACCATGGACAAGGTCGCCCAGCGCGCGAAGATATCCAAGCTCAGCATCTATCGACACTTCGAGAGCAAGGAGGCGCTGTTCAGCGCGGCCATGGCGGCCCACTGCCAGCAGTTTGCGCCGCAGACCCTGACCGAAGGCATCGCCGGTTCGGCTGAAGATCAGCTCATGGCGGTAGGATCATCGCTGCTTCGCACGCTGTTGAGCCCGGACGTCCGCAGCGTCGAAGCCATGGTTTTGGCCGACAAGACGAATCAAAGATCGTTGAGCAAGCTCCATTACGAAGCGGGGCCCGCCCATGTCATTGCCCAAATCGAGGCCGTGTTGCGTCAGTTGCACGCGAAAGCGATGCTGAACGTACCCGATGCTCACCGGTCCGCCCGCTTGTTTGGCGCGCTCTTCAAAGGATGCGATCTGCTGCTTGTCGCGCGCTTCGACGAGGCGAGCGCACGGAACGACAACGAAATCGAGTCCTATTGCCGGTCGGCCGTCGCCATGTTCATCGCCGCGCACGGCGGCATCTAGCGGTGCGTTGTCGCGGCTTGATGACGAACCCGCAGCAGTTGCAGATGATGTTCGCCCCGGGCAACCGATGGATGATCCGTGGACGACTGACGGGGAGGCCATTGCGCGAGCGCAATGGCCCGACAACTGTTCAATTTCCGCACACGGAATCGCAAACGCGTCCCGATCCACGCGCCTCCCACGCGTGGGAAGAAATCCGGATAGCCCCGCTTCCCCGCGCTTGCCTACCCTCGCGCGCATGCCGATCGACGCCAACCCACGCCCGATCCGGCCGATCCGAATTTCCCCAGGAGCGCAAATGGATAGCAACACCCCCGCACTGTTCGACACCGACATCTGGCGCGGCAAGACCTTCAATGGAAACTGGCACGCCAGCCCGCACGCCGCCGACGTAATCGAACCGGCAACCGGCAACGCGCTCGGCCGCATCGGCGTCGCCGACGCCGCAGCCATCGCCGAAGCATCGGCTACCGCACACCGCACCCAGCCCGCCTGGTTCGCCCTGCCCTACGACGAGCGCGCGGCCGTCCTGCGCCGCGCGGCGGCCATCGCCGAAACGCACTTCGATTCGATCGTCGACTGGCTCGTGCGCGAAAGCGGCTCGACCCGCGCAAAGGCAGCGTTCGAAACGTCGGTCACGATCAAGGCGCTGCACGAAGCAGCCGGGCTGCCGTCGCGCGCGGCCGGCGAAGTACTGCCGTCGGCGGCCGGCCGGCTGTCGCTCGCGCGCCGCCGTCCGCGCGGCGTGATCGGCGTGATCTCGCCGTTCAATTTCCCGTTGTATCTCGCGATACGCGCGGTCGCGCCGGCGCTCGCGCTCGGCAACGCGGTCGTGCTGAAGCCCGATCCACGTACCGCCGTGTGCGGCGGCGTCGCGATCGCCCGCGTGTTCGAGCTCGCCGGCCTGCCCGAGGGCGTGCTGCACGTACTGCCCGGCGATGGCGCGGCCGGCGCGGCGCTGGTCGCCGATCCGCACGTCGCGATGATCCAGTTCACCGGCTCCACCGCGGCCGGGCGCAAGGTCGGCGAAGCGGCGGGCCGCCACCTGAAGAAGGTATCGCTCGAACTCGGCGGCAAGAATTCGCTGATCGTGCTCGACGATGCCGACCTCGACCGCGCGGTCGCCAACACCGCATGGGGCGCGTATCTGCATCAAGGCCAGATCTGCATGGCGACCGGCCGCGTGCTCGTGCAGCGCGCGATTCACGACCGCTTCGTCGCGAAGCTCGTCGAGAAGGCGCGAAGCCTGCGCGTCGGCGATCCGGCCAGCGGCGACGTCGGCCTCGGCCCGCTGATCAACGCCGCGCAACGCGACCATGCGGCGAGCGTGGTCGACGCGGCGCGCCGTGCGGGCGCACGGGTCGAGACGGGCGGCAATCATCGTGGCCTGTTCTTCGAGCCGACCGTGCTGAGCGGCGTCGCGCCGGGCAATCCGGCATTCGACGAGGAGATTTTCGGGCCGGTCGCGATCGTCGTGCCGTTCGATACCGACGAAGACGCGATCGCGCTCGCCAATCAAACCGAATACGGACTGTCGATGGCGATCCTGTCGGCCGACGTCGGCCGCGCGCTGAGGATCGGCGAGCGGTTGAACACCGGGCTGCTGCACATCAACGACCAGACGGTCAACGACGAAGTGATCAATCCGTTCGGCGGCGTCGGCGCATCGGGCAACGGCACGAGCATCGGCGGTGCGGCAAACTGGGAGGAATTCACGCAGTGGCAGTGGCTGACGATCAAGGGCGAAGCGCCGCTGTATCCGATTTGACGAGGAGACCGACATGTACACCGAAAACGATACGCGCGCCGTCACCGCGGCCGTCGCGCGCGCCGCCGGCGCACCCTTCTCGATCGAGGCGGCCCGCATTCGCGCGCCGCGCGGCGACGAGGTGCTCGTGCGCGTCGTCGCGACCGGCCTGTGCCATACCGACCTGATCGTACGCGACCAGTACTACCCGGTGCCGCTGCCCGCCGTGCTCGGTCACGAAGGCGCCGGCGTGGTCGAGGCGGTCGGCCCGAACGTGAAGACGCTCGCCGCGGGCGACCACGTCGTGCTCACCTACGGCGCGTGCGGCCACTGCGCGTCGTGCGTCGGCGGCCACGGCGCGTATTGCCGGCAGTTCTTCGCGCTGAATTTCGGCGGCGCCGACACGGACGGGCAGACGGCCATCCGCGACGAAGCCGGACAACCGCTGCACGATCATTTCTTCGCGCAGTCGTCGTTCGCGAGCTATGCGCTCGCCCGCGAGAACAACGCGATCAAGGTGCCGAAGGACGCGCCGCTCGAACTGCTCGGCCCGCTCGGCTGCGGGATCCAGACCGGCGCGGGCGCGGTGATCAACTCGCTCGCGGTGCGCCCGGGCAGCAGCTTCGCGAGCTTCGGCGCCGGCGCCGTCGGCATGAGCGCGGTGATGGCCGCGCGCATCGCCGGCGCGACGACGATCATCGCCGTCGACATCGTGCCGTCGCGGCTCGCGCTGGCGCTCGAGCTCGGTGCGACGCACGCGATCAACAGCCGGGAAGTCGACGTGGCCGACGCGATCCGCGAGATCACCGGCGGCGGCGTCGACTACGCGCTCGAATCGACCGGGCTGCCGGCGGTGCTGTCGCAAGGAATCGACGCGCTCGGCTCGCGCGGCACGATGGGCGTGGTCGGCGCGCCGAAGCTGGGTACGAAAGCCGAATTCGACGTGAACAGCCTGCTGCTCGGCGGTCACACGATTCGCGGCATCGTCGAAGGCGACAGCGTGCCGCAGACGTTCATTCCGCAGCTCGTGCAGCTGTATCTGCAAGGGCGGTTTCCGTTCGACCGGCTGGTGAAGTTCTATCCGCTCGACCAGATCAACCAGGCGGCGGAAGACAGCAGCAAGGGGATCACGCTCAAGCCGATCCTGCGGTTGCCGCACTGAGCGCAACAGGCGCCGCCGGCAGCACGCGGCGGCGCCTCTTCTCGGGAAAATACCCGGCATCAGGCACCGGGCTATATTACGCATTCGCGCGACACGCCAGGCCGACACGTCTGGCACGGATATCGACCTTGAATGGAGCGCAGCGTGAACATGGCCCCTGAATCCCCTGCACGGCCGGTTGACCTCGACCGGCTCCGCGCCCGCTTCGCCGCGGGCGAGCCGCTGCCGGAAACGGCGTTGCCGGCCAGCGTCGCGCGCTCGTGGCTGCGCTCGCGCGACGCCGGGCTCCGGCCGTGGCAAACCGCCCGCTATGAAATGCAGCGCGAGCGCGACGAATCGCGCGCGGATCGGCGGCTCCATCGCTGCGTCGCGCAGGAAATCGAGCCGCTGTGGGCCGCATTCGGCGGCACCGAATGGACGATCATGTGCGTCAATCCGCACGGCACGATCGTCCATGCGCGGCGCAGCCCGCAATGCGACGACGCGCTGCTGACGCCGATCGTCGCCGGGCGCAGGATCGTCGAGCCGAACATCGGCACGACCGCGCCGAGCTGCGTGATTCACGACGGTAGCGAAGCCATCGTCGCGGGCGCGCAGCATTATCTCCACGAGTTGTCGCGGGTGTTCTGTCTCGCGGTGCCGCTGGTCGGCTTCGACGGCGAAGTGATCGGCGCGCTCGATATCACCGGCATCGGCAGGCGCAACGTCGCGCAACTGCGCGAGCCGTTCCGGCACGCGTCGCTCGCCGCCGAACAGCGGCTCTATGCGATGCTGCGCGACTGCCATCTGCTGCAGGTGCAATTCGATCCGCGCTGGCTCGGCACGCCGCTCGCCGGCGTCATCGCGCTCGACGAAGCGGGCCGCGTGCGCGCGGTGAGCCGCCTGGCCCGCCAGATGCTCGACCTCGCGCCCGCCGGGCCGGCGGCGCCGGTCGATCTCCGGCAACTATTTCCGGGCGCGACGCCCGCGCAGCAGCGCCGGTTGCTGACACCGGCACGCACGCCGCAGCGGATCGCGCGCGACGATGGTAGCCACGTATGGGTGCGCACCGTGCGTGCGCCGCTCGACCGGGCGACGAGGGCGCGTCACGCCGATGTGCTCGAAGACGCTGCCGACGTGTGCAACGTCGGGTCGGCCGCCGGCCCGCAGGCGAGCCTGCACGAACAGTCACTCGACGCGATCCGGCGCGCGCTCGACGAGCACGACGGCAATGTGTCGGCGGCCGCGCGGCAACTCGGCATTTCACGCACGACGCTGTACGCGAAACTTCGGCAGCTCGACGCGGCAGGGATCAGGCACGACGGATCGCATTGACGATGCGGGATGAAGCCGGTCGCGCGGCAATTGGCGCTTGGGGCCTGCTCATGCTGACACCGGGCTGGCGTTGCCCCGAAGGCCAATACAGGTTTGGCCCGTCCCATAGTTTCGTGTAATCGCAGCCCGTCATTCGCGTGTCGATACGCGCCGTTGTCGATAACGGAACGTCCGCGGTCGGACCATACGCCGCCAAAGCTCGACGGCGATCGTCACGTCACGCTCGGGCGCGGATTGAAACACGCATGTGCCAGGTCCACGTCGATGCGGCTCAGAAGCGGTCTCCAACCGAAAGGATGCCGCGAATTCCCCGCGCTCGTTCCGAGCGTGACCTCATAACGATTCCATGATTCCTTGGTTCCGTCGATGATGCGGTGTCCGTATCGTTCGCGTATTCATCAGACTTATCGATCGATGACGGCGCGGTCCTGCGGCAGCGAAACGACGGCGCAAAATATTGCGTTGGTTTCAAACCACTTTGAGTCCAGCGGTTTTTGTAATGGCATACTCAAGCCTGGGCGCTGCGCAGAGGCGTTGTCACTTCCAGCGGCGTGGCGGCGCAAATAAAGTGCGCTTCTTCATGTGCCGTTTTCGTGCACGCTTGCGTGCCTTGACGCCACGGGTCCAGGAATCCGTTTCATATGAATTACAGTTCACCGATCAGTGGCTCCCCCACGAGATGCGATGTCGACGACGAACGCACGCGCTCGCGCGCGGCATGGCTGACGAGTGAATTCCGCGCGAGCTATGCATGGCTGAAGTCGAAACTGCAAAGGCGCGTCGGCTCGCCTGCCGATGCGGAAGATCTCGCGTCGTCGTCGTTCGCGGAACTTGCCGGTATGCAGGACCTGACAGCGGTGCGCGATGCGCGGGCCTTTCTCACGGTCATCGCCCAGCGCCTCACCTACGAGATGTGGCGCCGCCGCGACCTGGAACGCGCGTATCTGGAGACGCTCGCCCATCGGGAAGAAGCCGTCACGCCGTCGGCGGAAAGCATGGCGGAAGTGACGCAGGCGCTCTTGCTCGTGGATCAGGCGTTGAACGGCCTGTCACCCAATGCGAAAAGCGCTTTCGTGATGAGTCAGATCGACGGCCTCACGCACGCTGAAATCGCCGAGCGGCTCGGCGTGTCGGTGAGCATGGTGCGCAAATATATCGCGCAGGCCTTGACGCAGTGCTATCTGATGACATGAGCCGGCGGCACCCGCGTCGACGCTCGACTGCCGGCTGACAGCCTCGCGTGCCGTTCGTTGTCGCGAACGTGCCGCTTTCACTGCGCCGCGCCGGGTCGCTCCAGTTGCCGTGCGACGACGTCGATCACCCGGACGGGCGCTGTCTCGAGTTGCGAGTCATGATCCGTCACGAGCGCCGCGAAGGCGCGAAAGGCGGCCGGATCGAATCCGTAGCGACCTTCCTCTCCCGATTCATATGCATGACCGGCGATGCGCTCGTATTCGTCGGCCGCATGCAGGTGTTGCCCGCCGTAGCCGAGCTCGCGCAACATCGCGGCGGCCATCGCCACGCGCAGCAGGATGCGCAGCGCGGTCAGCGAGCCGGCCCCGGCGCGCAGCGCTTCGAGCTGAAGGTGATACTCCAGTGAAAGCGCATCGCGAATGGCCTTCGGCAAAGGCAGGCGTTCCGTCTTGTCCGCCCGCGACCGGATTCTCGACTGGTCGAGACGCTGCGCCCACCCTCTCATCGTCGGCTCGCCAAAGGTCCGCACGCATTCATCACGCCGTTCCGCCCACCGTCATGTCGTCCACGCGAACGGTAGGCTGCCCCACGCTCACCGGCACCGACTGGCCGGCCTTGCCGCACACGGCGCGGCCCGTGTCGAGTTCGAGGTTGTTGCCGACCATGCTGATTTTCTGGATCGTTTCGAGCCCGTTGCCGGTGATCGTCGCGCCTTTCACGGGCGCGCAGAGCCTGCCGTTTTCGATCAGGAATGCTTCCGACGCCTCGAACACGAACTGCCCGCTCGTGATGTCGACCTGCCCGCCCTCGAGCCCCGCCACATAGATCCCGCGCTTTACCGACGCAATGATCTCGTCGTGCTCGCGATCGCCGTTGAGCATGAACGTGTTGGTCATGCGGGGCATCGGCAACACCGCATAGCCCTCGCGGCGGCCGTTGCCCGTCGGCCGCATGTTCATCAGGCGCGCGTTGAGCGAGTCCTGCATGCAGCCGCGCAACACGCCGTCCTCGATCAACACCGTGCGTTGCGTCGGACAACCCTCGTCGTCGACATTGAGCGAGCCACGGCGGCCTTCGAGCGTGCCGTCGTCGACGATGGTGACGTTACGCGCCGCCACGCGCTCGCCGATGCGGCCCGCGAACACCGAGGTCTTGCGCCGTATGCCGTCGGCCTCGAGACCATGGCCTACGGCTTCGTGCAACAGCACGCCGTTCCAGCCGGGCCCGACGACGACGGTCATTTTTCCCGCCGGCGCGGGCCGTGCATCCAGTTTCGTCAGCGCGGCTTCGACGCGGTCGCATACCAGCGTGCGGAGGTCGTCGTCCGACCACGAAGCGATTTCGTAGCGACCGCCGATTCCCCCGCTCGCGCTTTCGACGCGGTCGCCCGATTTGACGCGAACGTTGATCGCCAACCGCAGCATGGGTCTCACGTCGCCGACACTGAGCCCGTCGCAGCGCGCGATCCACACCGTCTCGTGCGTCGCGGCGAGCATCGCGTTGACCTCGACCACGCGCGGATCCTTCGAACGCGCCAGTTCGTCCACGCGCTTGAGCAGCGCGAGTTTGCGCTCAGCGCCGATCGCGCCGAGCGAGGCGCGCGGAAGATAGATCGATCGCGCCGCCGCGGAACCGGGTGGCTCGCCGCGAGGCGTTGCGTGGGAAAAAACCTCCGGTCCCGAACGAATCTGCCGCGCGATCGTGCGCAACGCGTCCGCTCCGATCCTTTGCGAACTCGCGAACGTCGTCTCCTCGCCATTCAGCACGCGAATGCCGAATCCCGAATCGCATAGCCACGCGCCGCCCCGCACCGCGCCGCCTTCTAGCGACCACGATTCGGCGATCGACTCCTTCAGATAGATGTCGGCGAAGTCGCCGGACTGCCCGAGCGCGCTGTTCAGCGCGGCGAACAAATGCGTTTCGTCGATGCCGTGTTTGTCGAGCAACCCTGCATACGCCGCGCGGCGCATGTCGTGGAGCGAGGGGGCACAGGTGTCAGTCAGGGTTTCGTTCGTGTCCAGCATGGTGTCGTACCGGTATGTGACAGGAAAGGATGGCCGCGCGCATCGCACGCGTTAGTTGCCGCCGATTCTCATTTCATCGATCAGCCACGAACCCGTGCGGAAGCTGCCCCTGGTCACGGTGTCGGCCCCCACGGCGAGCAGGCCGGAAAACATCGCATTCAGATTCGACGCGATCGTGATGCCGGTGACCGGGAAACGGATCTGGCCGTTCTCCACCCAGAACCCTTTCGCGGCACGCGAGAAATCCCCCGTCAGCCGATTCACACCGCCGCCCGCCATCTCGGTGACGAACAAGCCGCGATCCAGCCTTTCCAGCATCGCGTCGAGCCCGTCCGTGTTGGCGGTTTTCGCACTGCGCACTTCGAGGTTGTGCGGGCCCCAACCGTTGCCGGTCGGCGCCATGCCGAGACGCCGGGCCGCGTACAAGCCAAGAAAATAGCCGCGCAACATGCCTGCCTCGACAACCGATCGCCGGGACGCGGCCACGCCGTCGGCGTCGAAGCATCGGCTCGCCATGCCTCTCGGCACGAACGGATCTTCGTCCACCTGAATGTGATCGGCAAAGATGCGAGTACCGAGACGGTGGGTCAGGTACGAGCCCGTCCGATAAAGCGCATCGCCGGATGCCGCGTTGACGAACTCGCCGAGCAGCGACATCGCGGCCAGCGGCTCGAACAACACGGGGCAACGCTGCGTTTCAATCTGCGTGCTGCCCAGCAGCGCGAGCGCACGTGTCGCGGCCAACGTTCCGATCCGTGCGGGTGCGTCCAGATCGGCATAAGCGCGCGCGCCATCGCTCCAGAATCCCATCTGTTTCTCGCCAGTGCCTGCCGCGACAGGCATGCACGACACGAAATGCGTGGACCACGGCACGCCGTGACCAAACCCCTCGCTGGTCGCGAGCAGCGACAATCCCGCGGAAGTCCTGACGCTGGCGCCGTTGGTCGTCACGATGGCCGGGCTCGTGGAGAACGCGGCCTCTTCCGCGCGACGGGCGTCGTCGAGCATCTCATCAAGCGACAGATCGAGCGGATGATACAAGTCCAGATCGATGAAGTCCCTGGCGAGCAAGTCTGCCGGGGCCAGGCCGGCGGCGGCATCGACGTCCGTGACCGACGCGATGTCGATGGCGGCCGCCACCGCACCGGCGAGGCCGTCGGGAGACAAATCGGACGAGGTCGTCGCACCGCGTCGGCCATTGCGATAGACCACGAGCGAGACCGATGATGACAGTCGAAGGCTCCGTTCGGTCGGCATCCGGTTGCGCACGGTCGCTGCCCGCGATTCGACATGATCGACCTCCACACGAACGCCGTCGGCCCCTGCGCGTCGTGCAAGATCGAGTGCACATTCGGCCGCCGCCTCCAGGCCGGATTTCACGTCGC
The DNA here is from genome assembly GCF_017815045.1 of Burkholderia sp. CpTa8-5. Classification (NCBI taxonomy): domain Bacteria; kingdom Pseudomonadati; phylum Pseudomonadota; class Betaproteobacteria; order Burkholderiales; family Burkholderiaceae; genus Burkholderia; species Burkholderia sp. CpTa8-5. The sequence goes on from NZ_JAGIQD010000001.1 coordinate 661,679, forward strand.
GCCACTGCGTACCGCCGTCATGCATGGAATCACTCCGAGTGTTGGATTGCCGCGTGCCCCACGAGTCCGACTTTCTACCGAGACGTTTTCGCGTCATGTCGAGCGGGAGCACATTGGAAACAGTCTATCGAGCGCGACCGAATTTTTTTTACGAAAGAAATCGCCGTCTCGCGGATTCGTGGAATCGTTTTTCGCGCACGCCGACGCATCCGGAATTTACGTTCGGCGCGCGCCTTTTCCGCGATGATTCACGCGCAGCGCTTCGTCAGCCCGATCAAACGATCGCCGATGCTCGTGCCGACCTTTTTCATGGCCTTCGTGCCGTCGCCGTAGTGAGACCGAAACCGTGCAATGAGTTCGGAATCCACCAGCCCAATTCGCTCGAGAGTCTTGTCGCCTTGCGAAGCCTCTTCGCCGCGCTCCACCGCGCGATTCGACGTTTCTTCGGCGAGCTGCATGAAGCGTCGGTCGTCATCGCGCGTCCAGTTGCAGGCCGCGCGCAACAACTCCCAATGCGCGCCCGCCAGGCCGAATATGAAGTCGGTGACGATCGCGGCGTCGCCGAGCGGCTGAGCGACCAATACGAGAAGCCGTGCCGCCAACGCGTGCGCGGCGCCGGCCGCGGTGGTATCGGCTTTCGCGAGCGCCTGCTTGATCGCGGCCAGTTCCGAATCCAGGGGCCCTTCCGCCCGAGCGGGGTCATGCTGCGCGGCCAGCCGGTCGCGAATCGACAGCAACGCCGGGTCGCCGCCGATCAACTCGGTCATCTCGCCGCCGGACAGTAGATCCGTCAGCAGCATTTGCGGCAGCCGCGCGAGATTCGCACCCACCGGCACGGCGTCCAGCCAGTGCGCGACGAACTCCGCGCCGTTCAGATGGGTGCTGCGATAGCTCGACAGCGATTCCACCACGGCCAGCACGTTGGCCGGGATACCCAGCATCCTCGCGCAATCGTCCACGTCCGCGGTGTTGCAGACGAACTGAATGGCGCTGCCGATTTCACCATCCCACATCGCTTCGGAAGGCGTGGCCCGCTTGCGGTCCAGCCACGCGCGCAACGCGGCAAGGCGTTCCGCCTTGAGCTGGGCGTCGCCGCCGAACGCGTTCGGTGCAACGGCGATCGCCGTCGGCAACGGCGTCACGGAGCCGAGGTGATTGTCGATGAAGCCGGCCAGTTGCGTGGCGGAGCGATTGCCGACCACGCGGCCGAGCTCCTTGCCGTCACGCAGCAGGATCAGCGTCGGAATCCCGCGAACACCGAATCGTTCGCGTACGCCGGCATTCTCGTCCACGTCGATCTTCACGAACGCCACGTTGCCCTGAAACTGCTCGCTCACTTTCGACAGCGTCGGCGCGAGCGCCTTGCACGGACCGCACCAGGGCGCCCAGAAGTCGACCAGTACGGGCAGCGGGTTGTTGATTACATCGGCTTCGATGGTTTCCAGCGTCACTGCTTTCAGATTGCTCATGAATCGACCTTGTCCTGTTTCACTTGTTGGCGCGCCGTACATGGTTCAAATGCACGGTGCCGGTTGGGATCGTGGCGCTCAACACAGCTGCGTTCCCATGTATGGGCGGCTGCCGGCGTGTGCACCCTGCGCTTCGTCGGCCGCGTCCTGTCGTGCTTCCGGTACCGACGGAGCGGGGAAATCGAGCGTGGTGTCGTGAAACGCCAGCAGTTCCTTGCGATGCGCGACGCTGACGACCGTCGCCTGAGGCAAGCGCTCGATCAACAGACCGTACAGTTCCTTCTCGCTCTGGCTATCGAGTGCGGACGTGCATTCGTCAAGGAACACTGCAGAAGGCTTGGCGAGCAGCACGCGCGCAAATGCCACGCGCTGTTGCTCGCCACCGGACAGCCGAGCGCTCCAGCGGTCTTCGACATGGAGCAAGCGCGCATAGGCCGACAATCCGCATGCGCGCAGCAGTGCCTCGCATTCGCTGTCGGGGTATGCCGACGCGTCGCGCGGATAGGTCACCGCCGCCTTCAGCGAGCCCGGCGGGATATAGCTGCGTTGCGGCAAGAAGAACGTGCCGGCTGCCGGACGCACGATCGTGCCTTCGCCGTAGGGCCATAGGCCGGCCAGCGCCCGCAGCAACGTGCTTTTCCCGCACCCCGAGCGACCTCGCACGAGGCACCGCCGGCCGGCTGGGAGCACGAAGTCGGGCACGCGCGACAGTGTGTCGCCGGACGCGTCGCGCAATACGAGCCCGCTCGCGGCGACCGCTCCGGTGCGGCTTTCTTGAAGCACGATTTCCTGCCTCGGCTCATGCTCGCTCACGTGCAGGACTTCGCGTAAACGGTTGGCTTCCGCGCGCCACGACGTAAACCCCGGATAGGCTTGCCAAAAAAATGCCAACGACCCCGTGACGGAATTAAATGCGCTGTTCGATTTCATCAGCCCGCCGAGCGTCAGCCCACCCGACATCAGTTGCGGCAGCATCAGCAAGGTCGGAACGATCGGAACGACCGAACTCAACTGACCGACGATATTGTTAAAGAACGAGACGCGCGTCCTCACCCACAGCGTCGTGTAGAGATTCGATACCACGAAGCGAAACGATGACTGCAGACGCCCATGCTCGGTCGTCTGCCCCTGAAAGAACGCGATCTGTTCCGCGAATTCACGCACGCCCACCATGAGCACGCGAAAATCGCCCTCGACACGATGCTGTCTGGCCGTCAGCGTGATGAGCCGGCGGCCCAGATAATGCGTCGCCGCGAAAATGACGCTGGTGTAGGCAAATGCGGCGAACACCAGATAACCGTGCAATACGTACGACGATCCGCCGACATGCACCTGCAACGGCCCGCCCATGCGCCACAGCACGACGCTGAACGACACGACGCTGACCGGTACCGAAAGAAGCCCGAGACCCAGCAGCAGCGTGTCGTTGACGAACAGCTTCACGTCCTCCGCGATACGCTGATCGACGTTCTCCAGTTCCCGGTCGCGTTCGATCCGGTAGTAGTTGTTGTGCGCGAGCCATTTTTCGGCGAGCCATGTCGTGAGCCATCTGCGCCAGCGGATCTGCACGATTTCCTGCAGTACCACCCCGGTAATCTGCACGGCCGCACCGGCCATCGCCACGAGCAGGAAACGCACGAGCAGCTCCGGCAGCACCTTGAATCGCGACGCGCCGATCGCATCGTAGAACGTGCCGGTCCAGTTGTTGTTCCACAGCATCACGTACGTCGTGGCCCAACTCGACCCGATCACGAGCATCAGCAGTATCAGCGAGAACACGCCTTCGCGCGTACGCCAGTAGGGGAACAGCAGTCGCCAAACCGACGGAAAGTGGCGGCGCGCTTCAGCGTCTTCCGCGCGGTCCATTGGAGAAGCGCCGTTCACCGTCATTGGTGCGCCTCGGGCGGTTGCATCACGAAGTTAATCTTGTTGAGGCCACCGCCCTGGAGCGCCGCGAGAATGGTCGCGACCTTGCCGTACTCGACGTGCTGATCCGCGTTGATATTGACCGCGGGCGGCTCGCCCTGCGCCGCGGCCTCGGCCACGCGTGCCTTCAACGCATCCGCGTCGACCGGCTGCTTGTTCCACAGCACCGTCTTGTCCGCCGTGATCGACAGATCGATGTCCTGGGTTTTCGACACGGCCGGCTGCGCGGCCGCCTGCGGAAGATCGACCTTCACCGCCTTGTTGATGACGGGCAGCGTCACGATGAAGATGATCAGCAACACCAGCATGACGTCGATCAGCGGTGTCATGTTGATGTCGTTCATGACGCCTTCGTCGCCGCCGCCATCGGTAATCATTGACATGGCAGGCTCCTTCACGCGGCCAGGTTGGGCGTCGCGCGCTTGGTCGCGGCCGGTGCGCCGACCGGCCGGCCAGCGTCGGCACGGGCCTTCGCACCGGTGACGAAATACACGTGCAGCTCGTGCGCGAAGCGGTTCAGCCGATGGCTCACGCGCTTGTTGCCGCGGTTCACGTAGTTGAAGCCGAGCACCGCCGGAATGGCGACGAACAGCCCGATCGCCGTCATCACGAGCGACTCGCCCACCGGGCCCGCAACGTGATCGAGGCTGGCCTGCCCCGACATGCCGATCGCCATGAGTGCGTGATAGATGCCCCAGACGGTGCCGAACAGCCCCACGAACGGCGCGGTGCTGCCGATCGAGCCCAGCACGGCCAGGCCGTTTTGCAGGCGCGCGACTTCGTCGTCGAATGCGTTGCGCAGCCCGCGCGCCACCCATTCGCTCGCGCTCAGGCTGCCCTGCATCGACGGTTCGTTGCCCGCATGCTGTTCATTCGCTTCGCGCCCGGCAAGCACCAGCGCACGATAAGGATTGTCACCGCGCTCGCCCAGCGCCGCGATGCCGTCGCTGATCGACGCACTGGACCAGAAACCCGTTTGCGCGCGCTTGCCGAGCGATTCGAGACGCCGATTGGCGAATCCTTTCGTCAGTATCACGAACCACGAGACGACGGACATGCCGATCAGGAAAACGAAGATGAAGCGGGTAACGAAGTCACCCTGTTGCCAGACGTTGGCGATGCCATACTGTTCCATGTGTTGCTCCGATTGGTGCGGGTTCAGTCGTTCAGGTTGAATGCGATGGGTTGGGAAGCTTCGACCGAGCGCGCGATGCCCGCGGTCTCGTACGGGTGACAGCGGCCGGCACGGATCGCCGCGACGGCGGCCGCGTCGAGCAGCGGCGAGCCGCTGCTCTGCGCCACGCGCGCAGACGTCACCGCGCCGTCGGTGCCGATGCTCAGATGCACGACCACCGTGCCTTCCTGTTGCAGCCGGCGCGCTTTCGCCGGGTAGTCGGGTCGCGGCATCTGGCATCCCAACTGCTTCAACTCGCCCGCGCTGATTTGCCTCGGCGCGTCCAGCAGGTTCGGCCCGGGCGCGGGTTGCGCGACAGGTTGTGCCGGCGCCGCTTCAGGTGCGGGATGCGGCGTGGGCGCCGGCGCGGCCGGCCGCGGTTCGGCGGGTTTCGGCGTCTCCTGAGGTGCCGCCTCCGCCGTACGCGGGCTCGGCGCGCGCGACGCCAGCACGTGCGCCTTTTCCGGCTTCGCCGGCGCCACGGGTTTCGGCGGCTCGGTGTGCGGCTTGGGCGGCGCAGGCGGTGTCGGTGCGGGCCGCGGCGCCGGCGCGGCGACCAGTTGCACCTGCACCGTGCCGCCCGCCGGACGCCCGGCCTCGAGCCTGAGCGTCACCGCGCTTTCGTGAACCGCAACGTACAGCCCGAGCGCGTGTGCAAGCAGTACACCCGCGGCACACGCGACGCGGCGGGTGCGCGCATGGGGCGCCTGGGACGTGTTCTCGCGCACGGCGATGTCATCCCAGGGGCGGCCGGGCAAGGAATCAGAAGTCATAGGTTCCGGTCAGCATGACCGTCCGCTCCGGTCCCATCGGGATCATGCTGGGCGTCGTGCTGCTGTAGTAGAGCTTGCGATTGAATACGTTCTTGATCGAAAGATTCAGGCCGTAACCTTTCTTCCGATAGAACAGGCCGAGATCCGTCTCCACCTGACTGGGAATGCGGTACGCCGAGCCCGAGCCGATGTACTGCCCGCTCGCGAAGAAGAGCCCCGCGCCGACCCCGAAACCCTGGAGCTTTTCAGTCTGAAAGTTGTAGGTGGCCCACAGGCTGGCGCTGTTCTTGGGCAGGTTCACGGCGATTTTGCTGCCCGAAGGCTGAACGAAGTCGTTGTACGTATAGCTACCAATCAGGTTGACGCCGGGCAGTGGCTGGCCACTGATCTCTGCCTCGAATCCGCGGCTGACGGCCCCGCCGGTCGCAATAGAGAAACCGCGATGGAGCGGATCGTTGACGTTGTAGTTGCTGAACGAGGTGCGGTAGGCCGAGGTCGTAATGGCCAGCTTGTCGTCCAGCAGGTTGAACTTCATGCCCACTTCGACTTGCTGGCTGATTTGCGGGGGGAGCACACCGCCACCGAATTGAAGCGACGTGCCCGGCTGGAAGCCGCGGTTGTAGCTGGCGTAGGCAGCAACCTCGGAGGTCAGTTCGTAGAGCAGGCCGAGGCTCGGGCTATAGGCGTTCTGATGGCTTCCCGCTGGTGGGGTACCGGCGTAGGTCGCATGTGTCAGATAGGTATCCCGGCGCACGGACGCGAGCGCATGGAAATTCTTATAGGAAAACTGATCTTGTAGATATAAACCGGTTTGAGTGAAGTAGGTAGTGTTATTCGGCATCACGTTTCCCGTGTCGGGAGACGGAAGCGTAAATGAGCCGAAGACATTCGGAATGGAAATGAATTTCGATGTCGTGGTGTCAGACTGATGCTGGCTGTAGCGAAGAACGTCCCAGCCGGCAATCACCGTATTTTTTGCAGCACCGATATCGAACTTGGCTCGCAGGTAATTCTGGAAGCTCCAACTGTAGAAATCCGAGACCGAATCGAAGTTGTGGAACAACGTGCCGTTGGTCGCCGAGAGCGGCGTCGCCGTTGTCCAGGCTTGCTGCGTTTGTTGGGTCCGCGTATAGGAACCCTTGCTCACGAAGGTCAGCGCCGTGCCGAGCTTTTGTTCCAGGTGAATGAAAATATTGTCCGTTTGCGCGCCGAAATGGTCGGACGGCGTGCCTAGCGGCTTGTCGATATAGTTTCGATAGATATCGCCGGCGGCATGGCCGAGCGTGAACTGGGGAACCGGCTCGCGATTGACCGTGCGCTCATAGCCGACCGTCACATCCGTGGTCGAGTCCTTCCATTGCAGGGTCGGGGCGAAGTAGAAATTTCTCTCGCCGTCATATCCCATCGAATTCTGGCCAACCCGCTCGCCCGAGATGATGAAGCGATACCGAAGCTTCTTGTCGGCGGTGATGGCGCCCGTGCTGTCCAGCGCGATCTGCTCGTCGCCGTAGGAACCGTAGCCCACCTGGATTTCGTGAAACGGCTCGGCCTGCGGCGTCTTCTTGACGAGATTGATGACGCCTCCCGGCGGACTGTTGCCATTCACGATGGCCGAGGGCCCCTTGACCACTTCCACGCTCGAGATGGCGATCGTCGGCGTAACGTTGGGGGCAGTCCCGACAGTCGCCAATCCATCCGATGTGAGGTTTTGCGCTACAAACCCTCGAATCGTGTAACTCGGCACACCAAGCGGCCCCGGACGCGTGACGACACCGGAAGCATTTCTCAGCACGTCGGAGAGCGACTGAGCGGCCTGGCTCTGGATCACCGCCGCGTTGATGACGCTGACCGATTTCGGCGTCTCGCTCAGCGGCACATCCGAGCGCGCATAGGTGGACGACGATTCCGCGACGAAGCCGGTGCCGCCGGAGTCCCGGCTGGCCGCCACGCTGATCAGCGGAAGCGTGGTATCGACAGGCCCCACAGAGGCTGCCGCCGCCGACGCCGCGACGGGCGCGGCCGCAGCGGGCTTCGCAACCGCCTTCTGAATGGTCAGGCCACCGCTGCCCGTCGCGACGAGGTCGAGACCGGTGCCGCGGAGCGCTTGTCGAATCGCGGCCTCGGCGGTATAGCTGCCCTCCACCGGCGACGATTTCAACGATTGCACGAGGCCCGCGTCGTAGCTCAACCTCACGTTGGCCGCCTGGGCGATTTCGACCAGCGTGCGGTCTAACGGACCGCTTGCGAGATGCCATGACTGCTGTGCGGCCTGTTGTGCATGCGCCGACGCCGCGATGAAAACCTGTGCAACGGCAACCGCGATGGCAACCCCTGATGCCTGGCTCGAGATGGCCCGGCGAGTTCCGATATTGAGCTTCACGTTTGAACCGCTCCCTTGTCGAATGTATTGGCTCTTCGTCCGTTCTATCAGTATTCCTACGCGTGACCGCGTCATCATCGTGTCGCAAATTTCCGTCATGCTTTCAATCGGGCTTCGGTCAGCCTCTTGCCCGAACGCGTCATCGATGAAACAAGTCTATCGTCCGGGCCTGGAATGTTTTTTTGAAACAATTCGCTTGCGCTGCCCGTTTTGGAATTCCATTCCGCGGCTCCCGCCGCGCCGGTGAAATTCCGTCCTTCTCCGCCCCTGTCGACAAACTGCTCGGCCCCGCGGTCACAGCATGTAATCGAGCGGTAATACGGTGGTCTGCTTAATGGTCTCCATCGCGAAGCTTGAGCTGACATCGAAGATGTCGACCGCGCCGATCAGACGCCTGTATACGCTGTCATACGCGTCGATATGCGGCACCACCACCTTGAGCATGTAGTCGATGTGCCCGCTCATGCGATGGACCTCCACCACCTCGGGGATCGTCGCCACCACGTCACAGAAACGCCGCAACCATGCGGCGGTATGTTCCGCGGTCTTGATTTCCACCAGAACGGTCACGCCCACGTTGAGCTTCTTCGCATCCAGAAGCGCCACGCGACGCGCTATCACGCCGTCCTGCTCGAGCTTCTGAATGCGTCGCCAGCATGGCGTGGTCGAAAGGTTCACACGGTCGGCGATCTCGGCCACCGAGAGCGTGCTGTCCTGCTGCAGGACGGACAATATGGACTTGTCGATAGCGTCGAACACACTTCCTCCACTCGAGTGCACGGGTTGATGTCGAGCGATTTGATGCGCTCTTGATTACCTTGTGCAACGAGCGGCGAAAAGTGACACCGCAAATCAAAAAAAATCTGGAAGGGAACTGGAGAGGCAGCCTGCGGTTTCAGGCAGGTGTGGCGACGGCGAGCATGTTGCCGTACAGACTCAGGGAAAACCCGAGGCTTTCGGCCAGTTGCCGGAGTGCGGCCGGCGCGTCGTCGAGCGGAAAGACGCCGCTCACACGGCGCGACAGCGCGGCCTCCGGAAAACGGACATAGCCGCCGAAGTAACGGCCCAGCGTTTCGATCACGTCCGGCACCGCGCGGTCGAGCACGACCAGCGTGCCGCGTGTCCACGAGAAGATGTCGGCCGACGTTTCGGGCATGCGCGCGATCTGCCCGCCCGACAGGGACCATGCCGATCCATCGGGCACCCGCAAGCGGCGCCCGTGAGGCACAGCCAGCACGGCGTCGCCGCCTTGCACGGCCACGACGGTATGCAGGCGCAGAACGTCCACGCTCACGCGCGCCCGCTCGGTGCGGACCATGCCGTCGCGGGTGGTCACGACGACAGGCTGATAGCCTGCGCGATTCGGATCGGTTGCAACCTGACCGGCGGCCAGATAGAGGTCGGCCTGGTCACGCGCATGGGTATACACCCGCGTGGCCGCGCCGGCCGTGACGGAAACGCTGCCGTCGAACTGGACCCTTTGCGGGACCACATCGCCATTGTGGTAGTCCGCGTCGAGCGAAAACGTCGAAATGAGCTGGCGCGTGCCGATCCCCGCGAGCACGATGCCTCCCAGGCCCGCGCCGGCTTTCAGCAATCGTCTGCGGTGTCGCGACGGCTCGTCGAGCGCCCGCCGCACCGCCGTACTCGACGTGCCCTGCAACGAGCCCAGCCTGCCGAGCCGCTGCTGCAGCCGCGCCCACGCTTCTTCGTGGGCCGGATCCGCGCGCCGCCATGCCAGGAATGCGTCGCGCTCGGCCTGCGAAATCTCGCCGGAGCGCAGCCTCACTTCCCAGTCAATCGCCTCTTGGGCCACTGGATCGAGCGTGGAGTTACCGTTCATGAGCGTCAATCAATCGAGGGCGAACGGCCGTGCCGCTCGAACGCGGCCCGTTGCCGCGCCGCTATTTCCGGAACACGGGTTTCGCGCCGAGCATAACATGCCGTAACGAGCGCATCGCAACGAACGATGCGGCGAAATGGGCGCGGATCCGTTGCGTGATCTCGGGCGGTCGTGCGGCAGCACCTGCTCCCGCCCCGTCGCCTCCGCGAGCTTCGCCACCCGTTCGTCGTACGCCACGCGGATGCGCCGGGGCATCGGCCCGCGCCGCGGCCGAAAGACGTGCAGCTTTCACGGCTCGGGCCGTCAGCGCACGACGCACGGTCGAACCCGATCGGCTGGCCGACGAGATCGCGACCGCCGGCGGCGACGCCAAAGCCTTCGCCGCGTATGTCGCGAACGAACTCGATCGGCGCAAGCTGTTCGATTTCGCGATGCCGACCCATGGGCAACTCGACGTCGCGTTCGACAATGCGGTCACGGAAGGACGGCAGTTTCAACGCACGGGCGCCGCGGCCGCCGCTTCCCGTTTCGCGTGCAGACGCAACGCGGCCCACGCGACACCGCCCGCGAAGATCGCGACCACGCCGCCGAAGGTGCCGATCCACGGCAGCCCGAAGTCTCCCGCGATATGGTTGCCGAGCAGCGCGCCGGCGCCGATCCCGACGTTGTACAGCCCAGAGTAGATCGACACGGCGAGGTCGGTCGCCTCCGGCGCCAGCTTCAGCACCCATGCCTGCATCGCCAGCCCGAAACAGACGATCGCGCCGCCCCACACCAGCGTGTGCACGGACAGCGTAACGATGTTCAGCGCGCACGGGAACAGGATCAGCAGGCAGCCCGACAACGCGACGATCGACGCGAGCAGGAAATCGTCGGGCCGGTGCGGATAGACGCGATTGAAGCAGACCGCGGCCGGCAGGCCCGCGACGCCGAACAGGATCAGCACGTACGTGATCCGGCTGTTGCTCGCGTGGTTGACGCTCTGCACGAACGGTTCGATGTACGTGTACGACGTGAAGTGCGCGGACACGACGAGCACGGTGATCGCGTACAGCGCGACCAGCGCCGGCTTGCGCAGGAACACGCCGATGCTGCTCAGCGACCCGGCGCCCTGGCTCGGCAGCACCGGCAACGTGGCGCGCAGCAGCAGCAGCGTGACGCCCGCCGCGCCCGCGATGATCAGGAACGTGACGCGCCAGCCGAACGCCTCGCCGATCACGCGGCCGAGCGGAATCCCGGCCACCATCGCGATCGCGGAGCCCATCGCGATCAGGCTGAGCGCACGGCTCTTGCGGTCGCTCGGCGCGAGCCGCACCGCGAGCGGGATCGAAATCGACCAGAACACCGCATGCGCGCATGCGATGCCGAGCCGGCCGATCATCAGCACCGTGAAATTCCATGCGAAGCCGGTCACGACATGGCTGCCGATGAACACCAGCAGCGCCACGCTCAACAGCTTGCGGCGCTCGACGTGGCGCGTGACGAACGTCAGCGGCAGCGACACGGCCGCGACCGCCCACGCGTAGATCGTCAGCATCAGGCCGACGGCGGTCGGCTGCATCTGCAGGCTGTCGCCGATCGCGCTCAGCAGCGCGACGGGCACGAATTCGGTGGTATTGAAGATGAAGGCGGAAAGCGCGAGGGCCAGAACGCCCCACCACGATTGCTCGGAACTGACGGCGTCGGGGGTTGCCATACGGGGATTCGACGAAGGTTGGGCGCGCGCGGGCGGCCCGCCCGGCGCATCGGCGCGATTGTACCAGCGCCGTTCGACACGCCGCCGCCGCGCGCGGCGCGGGACATGGCGGTGACACGGCCGTGCGCCGATAATGTGACGAATTGGGTTTTGCCGACGATTTGCCCGAATGCCATCGGGCCAGGAGATTCACATGCGCATTGAAACGTCATTTCTGTTCGATCTCGACGGCACGCTCGTCGACAGCGTCTATCAGCACGTCCTCGCGTGGAAGGAAGCGCTCGATGCCGAAGGCATCGAACTGTCGGTGTGGCGCATCCATCGCAAGATCGGGATGAGCGGCGGCCTGTTCCTGAACCAGCTGTTGCGCGAGACGGACGGCGACATCGACGCCGACCGTGTCGAGCGGCTCGCGCGGCTGCACGCCGCTGCGTACCAGCGGCTGCGCGCGCAGGTCCGGCCGCTGCCGGGCGCGCGCGAGCTGCTGGCCGCGCTGTCGAATGCCGGCATTCGCTGGGCGATCGCGACCAGCGGGCGGATGGAAACCGCGGCGATCAACCTCGAGGCGCTCGGCGTCGATCCGGCGAAGAACGTGGTCGTCACGCGCGATCAGGTGAAGTATGCGAAGCCGGACCCCGACCTGTTCCTGACCGCCGCCGCGAAGCTGAACGTGCCGATCGAGCATACGGTGGTGGTCGGCGACAGCATCTGGGACATGCTCGCCGCGAGCCGCTGCCGCGCGCTGGGGGTCGGGCTGCTGGCGGGTGGGTACGGCAGCGACGAACTGGAACGCGCGGGTGCGCTGCGCGTGTACGACGATCCGGCGGATCTGCTGTGGCATCTCGACGAGATTGCCGCGCGGCCGTAGGCGCCGGCGGGTCGGGCCGGCCCGCGTCCGGCCGGGCAGCCGCGCGCGCACGTTCGCGGCGCGACTGCCCCGTTTCGATTCATCGAATCGAAACAATCCAAATCGCCATTGACGATCGCGATTTAAATATTTTTTACCGATGCCCGTTTTCCCGTCTTTTTAAAACAGACGGGAAGATTCTTGAAAAAACGAATCGCCTCTCATATAACGAATACACTTCGCTTCCGGTTCACGATCGCAGTATCCGAATCGTGAAAACGCAAGCGGCATACGGAGCCGAACCGGCCAGCCGGCGCAACCCCGCGTCGCCAGACGTCCCGCGCATGATATGGGGCCTGCATCGCGATACTGCGTCACCGCGCCCTTTCCGCCATTTATTCGGGGTCCTATAAATGCGCACGGATCTTTCGCCTTCATAACGCTTCGACAGAAGCATTACATCGATTCATTCAATCGCACGATCGCACGTGTCGGGGCGCGGAGCATTTTCGCGCCGGCGGTTCGTGAAGGCGTGCGCTCCCACTCGATCGGCGGGCATTGTTTTGTCCGGTTTGACGGAAATGGACGACGCGAGGATTTCGATGAATCAGATCAGCGAACAGGCAATCGCCGACATGCGCGCGCCGCACCTGGCGCCCGCGCTGCCTATCCGCGTGCTGCACGGCGAAACGGTGAGCGACTACGAGCAGAAAGTGCAGGCGACCTACGCCGGCAGTCCGGACGACTGGCGCAAGGCGATCGGCGAGTACCTGTTGTTTCAGTTCGGCGTCTACGACGATCCGCGCTCCACGCCGCCGATCTCGCTCGATGAATCGGGCATTCGCTACTTCGAACGCCAGCTTCGCCTCGCCGGCTTCGACGACCCCGTTCCCGCACGCGTCGAGCGCATTCTCGACATCGGCTGCGGCTGGGGCTACATCCTCAAGTATCTGGCCGGCCGCTTCCCCGGCTGCATGCGCCTCGACGGTATCAACGTCAGTCGCGAGCAACTCGAGTACTGCGCACGCTTTCATGCGCAGCACGGGCTCGCTGGGCGCATCAACCTGTATCAGTGCAACGCGCAGGACGTCGATCGACTGCCCGATCCCGCGACGCCGTACGATCTCGCGATCATTCGCGGCGTGATCTCGCATTTCCCGAACGCGCTGTACGAAAAAGCCATGCGCGCACTGCATGCGCGCGTGCGCGGCGGCGGGTCGGTGATCATCTCCGATAATCTGTACAACGTCGCACTCAACGAATACGAGTCCGACACGCCGGACGAGATCGACCGGATCGCGTGCAAGCATCGGAAGACGCCCGACTATTTCAGGCAGGTGCTGATCGACGCCGGGTTCGCGATCCGCGACATGCGCGTGCTGCCGTCGAACATCGACGTGGCGCGCTGGCTGATGGACGCCAAGGCCAACATCGACCGCCATTTCCCGCACCGCGCGCCAGACACGCTGGAAGAATTGCGCGTGCTCGCCGAAAACTGGTCCGTCGCGCTGATCAAGAACAAGGTGTCGACCTACAGCATCGTCGCGGTCAAACCGGACGCGTAACCCGGAGATTCGCATGCAAGCATCCGGAACGCCGCACGCCGACAGCGCCCCGCCGAGCGCGACGCACACGCTGGTGCTGCCGCTGCCGCGGCTCGCGCTGCCCGTTGCCCGGCACCCGCGGCACGCAGCGATCGAGCAGCAGCTCGCGATCGACGACTATCCGACCATCCTGCGGCACTATCGCAGCGACGCGGCGGCACGCCGTTTTCTCGCGCAGCGCATTCCCGCGTATGGCAGCCTGTGCTACCCGAATGCGCGGCCCGATCGCGTGTACACGATCCATCGCATGATGAACGTCACGACGCTGATGGACGACGCGTTCACGCATCTGGCGCGCACCGGCGACCAGGCGGGGCTCGACACGTTGCGTGATCATTTTCTGGCGGCCGTCGACGGCACGCCGCCGCCGGCCGATGTGCCCGCCGCGCGACTGCTGCACGACACGCTGCGCTTGATGCGCACCCGGTGCGACGCGCGCCCGGCCTTCTGGCAGCGCTTCGTCGAATGCATCCGCGACCAGATCCGTACGCAGGCCGATCCGACAGCGACCGACGCATCGCGCCTGTCGCTCGACGACTATCTGGCGTTTCGCCGCGTCGAGGGCTTCGGCCACTGGATCACGCTGCTCACCGAATACGCGCTCGACATCGACATGGAGCAGCGCCTCGCGCAACACGCGGCGCTGGCCGACGCACGGGACAGGACGATCGATTCGGTGATCCTCGTCAACGACCTGTTTTCGTTTCGCAAGGAACGCTCCGCGCACGAGCGATTCAATGCCGTCTGGATCCTGATGCGCGTCGAGCAGTTGAACGTGCAGGCGGCGCTCGACCGGCTCGCGGCACTCTGCACGTCGAACGAGGGCCGCCTGATCGACGCGCGCGAAGCGGTCGCGACCGGCGCGCTGGCGGACGACCCCGTCGCGCAGGCCTACGTGACGGAGCTGGGCTACATGAGCGCGGGCAACGCGGAATTTCACGCGTTCAGCACCCGCTACCACGGCGACGATCTCGGCGGCGGCCGCTTCGCCGGCGGCGAAGTCGCGATGACGCCACTGCCGACGCTCGAGGAAATCGCGGCGGCGGACCGGCATGCTTCGCCCCGATGACTGGAGACGCGCATGCACGCATCGATCCCTGTTGTGCCCGAACCCGCGGCCGCTTCCCGACATCGCTATCCGGACGGCTGGTTCGCGCTGGCCTACAGCCGCGACGTCAAACGCGGCGCACTCGTCGTCACGCGCTTCATGGGCGAGGACGTCGTGCTGTATCGAACGGCATCCGGCCTGATTCGCGCGGTCGCGCCGCATTGCCCGCATCTCGGCGCGCATCTCGGGCATGGCGGCGTCGTGCGCGGCGAGGAGATCGTGTGCCCGTTCCATCACCTCGCGTTCGCGCCGGACGGCACCTGCGTGCGCGCCGGGCGCGACGGCAAGCCGCCTGCCACCGCGCTGCGGCAGCGCCACGTGTGCGAATGGAACGGCCTCGTGCTCGCATGGCAGGACCGTACGGGCGCGCCGCCGTCGTGGTCGCTGCCCGAACTCGACCTCGACGGCTATTCGCGGCCGCGCGGCCAGTGCCACACGCTGAACGGCAGCCTGCAGAATCCGGCCGAGAACGGCGTCGACGTCAACCATTTCAGCCCCGTGCACGGGTGGTCGAATCCGGTGCTCGAGCCGCCGCAAGCCGATGGCCACCGGATGACGATGCGCTCGACGCTCGTGCTGCTCGGCCAACGGCTGCTGCTGGATATCACGATGCACGGCCTGGGCTGCATGGCCGCGCGCATGGAACTGCCGGACCTCGGGCTGCATGCGCGGGTCGTGCTGTTCCCGACGCAGATCGAAGCCGATCGCTGGACCTGCCGCGAATTCGTGGCGCTGCGCGTCGAACGCGCGTCGGCGTGGCCGTCGCCGCTGCGCCGGGCGCTGCACGAGACACTCGTGAGCGCCGCGTACCGGTTGTGGTTCGTGCCGCAATTCAAGCGCGACCTGCGCATCTGGGATCACCGCGACTACGACGCGCGCCCGACGTTGATGGCGGGCGAGATGCCGATCATGACGTTCCGGCGCTGGGCCGCGCAGTTCTACCCGGCTTCCGGCGGCGACGCGCCTGACGGACAACGCGACGCCGTGCCGGCGGCTGTCGCGCACGCCGATCGGGAATTCGCGCGATGAACGCCGTGCCAATGCAGGAGCGCGCGAGGCATGCAACCGGCCCCGTCGACGAAACCGCGCCGCTGCCCTATCCGGACGGATGGTTCGCGCTGTGTTTCAGCCGCGAGTTGAAGCGCGGCACCGTGCTCACGACGCCTTTCATGGGACGCGATGTCGTGCTGTACCGGACGGCATCGGGCGTCGCGTGCGCGGTCGACGCGTATTGCCCGCACCAGGGCGCGCATCTGGGCCACGGCGGCGTGGTCGACGGCGAGCAGATCGTCTGTCCGTTCCATCACTACGCGTATGGCCCCGACGGGCGGCGCACCACCGCCGGCTGCACGAAGGGCGGGCAAGCGCTGACGCTTCGCACCCGTCACGTGCGCGAATGGAACGGCTTCGTGTTCGTGTGGCAGAACGCCGACGGCCTCGCGCCGACGTGGGAACTGCCGGAAGTCGACATGACCGGCTTCTCGGCGCCCGTCGGTCAGGCTTTCACGCTGCGCGGCGTGATGCAGAACCTGCCCGAAAACGGCTACGACCTCGAACACTTTGGCGCGCTGCATCGCTGGAAGGACATGAAGCCGCATGCGCCCGTGATCGACGGCCCGCGCATTTCGATGCAGGTGGACATGGCATGGAAGAACATCAAATGGAGCACGCTGATCGGCGTTCATGGGCTCGGCTGCGTGTCGTCCGACCATGAAATGAAGGCGATCGGCCTCGAAGCGAAGATCTTCGCGTGCGGCGTACAGATCGCGCCGCTGCGCTGGACCTTCCGGGACGGCATCTCGTTCCGCTTTTCGTGGCTGTCGCGGTGGCCGGCGCCGTTGCAGCGAATCGTCTACGCCGCGCTCGGCCGGTTGCTGCATCGACTGTGGCTGGTGCCGGTGTTCAAGGAAGACATCATGGTGTGGAGCCATCGCGACTACACGGGCTACGGGACACCGGTCGCAGGCGACGGACCGTATCCGGTGTTTCAGCGCTGGGCGCGGCAGTTCTATCCGGCCGAGGGTCGCGCAGCGGCGCAACGGCGTGCCACGCATGTGGACGCGTTCGTCGAGAAATAGCGGGAGCCGGCGGTTCCGCTTCGGGATGCTCTGTGCTGAACCGTCCGCCGGACGCATTGTCCGAATTCGCGGTCAGCGCTAAGAGCGTGACGCGGACAACGCAAGGATCGACGCTCGCCGCGAGCCACGTCTGCGCGTTTTTTCCGTATTTTCAAGTTTCCGACCCATAACACTCACGCGCGAAACTCCGCGGGCGAATGAGTTTCTCGCATGCGATAACCTTAATCAGTGATTCGAGAATAAATATGACTATTTAATCTTCGATTGGTTATAAGACTATTTCCCCGGACCCCAGTGGCTGCACTTCCGTATCCCGATAGACTGGACGGATCTCGATAAACGAACAGGAGTAGCCAACACGATGGCAGGAGCCGCCGGCACCTATCAGCAAGCTAAAGCGAAAGCACAGCGGCCGCAGAAACGCGCTTCCGTCGTGGTTGATGTCGACGTCGGATCAGGCGGGCGACGCGGATCGGCTCGGCTACTATTCGCCTTCGGTGGCGAGCTGTCCGTATCTTTGCTGCCCTTGAATGCGCGGGCCGTGCTGACAGTTGTTTTCATTGTTGCCGCTCGTTGCCATACATCAAGTTGAGCCTGGGCGAAATATGCACGCCACCAGAAAAAATTTAATCGCATTCGCGCTCGTTTTGGCGCTGGCGATTCCGTCTCTTATGTTGCGGAAATCATATGGGGATTGCGAAAACTATACTCAGACGCTTAACGGGGGAACGAAAGAGTTCGGCGGCGAGAAATACAAAATCGAGCTGTGTGGGGCACATCGCTCCTTTGGCGACGGCGACGAAATTCGGCTCCGGGTGATAGGCCCGGCCGGAGAGGTGCGGGCAGAGCGGTATTTTGCGGTACGCACGATCAACGACGCAGCCCCTCGGGAACTGGAGTACGGCGACGACGCCATTTTCTACTACGACCAATCGAAGTCGTCTCCATTGCGCTTCATCGCCATGCCGCCTTCCAACGTCGATGGCTGGACGGCGCGAATACCTTTGCTGCAACGACTTATCGCGTTATTTTCATGATTTCGAGAGCACGCATTCAGACATCGCGCATCACACCGTCCGCCTAACCAACATTGTCCGAATCTCCGAAATCGCCTTAGTCGGATTCAGCCCCTTCGGGCACACGTCCGTGCAGTTCATGATCGTCCGGCAGCGGAACAGCCGGTACGGATCCTCCAGATCGTCCAGCCGCTCCGCCGTCGCCAGATCGCGCGAATCGGCGATGAACCGGTACGCCTGCAGCAGCCCGGCCGGCCCGACGAACTTGTCCGGGTTCCACCAGTAGCTCGGGCACGACGTCGAACAGCACGCGCACAGAATGCATTCGTACAGCCCGTCGAGCTGATCGCGCTCTTCCGGCGATTGCAGCCGCTCGCGCGCGGGCGGCGTCGTGTCGTTGATCAGGTATGGCCGGATCGAGTGGTACTGGTTGAAGAAGTCGGTCATGTCGACGATCAAATCGCGCACCACCGGCAGCCCCGGCAACGGCCGCAGCACGATCTCGCGCGGCAGCGTCTGCATGTTGGTCAGGCACGCGAGGCCGTTCTTGCCGTTGATGTTCATCGCGTCGGACCCGCAGATCCCCTCGCGGCAGGAACGGCGATACGCGAGCGTCTCGTCGTCGCGTTTCACGCGGCCGAGCACGTCGAGCAGCATGCGGTCGTCCGGATTCACGTCGATCTCGTAGCGCTGCAGGTACGGCTGCGCGTCGCGATCGGGGTCGTAGCGGTAGATATGCAGGGTACGCGGATCGCTCATCGGTTCCTCCCGGCGCGGGCCGGCATGGGTGGGTTGACGAGATGCTGCGGGGCGGCTGTCGCGGCCTGCGGCGCCGCAAGCGCCATGCCGGTCAGTCGTCGTCCACGCGCTTGTCGATCAGATAGCGGCCGCGTTCCAGCCCCGCGCGCAGCGCCTCGACCTCGGTCAGCCATTCGGTACCGGCGGCCGCCGGTACCGTCAACTCGATGCGCGCCCCATTGACGTACACCTGAACCTCGTCGCGCCATGCGCCCTGTTCGTTGGGTCGCGCCCAGACGAGGATTTCGTGGCCGCGATACGGGTCCCGAACCTGTGCGTCCTGTTGATGTGCCACGGTGGCCTCCTGTCTTATCTGCGATGGCGATGAAAAAAATGCGCGCCGCATGATCGCCGCGCGCGCCGCCGGCCTCGTGCGCACGCGCCGTGCCCGGCCGGCACGCTGCTTGCGTCCCTTTTCCGCATCGAACCGTTACCGGGCCCGCATCGCGAAGGGCCGGAAGGGATGCAATCATGATCGGCCATCTCGAATTGCTGGGACGCCTGCTGCTGGCCGCGCTGCTCGGCAGCGTGATCGGGCTCGAACGCGAACGCCTGAACTGGGCCGCCGGGCTGCGCACGCACATGCTCGTATGCGTGGGCTCCGCGCTCGTGATGCTGGTGTCGACGTTCGGCTTCGAGGACGTGCGCGGGCAAAACGGCGTCGTGGTCGATCCGTCTCGGGTCGCCGCGCAGGTCGTGTCCGGCATCGGCTTTCTCGGCGCGGGCTCGATCCTGCTGCGCGGCGAAGTGGTGCGCGGGCTGACGACGGCCGCGAGCCTGTGGGCGGTGGCCGGCGTCGGGCTCGCCGCGGGCGGCGGCATGGTGGTTGCGTCGGTCGGCGCGACGGCGATCGTGCTCGCGATCCTCGCGGGCGTGAAGCCGCTCGAGCGCCGCTTCATCGCGCAGCGCCAGCAGCGCACGCTGCTGCTCGTGGCGGAACGCGGCGGCCTGACGCTCGGCACGCTGCACGAGGCGCTCGGCCCCGGCCGCGTGCGCGTGAAACGGTTCATCGTCCAGCAGTCGGACGACGATCCGGACACCGACGACATCTCCGTCTCGTTCTCGCGCACGAGCGGGCCGGAATTCGCGGCGATCTGCGAAACGCTGCAAAACATCGCGTGCGTACGGACCTGTCAACCCGACACCTCGTCAAGGAGTTTCGTGTGACCCAGACCGACCTGCTCTCCTATCTCGTGACGAGCCAGCTCGCTGCCCGCATGCGCGGCGGCGCGTGGCTCACGACCAGCCAGCTGGTCGGCGCGTTGCGCGCGTGGCTCGCGTGCCGGCACGCCGACTGCGAGTGGCTCGACCGGATCAGGATCGCGCACGCGTCGGCGACGATCGCGCAGGAGATCTACGACATCGCGATCACGCACGGCGACCCGCAGAGCGGCGAACGCGTGCGGCTCAACGCGCATTCGCCGGAATTGCAGGCGCTGCGCGCGCGCTGCGACGCGCTGTTGCAGCGGATCGACGGCGACCGGGACGTCGGCGCACGATGATCGTGGCGGACCGCGTGACCCGCGCCGACGACCGGCGCGTCGCCCCCGCGCCGGCGAACGCCCCTTCGCGGCACGGCCTGCTCGAACGCGGGCGCAACTGCGACACGATCCGCCACGCGGACCGCTTCGCGATGCTGGTCGACGGCGACGCGTACTTCTCGACGCTGCGCGCCGCGCTGCTGCGCGCGCGCCATACGGTGTTCATCGTCGGCTGGGACGTGGACAGCCGGATGCGGCTCGCGCCGGGCGGCGCCGACGACACGCTGCCCGATACGCTCGCGGCCTTCCTGCACGCGCTCGCGTCCGCCCGCCACAACCTGCGCATCTACGTGCTCGCGTGGGATTTTGCGATGATCTACGCGCTGGAGCGCGACTGGCCGCCCGTGTATCGGGCGGGCTGGCGCGCGCATCGCGGCATCCGGTTCCGGCTCGACGATGCGCACCCGCGCGGCGCGTCGCATCACCAGAAGCTCGTCGTGATCGACGACCGGCTCGCGTTCGTCGGCGGCCTCGACCTGACGCGCGCCCGCTGGGACACGCCCGCGCATGCGGCCGACGACCCGCGCCGCCGCGACGAGCACGGCATGCCGTACGGGCCGTTCCACGACGTGCACGCGATGTTCGACGGCGACGCGGCCGCCGCGATCGGCGAACAGGCACGTGCCCGCTGGCTGCAGGCGTGCGGGCGTCCGATCGCGATCCGCGCGCAGCGGCATCTCGACCGGCCGGACGACCCCGATCCGTGGCCGCCCGACGCGCGCGTCGACGTACGCGACGTGCGGCTCGGCATCGCGTATACGGCGCCGCGTCACGGCGGCCGCGAGCCGGTCACCCAGGTGCGCGCGCTCGTCGAGGACACGATCCGCGCCGCGCAGCGGCACCTGTATGTCGAGAACCAGTACTTCACCGCGGCGGTGGTGCGCGAAGCGTTGTCCGCACGCCTCGCCGACGCGCACGGGCCGGACGTGACGGTCGTCGCGCCGCGCGTGCAGAGCGGCTGGCTGCAGGAAGCGACGATGGGCGTGCTGCGCGCGCGGCTGCACGCGACGCTCGCGTCGGCCGACCGCTTCGACCGCTACCGGCTGCTGTATCCGCACGTCGACGGGCTCGGCGACGGGTGCGTGAACGTGCACAGCAAGGTCGCGATCGTCGACGACGAATGCATCGTGATCGGCAGCGCGAACCTCAATAACCGCTCGATGGTGCTCGACACCGAATGCTGCATCGCGCTGGTCGCGGCCGGCGATGCCCGCGTTCGCGCGGCGATCGCCGGCATGCGCGAGCGGCTGCTGGCCGAGCACCTCGGTACGACGCCCGCGGCGGTGGCCGACGCGTTCGCGGGCGGAGAACGGCCGAACATCGTGCTCGACCGGCTGCGCGCGAAACCGGGCCGCACGCTGCGCACGCTCGACCCGGCCGTGTCGCCGCAGTTCGAGGCGCTCGTGCCGGTCAGCGCGCGGCTCGATCCCGAGCAGCCGATCGAGCCGGACCGGTTCGTCCGCGAATTCGTGCCGCACGAGCAGCATCGCTCGCTCACCGCGCGCTTTTTCGTGCTGGGCGCGGTGGTGCTCGCGATCGCCGCGCTCGCGCTTGCGTGGCGTTTCACGCCGCTGGGCGCGCACCTGAACGTCGCGTCGCTGTCGCACGCGGTGGCCGGCATCGCGCGGCTGCCGGGCGCGCCGGTGCTGCTGCTCGCGGCCTACGTGATCGCCGCGACCTTCACGGTGCCGATCACGCTGCTGATCGCCGCGACGGGGCTCGTGTTCGGCGCGTGGCCGGGCTTCGCGTATGCGGGCGTCGGCTCGATGGCGGCCGCCGCCGCGACCTACGCGCTCGGCCGCTGGCTCGGGCGCGACGCGGTGCGCCGGCTCGCCGGCGCGCGCGCGAACCGGCTGAGCGAGCACATCGGCCGGCGCGGCGTGGTCGCGATGGCCGTGCTGCGGCTGCTGCCGATCGCGCCGTTCACCGTCGTGAACCTCGTCGCCGGCGCATCGCACATCGGGCTGCGCGACTACCTGATCGGCACCGCGCTCGGGATGCTGCCCGGCATCGTGCTGACCGTCACGTTCGCGCATCAGCTGACCGCCGCGCTCAGCCATCCGGGGCCCGGCGCGTTCGCGTGGCTCGCGGCGATCGGCCTCGCGCTGGTCGGCGTGTCGATCCTGCTGGTGAGGGTGCTGCGACGATGGCGCTGAGCCAAGACCCGGCCCCGCCGCCGCACGTCGTCACCGCCGACGCGGCGCCCGCCGCCGCGCCGGGCGGGCGCGACCTGCGGATCGCGACCTACAACATTCACGGCGGCCACGGCGCGTGGCCGGCGCGCGCGGTCGACCGGATCGCGGCGGTGATCGACGAACTCGACGCGGACGTGATCGCGCTGCAGGAAGTGCCGCTCGGCGGCACGCGTGTGCCGGACGTGCTCGCGCACCTGCGCGACGCGACCGGCATGCACGCGGTGGCCGGCCCGACGATCGATACGCCGGAGCGCCGCTACGGCAACGCGGTGCTGTCGCGCTGCCCGATCCGCGCGGCGCGCATGCTCGACCTGTCGTTCCACCCGCGCGAGCCGCGCGGCGCGCTCGACGCCGACATCGATTGCAGCGCGGGCCCGATCCGCGTGGTCGCGACGCATCTCGGGCTGTCGGCGAGCGAACGCAGCGCGCAGGTGCAGCGGCTGCTCGCGGCGTTCGACACGGGCGCGATGCCGGTGATCCTGCTCGGCGACATCAACGAATGGTTCGTGCGCGGCCGCGCGCTGCAGGCGCTCGTCACGCGGTTCCGGCGCGCGCCGGCGCCGCGCACGTTTCCGACCGTGTGGCCGGTGTTCTCGCTGGACCGGATCTGGATTCATCCGGGCGAGTTGCTGGTCGACGTGGTCGTGCATCGCAGCGCGCGGGCGCGGCACGCGTCCGACCACTATCCGCTGGTGGCCCGGATGCGCGCGACGCCGGCGACGGGCACGGCGCTTGCGCGATGAGCCGTTTTTCGATCCGACGGAGGCAGCTCATGCGAACCGACGTACTCGACGGAAAGGATCTCGACTACTGGTGCGCACGCGCGTTGTGCGTCGACGACGAAGACACGCTGCGCTTCACGGCCGTCGCGCCGACCGTCGTCGTGACGGCCGCGTGCGACGCGTTCCGGCATCTCGACGCGCCGTTCGCACCGTCGGCATCGTGGGCCGACGCGGGCGCGGTGCTCGATCGCGTGGAGGACCTGCGGATCGCCCGCCACGGCGACGACGTCGAATGCGACGCGACCTTCGTCGACGGCCCGTCGACCTGCGGCGCGCGCGGCCGCGATGCGCGCGTGGCGCTGCTGCGCGCGTTCGTGCGCGCGCGCTTCGGCGACGAGGTAGACGAGCCGCCGTCGTTCCCGCACCGGATCGAACACGGCAAGGTGGTGCGGTATGACCCCGGCGTGCCGATTCCAACTTCGGACGACGATGCGGCGACGGGGGACAGTTCGGACATCCGCTCGGTGCCACGCATGTAGACCATGCGCGAGTCCGGCGGTCATGTAAAAACGACAGGCCCTTTCAGGCCGGCTTTCCGCACACGCCGTGCCCGCAGGGAATCGCGCAGCAGGCACGCAGATTGCGACGCACCGGCTTTACCGCTCGCGCCACCCGCTCACGCCACGCCATGGACTCCACACCGCCGTTCGCTCCGCACCTCTACTTCTGCGACGCCCGCCTCGTCGGGCCCCTCGACGCGTGGCCACAGACCTTGGCGCATATCGCGGGGATGGGCTTCGATCACGTGCTGGTCGGTGCGTTCTGGGCCGCGAGCGTCGCCGGCTTTCCGCGCCACGTCGCCGACTTCCGGCGGCCGGCCCAGTCGTTCGCGACACGCGCGAGCGCGCTCGAAACCTTCTCGCGCCTCGCGCAC
Organism: Burkholderia sp. CpTa8-5; assembly: GCF_017815045.1. Taxonomy (NCBI): domain Bacteria; kingdom Pseudomonadati; phylum Pseudomonadota; class Betaproteobacteria; order Burkholderiales; family Burkholderiaceae; genus Burkholderia; species Burkholderia sp. CpTa8-5. Next base: position 685,783 of record NZ_JAGIQD010000001.1, read on the forward strand.
CTGGCGAAGGGTCATGGGCTGCGCGTGCTGCTCGAAGTCGTCCCCGATCGCATCGCGCGCGAGAACCCGCTGCGCGCCGAGCATCCGGACTGGTACGTCGAGCGCGCGTACGACGACGCGTTGATCGACCCGCGCGGCGCCGCGCACGCGCTGGACCTCGCGCATGCGAACGCCGGCGACGAAACGGTGCGCGACGCGCTGTCGGCATGGTGGTGCGCGCATCTCGCGACGTTCGCCGACGCGGGCGCGGCCGGCTTCCTGATCGACGCGCCGCATCATCTGCCGGCCGACTGGTGGCCCGGCTGGCGCGCGGCGCTGCGCCGGGCGCGCCCGGACGTCGCGGTGCTCGCGGGCGTGCCCGGCCATGCGCGCGACGCGCTCGCGCAGCTCGAAGCGGCCGGGTTCGACGCGGTGTTTTCATCGGTGCGCTGGTGGGACCTGCGCGCGCCGTGGTTCGCGGACGAACACCGGCTGCTGCGGCGCATCGGCGCGCCGATCGCGTTTCCCGATGCGCCCGACGGCCCGCGTCTCGCCGACGACTGGCCAGACGCGCCGGACGACACCGTCGCCCGCGCGTATCGCCGCGCACTGTGGACGGCCGCGGCCGTCGGCACCGGCTGGCTCGTGCCGATGGGTTTCGAGCGCGGCGTGACGGTGCCGCTGATGGCGCGCGACGCGGATGCCGCGCGCTACCGCGCCGCATTCGAGCACGCGCGTTTCGACCTGTCGGGCGCGCTCGCCGATGCGAACGCGTGGCGCCGCGCGACGCCCGTCGCGGCGGCGCGCGGCGAAATCGTGCAACTGAGCGCGCCGGGCGCAAACGCGACCGCGCTGCTGCGCGGCACCGGGCCGTCGCTCGAACACGATGACGCGGCATTGCTGATCGCGTTGAATCCAGATCTCGACGCACCCGCCACGGTCGACCCCGCGACGATCCTGCCCGGCGTGCCGGGCGGCTTCACGCGCGTCGCCACGCAGGCCGGCGCGCACACGCAGCCGCCGGCCGCGCTCGAGTCGTTCACGCTCGCGCCCGGCGCGTATGCGTTGCTGCATGCATGGCGGGCGCCGCCCATCACGACGCGCGCCGACGCCGCCCGCGAGCGCACCGCACTGTCGGCGGCGCTCGCGGCCGACCGGATCGCGATCGAGCGCGTCGAACCGTCGGTCGACGACGGCCGCTTCGCGATCAAGCGCGTGATCGGCGAGCCGCTCGTCGTGAGCGCATCGATCTTCACCGACGGGCACGCGCATCTGGCGGCCGTGCTGCAGTGGCGCGCCGCGGGCGACGACGAATGGCGCGAAGTGTCGTTCGAAGCCGAGCCGAACGATCGCTGGCACGCGTGCGTCACGCTCGACCGGCTCGGTCGCCATGAATTTCGCGTGGTCGCATGGCGCGACGACTGGGCGTCGCTCGTCACCGACATCGCGAAGAAGCGCGCGGCCGGCCAGGACGTGACGCTGGAGGTGCGCGAAGCGCAACTGCTGCTCGCGACCGCGCTGAAGCTCGCCGAGCCGGCCGACCCGCGCGCGGTCACGCGGATGAAACAGTTCGTCGCGGAGCTCAAGGACGCGTCGCCCGACGACCGCCTCGCGCTGATTGGCGGCCCCGCGCTCGCCGATGCATTCGCGGCGCTGCGCTACCGCCCGTTCGTCACGCACGACGCGACGATCTACCCGGTCGACGTCGAACGCCGCAAGGCACGCTTCTCGAGCTGGTACGAGATGTTTCCGCGCTCGGCCAGCGACGATCCGCACCGGCACGGCACGTTCGACGACGTGATCGCGCATTTGCCGCGCATCCGCGACATGGGTTTCGACGTGCTGTATTTCCCGCCGATCCACCCGATCGGCACGTCCGCGCGCAAGGGCCGCAACAACAGCCTGACCGCCGGCCCCGACGACGTCGGCAGCCCGTACGCGATCGGCTCGCCCGACGGCGGCCACACGGCCGTGCATCCGCAGCTCGGCACGCTCAACTCGTTCCGCGCGCTGGTCGACGCCGCGCGCGGGCACGGGCTCGAGATCGCGCTCGATTTCGCGATCCAGTGCTCGCCCGATCACCCGTGGCTCGCCGCGCATCCCGGCTGGTTCGCGTGGCGGCCCGACGGCTCGCTGCGCTTCGCGGAAAATCCGCCGAAGCGCTACCAGGACATCGTGAACCCCGATTTCTACGCGCCGGACGCGCTGCCCGACCTGTGGCTCGCGCTGCGCGACGCGGTGCTGTTCTGGGTCGATGCGGGCGTGCGGATCTTCCGCGTCGACAACCCGCACACGAAGCCGCTGCCGTTCTGGGCGTGGATGATCGACGACGTGCGCGGCCGGCATCCGGACGTCGTGTTCCTGTCCGAAGCGTTCACGCGGCCGGGGATGATGTATCGCCTCGCGAAAGTCGGCTTCTCGCAGTCGTACACGTACTTCACGTGGCGCGAGTCGAAGCGCGACTTCATCGACTACTTGACCGAGCTGACGGCCGGGCCCGCGCGCGAATTCTTCCGGCCGAACTTCTTCGTCAACACGCCCGACATCAACCCGCGCCACCTGCAGAACGCGCCGCGCTCGCAGTTCGTGATCCGCGCGGCGCTCGCGGCGACGCTGGCCGGCTCGTGGGGCCTGTACTCGGGCTTCGAGCTCGGCGAATCGGCGCCGCTGCCGGACAGCGAGGAATACGCGGATGCCGAGAAATACGAGCTGCGCGCGCGCGACTGGAGCAAGGCCGCGCATATCGGCACGGAAATCGCGCGGCTGAACCGCGCGCGCCGCGATCACCCCGCACTGCAGACGCATCTCGGTCTCACGTTCGTCGACGCCGACAACGACTCGGTGCTCGTGTTCATGAAGGCGACGCCCGCGTTCGACAGCGTGGTGATCGTCGCGATCAGTCTCGACCCGTGGCATCCGCAGGCCGCGAACTTCACGCTCGATGCGGCGCTGTGGCACGGCCTCGGGCTGGCCGACGGCGAACCGCTCGATGCGCTCGAACAGGACGCCGCGCACGCGCAAACCTGGCGCGGCCATCGCCAGTACGTGTCGCTCGATCCGCACGTGCGGCCGTACGCAATCTGGCGGCTCGCGCCGTCTCCGGGCGCCGCGCGGGCGGCCGCGCCCGAACCGGATCCCGCCCGCCGCCCTTCGGGAGCGCATGCATGATGAAACGCGAAGATTCCCTCGACGACGTGCGCCGCGCGCAATTCCCGTCGCTCGCGCCGGCCGGCACGCCGCGCCGGCGCCGCGCGCGCCGCCGCGAACCCGCGCTCTGTGCGGACGATCCGCTGTGGTACAAGGACGCGATCATCTACCAGGTGCACGTGAAGTCGTTCTTCGACTCGAACAACGACGGCATCGGCGATTTCCCCGGCCTGATCGCGAAGCTCGACTACATCGCCGAACTCGGCGTCGACACGATCTGGCTGCTGCCGTTCTATCCGTCGCCGCGCCGCGACGACGGCTACGACATCGCCGACTACCGCGACGTGCATCCCGACTACGGCACGCTGGCCGACGTGCGGCGCTTCATCCGCGAAGCGCATGCGCGCGGCATTCGCGTGATCGCCGAGCTCGTGATCAACCACACGTCGGACCAGCACCCGTGGTTCCAGCGCGCGCGCCGCGCGAAGCCGGGCTCCGCGCATCGCGACTACTACGTGTGGTCCGACACCGACACGAAATACGCGGGCACGCGGATCATCTTTCTGGATACCGAAACATCCAACTGGACGCACGATCCGGTGGCCGGCCAGTATTACTGGCACCGCTTCTATTCGCACCAGCCGGACCTGAACTTCGACAACCCGGCCGTCGTGCGCGAGGTGATCCAGGTGATGCGCTTCTGGCTCGATCTCGGCATCGACGGGCTGCGGCTCGACGCGGTGCCGTACCTGGTCGAGCGCGAAGGCACCAACAACGAGAACCTGCCGGAGACGCACGCGATCCTGAAGCGGATCCGCGCGACGATCGACGCCGAGTATCCGAACCGGATGCTGCTCGCGGAAGCGAACCAGTGGCCGGAAGACGTGCAGGAATACTTCGGCAACGAGGACGAATGCCACATGGCGTTCCACTTCCCGCTGATGCCGCGCATCTACATGTCGATCGCGAGCGAGGATCGCTTCCCGATCCTCGACATCATGCGGCAGACGCCGGCGCTCGCGCCGAGCAACCAGTGGGCGGTGTTCCTGCGCAACCACGACGAGCTGACGCTCGAGATGGTCACCGATTCGGAACGCGACCTGCTGTGGCAAACCTATGCGAGCGACCGCCGCGCGCGGCTGAACCTCGGCATCCGGCGCCGGCTCGCGCCGCTGATGGAGCGCGACCGGCGCCGCATCGAGCTGATCAATTCGCTGCTGCTGTCGATGCCCGGCACGCCGGTGATCTACTACGGCGACGAGCTCGGGATGGGCGACAACATCCACCTCGGCGATCGCGACGGCGTGCGCACGCCGATGCAGTGGTCGTCGGACCGCAACGGCGGCTTCTCGCGCGCCGATCCCGAACTGCTGGTGCTGCCGCCGGTGATGGGCTCGCTGTACGGCTATGACGCGATCAACGTCGAGGCGCAGACGCGCGACCCGCATTCGCTGCTGAACTGGACGCGGCGCATCCTCGCGACGCGCCGCGCGTCGCAGGCGTTCGGGCGCGGCACGATCCGCTTCCTGCGCCCGGAGAACCGCAAGGTGCTCGCGTACCTGCGCGAGCTGGACGGCCACGAACCGGTGCTGTGCGTCGCGAACCTGTCGCGCGCGTCGCAGGCCGTCGAACTCGACCTGTCCGAATTCGCGGGCCGCGTGCCGATCGAGATGACGTCCGATTCGCCGTTCCCGCCGATCGGCCAACTCCCGTATCTCCTCACCTTCCCGCCCTACGGGTTCCTGTGGTTCGTGCTCGCCGAGCATGGCCGCGAGCCGTCGTGGCGGCAGCCGCATGCGGAGCCGCTGCCCGAATACGTGACGCTCGTGATGCGGCGCGGCGATACGCGGCCGGACGTCTCGCAACTGCATGCGCTCGCGCACGACGCGCTCGCGTCGTGGCTCGCGCGGCGGCGCTGGTTCGCATCGAAGGATCGCAAGATCGGCGACGCGTGGCTGAACGTCGTCACCCCGATTCCGGACGAGCCGTTCCAGTACGCGGAGGCGTGGGTGTCGGCAAGCGACGGCCGCGTCGAACGCTACGTGGTGCCGCTCGCGGCCGCGTGGGGTGGCGAGACGTCCCATCCGCTGTTCGCGCAACTGGCACTCGCGCGCGTGCGGCGCGGCCATACGGTCGGCTACCTGACCGACGCGTTCGCGCTGCCGGCGTTCGCGCGCGGCATGCTGCGCAAGCTGCGCGACGGCGCGACGGTGGCGACGTCCGACGGCGGCCGGCTCACCTTTCTGCCGGAAGACGCGCTCGCCGGGCTCGACCCGGGCGACGACGCGGAAGTGCGCTGGCTCGCGGCCGAGCAGAGCAACAGCTCGCTCGTGATCGGCGACGCGATCGTGCTGAAGCTGGTGCGCAAGGTCGCGCACGGCATTCATCCGGAAGCCGAAATGAGCCGGCACCTGACGCGCATCGGCTATGCGAACACCGCGACGCTGGCCGGCGAAGTCGTGCACGTCGATCCGGACGGCACGCCGCATACGGTCGCGATCCTGCAGCGCTATGTCGACAACCAGGGCGACGCGTGGACGCGTTCGTTCGATTTCCTGCGGCGCGCGATCGACGAGCTCGCGCTGCCGGCCGCGGACGAAGGCGAGGCCGCCGAAACGGACGAGGAGCCCGACGCGCTGCTCGGCTACGCGGCGTTCGCGGGCATCATCGGCACGCGGCTCGGCCAGTTGCACGTGGCGCTCGCGCAGCCGTCCGACGATCCGGCGTTCGCGCCGGAGCGCGCGACGCCCGATCACGTCGACGGCTGGTGCGTGGACGCGATCGCGTCGTTCGAGCGCGCGCTCGACGTGCTGCGCACGCGGCTCGATGCGCTCGATCCGGCCACCCGTGCGTCGGCCGACGCGCTGCTCGCATCGCGCGACGCGGCCGTCGAGGCGCTCGGCGAACTCGTGCCGCGCACGCTCGACGCGCAATGCACGCGGATTCACGGCGATTTCCATCTGGGCCAGGTGCTCGACGTGCAGGGCGACGCGCTGCTGATCGACTTCGAAGGCGAACCGGCGCGCGCGCTCGAACGGCGTCGCGCGAAATCGCATCCGCTGCGCGACGTGGCCGGCCTGCTGCGCTCGCTGTCGTACGTGAGCGCGACCGCGCAGTTCGCGATCGAAAAAGCGCCGCCACAGGCGGCCGGCCGCAAGCGCGCGCTGTTCGACCGCTTCGGGCAGGCCGCGGCCGACCGCTTCGTCGAATGCTATCGCGCGGCCGCCGACCACGCGCCCGCGCGCTTCGTCGATCCGCACTACGCGGACCGCCTGCTGGCGCTGTTCCTGATCGACAAGGCGTCGTACGAGCTGTGCTACGAAGCCGCGAACCGGCCCGACTGGCTGAGCGTGCCGGTCGGCGGGCTCGCGGCGCTGGTCGACCGGCTGCTCGGCGACGGCGTGCTGCCCGACGACGGAGGCAACCCATGACCGACACGCTGTTCGAACGCGCCGATATCGACGCGCTGCTCGCCGGCCGCCACCCCGACCCGTTCGCGTGCCTCGGCCCGCACGAACAGGCCGACCAGGTCGTCGTGCGGGCACTGTTGCCCGGCGCCGAGCGCGTGCGTGCGCTGTCGCCGGACGGCGCCGAACTCGGCGCGCTCGCGTGCGTCGATCGCGCCGGCTGCTTCGCGGGGACGATCGCGCGCGACGGCGGCTCGCCACACTATTTGCTCGCGATCGACTGGCCGAACGCGCATCAGGTGACCGACGACGCATACGCGTTCGGCACGCTGCTCGACGAAGCGGCGCTTGCGCGCTTCTCGGCCGGCGATCCCGAAGCCGTGCTCGACTGCCTCGGCGCGACACCGGTGCGCATCGACGATACCGACGGCGTGCGTTTCGCGGTGTGGGCGCCGAACGCGCAGCGCGTATCGGTGGTCGGCGATTTCAATGCATGGGACGGGCGCCGCCATCCGATGCGGTTGCGGCGGCCGTCGGGCGTGTGGGAGCTGTTCGTGCCGGGCATCGGCCCGGGCGAACGCTACAAGTACGAACTGCGCGCACCCGACGGGCGCGTGCTGCCGCACAAGGCCGATCCGTGCGCGCGGGCGACCGAGGCGCCGCCGCGCACGGCGTCGGTGGTCGCGGACGTCGCGGCGCTCCACGCGTTCGCGTGGCACGACGACGGCTGGATGCACGCGCGGCCGCGCAACGATCGCTACCGCGTGCCGTGGTCGATCTACGAGGTGCATCCGGAATCGTGGCTGCGCATCCCCGAACAGATGGAGCGCAGCGCGACGTGGGACGAACTCGCCGAGCGGCTGATTCCGTACGTGAAGGGGATGGGCTTCACGCACGTCGAGTTCATGCCGATCGCCGAATACCCGTTCGGCGGCTCGTGGGGCTACCAGCCGCTCGCGCAGTTCGCGCCGTCCGCGCGCTTCGGGCCGGTCGACGGCTTCGCGCGCTTCGTCGATCGCGCGCACGCGGCCGGCATCGGCGTGCTGGTCGACTGGGTGCCCGCGCATTTTCCGAACGATGCGCACGGGCTCGCGCAATTCGACGGCAGCGCGCTGTACGAGCATGCCGATCCGCGCGAGGGGATGCATCCCGACTGGAACACCTGCGTGTTCAACGTCGGGCGCACTGAGGTGAGCGCGTTCCTGGTCGCATCGGCGCTCGCGTGGGCGCGCCGCTATCACGTCGACGGCATCCGCGTCGACGCGGTCGCGTCGATGCTGTACCGCGACTATTCGCGCAAGGCAGGCGAATGGGTGCCGAACGTGTACGGCGGCCGCGAGAACCTCGAATCGGTCGCGTTCCTGCGCCGGCTGAACGACACGCTGCACGGCGACGCCGCGCCGGCCGGCGTCGTCACCGTCGCGGAGGAATCGACCGCGTGGCCGGGCGTCACCGCGCCGACCGCCGACGGCGGGCTCGGCTTCGACTTCAAGTGGAACATGGGCTGGATGCACGACACGCTCGCGTATCTGCACGAAGACCCGATCCACCGCCGCTATCACCACGACCGGATGACGTTCGGGCTCGTATACGCGTTCTCCGAACGCTTCGTGCTGCCGCTGTCGCACGACGAGGTCGTGCACGGCAAGGGCTCGCTCGTCGCGAAGATGCCCGGCGACGCGTGGCAGCGGCTCGCGACGCTGCGCGCGTATTTCGGCTTCATGTGGGCGCATCCCGGCAAGAAGCTGCTGTTCATGGGCAGCGAATTCGCGCAATGGGCGGAGTTCGCGCACGATGCGACGCCGCATTGGGACTTGCTCGACGCGCCCGCGCATCGCGGCGTGCAGCGGCTGGTGCGCGATCTCAACCGCGCGTATGCGGCCGAACCGGCGCTGCATGCGCTCGACTGCCACGCGGCCGGGTTCTCCTGGCTGATCGGCGACGACCGCGACAACAGCGTGTTCGCGTTCGCGCGCCGTGACGATGCGGGGCATCTGGTCGTCGCCGTCTGCAACTTCACGCCCGTGCCGCGCGCCGGCTATCGGCTCGGGCTGCCCGCGCCCGGTCATTGGCGCGAACTGATGAACACCGATGCCGCGTCGTACGGCGGCACCAACGCCGGCAACGACGGCGCCGTATGGGCCGAGGCCGTGCCCGCACACGGCGAGGCGTGGTCGGCGACGTTGCGCCTGCCGCCGCTCGCGACGCTGTGGTTGACACCTGCCTGATTGCTCCCGCCCTCGACACGGAGATACGCCCCATGCCGACCGCCCTGCCCGACCGTCTCGAACCCGGCCGCAGCTACCCGCTCGGCGCAACCTGGGACGGCCTCGGGACCAACTTCGCGGTGTTTTCCGCGCACGCGCACCGGATTCAGCTGTGCGTGTTCGATCCGACCGGCCGCAAGGAACTCGCGCGCCTCGATCTGCCCGAATGCACCGACGAGGTGTGGCACGGCTATCTGCCGAACGCGCATCCGGGCACCGTGTACGGGTTCCGCGCGGACGGCCCGTACCAGCCGCAGCACGGCCACCGCTTCAATCCGACCAAGCTGCTGCTCGACCCGTACGCGCGCAAGCTGGTCGGCCAGTTCCGCTGGTCGGACGCGCTGTTCGGCTATCGCGTGCATTCGAACCGGGCCGACCTGTCGATGGACCGCCGCGATTCGGCGCCCGCGATGCCGAAAGCCGTGGTCGTCGACGAAGCGTTCGACTGGAGCACCGACCGCCGACCGAACGTGCCGTGGCGCAGCACCGTGATCTACGAGACCCACGTGCGCGGCGCGTCGATGCGCCGCGCCGGGCTGCGCCCGCCGGAGCGCGGCACGTTCGCGTCGCTCGCGCATCCGGCGTTCGTCGATCACCTGCTGTCGATCGGCGTGACGACGGTCGAGCTGCTGCCGATCCATGCGTTCCTGCAGCAGCGCGAGCTCGTGAAACGCGGGCTGCGCAACTACTGGGGCTACGACACGGCCGCGTTCTTCGCGCCGGAGCCGTCGTATCTGACGACCCGCAGGCTCGACGAGATGCGTATCGCGGTGCGCCAGTTGCACGCGGCCGGCATCGAGGTCGTGCTCGACGTCGTCTACAACCACACGTGCGAAGGCAACCAGCTCGGGCCGACGCTGTCGTGGCGCGGCCTCGACAACGCCAGCTATTACCGGCTGCTGCCCGACGATCCGCGCTACCACGTCGACGAAACCGGCTGCGGCAACACGCTGAACCTGTCGCATCCGCGCGTCGTGCAGATGGTGATGGATTCGCTGCGCTACTGGGCGACCGCGTTCAACATCGACGGCTTCCGCTTCGATCTCGGCGTGACGCTCGGCCGCGAGGATCACGGCTTCGAACCCGGCGCGGGATTCTTCGACGCGTTGCGGCAGGACCCGGTGCTCGCGCAGCGCAAGCTGATCACCGAGCCGTGGGATCTCGGCCCCGGCGGCTATCAGCTCGGCCGCCATCCGCCCGGCTTCGCCGAATGGAACGACCGGTTTCGCGACACCGTGCGGCGCTTCTGGCGCGGCGACGCGGGGCAGCGCCCGGAACTGGCCGCGCGCCTGTCGGGCTCGGCCGACCTGTTCAATCACGGGCGGCGCCGCACGTGGGCGTCGATCAATTTCGTCACCGCGCACGACGGCTTCACGCTGGCCGACCTCGTGTCGTATGCGGGCAAGCACAACGACGCGAACGGCGAGGACAACCGCGACGGCCGCGACGACAACTGCAGCGCGAACTGGGGCGTCGAAGGGCCGACCGACGACGCGAAGATCCGCGACGTGCGCTCGCGCGTCGCGCGCTCGATGCTCGCGACGCTGTTTACCGCGCTCGGCACGCCGATGCTCGTGGCCGGCGACGAATTCGGCCGCACGCAGCACGGCAACAACAACGCGTATTGCCAGGATAACGAACTGTCGTGGCTCGACTGGGAGCTGGCGCGCAGCGACGAAGGCGTACAGATGACGCGCTTCGTGTCGCGGCTCGCCGCGCTGCGGCGCATGTATCCGGTGATGTCGGCGCCGCGCTATCCGAACGGCGACCGCGACGGCGCGCCCGGCATGCGCGAGATCGGCTGGTTCGACGAACGCGGCGACGCGCTGACCGTCCCCGCGTGGGAAGACGGCGAACGCCGCGCGCTGACGATGCGGCGCGTCGGCACCGGCCGCACCGGACGCACCGAGGCGTTGCTCGTGATGCTGAACGCATCGGCCGAGACCATCACGTTCCTCCCGCCCGCGCCCGTGCTCGATTACCGGATCCTGCTCGACACCGCGACGCCCGACTCGGGCCCGCGCTCGTGGCCGCAAGCCGGGCTCGACGTCGCCGCGCATGCGGCCGTGATCGCGGTCGCGGCCGTGCCACCCGACCTGTCTTCGTGAGGAGCCGCCATGACGTCCCGTTCCGCCCATTCGCCCGGCACGCACGCATACGCGTCGTCGTTCGGCGCGACCTGCCTCGATGCGGACCGCACGCGCTTCCGGCTGTGGGCGCCCGCGAGCCGCACGGCCGCCGTCGAACTGCAGGACGCGGGCGGCCGCGCGCTGCCGATGGCGCCGGCCGGCGACGGCTGGTTCGAGACGATCGCGCCGTGCGGCCCCGGCACGCTGTACCGCTACCTGCTCGACGACGCGCTCGCGGTGGCCGATCCCGCGTCGCGCTTCCAGCCGTATGACGTGCTGGGCCCGAGCCAGGTCGTCGATCCGGCCGCGTACCGCTGGCGTCACGACGCGTGGCGCGGCCGTCCGTGGCACGAGACGGTGCTGTACGAGCTGCACGTCGGCGCATGCGGCGGCTACGCGGCCGTCGAGCGGCGGCTGCCGGCGATCGCCGAACTCGGCGTGACCGCGGTCGAGCTGATGCCCGTCAATGCGTTCCCCGGCGCGCGCAACTGGGGCTACGACGGCGTGCTGCCGTTCGCGCCCGACGCGTCGTACGGGCGGCCCGAGGAACTGAAATCGCTGGTCGACACCGCGCACGGGCTCGGGCTGCAAGTGTTCCTCGACGTCGTGTACAACCACTTCGGCCCCGAAGGCAACCTGCTGCCGCGCTACGCGCCCGACTTCTTCCGCGCGGACCGGCAGACCGCGTGGGGGCCGGCGATCGACTTCTCCCGCCCGCAGACGAGCGCGTTCTTCATCGACAACGCGCTGTACTGGCTCGACGAATACCGTTTCGACGGGCTGCGCATCGACGCCGCGCATGCGATCGACGACGACGTGTGGCTGCGCGAACTCGGGCGCCGCGTGCGCGCCTACGCGGGCGACGCGCGCCACGTGCATCTCGTGCTGGAGAACGAGCGCAATACCGCGAGCCTGCTCGGCCCCGGCGGCTTCGACGCGCAATGGAACGACGACTTCCACAACAGCGCGCACGTGCTGCTGACCGGCGAGCGCGACGGTTACTACCGCGCATACGCGGATGCGCCGCTGCGTCATTTCGCGCGCACGCTCGGCGAAGGCTTCGCGTATCAGGGCGAACCGTCGCCGCTGCACGACGGCGCCGCGCGCGGCGAGCCGAGCGCGCACCTGCCGCCGACCGCGTTCGTCGCGTTCCTGCAGAACCACGACCAGATCGGCAACCGCGCGTTCGGCGAACGGCTGCGCGCGCTCGCGAACGACGACGCGGTGCGCGCGGCCACCGCGCTGATGCTGCTCGCGCCGTCGATTCCGCTGCTGTTCATGGGCGAGGAAGACGGCAGCACGCAGCCGTTCCAGTTCTTCACCGACTATCGCGGCGCGCTCGCCGACGCGGTGCGCGAAGGCCGGCGTCGCGAATTCGCCGCGTTTCCCGCATTCGCCGACGCCGCGCATCGCGACGCGATTCCCGATCCGAACGACATCGCGACGTTCGTGCGCTCGTCGTCGCACCATCCGCCCGACGAGTCGTGGCCCGACGCGGCCGCGTGGCGGCGCTTCTACCGCAGCGCGCTGGCCGTGCGCGCGGCGCTCGTGACGCCGCACCTGGCCGATGCGCGCGCGCTCGGCGTCGACCAGCTCGCGGGCGACGGCGACCCGCCCGCGCTGGTCGCGCGCTGGCGCCTCGGCGATGGCAGCACGCTGACGATCGCGCTGAATCTCGGCTCGCACGACGCGACGCTGCCCGCGCTGCCGGTCGGCAAGATCGTGTTCGAGACGCCGCCGCGTGCGCGCGACCGGCTGCCCGGCGGGCATGTGCCGCCGCGCGCGTGCATCGCGTGGCGCGACGGCGCGGTCAACCACGATGCGCGGCAGCACCGCGCGAACGGACGGAGCCCGTCATGACGACCGACGTCCCGATCGCGGCGCTCGCCCGGGCGGCCGGCCTGGAACCCGACTGGACCGACTCGGGCGGCGTCGCGCGACGCGTGGACGACGATGCGCTCGTCGCGCTCGTCGATGCGCTCGGCTGGCCGTGCGGCACAGCGATCCAGCGGGTCGACAGCGCGGCGGCGCTCGCCGATGCGAACGCGGCGCCGCCGCGCGTCGTGACCGGTGACGCCGGCCTGCCGGTGACGCTGCCCGCGACCGTCGCGGCGCCGGGCGCGCGCTTCCGGATCTCGCTCGAAACCGGCGGGCACGTGGATGGCCGCGTGGGCGGCACGGGCGAACATGGCACGCTGCCGCCGCTCGCGATGCCCGGCTATCACGCGCTCGACATCGGCGAGCAGCGTATCGGGCTCGCGATCGCGCCGCCGCGGGCGCGGCCGTTCGACGCGCTCGCCCGCGCCCACGACGCGGGCCGCCGCTGGGGCATCGCGGCGCAGCTCTACAGCCTGCGCCGCACCGGCGACGACGGCGCGGGCGACTACACGGCGCTCGCGCGGCTGGCCGCACAGGCCGCGCGCCACGGCGCGCAGGCGGTGGCGATCAGCCCGACGCACGCCGGCTATCCGGCGCTCCCCGCGCACGACAGCCCGTATTCGCCGTCGTCGCGACGCTGGCACAACGTCGCGTATCTCGACTGCGATGCGGTGCCGGGCGCCGATGTCGCGCGTCGGGCACCCGACGGCCCGGCCGATGCCGCGCTGATCGACTGGCCGCGCGTGATGCCGGCGAAGCTGCGCCGTCTGCGTGCGTGCTTCGACGCATGGCGCGCCAGCGACGACCCGTCGCGCGATACGTTCCAGCGTTTTCGTGCGGCGGGCGGCGCGGCGCTCGACGCGCATGCGCGCTTCGATGCGCTGCAGGCGTTCTGCATCGAGCACGGGATCGGCGCGGACTGGCGGCAGTGGCCCGCGCAATGGCGCATCCCGGGATCGGCGGAAGTCGATGCATTCGCGCACGCGCATGCCGACACGATCGCGTTCCACACGTTCCTGCAATGGTGCGCGTCGCGCGCGCTCGGCGACGCGCAGCACGCGGCGCGCGGCGCGGGGATGGCGACCGGGCTGATCGCCGATCTCGCGGTCGGCTCCGATCGGGCCGGCAGCGACGCGTGGGCGCACGGCACGACGCTGCTGCGCGGCGTGTCGCTCGGCGCGCCGCCCGACCTGTTCAATGCGGCCGGCCAGGCGTGGGGCGTGACGACGTGGACGCCCGACGCGCTGCGCGCGGACGGCTTCATGCCGTTCATCGCGCTGCTGCGCGCGGCGTTCGCGCACGCGGGCGGCATCCGCATCGATCACGTGCTCGGCTTCGCGCGGATGTGGATCGTGCCGGACGGCGGTTCGCCGCGCAGCGGCGCGTACCTGCGCTATCCGCTCGACGATCTGGTGCGGCTTGTCGCGCTGGAAGCGGCGCGTCATCGCGCGATCGCGATCGGCGAGGATCTGGGCACCGTGCCGGCCGGGTTGCGCGAACGGCTCGGCGCGCAGGGTGTCGCGGGCATGCGCGTGCTGTGGTTCGAGCGCGATGCGAATGGCGCGTTCCGGCCGCCGTCCGCGTGGGATCGCGACGCGATCGCGATGACGTCGACGCACGATTTGCCGACCGTGGCCGGCTGGTGGCGCGGCGTCGATCTCGGGTGGCGGCGCGTCGCGGCCGACGCCGACGCCGAGGCCGCTAAGCGACGCGACGAAGCGCAATCGCGAGGCGTCGCCGCTCCGGCGCCGGACGATGCGAGCGCGCACGATTCGGGCGAGATCGTGCAAAGCATGGCGTTCGGACACGATACCGTGCAGCGCCCCGATTCGAATCGCGCGACGCCCCCGCCGCCGCCCGACCTGCTCGCCGCGCATGCGGAACGCGCGACCGAGCGCGCGGCGCTGTGGCACGCGCTGCAGCACGCCGGCTGCGCGCCGGCCGGCGCCGCGGTGCCGCCGGCCGACATGCCGCCGGTGAACGCGATCCTGGCCTACGTCGCGAGCAGCCCGTCGCCGCTCGCGCTGCTGCCGCTCGAGGATCTGCTCGCGCTCGACGCGCAGCCGAACCTGCCGGGACCGCCGTGCGGCCATCCGAACTGGCGGCAGCGGCTGCCGCGCCCGATCGACACGCTGTTCGACGCCGACGTACGCACGCGCATCGCCGCGGTCGTGCAGGCGCGCCGCGCGCGGAGGCACGGCCCATGACCCCACGCGCGACGCTGCGACTGCAGCTGCATGCGGGCTTCACGTTCGACGACGCGGCCGCGCACGCCGACTACTTCGCGCGGCTCGGCGTCAGCCACCTGTACCTGTCGCCGGTGTCGACGGCCGAGCCCGGCTCGCTGCACGGCTACGACACCGTCGACCACGGCGCGCTCAGCGCGGAACGCGGCGGCGAAGCCGGTTTCATGCGGCTCGTCGACGCGCTGCGCGCACGCGGCCTCGGCATCATCATCGATATCGTGCCGAACCACATGGGCGTCGGCGGGTCGTCGAACGGCTGGTGGAACGACGTGCTCGAATGGGGGTCGGCGAGCCCGTACGCGCGCTATTTCGACATCGACTGGCATCCGCCCGACCCGGCACTCGACGGCAAGGTGCTGTTGCCGTGCCTCGGCGCGCCGTACGGCGACGCGCTCGCGGCCGGCGACATCACGCTGCGCGCCGATCCGGCCGCGGGCCGCTTCTATATGGCATGCCCGGGGCGGCGGCTGCCGGTCGCCGCCGCCACCTACGCGGAGATCCTGCGCATCGCGAATCGCGCGGACCTGAACGCGCTCGCCGAGCGCTTCGACGTCGCGCCGATCCGCGACAGCGCGCGGCTGGCCGCCGCCCATGCGGCGCTGCGCGACCATGCGGCCGCGCACGGCCCGCATGCGCTCGATGCGGTATTGCGCGGCGCCGATCCGCGCCGCGCACGCTCGCGCGCGTGCCTGCATCACTTGCTCGAACGCCAGCACTACCGGCTCGCGTGGTGGCGCACGGCCGCCGACGAGCTGAACTGGCGGCGCTTCTTCGACATCGCGACGCTCGCGGCCGTGCGCGTCGAAGACGAGGCGGTATTCGACGCCGTGCATGCGCTGCCGCTGCGCCTGCATGCGGCCGGGCTCGTCGACGGCGTGCGCGTCGATCACGTCGACGGCCTCGCCGATCCGCGCGCGTATTGCCGTCGGCTGCACGCACGGCTCGCCGCGCAGCGCGACGCGCGGCCCTATATCGTCGTCGAGAAGATCCTCGCGCCCGGCGAAGCACTGCGCACCGACTGGGCCGTCGACGGCACCACCGGCTACGACTTCATGAACGACGTTGGCGCGCTGCTGCACGACCCGGCCGGCGCCGAACCGCTCGCCGCGCACTGGGCGGCCGTATCGGGTTCCGCGCGCACGTTCGCGCAGGAAGCGCTCGACGGCAAGCGGCGCGTGCTGATGCGCCAGCTCGCCGGCGAGCATGCGCGCGTCGCGCGGCTGCTGCACGGGATTGCGCGGGCGTCGCCCGCGACGCGCGACATCAGCCTGATCGCGATCCGGCGCGTGCTCGGCGAACTCGCGATACGGCTGCCCGTGTACCGGATGTATCCGGCGCGGGGCGCCGAACCGGCCGACGCCGACCGCCGCGTGCTCGCGCACGCGTACGACGGTGCTTACGCGACGGTCGATCCGACCGACCGCTTCGCGCTCGAGCGCGTCGCCGCGTGGCTCGGCTTGCCGGTCGTGCGCGTGCCGCGCGTGGACGCCGATACGCTGGTCGCCGCGCGTGTCGCGTTCGCGCAGCTCACCGCGCCGCTGGCCGCGAAGGGCGTCGAGGATACGGCCAACTATCGCTACGGCCGGCTGCTGTCGCGCAACGAGGTCGGCGCCGATGCCGGCGACTTCAGCCTGTCGCGCGGCGCGTTCCATGCACGCAACCGGCGCCGCGCGCGCACCGCGCCGCACGGGCTCGTCGCGACGGCCACGCACGATCACAAGCGCGGCGAGGACGCGCGGGCGCGGCTCGCGGTGCTGAGCGAGGTGCCCGATGCGTGGCGCGCGGTGTCGCTCGACTGGTCGGCGCTGAATCAGCCGCATCGCGGCGGCGCGCACCGCGACCTCGCGTGGACGCCCGGGCCGGCCGCCGAGGCGATGCTGGTCCAGACGCTCGTCGGCTGCTGGCCGCCTGCGCTCGCCCCCGACGACGCGGCCGGCCTCGACGCGCTCGCGACGCGCGTCGTGCAATGGCAGACGAAGGCGCTGCGCGAAGCGAAGCAGTACACCGACTGGCTCGCGCCCGAGCCGGACTACGAGCAAAGCTGCGAAGCGTTCGTCCGCGCGATCCTGACGCCGCGCGGCGCGGGCGATTTTGCGCATCGGCTGCATGCGTTCGTCGCACGGATCGCGCCGGCCGGCGTCGTCAACAGCCTGACGCAAACGGCGCTGCGAATCGCGTCGCCCGGCGTACCCGATCTCTATCAAGGTAGCGAGTCATGGGATCACTCGCTCGTCGATCCGGATAACCGGCGCGACGTGCCGTTCGCGACGCTGGCGACCGAAGCGGTCGACGGGCCGGTTGCGTCGTATCTATCGACATGGCCCGATGCGCGCGTGAAGCGTGCGCTGATCGAGCGGATGCTGGCGCTGCGTGCGCGATGGCCGACGACATTTGCGGACGGCGCATACGTTCCGTTGCGGGTGCGTGGCACGCTCGCGCGGCACGCGGTGGCGTTCGCACGCTGCGATGACGCGGCGACCGTGGTGGTGATCGCGACTCGGCTCGCGTGCCGGTTGCTCGGCGAAGCGCCTGCGTTGCCGCGGGTGGAGCCTGCGCAATGGGGCGATACGGCGGTCGTGCTGCCGCGCGCCGTCGAAGGGCCGTGGGTCGACGGGTTGAATGCGGGGGACGCGCTCGATGCGCCGGAAGGGGTGCTGGCGCTCGATCGCTGTCTGGCCGAGTTGCCTGTGGCGGTGCTGGTCGCGGGGCGGAATGGTGGTTGAAGCCGACGCCCGGTTCGTGCCAGCCGTGAGTCACCGAAATCGATTTTGTGCAAAACGTGCCGTAAATAATCGATTTTGCACACGCGTCATCGAATTTCAACCGAAACGCCCGATCGTAAGCGTCTTTGTGCAGTCGACGACGGGCGTCGGCAACCTCACGACCACTCTTCCGGCGGCATCTCGCCGCTATCGTCTTCCCACAGCGGTTTCCCCGCCTCCGCTCCACGGCTCGGCGTCACCGGCCCATTTCCGCTTGCACGACCGCCGCCGCGCTCACCGCGCCGCGTGCCGTCGCGCGGGGCCGCCGCATGCGGTCGTGCGCGCACCCGCGTCGGCGTCACGGTCCGCTGGCCGTCGCGGCGACGCTCGTCCGTCGATCCCGCATCGTTCGTCTGTCGTGCGTTCGAAGCCGTATCCATTTTTCTCTCCTGAGTCATCGAAAAAACCGGTCGCCCGAACGCAGCAATTTCGGTGCCGCGCGCCGGGCAAGCGTCTTGCTCCATCGCTTCGCCCCCTAACCGTTCCGGAGGTGACGATGACGAATCGCAACGCGCCGCCCGCCACACGCCGCCGCCTCGGCGGATGGATGGCCACCGAGGAATCGCACATGGCCGCGTTCCGCGAAAAAATGGCGAACGAAGCGCGCGCGCATGCCGGCGACCGGCTGCGCACGCCGGCCGTCCAGGAACTCGCGCGGCTGTTCGACGACAACGCGGTGCTGCACATGAGCCTGACGCGCGCGATCGACGAAGCGCTCGAAGCGGGATACCGGCTCGGCTACGCATCGATCGGCGAGCTGATGACCGTGCTCGACCATCTGATGACCTACACGCCGCCGTTCAGCGAGGAAAGCCTGATCGTGTGCCCGCTGAACGCCTTCTTCGACTGGCCGATGTGCATGCCGTCGGGTCACGCGGTGTTTCGCGACGCGTCCGTCAATGCGCAGTTGAAGCGCGTATTGAATGCGTGGTGCGACTTCCTCGGCGGCCCGCATTCGCGCGCGCATCTCGACACGTCGCCGCCCGACGGCTGGTTCTGCGACGAAGCGCGCAAGCGCCTCGCGCTGTCGCAGTTCCAGTATCGCGAAGACCAGCCGCACTGGGGCTTCGATTCGTGGAACGACTTCTTCACGCGGCGCTTTCGCGACGGCGCGCGGCCCGTCGCGGCGCCCGACGATCCGCACGTGATCGTCAGCGCGTGCGAAGCGTCGCCGTATCACACCGAAACGAACGTGAAGCTGCGCGACACGTTCTGGATCAAGTCGCAGCCGTACTCGCTGCGCGACCTCTTCACGCCCGCGTGGCTGTCGCTCGCCGAGCGCTTCGTCGGCGGCGACGTCTACCAGGCCTACCTCAGCGCGTACAACTACCATCGCTGGCATGCGCCGGTGCGCGGCGTGGTCACCCACGCGTATCGGGTGGACGGCGCCTATTACTCGGTCGCCGAAGCGGAAGGCCCGGACCCGGCCGGGCTCAACGACTCGCAGGGCTACATGACGGCGGTCGCCGCGCGCGCGGTGGTCGCGATCTCGAGCGACGATCCCGGCATCGGCACGGTGGCCGCCGTGTTCGTCGGGATGGGCGACGTGTCGTCGTGCGTGATCGAGGTCATGCCGGGGCAGCGCATCGACAAGGGCGACGAGATCGGCTATTTCCAGTTCGGCGGCTCGACCTACTGTCTGCTGTTCGAGGCCGGCGTGATCGACCGCTTCCTGTACGCGCCGCCGTTCGAAGGCCAGCCGCCGGTCGTGCAGGTCAATGCGCCCGTCGCGATCGCGCGGTGAGCGCCGCGCGCGGCCCGGTGCGTCACGCTTCCGTGGCGTCGAACCGGGCCCCGTCCTGCCGCTGCACGCAGCGCAGGACCGACAGGCCGTCGGCAGTCAGCGCGGGCCGGTGTTGGCCGGACGCAGCGTCGCGCTCCATCACGATCAGGTGTTGTTCGACGAGCGCGACGATGTCGTCGCGGTCGATCTGGATCTGTTCCGGCGCGTGATGCGCCAGGAACAGCGCGGCAAATTCGTGTGCGGTCAGCATGCTCGTTTCCCCGTTGGCGGCGATGCGCGACGCGACACCGGCGTCGCATCGGCAGCGGCGCGAATCGTGCGCCGGCGACGTTACGGGCATGCAGGGAACGTGCCAATCGGTGTTATTCGAGTGGTGGCCGTGCGATGCGCGCGCCGCGCGATGTGGCACCGCACGGCGCGTTCGAGCCGCTGCAAAGTTTTCAACGGCATGTAAGGGCAGCGGGCCGCACACGGACGGCGTAAAAGCGGGCGCAACACCTGGGGACTGCGCCGCCGCTCACGACCCCCGCGGGCCAAACAACCCAGCCCGCGCACGCCCGGCCGGCGCACGGAAATACCCGCTGTGCAGCACCACGTCGTGGTTGCCGCTCGCCAGCACGTCCGCGCACGCGGCTTCGATACGCGCACGGCCGCGCTCGAACGCGTCGCGCAAATCGGCCTCCAGCGCGGAGTGCGCGCCGAAATGATCTTCCAGCGCCTCGACGGTGATCGCGCAGGCGTGCGGCACCCCGTCGACGTCGACGACGAAGCGCAACTGCAGCGCCGCGCCGTCGAACGTGGGCGGTTCGTCGGTCAGCGTCACGCGGCGTGGGGAATCGGCCGGCATCGGCTCAGGCCCTCCGCGACGCGAGGCGCTCGATCAGCGCGCCGTTGAATGCGGGCAGATCGTCCGGCTTGCGGCTCGTGATCAGGTTGCCGTCGCGCACGACTTCCTCGTCCACCCACTTGCCGCCCGCGTGACGGATGTCGTCCTGCAGGCTCGGCCAGCTCGTCATCGTCTTGCCTTCGACGAGCCCGGCCGATACCAGCAGCCAGCCGCCGTGGCAGATCGCGGCGATCGGCTTGCCGGCGCCGACGGCCGCCGTCACGAATTCACGCGCGGCCGGCACCATCCGGATCGCATCGCCGTTGATGACGCCGCCCGGCAGCACGACCGCGTCGTAGTCGCCTTCGCGCGCATCGTCGAACGTGCGGTCGACCTTCACGCGCTCGCCCTTGTCGACGTGCCGGAAACCCTGGATCTCGCCGCGCTGCTGCGAAATCACGTCCACCTGCGCGCCTTCGGCCGCAAGCGCGCGCTGCGGTTCGACGAGCTCGGCTTCCTCGAAGCCGTCGACCGCAAGAATCGCTACCTTGCAATGATCCAGCCTGCCGCTCATGAATGCCTCCGTGGATGGGATGGGGATAGAGACAGGTCGGCACATGTCGTGCCGTTGCCTGTCGCGCAGCAATCGCCGTTCCGGCCGCGGAAGCCGCTGCCCATGTGCGTCGTCACGCCGTGCGTAGCGCGGCACAAAGGGGAACGACCCGCCATCGATGGCGGTCACCCGCGAACGGGCAGGACCGGCCGCTGCACGTCGCCGCGCCCGGCTGCAAAGATTTCAACGGGATGTAACGCAACGCCGCGGCGACGCCGCACGTCGATCCGATGCGATTACTGCAGATGACGGGCGACGTCGAGCATCGCGTCGGTCAGCTCGACCGTCAGCGTCAGGTTTTCGCCGGTATCGGGCAATTGCTCGAGCGTCTGCTGCACGGCGTCGTGCAGCATCGCGTGCACGCGCATCCGCGCGCCTTCGTCGAGATCCGCGTAGCGTTCCATCGTCGAGCATTCGAGCGCGAGCACGACCGAATGCCGGGCCGCCTCGGGCGGCGCCTCGACGGCGTTCGCCCACGCTGCGTGGAACATGACCCTGCCCGTTTCGACGTCCACGTGGACCGTCGTGTCGAGATCGTCCATGTCGCTTGCCTCGCCGTCGATCTCGTCGTGCTCCAGGAAAATCCGGGAATTCGATTGCATGATGTCCTCCTGCGTGGTGGCGGTGCGCCCGTCCCGGGAAACCGCGCCGCCATCGCGCCGTGCCGGCCGCGCCGGCACGACACCGTCAATAACCGCTGGACCCGCCGCCCGTGCCGCCGGCCCCGCCGCCGCCCGTGCCCGTCGAGCCCGCCGAACCGCCGTTGCCGGCGCCCGTGCCGCTCGTTCCACCCGAGCCGCCCATACCGCCCGACCCGCCGGCGCCGCCAGAGCCGCCGCCGACACCGCCGCCCGCGGCGCCGCTACCGCCCTGGCCCGCGCCGTTCGGGCCGCCGCCCGGCTTCACGTGGCCGGCCGCCCCGCTATGCGAACGCATCCCGTGCTTCGCGCCATGCCGTTGCGTGCCCGCCGGCGGAGGCGGCGCGGCCGTATTGCCGTTGGCGCTCGGCGTCGACATGTCCATCGACGGATTCGGCGCGCCGGTGCCCTCGTCCGAGCGCTGCGAATTCTGCGCCCACGCGGCCGGCGCGGCCGCGACGATCGCGACGGCCGCGCAGGCCAGCACGCGCCGCGCGACAAACTTCGATTCGAATACTGATTTCATGGCGTTTTCTCCCTATGGGTGATCGCGTGATGGAAATTCCTGCTCCGACGGCTCAGCAAGGCCCATGCCGTCACTGGCCGCGTTCGCGACGCGGCACGGGATTTGCGGCGCCTCTGTCCGCACGACCTTTCTGTCACCTCATACGGAGCCCCTGCCTGATGCCTTCCGCTTCCGCCTCTGCTTCCCATGCGCACGGCAAGCGCCACACGCGCCGCCCGGGCCGCGCGCGCAGCGCCGACCCGGCCCACCGCAAGCGCTGGTCCGGCGAAGTCACGCAAAAAAGCGATGCGCTCGACATCGAGCCCGACATCTTCAAATCCGACGATCCGGCCGCGATCGCGGCGTCGCTGAAGCACTCGGCCGAGCGCAGCCGTCGCCGCAAGGCGTCGCCGTTCCAGTCGGCGATGTCGATGCTGAACTTCTACGTGAACCGCGCGGGCCGCAACCTGCCGAAGACGCGCCGTACGACGCTCGAACGCGCGAAGCGGAAACTGCGCGAAGCCTTCGGCCGCAAGCCGTGACGGCTGGCGCGCCGCCCGTCTCCCTCCCTGCGATTCACACGCATGCACGAAACCCTCTGGTACCTGATCATCGGCGCCGTGCTGCTCGGCATGGGCGTCGTGACGTCGGCGCTGCGCCACCTGCCATGCAGCTCGGCCATGATTTACCTGGTGCTCGGCGTCGCGCTCGGCCCGGCCGGCGCCGGCCTGCTGCATCTCGACCTCGAACGCGACGGGCCGCTGCTGCGCGAGATCGTCGAAGTCGCGCTGCTGGTGTCGCTGTTCGCGATCGGGCTGCGGCTGCGCGTGCCGCTGTCCGACAAGCTGTGGCTCGTGCCGTGCCGTCTCGGGCTGCTCGCGATGATCGTCACCGTGCCGCTGCTCGCCGCATGCGCGGTGCTCGCGCTGGCCCTCGGCTGGGGCCCCGCGCTGCTGCTCGCGGCGATCCTCGCGCCGACCGACCCGGTGCTCGCGCACGACGTGCAGGTGCACGATCCGGGCGATCGCGACCTGGTGCGCTTCGCGTTGTCCGGCGAAGGCGGGATGAACGACGGCATCGCGCTGCCGTTCGCGCTCGCGGGGCTCGCGCTGTGCGGCGCACCGGGCGCCACGCACGGCATCCCGCCGCTGTCCGGCACGTTCGCGCTCGTCGCGCTGTGGGGCATCGCCGGTGCGGCCGCGATCGGCGGCGGGCTCGGCTGGGTCACGACGAAGACGATCGGGTGGCTGCGCACGCGCCACGGCCAGGCGCTCGGCCTCGAAGGCTTCTTCGCGCTCGCGCTGATCGTGCTGTCGTTCGGCGCCGCGCAGCTCGCGCACACGTTCGGCTTCATCGCGACGTTCGCGGCCGGCGTCGCGATGCGGTGGGTCGAGCATCGCGCGAGCGGCGACCGGCCACCGCGCGAAGTGATCGGCCAGATCGACTCGGAAGACGTGGTCGCCACCGAGAAGCATCCGGACAAAGCGCATGCGTTCATGGCCGAATCGGTGCTCGGCTTCACGATCGAGCTCGAACGGATCGCCGAAGCGATCGTGATGACGATGATCGGCAGCGTGCTCGCGACGTTGCCCGGCCCGCTGCTCACGTGGGGCGCCATCGCGCTGGCCGCCGCGCTGTTCGTCGTCGTGCGTCCGCTCGCGGTGCTGGTCACGCTCACCGGCTCGCGCGCGACGCATGCGCAGCGGCGGCTGATGGCGTGGTTCGGCATCCGCGGGATCGGTTCGTTCTACTACCTGCTGTTCGCGCTCGAGCACGGGCCGTCCGACGTGGTGCGCCCGCTCGCGGCGCCGGTGCTGGCCGTGGTATCGGCTTCGGTGGTCGCGCACGGGATCTCCGCGACGCCGCTGATGAACTGGTATTACCGGCTGCAGCAGCATCGGCGCTGACGCTTCACGCACCGGCGTCGAGCCGCGCCCGCATCGCCGCGGTGATGCGCTGGCGCGTGCTCGCATAGCCTTCCCACGGGTCGCGCTTCAGCGTGTCCAGCCGCTCGTGCAGCGTATCGATCGTCCATTGCGCGCCGCCCGTCGTGTCGGGCACCTCGTCCCAGTCGAGCGGCACCGACACGCCCATGCCGGGCCGCGCGCGCACCGAATACGCGGCGATCGTGCTCGCGCCGCGCCCGTTGCGCAGATAGTCGACGAAGATCTTGCCGCGCCGGTGGCGCGGCCCCATCGTCGCGGTGAAACGGTCGGGCAGCGTGCCGGCGACGTGCTGCGCGACCGCGCGCGAAAAGTCCTTCACGTCGTCCCAGCCCGCATGCCGCGTGAGCGGCACGACAACGTGCAGCCCCTTGCCGCCGCTCGTCTTGCAGAACGACACGAGCCCCAGCTCGTCGAGCAGCCCGCGCACGAGTTGCGCGGCATCGATCATCGTGCGCCACGGCAGCGCCGGGTCGGGATCGAGGTCGAACACGATGCGGTCCGGCCGCTCGATGTTCGACGCGTGCGCGTTCCACGTGTGCAGCTCGACCGTGCCCATCTGCGCGGCGCCGAGCAGCGCATCGACGCTGTCGATCGACAGCAGCGGCCCGTGGCCGGGATCGAGCCCTTCGTGCTGCGTGACGAACGGGATCTCGCGGCGCTCCGCGTGCTTCTGGAAGAACAGCTCGCCGGCGATGTCGCCCGGCGCGCGCACGAGCGATACGGGCCGGCCTTTCAGGTCGGCGAGCAGCCACGGCGCGACCCACTGCCAGTAACGCGCGAGATCGATCTTGCGCGTGCCGCTTTGCGGGTCGAGCACGCGCTCGGGATGCGTGATGCGCACGCGGCCGAGCGTGTCGGGGCCGGACGCGTCGCCTTCGGCGCGGGCGGCTGCACGAGAACGTGACGGGCGCTTGCGATCGGCGGTGTCGCGAGCGGCAGGCGATGCGCGCTTGCGTGTGTCGTCGTGCGGGGTCTGGCGTTGATCCATCGTCACCTCCGTTTCCGTGTGTTTCGGCATTTCGCGGACGATCTGCTCCGCCGGCTTGTCGTCGCGCAGCGCGATGAACGCGGCCTGTCGCACGATCCCGTCGCCGGTCCATTCCGCGAATTCGCATTCGGCGACGAGCGTCGGCTCGACCCAGTGCACGCGCGTGCGCGTGCGTTCGCGCGGCGGCGCATCGAACGGCATCGTGTCGCGTTCGTGCTTGCGCAGGATCGCGGCGAGACGGTCGAGCATCCGCGCGTCGAAGCCGGTGCCGACGCGGCCGACGTAGCGCAGCGGCGTCGGCCCGCGCCGCCGCTTGCCGGCCGGCGCCGGTTCGTGCACGCCGAGCAGCAGCGCGCCGAAGCCGTGCCGGCTACCGGACGGCTCCGTAAAGCCGCCGATCACGAACTCCTGCCGACGCCGGCATTTGAGCTTGATCCACGCAGGCGAACGACCGGCGCGGTAGCGCGAGTCCGCACGTTTGCCGATCAGCCCTTCGAGGCCGGTGTCGCACGCGCTCGCGATCAGCGACGCGACGTCTTCGCCGAGATCGGGCGAAAAGCGCACGCGCGCCGGGTCGCTGCTCGCGAGCAGCGGTTCGAGCAGCGCGCGACGCGCGGTGAGCGGCGCGTCGCGCAGGTCGTAGCCGTCGAGATAAGGCAGATCGAATACGAAGAAGGTGACCGTGTCCGAGCGGTCCGCGCCGAACGCGTTCTGCAGCGCCTGGAAATCGGGCAAGCCGTTCTCGCCGAGCACGACGGCCTCGCCGTCGAGCCATGCGTCGTCGACGTCGAGCGCCGCGAGCGCGTCGCGCTGCGCGCGCAGCTTCGCGGTCCAGTCGCGGCCTTCGCGCGTCATCAGCGTGACGCGCCGGCGAGCGCCCTTCCCCGCGATGCGCGCGAGGATCCGATAGCCGTCGAACTTCAGTTCGTAGCACCAGCCGCCGTGGGTCGGCGGCGCGTCGACCAGCGTCGCCAGTTGCGGGGCGACGCGCTCCGGCAGCGGCGCACGCACCGCGCCTTCGACCTGCGACGGATCGGCGGGGCGCGGGCTTTCGTGGCTTTCGTGGCTGGCGTCACTGGCGTGGCGCGCGTCATGTCCATCGCCGGCGTCACCCGTCGATCGACCGCGCCGAGCCGCGCGCTTGCGCGCCGCGCCGTTCGACGCGCCGACGTGCACACTCCCCGGCCGCTCGCCGACGACGTCGAAGTCATCGGCGCTGCGGGCGTCGTCGTCGCGCTCCTTGATCAGCAGCCACTGCTCCTGGCGCCCTTCCTGCCGCCCGCTGCGCACGAGCGCCCAGCCGCCGTGCAGCTTCTCGCCGTCGAGCCGGAACGACAGCTTGCCGGCCCGATAGCCTTCGCGTGCCCGCGCAACGCCGCCGTCCGGCGTCCACGTGCCCTCGTCCCAGACGACGACCGACCCCGCACCGTAATGCCCGGCCGGAATCTCGCCTTCGAACGACGCGTATTCGAGCGGATGGTCCTCGACGTGCACCGCGAGCCGCTTCACCTGCGGATCGAAGCTCGGCCCCTTCGGCACGGCCCACGACTTCAGCGTGCCGTCGAGTTCGAGCCGGAAGTCGTAGTGCAGCCGGCGCGCGTGGTGCTCCTGGATCACGAAGCGCAGCGGATGGCTTGCGCGCGCGGCAGGCTTCGCCTTCGGCTTCGTGCCCGCTTTCGTGTCGCCCTTCGCATCGGCCTTCGTGCGCCGCTTCCCGTGCGCGCCTTCGGGCTCGGGCGTTGCGCCGAAATGGCGCTTGCGGCGATACGGATCGAGCTTGCCGGCCATCGCGTCACCTCGTCGGAATCGGAGTCGAAATCGAAATCGGAGTCGGCGTGATCGGCGTCACGCCGCGTGCTTGCGGCGCGCGGCGGTCTTCTTCGCCGCATGGTCGCTCGCGGCGCCGCGTTTCGCGGCGGTCTTCTTCGCCGCGGTTTGGGTTGCCGCGGTTTTCGTCGTCGTGCCTTTCGATGCGGATTTCGAAGGCGGCTTGCGGCGCGCGCCGCCCCGCGACGATGACGATGACGACGGCGCCTCGTCCTCCCCTTCGTCGCGCTCGCCACGCAGATCCGCCGCCCGTGCACCGGCGCCGCCCTTCAGGCTGCGCTTCAGCAACTCGGTGAGATCGACGACGTTGCTCGCCGCGCGGCCGGTCTGCGCGGGCCGATCCTCGATCTCCTCGATCTTGCCCGCACGCACCTTGCGCTCGACCAGTTCGAGGATGTCGTCGCGAAACGTGTCGTGATATTCGTCGGGCGTCCAGGTGCCGGACATGTCGTCGATCAGCTTCTTCGCCATCCCGAGCTCGCGCGCGGTGACGCCCGCGCCCTTCGCGTCGCCGGCCGGCACCGACAGTTCGTCGAGCGGCCGCAGTTCTTCCTGCCAGCGCAGCGTGTCGAGCGCGAGTATCGGCCCGACCGGAATCAGTGCGCCCAGATGCTGGCGGTCGCGCATCACCACGAGCGCGATGCCGATCTTGCCGCTGTCCTTCAGCGCGTCGCGCAGCAGCGTATAGACCTTCTCGCCCTTGCGGTCCGGCACCAGGTAGTACGGCGTGTCGAGATAGAGGAACGACACGGCGTCCTCGTCGACGAAGGTCAGGATGTCGACGGTCTGCGTCGATTCCGGATTCGCCGCGCGGATCTCGTCGTCGGTGAGCACGACGTAGCGCTCCTTCTCGTACTCGTAGCCGCGCACGATGTCCTCGCGCGTGACTTCCTTGCCGGTGCGCTTGTTGATCTGCCGATAGCCGATCGGGTCCATCGAGCGCTTGTCGAGCATCCGGAACGACGGCTTCACGGTGCGCGTCGCCGGAAACAGCTGCACGGGCACGTGCACGAGCCCGAAGCTGATCGCGCCTTTCCATATCATCCGCGGTGCCATGCGTGTTCCTCCTTGCCGAATGCGCGCCCACCCGAAGGCAGGCGCGCGGTACGGCGCAAACCGCTGTCGGCCGCTTCTGGCCGCTTTGGGCCGCTTTCGGCCCTATGCCGGCAGCTCCGCCGCCTGCTGTTCGCGCGCCCAGACGCGATGCCGGCCGAGGTGATCCGACAGCGTGTTCAGTACCTTGTCCATATCGACGGGCTGCCCGACGCACACGCCCTCGGCCGGGTCCGGCAGGTGCGCGGCGCTGAGCAGTTGCCGCCCCGAGCCGACGGCCGCGATCGGCTTCAGGTGCTTGAACGCCTCGCGCACGAAATGGCGGGCCTCGGCGCTATGCGCGAGATCGCGGCCATCGCCGTCGCCGCCGCACACGAATACCGCGTCGAACATCACCGACGGCATGCCGACCAGTGTCGACTCCGGCACGATGCCGCCGATCGGCGCGAGCGTCGGCGCGACGATCGTCGGCACCGCGTGCGCGGCGAGCAACGCGTCGCGCACCTGCTCGACCAGCACCTGATTCACGCCGGGCGTCGCGATCAGCGCGATCTTGCGCGAGCGGATGCCGGGCTTCGCGCGGCCGATCAGGCTCAGCGCCGGCGAACGCTGCGCGACGACCGGCGTCGCGCCCGCCTGCGGCGCAGGCAGCCCGAGCCGTTCGGCGACCTGCGCGGCGAGCCCCGCGTCGAAGCGCGCGATGATCTCGTTGACCACGCGCTCGCGAATGTGCGGCTGCGTCACCTTGCCGAGCTCGAAGCAGTACGCGTCGCGGATATGCCGCTGCTCGATGTCGGTCATGCTCTGGTAGAACAGCGCGGCCTGCGAGAAATGGTCGGCAAACGATTCGCTGCGCACGCGCACCTTGTGGCCTTCGAGCGGCTCGGGCACGGTCTCGAACCCGCCGCCGGACGGCGCGGGCGGCGTCTCGCGCGGCCAGCCGCCGCTCGTCGAATTCGGCTCGTACGACGCCTGCCCGACGTTGATCGTCTGCCGATGCATCGCGTCGCGCTGGTTGTTCGCGAACGGGCACACCGGCCGGTTGATCGGAATCTCGTGGAAGTTCGGACCGCCGAGCCGGCTCAGTTGCGTGTCCGTGTACGAGAACAGCCGCCCCTGCAGCAGCGGGTCGTTCGTGAAATCGATGCCCGGCACCACGTGGCCCGGGTGAAACGCGACCTGCTCGGTCTCCGCGAAAAAGTTGTCGGGGTTGCGGTTCAGCGTCATCCGGCCGATCGGCCGCACCGGCACGCGTTCTTCCGGCACGAGCTTGGTCGGGTCCAGCAGGTCGAATTCGAATTTGTCCGCATCGGCCGGGTCGATCATCTGCACGCCGAGTTCGAACTCCGGATAGTCGCCGCGCTCGATCGCGGTCCACAGGTCGCGCCGGTTGAAATCCGGATCGTGGCCGGCGATCCGCTGCGCCTCGTCCCACAGCAGCGAATACGCGCCGCTCACGGGCCGCCAGTGAAATTTCACGAAACGCTCGACGCCGGCCGCGTTCACGAAGCGGAACGTGTGCACGCCGAAGCCGTCCATCGCGCGATAGCTGGCCGGCAGCGCACGGTCCGACATCAGCCACAGCACCATGTGCGTCGTTTCCGGCACCAGCGACACGAAATCCCAAAAGGTGTCGTGCGCGGACGCGCCGGTCGGCATCTCGTTCGGCGCCTCGGGCTTCACCGCGTGCACGAAGTCGGGAAACTTGATCGCGTCCTGGATGAAGAACACCGGCATGTTGTTGCCGACGAGGTCGTAGTTGCCTTCCTCGGTATAGAACTTCACCGCGAAGCCGCGCACGTCGCGCACGGTGTCGGACGAGCCGCGCGGCCCCTGCACGGTCGAGAAGCGCACGTAGACCGGCGTTTCGGCGGCCGGGTCCTGCAGGAACGCGGCCTTCGTGTAGTCGGCCATCGGTTCGTACACGCGGAACACGCCATGCGCGGCCGAGCCGCGCGCATGCACCACCCGCTCCGGAATGCGCTCGTGATCGAAATGCGTGATCTTTTCGCGCATGATGAAGTCTTCGAGCAGCGACGGCCCGCGCGCGCCGCCGCGCAGCGTGTTCTGGTTATCGGCGATCCGCACGCCCTGGTTGGTCCGCAGCGCCTCGCCGTCGGGCCGCGCACGGTGCTCGTCGAGCTGACGCGACTTCGCGCTGTCGTGCGGTTGCGTCGGGGGCGTCTTGCCGGCGGATGGGGGAGTCGTCATCGTCAGGTATCCTCTTGGAATTCGGTAGGAAGCCGCTGCCGCACGGCGCCGCGCCGCGGCGCGCGCGTGCGGACGGCAGGGAAAGCCGGCCCGGCGTGCCGCGAACGGCCGCGGGCCGGTGGCGGCGTCAGGGCGCGCGCAGCGCCGCGTCGAATTCCGCGGCCGTCACGTCGAGCGCGACGTTGCATTCGATCGCGGCGTCCTCGACGCGCGGCTTGTGCTCGTCCACCGCGCGCCGCGCACGGTCGCACAGCTGCGTGCGCACGCGCAGCCGGTCGGCCGTGTCGAGCGTCGCGTAGCGTTCGATCACGTCCGCGTCGAACCGCATCTCGACCGTGCAGCGCCATTCGCGCGCGTCCTCGTCGGACGGCACGCGCACCCACGACACGTGGATCGTCAGCCGCCCGGACGCGTCGTCCGCATGCACGACGACGGTCGACTGCGACGGAAAACCGATCGCGAACGCGTGCTCGAGTTCCGCGACGCGCTGCGACCGGTCGGGCATCACGTTCATCGTCGCACGACGCCCAGCAGCAACGTGACCAGGAAGATCACGACGAAGATGTAGAACAGGATCTTCGCGATCTCGGCCGCACCGGCCGCGATGCCGCCGAAGCCGAACACGGCGGCAATGATCGCGATGACGAAGAAGATGATGGCGTATCGAAGCATGGAACCCTCCTGGATGACTGCAGTCGTCACTAAACGTCGGCGCCGATCACGCATCGTGCTTGTGTTTCGGTTTGCCGTGCGTGGGTGTGGAAGCCATTTTCTCGAGCTCCTTCTCGCTCATCGACTTGGCCATCGATTTCGACGGCGGCTTCAGGTCCTTCATTTTCGTGTCACCGCGCTTGGCCGACAGCGCGGCCCCGGCGGCGCGCTGCTGAGCCTGGGATTTGGCTGGCATGGTTGCGCTCCTCTCGTTGGCGCGCGAGCCGACGCGACGCGCGGCACGCGCGGGTTGGAACAATGAGGCCGTCACGCGGCGTCGCGACGCCG
Source organism: Burkholderia sp. CpTa8-5 (assembly GCF_017815045.1). Taxonomy (NCBI): domain Bacteria; kingdom Pseudomonadati; phylum Pseudomonadota; class Betaproteobacteria; order Burkholderiales; family Burkholderiaceae; genus Burkholderia; species Burkholderia sp. CpTa8-5. Next base: position 716,948 of record NZ_JAGIQD010000001.1, read on the forward strand.
CAGGTCGGCCGGCGGAATCTTCATCGCCTGGCGATACTTGGTCACCGTGCGACGCGCAAGAAGAATGCCGCGGCCCGCGAGGTTCTCCGCGAGCGCGACGTCGGACAGCGGGTCGGTATGCCGCTCTGCCGCGATCATGTCGCGGATCAGCACCTTCGCGGCCGACGCCGAACACACGCCCTTGCCGGCCGCCTCGAGCTTGCGCGGGAAGAAATGCTTGAACTCGAACGTGCCGTGCGGCGTGGCCATGTACTTGTTGCCGGTCGCGCGGGAGACGGTCGATTCGTGCAGGTCGAGCTCTTCCGCGATGTCGCGCAGCACGAGCGGCTTCATCGCGATCTCGCCGTAGCGGAAGAAATCGCGCTGACGCGCGACGATGCATTCGCCCACGCGCTGGATCGTGTCGAAGCGCTTCTGCACGTTGCGGATCAGCCAGCGCGCTTCCTGCAACTGCTGGCCGAGCGGCGAATCGCGTTCGCCGCTCGACTGCGCGAACAGCGTCGCATAGCGCTCGTGCAAGCGGGCGCGCGGCAGCACGGCTGGATTGATCGTCACGATCCATTCGTCGCGCACCTGGCGCACGATCACGTCGGGCACCACGTAGTCGCCGCGCGTGCTGCCGTAGTGATTGCCGGGGCGCGGATCGAGCCCGCGCACCAGCGCGCAGGCCGCCTGCAGCGTGTGCGCGTTGCAGCCGAGGCGCCGCTGGATCTCGGCCGTCTCGCGGCGCGCGAGCCGCTCCAGATGCTCGCGTGCGATCGCCTTCGCTTCCGCGAGCGCCGGCGTGCCGGCCGGAATCGCGTCGAGCTGCAGCACCAGGCACTCGGACAACGAGCGGGCCGCGATGCCCGGCCGGTCGAGCATCTGCACGAGCCGCAGCGCGACCGCCAGATCCTGCTCCGACAGCAGCAAGGCCGGATCGGCGGCGACCAGCAGTTCGGCCAGCTCCTGACGCAGATAGCCGTCGTCGTCCAGCGCATCGATCACAAGGCGCGCGGCTTCGCGGTCGCGCCTGTTGAGCGGATAGAGTCGCAGCGCATCGTGCAGCTGCTGATGCAGCGACGGCTCGGCGGCCATCCATTCGCCCGGCGACAGGCCGTCCGCGTCGTCGCCCTGACGGCTCGTGCCGCGCGGCGCGGGCGCGGCCGTAAACGGCACCTCGCCGTCCGGCGGGCGGATGTCGTCGCGCTCGGGCGCCGCGTCGGGCGCCGCCGCTTCGGGCGGCTGCTCGGGGGTCGCCGCAGCGGTTTCGTCGTCGCTCTGGCCGTCTTCCAGAAACGGGTTCATGTCGAGCGCTTGGCGCAATTCCTGTTGAAACTCGAGCGAGGACAACTGAAGCAGTCGCAGCGACTGCTGGAGCCTCGGCGTAAGTGCCAGATGCTGTCGCATCTGCAGCGCAAGCGAGACGGGCATCGAAAGCCTCCTGACGTGGGGTTCGCGGGTTCGCGGTATGTCTTCTCCCGGACGTCATGCAGCTTCCATGCCAGTCGCGCGAAGCGCGCTGCGACGCGGCTCTCGCCGGTTCGCGCCCCGTTTCGCCGCGTGCGAGAGCCGCTTTTTTACAAGCCGGGGGCAAGTTAGGGGGCACGTATTTCGCTCGCGGGAGACGACGCACGCCGGAAGCGGCTCGGCGGCCGCGCGGCTATCGTTTCGCGTCGATGCGGTCGACCGCCGAACGGTCGAGAAACGCGGTCGTCAACTCGGGCAGATGGCGCAGCAGCCACGCAGCCATGTCGCGCTCCTGCTGCAGGATCCGCTCGCAACACGCGCGGATTTCGTCTTCGCCCGCAGCTTGCGCGGCCGCGACGAGCGCCGTGTAGGCGGCGATCTCGAGCTGCGAGAACGCGTAAGCGGCGAGCGCCGTCTTCACGACTTCGTCGTCCGCGAGCATGCCGCTCGCGACCTGCCCGTACGCGGCGACGCGCGCGGCGAGATCCTTGGTCGCCGACGGCGACGTGCCGAGCCGCATCAGGCACGCTTCGACGAGCGCCTGCTGGCCGAGCGTGGCGTCGAGATGCAGCCGCAGCCGGTCCTGCAGTTGCGGATAGTGGTCGACCCGCTTCATCTGCGCGTCGATCATCGTCTCGGCCTGGCGCTCCATCGCGTACGCATCGCGCAGCCAGTCCTCCAGGTGCTCATGCTGATTCGCCATCGCGTTCCTCCGGCCGCATCGCGGTGCGGCATGCCGTGACGCGTCGTGTCGTCAGTACTGCATCGGCGGCGGCGTGCCCGGCAGCGGCCGGTCGCTCTGCGTGCCGTTCGGGCCCGGCGGCGGCACGTCTGCCGGTACGTCGACGGTCGTGCCCGGCGGCATCGTGTTGCCCGGCGACGGACGCGTGTCGTAGCGCGTGTTCGCGTCCGGCATCGTCGTGGTCGACTGCGCGCCGCGCCCGTCGGGCGGCGCGGGCGGCGCCGCATGCGTGCCGTACGGGCCGCTGGCCGGTTGCGTGCATGCGCCCAGCGCGCACGCCGCGGCGAACGCACAGGCTATCGTCTGGATCGTGTTCATCGAGTCCTCCTCCCTGGAATCGACGGCTCCGGGCTACACCGTGGCGGCACGGCTCAGAGCCGGTTGAAATGGAAATCGCCCGCGTACGCGGTCGGTGCGCGGCGCGCCATCATCGTGTCGAATTCGGCCGCGACGCGCGTGAGCGTGCCGCGTTGCCGGTCGATGTCGGCCCGTTCGAGCGCGCCGAACGCATCGGCGTCGAACGTCACGGTCAGCGACGCCGGATGGCCGTCGACGCGAAAGCCGATATGCAATGCGCCGGCCGGGTGCTCCTCGACGTGGAACGGCATCGCGCGCGCCTCGAAATGGCGGCCGAGCGTTTCGGCGAGGTCGCGCAGCATGCCGGGTTTCACGCGGATGCTCATTGCAGTCCCTCCCTTCGTCTCGGCGGCATCGCGCCCGCCGGCCCTGCACGCACCGGGGGCTCCGGCGACGGCGGATCGCGTTCCGGCGGCGCATGCCCCGGCGGATCGCCCTCCGGTTCCCGGTACGGTTCGGGCATGTCCGGCGGCACGTCGTCGGGATCGGGCGGCGCGGGGTCCGGCTCGATGTCGGGCAACGGCGGTTCGGGCCGTTGCAGCCACTGCGCAGATTCGTGTGTCATCGGCATTCATTCCCTCGTTGCGGAGTTCGGGTCGGGATCGGCGCGACGCGCCGCGTACCGAAGATTCGCAAGCCGCGTGCCATCCGTTCGGGTGGCCGCACGCGGGGGGCCGGCGGGGATCGATACGCAGTCGCGCGGGCCGGCGCGGCGCGCCGTGCCTTCGCTACACCGCTCGCTGCAAATCTTGCAAGCACGCCGCTACGCGTCGTACGCGGCCATCACGAGCCACAGCTCGCGGCCGTCGTCGCGCACGCGCGCAGCAAGCGCATACGGATCCGACGGCTCGCACGCGCGCTGCAGCGCGAAGCGCGCGGGTTCGGTCGCGCCGAACGTCTCGTCGCCGAGCGGCCGCACGTCGGCCTTGCCTTCGAACATCCGGCGCTCGGGCCGGTAGATCAGCGGTTCGTGTTTCCACGTATCGAAATGGCTTTTCACCGAATCGAATCCGCCGCCGCATACATTGATTTCGTAGCGCACCCCTGGTCGTCGTTTCGGAATCGTCATCGTGCCTCCCGCTCGATGTGCGCGCAGCAGGCACCCTGTTGCGCCGTGTCGTCATGGTCGTCGTCGTCGTGGTCGTCGCCGTCGCAGCGGCAAGTCGCGTGCCGTGCGTGCGGAGCGGGAACGCGGGTTGCGCCACAGGCGGCTCCTCGTCACCCATACGGAGCACCGCCATGAAGGATTCGACCCGGCACGGCCAAGACGCACCGGCGCGCGAGCGGCAGCCCGACCCGCAACCCCCGCTGAAGGACCAGGACCACACGCGCACGCGCCATTCGGAGCGCCATATCGACAAGCAGCTCGAGGACACGTTTCCGGCCAGCGACCCGCCCGCGACCGGCGGCGTCACGCGCATCGAGCCCGACACGCCGCCCGGCACGCACGACGGCGGGCCGTGGGACGACAAGCGCAAACGCGACGACAAGTGACGAGACGAGCCGCGTGCACGGCACGCGGTTTGCTGGATCGCAACAGCCGCATCGGCACATTGCTTCAACACCCGCAAGGAGAATTTCATGCATCGCGTCAACGAAATCATGTCGCAGGACGTCGTGCGGATCGCCCCGACCGACTCGATCCGTCACGCCGCCCAACTGATGGAGCGCTACGACATCGGCGCGCTGCCCGTGTGCGACAACAACCGGCTGATCGGGATGGTGACGGACCGCGACCTCGCGGTGCGCGCGATCTCGGCCGGCAAGCCGCCGGAGACGCGAATCCACGAGGTCGCATCCGGCCCGATCGAATGGTGCTTCGACGACGATCCGCTGGACGAGATCCAGCACTACATGGCCGACGCGCAACTGCGCCGGCTGCCCGTCGTCGATCACGACAAGCGACTGGTCGGCATGCTGTCGCTCGCCGACATCGCGACGCGCACGGCCAGCCCCGAGCGCGACGACGTCGCGAACACGCTGGAAGGCGTGTCGCAACCGAAGCAGAGGTGACGGAGCGATTCCCGCTTCGCCTCGACAACCCGCGCGACCCGCAGGGCCCGCCCCCCGGGCACGGTCGCGCCCCACGCAGCCAGGAGGAAACCATGCAGACTTCCGATCAAGGTCAGACCCGCATCATCGGCAAGGGCGCCGCGACGGCGGCCGGCCCCGGCCCCGACGTGATGGCGGCCGATACGCTGGAAGGCGACAAGGTCTACACGACCGACGGCGACGATGTCGGCAAGATCAAGGACATCATGCTCGACGTGCGCTCGGGCCGCATCGCGTACGCGGTGCTGTCGAGCGGCGGCATCCTCGGCATCGGCGACAAGCTGCACGCGATCCCGTGGAGCGCGCTGACGCTCGACACCGAACGCAAGTGCTTCCTGCTGTCGGTTTCGTCCGAGCGGATTCGCAATGCGCCGGGGTTCGACAAGGACCACTGGCCGGCGATGGCCGATCCGCAATGGGCCGAGCCGCTGCACGAGTTCTACGGGAGCACGCCGTATTGGAGCGCCGGCGACGAACTCGGGCTGACCGACCCGACCGAGGACCTCGACGATCCGCGCACGCGCGGCCGTCACTGACCGTCCCGTGACGCGCGTCGGTTCGCCGGCGCCTGCGTTCCGCATTCATTCGACACGCCCCGCTCGCGCGGGGCGTTTTTTTGTCCTCGCGCCGCGGCGCGGGCGGCGCGTCCGGCACCCGCCAGCCTTTTTACAAGGAGCGTGTAACGTCCTCGTCGGGCCTCACGGCGCCGCCGCTCGCCGATTCGAGGTAGCCCAGCAGCCGGTGCGGCGTCAGCGGCTTCGCGCAGTGCGCGTCGAAGCCGGCTTCCTTCGCCCGTTCGCAATCGCGCCGCGACGCGAGCCCGCTGCACGCGACCAGCAGCATGTCCGACGTTCGCGGATCGCGCCGTAGCAGCGCCGCGAGCTGCAACCCGTCGAGGCCCGGCATCGCGATGTCGAGCACGACCGCGAATGGCTGCCAGTCGCGCGCGACGTCGCACACGGCGAACGGATCGTCGGCGACGCGGCACTCGAAGCCGCGCGCCTCCAGCAGCAGGCGCAGCGCATCCGCCGCATCGCGATAGTCGTCGACGACCAGCACGCGGCGCGGACGGCGCGGCACGCTGTCGGGTGCGCGCCACAGCAGCACGTCGTCGGCGGCCGGATCGTCGCCGGGGTCGGGTTGCATCGTGCTTCTCCTGTCGTTGGACCGGCTTGCCCCGCAAGGCGCGCGCCCATACCGACTGCATGCGGCATGCCGGTTGCTGCATCTTTCGCATCGTCGACCCGGGAGTCCTTCATGCGCGCGATGCGGCTTCAAGCGTCCGGTTTGCGTCCCTCTGCGCGTGCGACCGCGCGCGCGCCGGCATGTTCCGCGCGATCGCGGCGCGCCGCTGTTTCGGCCTGCGCCGGAGGCGCCGCATGACCCGTAAGGCACCCGACCGTCCGAAGTCGACGTCGACGCCGACGCCGAAACCGACGGCGACGGCGACGCCAACCGACGACGATGCGCCGGCCACGCTCGACGCGTGCCGCCGCTGCGCGCTGTGGGAACACGCGACGCAACCGGTGCCGGGTGCCGGCCCGGTCGACGCGCCGATCATGCTGGTCGGCGAACAGCCGGGCGACCAGGAGGACCGCACGGGCCTGCCGTTCGTCGGCGCGGCCGGCCGCATGCTCGACCGCGCACTCGACGACGCCGGGATCGAACGCTCGCACGTCTACCTGACGAACGCGGTCAAGCATTTCAAATGGGAACCGCGCGGCAAGCGGCGGCTGCACAAGACGCCGGCGCAGCGCGAAGTGGCCGCGTGCCATTACTGGCTCGAGCGCGAGCTCGAAGCCGTCCAGCCGCGCGTGGTGGTCGCGCTCGGCGCGACGGCGCTGCGCGCGGTGCTGCAGGACAACGACGCGACGCTGGAGCGCACGCGCGCCCCGGTGCGCACCGCCGACGGCCGGCTCGTCGTCGCGACCTATCACCCGTCGTACGTGCTGCGCACGCGCGGCGCCGATTCCCGCGAACACGCGTACCGCACGCTGGTCGATGCGTTGCGCACCGCGTCGCGCCTCGCACGCGAGCGGCGGCACGGCGGCGCTCGCCCGTCGCACGGGGACGCCGGATGAGCGGACTGGACGAAGACGCGCGGCCGGCAGCCGACGCGCCGCCGACCGCCGCGAAACCGTGGTATCGGCGGCTCGGCCCCGGCCTGCTCGCGGGCGCGTCCGACGCCGATCCGAGCAACGTCGCCGTCTACGCGCAGGCCGGCAGCCAGTTCGGTTTCAACATGCTGTGGATGATCGTCGTCACGCTGCCGATGATGGTCGCCGTGCAACTCGCGGCGGCGTTCATCGGGCGACGCAATCGCGAAGGGCTCGTGGCCGGCATCCGCGAACACTTCTCCGATCGCCTCGCGAAGACGCTGATCGTGATGGTCGTGATCGTCAACGTGGTGAATGTCGGCGCCGATCTCGCCGCGATGGGCGATGCGACGGCGCTCGTCGTCGGCGGCCGCAGCTACTGGTATGCGCCGGTCTACGGCCTGGCGTCGCTCGCGCTGCAGGTGCTGCTGTCGTATGAGCGCTACGCGCGCTGGCTCAAATGGATGACGCTCGGCCTGCTCGCGTACGTGATCGAACTCGGCTTCGTGCACGTCGACTGGAGCAACCTGCTGCATGCGATCGCGCTGCCGCACATTTCGTTCACGCACGACTATGCGACGACCGCGGTCGCGGTGCTCGGCACGACGCTGAGCCCCTATCTGTTCGTGTGGCAGGCCGCGCTCGAGGTCGAGGAAACCCAGGCGGAGCGCCGCAACGGCGATGCGTCGTGCGCACCGGGCGCGCGCCGCGAGACCGAACAGCGCATCACGTTCGACACGTGGAGCGGCATGATCGTCACCAACGCGGTGTCGTTCTGCATCATGGTGATCGGCGCGGCCGTGTTCTTCGCGCACGGCCGGCACGACATCGGCAGCACCGCGCAGGCCGCCGAGGCGCTGCGGCCGATCGCCGGCGAAGCCGCGTTCCTGGTGTTCGCGTTCGGCATCGTCGGCTGCGGGCTGCTCGCGATTCCGGCATTCGCGGGCAGCGCCGCCTACGGTTGCGCGGAAGCGTGGCGGTTTCGCGAAGGGCTGAACGAGCCGGTGAGGCGCGCGCCCGCGTTCTACACGGTGCTGGCGCTGTGCGTGATCGTCGGCATCGCGATCTGCTTCAGTCCGATCGACCCGATCCGCGCGCTGTACTGGAGCGCCGTGCTCAACGGCGTCGCGGCGGTGCCGATGCTCGTGTTCGTGATGCTGCTGTCGCAGAAGCGCGATGCGGCCGGCCAGCCCGGCAGCGGCCCGGTATCGAAACTGCTGGGCTGGCTGGCGGTCGCGCTGATGGCGGCGTCGGTGGTGACGATGATCGTCGACGTGCTGACGTGACGCATTCGGGCGGGACGCGCAGACGGTTGCGTACGCAACCGGATGAACCGGCAAGCGGGCGGCGGCGCCCGCGACGCCGCCACCCGCCCGCCCGGGCATTACATCATCTTGCCGCGCGAACGCTCGGCACGCGCCGCATCGGCGGCGGACTCCACCTTCTTCACTTCCTCCGGCGGCGGCAGCACCGCCTTGAAGCCCATCGACTCGATCCACATCTCACGCGCCCAGCCACGCGTGTGATACAGGTGATGATCCTCGTCGGCCTCCACCTCGTCGTGCGCGGCCTTCAGCGCCTTCGCCGCGTCGCTGTCGGGCAGTTGGTCGGCCGCATAGCCGATCAGCTCCCAGTTCAGGTGGTCCTTGGTTTCGGCGAGCACCACGCACTCGGCCGCGACGACCTGCGCGACGGCCGGATCGGCCTGCTTCTTCGCCTGCTCGATCACCCGCACCAGCGACTCGCCGGTCGCCGCCACCGCGGCGCGCCCCGGCGATTGCGCGTCGGGATCGAGGCCGAGCGTGGCGAATACCTTGCGCAGCACCTCCTGGTGATGCATCGTCTCGCGATGGTACTTCTCCCATTCCTTGTGCAGGTCCTCGTCGGTCGCGCACTGGAGCGCGGCCTCGTAGATCTTCGCGCCGCCAAGCTCGGTTTCGTATGCCTGGCAGAGCAGTTCGAGGATACCTTCGTGCTTCGATTGCCGTTGGGCCATGACTGCTTCTCCGAAAAAGCGGGCCGCACGTGCGGCCCAGGGGTGGAACCGGGCACGCGTTATTGCGCGCCCACCTTGCGTGCGAGCGTCTGCGCCATGCTCAGGTGATGCCTGAGCGTCGGCAGCGTGGACTTCGCGAACGCGCGCAGCTGCGCGTCCTTGCCGTCGCGCGCTTCGTCCTCGAACAACGCGACCGCCTTCTTGTGCGCATCGGGGCCGGCCGCCGCGAGATACGCGGTATCGAAGTCGTGCCCGCTCTTGCCGCGCAGCGCGTCGACGTCCGGATCCGAGATCTGGTCGACCTGCGGCTTCATGCCCTTGCGCGCGGCGAGTTCGGTGAGCTTCGCGTTCGCCTTGCCGTGATCCGCGACCATCCGCTTCGCGAACGCCCGCACGTCCGCCGACTGCGCCTGCTTCAGCGCGAGCTGGCTCGCCTGCACTTCCGCCTTGCCGGCCATCGCGGCCTTGTCGACGAACTCCGCGTCGACGCCCTTCGGCGCTTTGGCGATGCCGGGGTCGCCTGCGCCGCCCGCGCCCGACGACGGGTTGATCACGCCGCCCGGCACGTGCGAATTCGACGCGGGCGGCTCGCTCGGCATCTGCGCACGGGCGAGCCCCGATACGGCGAGCACGCCGGCGGCGAACGCCGCGATCGTCCAGTGGGGTTGTCTCATTGCTTTCTCCTTGTGCTTGCGCGGAAACGGCCATCAGCCGCCGACGATCGAGCCGCCGTTCGGATGCAGTGTCTGCCCGGTCATGTAACTCGCGCCTTCCGACGCGAGCAGCACGTAGCAGCCGATCAGTTCGTCCGGCTGGCCCGGCCGCTTGAGCGGCACGTTCGAGCCGAATTTCGCGACCTGCTCGGGCGTGAACGTCGACGGAATCAGCGGCGTCCAGATCGGCCCCGGCGCGACCGCGTTCACGCGGATGTCGCGTTCGGCCAGCTCGATCGACAGCGACCGCGTGAATGCGACGATCGCGCCCTTGGTCGCCGAGTAGTCGGGCAGTTTCGGGCTGCCGTGATACGCGGTGACCGACGCGGTGTTGACGATGCGGCCGCCCTGCTTCATGTGCGGCAGCGCGGCCTGCGTGCAGAAGAACATCCCGTACACGTTCGTGCGGAACGTGCGTTCGAGCTGCTCCTCGGACACGTGCTCGATGCCCGGCTGCGGATGCTGCTCGCCCGCATTGTTGACGAGCACGTCGAGCCGGCCGAGCCGCTCGACCGTGCGCGCGACCGCGTCGCGCGCCTGCTTGCGATCGCCGACGTCGCAGGCGATCGCCTCGCAGCGCCGGCCGGCCTGCTCGATCAATCGCTTCGTATGCGCGGCGTCGTCGGATTCCTTCAGGTAGACGATCGCGACGTCCGCGCCCTCCTTCGCGAAACCGATCGCGACGGCGCGGCCGATCCCGCTGTCGCCGCCCGTCACCAGCGCGACCTTGCCCGCGAGCTTGCCGCTGCCGACGTAGTCGGCCGCTTCGTCGCGCGGCTTCGGCTGCATGTCGCGTTCGGTGCCCGGCTGCTGCGCCTGTTTCTGCGGCGGTGGAGTCTGTGCGGTGGTCATGGATTCCCCCTTGAACGGATGCCGCCGATGCGGCGCAAGCGGCGTGCCACGTGCCGCGCACGCCGGCCCGCACGCGGCGGCCGGGGGGGCGGTTGGCGTTGCAAACGTTTGGAAAAAAAGGGCGTATTCAGCGCGGGACGCGGGACGCGGCTTCGTCGGGCCGGCGCACCGGATCGAAATCGCGCCATTCGCCGTCCCGCCAGTCGCCTTCGACGCGCTCGATCGACTTCGCGCCGGTCGCGCGCAGCACGTCTTCGGCGGCCGTTGCGGTGTCGGGCGTCACGCGCGCGGCGAGGATCACGCCCGTTTCGCTCTGCGCGAGCGTGCCCTTGCCTTCGGCCTGCTCGCCGCGCATCCGGCCGAGCGCGCCGCCGAATGCGCCGAGATACGCGCCGGCCAGCGCGGCGGCGGCCGGCACGAACCAGTAGCGCAGGCCGAGCGCATACACGATCAATCCGATCACGACGCCGATCAGCAGCCCACGCATCGCGCCGACCATCGCGCCGCGCCCGCCCGGCTTCGCCGCCGTGTCGGCGTACACGTCGCCGCCGATCGGGAAGCGCGCGTGCTGGCCGCCGGGGTTCAGGAAGAAGATCGACACGTCGTCGGGCCCGAATGCGCGCTCGTAGAGGTGACGCGCCCCACCTTCCGCTTCATCGAACGTCGTGAAACGGCCTGCGACGATCATCGCCATGGTCGTGCTCCTCATGATGGGTGCGCCGCGCGCGCACGCACGCGGCGCGACGGGGCGACGCTTACATCAGCCGCCCGAGTTCCTTCGATACCGATGCCGGCGTGTCGTATTCGCGCTCGGGAATCTGGCGCAGCATGTCGAGCACCTCGCGGTCCGCATGCGAGCGTTCCGCGCACTGCACGACGTCCGACTTGCTCGCCGGATAGTCCATCCCCTTCAGCGCCTTCTGCACGTCGACCGGGCTCGGCGGCTTGCCGTGGCCGGACTGATGGCCGCCCTTGTCGTGGTCCTGCTGCGTGCGCTCGCCTTCGTGCGCGCGCGAGTGGCTGTATTCGTGGCCCGTATGTTGTCCGGATGTCATGAAAGCCTCCTTGGAAAATGAACGAAATCACGCGGACGACCGGCGCGCCCGCGCGAATGCGGCAAACACCAGCGCCGCCGCGCCGAGCGCGACCGCGCCGGCGACCTTCGGGCGCTGCACCACCGAGTTGTACGCACAGCTGCGCAGCACCGGCCCTTCCATGCCTTCGCGCTCGTGCAGCGCATGGCGCGAGTCGTACAGCGCGTTGTCGTCGCGCGGCCGCGCAGGCCGCACCGTGCGCTGGCCGCGCGAGAACAGCGTGGCCGCGACGCGATCGAACAGCCGCGGCGCGTGATACGCGCTCGCCGACGTGAACTTGGCCGCGCCGCCGACGAACAGCGTGCGGCGCGGATGCGCGGCCGAGAACAGGACCGCGTCGGCGACCAGATCGGGGTCGTAGATCGGCGGCGGCAGCTTCGCCTCGACGTTCATGTAGTTTTTCGCGTGCATCACGAACATCGTGTCCATCGCGGCCGGCTTGATCAGCGTGACGGACACCGGCAGGTGATCGGCTTCCATCTCGAGCCGCAGCGAATCGGTGAAGCCCTTCACCGCGTGCTTCGACGCGACGTACGCGCTTTGCAGCGGCAGCGGCGCGTCGGACGCCTCGCTGCCCATGTTGATGATGGCGCCGCCGTGGAAATCGCTCTTGCGCCGGAAATGGTCGGCCGCGACGAGCGAGCCGTGCACGACGCCCCAGTAGTTGGTGTCGAACAGCCGGCGCTGATCCTCGAGCGGCACCTGGGCGGCCGTGCCGAAGATCGACACGCCCGCGTTGTTCACCCAGGTGTCGAAGCCGCCGTACGTGTCGGCCGCCGCCGCGGCCGCGCGCTGCAGATCCTCGATGTTGCCGACGTCGCCGGCGACCGGCACCGCGAGCCCGCCGTGCTGGCGGATTTCCTCGCACAGCGTGTTCAGCGCGTCCTCGTTGCGCGCGAACAGCACGAGCTTCGCGCCGCGCCGTGCCGCCTTGCGCGCGGTGACGAGACCGATGCCGCTCGTCGCGCCGGTGATCACGATCGCCTGTTCGCCGACCGGTTTGAGCATGCAGTTCATCACTGGACTCCTGTTACGGTCGCGTCGCGATTATTTGGGCCGGATGGTCAACTGGTCGCGCACGTCCTGCACGCCGTCGATCTGCTTCACGACGCTGACGGCCTGCGTGCGCTGCTGCTCGTCGGGCACGCTGCCGGTGAGCGTCACGGTGCCGTGCCGCGTCTTCACGTGGATGTCGCCGGTCGACAGGCCGCTCGTGCCGGTCAGCTCGGCCTTCGCCTTGGTGGTGATCGTCGCGTCGCGGATCTTCGTGCCGGTGCTCGAATGCGACGACGTCGACGACGATGCAGTGCCGTCGTCGCCGGCGGCGACCGCGTTCGGCGCGACCACCATGCACGCGGTGGCCGCGGCGATCGCGACCGCCATGCCGGTGCGCAGCGCGCGCTGACGACGGATACGCGGCGGGTGGGCTTGCAGCTGGAATACCTTCATCGTGACCTCCTTTTCATCGGGCCGGGCGAACCGGCGAGTGAGCGGAAGTCGCGCAAATCGCGTGCCGCGCCGCGTGCGCCGCATGCCTGCGCGCCGTCGCGATCAGACGCCCTTTCATCCAACGCGTTGTAATTTTTTCGGCACAGGGAGAAGCGGTTTTCCCCGCCATGCGGCGGGCATGCCGATTGCCGAGGGACCGATAACGGCGGCCCGTGTGCGCGGCCCCGATATCGGGAGCAATACCATGCAGAGAATCGCGTTGATCAGTGAACATGCATCGCCGCTGGGCGTGATCGGCGGCGTCGATGCCGGCGGTCAGAACATCTATGTCGCGAACGTCGCGAAGCAGCTCGCGGAGCGCGGCCTCGACGTCGACGTCTACACGCGCTGCGACAATCCCCATTTGCCGGAAGTGGTGTCGATCGGCGCGCGCATGCGTGTGATCCACGTGCCGGCCGGGCCGCCGACCGACGTGCCCAAGGAGCGGCTGCTGCCGTACATGGGCGCATTCGCGCAATACATGATCGCGCGCATGCGGCGCGAGCCCGACCCCGTCGACGTGATGCACGCGAACTTCTTCATGTCCGGCGAAGCCGGGCTGCGCGTGAAAAAAGCGCTCGGCATCCCGCTCGTCACGACGTTCCATGCGCTCGGGCGCGTGCGGCGGCTGCACCAGGGCACGGCCGACGGCTTCCCCGACGCGCGCTTCGCGATCGAGGACACGCTCGCGCGCCGCTCGGACCGCCTGATCGCCGAATGCCCGCAGGATGCGCTCGACCTGACGACGCACTATCGCGCCGATACCGCGCGCATCGAGATCGTGCCGTGCGGCTTCGATGCGCGGGAATTCCGGCCGGTGCCGCGCGTCGATGCGCGCGCGCGGCTGGGCTGGCCGCAGGACGCATTCGTCATACTGCAACTGGGCCGCCTCGTGCCGCGCAAGGGCATCGACACCGTGATCGACGCGCTCGCGCGCATGCCGCGCGATCCGCAACGGCCGACGCACCTGTACGTCGTCGGCGGCAGCCAGCCGACGCCCGACCCCGCGCGCGATCCGGAACTCGCGCGCCTCGCCGCCTTCGCGCACGAACTCGGGATCGCGAACCGCGTGACCTTCGTCGGCCGGCGCGATCGCGACGCGCTGCACCTGTACTACAGCGCGGCCGACGTGTTCGTGACGACGCCGTGGTACGAGCCGTTCGGCATCACGCCGGTCGAGGCGATGGCCTGCGCGGCGCCGGTGATCGGCAGCGACGTCGGCGGCATCCGCACGACGGTCGACGACGGCACGACCGGCTATCTCGTGCCACCGCGCGACCCGGCCGCGCTGGCCACGCGCCTCGTGCAACTGCGGGCGCAGCCGGACCTGTGCGCGGCGCTCGGCCGTGCCGGCTACCTGCGCGCGCATCGCTTCTACACGTGGCAAGGCGTCGCCGACCGCCTCGTCGACATCTACCGCGACGTCGCCCACGCGCAGCGCGCCGGCACGTCGGCCGGCACCGGCCGGCGCACGCCGGTCGCCACCACGCGAGGCGTGCTCGCACACCGCAAGGAGAATACGTAATGAAGGGCTACGATCGAAAACGCGTGCTCGTCACCGGCGGCGCCGGCTTTCTGGGTTCGCATCTGTGCGAGCGCCTGGTGACGGACGGGCACGACGTACTGTGCGTCGACAATTTCTACACGGGCGCGAAGGACAACATCGCGCACCTGCTCGATGCGCCGAACTTCGAGCTGATGCGGCACGACGTGACGTTTCCGCTCTACGTCGAAGTCGACGAGATCTACAACCTCGCGTGTCCGGCGTCGCCCGTCCACTACCAGCGCGACCCCGTGCAGACGACGAAGACCAGCGTGCACGGCGCGATCAACCTGCTCGGTCTCGCGAAACGCGTGAAGGCGCGGATTTTACAGGCGTCGACGAGCGAAGTGTACGGCGACCCCGACGTCCACCCGCAGGACGAGCACTATTGCGGCCGGGTCAATCCGACCGGCATTCGCGCGTGCTACGACGAAGGCAAGCGCTGCGCGGAAACGCTGTTCTCGGACTATCACCGCCAGTACGGCGTCGACGTGCGGATCGCGCGGATCTTCAATACCTACGGGCCGCGGATGCACCCGGCCGACGGGCGCGTGGTGTCGAACTTCGTCACGCAGGCGCTCGCGGAACAGCCGCTGACCGTCTATGGCGACGGCAAGCAGACGCGCTCGTTCTGCTACGTGGACGACATGATCGACGCGCTGATCCGGCTGATGGACGAACCGGGCGACGCGAGCGAGCCGGTCAATCTCGGCAGCGACGTCGAGATCGCGATGATCGACGTCGCGCGCGAAGTCGTGCGGATCGTCGGCGCGAACGTACCGATCGAGTTCCGGCCGCTGCCGTCCGACGATCCGCGCCAGCGGCGGCCGAATCTGGCCGCCGCGCAGAAGCGGCTCGGCTGGCGCGCGACGACGACGTTCGCGAACGGGCTCGCGCACACCGCGCGCTACTTCATTCAACGCCAGGTCACGCACCACGCGCCCGGCGACCTGGTGCGCAGCACGCGCATCGCGTCGCATCTGCTCGCGCAGGTCCACACGCAGAACCGGCCGGCGCCGACCACGTGACGCGACCCGACGCGACCGACACGACCTGACGCCGCCGCGACGCGCCGCGCGTCAGCCGTCGCGTTTCGTCACGTGCGCGATCTTGTACGCCAGTTCGCGCACGTCGACCGGCTTGCACAGGTAGCCGTCGAAACCGGCCTCCAGCGCACGGCGTTCGTCGGCGAGGCCCGCGTGCGCGGTGACGGCCAGCACGCGCACGTCGGGCGGGCCGCCGTCGCCGTTCAGCGCGCCGCGCCGCAATGCGTCCAGCAGCCAGAAGCCGTCGCCGTCGGGCATCGCGAGATCGGACAGGACGACCGTCGGGCGGATGTCGGCCATCATCGCGAGCGCCTCGCGGCCGGACGACGCGATCGCGACGGCCGCACCGAACGTGGTCAGCGCGGCCGTGAGGCTCGCCCGCGTGGTCGCATCGTCGTCGACGATCAGGATGCGGTGCGTGTCGAGCACGAGCGCGTCGCGCCGGCCGCCGGCCTGCGCGATGCTCCACGCCATCGCACCGCCCGGCTGCCAGCCGGCCGGCAGCGTCACCGTGAACGTCGTGCCGCGATCGCGGCCCGCGCTCGCGACGCTCACGCGGCCGCCGTGCAGCTCCGCGATGTGCCGCACGATCGACAGGCCGAGGCCGAGCCCTCGCCGCGGCGACGCGGGCGAATCGTCCGCGCGGCGGAACATGTCGAACACGTACGGCGCGAATTCCGTCGCGATGCCCTGCCCCGTATCGATGACGGTCAACACCGCATGCTTGTCGTCGCGTGCGAGCGCGACCGTCACGCTGCCGCCGGTCGGCGTGAATTTCAATGCATTCGAGATGAGGTTCGACAGCATCTGGCGCAATCGCTCGGCGTCGCCGGATACGATGCACGCGGACGCGTCGCAGTCGAATTCGAGCAGGATGCCGGCCGACGACGCGGCGGTCTGGAACGAGCCGACCTGGTCGGAGAACAGCCGCACGACGTCGACCGGCGTCGCATCGAGCCGCAGCTTGCCGGTCGCGAGCGACGACGCGTCGAGGATGTCGCCGACCATCCGCGTGAGCGAGCGCGCGCTGCGATCGATCGCGTCGATCGCCTGATGCTGCAACGCGTGGTCGCCCGTGTTGCGCAGCACCTCGATCCACCCGTAGATCACGTTCAGCGGCGTGCGCAGTTCGTGCGATACCGTGGCCAGCAGCTCGTCCTTCAGCCGGTTCGACGTGTCGGCCTGGTCGCGCGCGTCGCGCGCCCCCTGCAACGAACGCTGCGCCCGCAGGTCGCGGCGGCGCTGCGCACCGGTTTCGCGCAGCGTCAGCGACAGCGCGACCCACGCCCGCGCATCGCCGTGCACCGGGCATGCCGATACCGTCGCCCGAAAACGTCGGCCGTCGCGTCGCACGCACAACAGTTCGAGCGGCCCGATCGGCTCCTGCATCGTGTCGAACGACTCGACGAGCGGGTTGAGCCGCAACCAGCGCCGCGCGATCAGCGTGTCGAACCGGCGGCCGCGCGCGTCGTCCTCGTCGTAGCCGAAGATCCGTTGCGCCGCCGCGTTCCAGCTGGCGATGCGGCCGCTCGCGTCGATCCCGACGATCGCGTCCGGCAACGCATCGACGACCGCATGCTGAAGCCGCGACGCGTCGACGCGCGCGCGCTCCGCGCCGGCCTCGCGCAGCAGCAGCACCGCGCCGTCGACGTTGCCGTCCTCATCGCCGATCGGCGACGCGACCGCGACGATCGGCACCGGATCGCCGCTGCCGGCCTGCAGCCAGTGCCGGTCGGACGTCGCGTCGGCGCCGCCCAGCGCGTGGTCGAGCGGCGTGGTCTGCACGCGGCGGCCTTCGCGATCGACGAGCCGCAGCACGTCGCGCACGGGCCGGCCGATCGCATCGTCCGACCGGCAGCCGACGAGTTCGGCCGCGGCCGCGTTGACATAGGTGAGCCGCCCGTTCGGATCGGTCGCGATCACGCCGTGCGGCAGCGCGCGCAGCACGGCTTCGAGCTGCCGGCGCGCAGACGCCTCGCGTCGGCGCGCGCGATCGTTCGTGAGCCGCGTGTGATGCAGCAGCGACGCGACCGCGCATGCCAGCGCGCCGATCAGCATGAACGTGCCCAGCTGCACGAGCCGGTCGGGCAGCGGCGCCGTATAGGCGGCCGGGTCGGACAGGAACAGCGTCCAGACGAGCAGCCCGCTGACCACCGTGGACACGATGCCGAACACGAACGACGTCGCCCATGCGGCGCCGGCGAGCAGCGGGTAATACAGCACGAACGGCAGATTCACGCCGCCGAACCGGATCGCGAGCGTCTGCAGCACGGTCGCGATCGCGACCAGCATCACGGCCGTTGCGTAATTTCCGGCCTGCGGCCGTGCAATTTCGATCATTGGACATGCTCCTGTGCGGACAGTCGAAGGCGGCCGGCGGGGGCGCCGCGAGTGGGCACGACACATGCTGACCCGCATGTTGGCCGATGCGCACCGGCGGCCCGGCCGCTCACGATGGAGATCTTCACGCCATGCCCGACCCGACACGCTGGCTCGTCGTCTCGCCGCATCTCGACGATGCCGTCTTCAGTTGCGGGCAACTGCTCGCCCAGGCGCCCGGCTCGATCGTCGTCACGGTCTTTGCGGGGGTGCCGCCGCCCGGCACGCCCGCGCCGCCGTGGGATCGCCGCGCGGGGTTTCGCCACGCCGACGAAGCAATGCGCGCGCGCCGCGACGAAGACCGCCGCGCGCTCGCGCTGCTCGACGCACGCCCCGTGTGGCTCGACTTCCTCGACGATCAGTACGGCGTGCCGGCCACGTCGACCGCGATCGCGGCGCGCGTGGCCGACGTGATCGACGCGCACCCCGGCTTCGGCGTGCTCGCGCCGGCCGGCCTGTTCCACCGCGATCATCTGCAGGTGCAGGAAGCCATGCTGTGGCTGCTGCGTGACGACGATGCGTCGCACATCTGGCGCTTCTACGAGGACGTGCCCTATCGCCGCATCGACGGGCTGATGGCCACGCGCGTGAGCGGCTGGCGCGAACGCGGCTGGATCGCGCATCCGGTCGCCGCGCCGGCCGGCAGCAAGACGGACGGCGTCGCCGCGAAAGCCGCCGCCGTCGATGCGTATGCCAGCCAGGTGACGCTGCTCGAGCCTCATATGCGCGCCGCGCTCCGCGAACCCGAAACGATCTGGCGACTCGAATGCGACGTCCCGTCCGTGTAACGCCCGCGCGCGCCGCCCTGCCGCCGGCCGAGCCGCGCGTGACGGCCGTCGTGCTGACCTGCCGACGCGCCGCCGAACTCGCGCGCACGCTCGACCACCTTTGCGCGCTGCCGGACCGGCCGGCGATCGTCGTCGTCGACAACGGAGCCGACGCCGAGACGGCCATGCTGATCCGCGAGCGCTTTCCGTATGTCGCGCTCGTGCATGCGCCGGGCAACCTCGGCGCGGCCGGCCGCAATCTCGGCGTCGACGTCGCCCGCACGCGCTACGTCGCGTTCTGCGACGACGACACGTGGTGGGCGCCCGGCTCGATCGCCGAAGCCGCGAACCTGCTCGACGCGTATCCGCACGTCGCGGCCGTCACCGCGCGCGTGCTGGTCGGCCCCGGCGAGCGCGAAGACCCGACCTGCCGACTGATGGCCGACAGCCCGCTCGACGCGCCCGTCGCGCTGCCGGGCAGGCCGATTCTCGGGCTGCTGGCCGGCGCGACCGCGTTCCGGCGCGACGCGTTCGTGCACGCGGGCGGCTACCACCCGCGCTACTTTCTCGGCGGCGAGGAAGCGCTGCTCGCGCTCGACCTGACTCGCGCGGGGCACTGGCTCGTGTATGCGCCGCGCCTCACCGTCCATCACTACCCGTCGACGCAGCGCGACCGGCCCACGCGCGAGCGCACCGCCGCCCGCAACGCGGTGTGGACCGCGTGGCTCAGATGGCCGGCCGCCGCCGCGTGCCTGCATACGGTGCGCATGCTGCCGCTGCTGCGCCGTGAACGCGCGATCGTGCGCACGTTCGCCGGGCTGCCGTGGATCCTGCGCGAACGACGCGCGATCCCGCCGCACGTCGAACGCATGCGTCGCCGCCTCGAGCGCGACCCGCGCCGCGAGGCCGGAACCGAAACGTGAACGCAATCGCAGCGGCATCAGGAATCCGGCTTTTCCGCTTCGTCTTCCAGTTGCGCGAGCCGGTTGTAGATCGTCTTCAGGCTGACGTCGAGCACCTCGGCCGCCTGCGCCTTCACGCCGCCGCATTGCGCGATCGTGCCGAGGATCAGCTTGCGATCGACTTCCTCGAGCGGCGTGCCGAACGGCACCGTCACGCGATCCTCGTGCGAATCGACCATGCTCGACAGTTCGTCCATGATCGGCGGCGGCAGCGTGTCGATCACGTCGGCATCGGTGAAGATGCTCGCACGCTGCACGAAGTTGCGCAGCTCGCGCACGTTGCCGGGCCATTCGTAGGTCTTCAGCGCTTCGCGCGCGGCCGGCGAGAAGCGCAGGTTCCGGCCGCTCTCCTCGTTGTAGCGCTGCAGGAACGCATCGGCGAGCATCGGGATGTCGTCGCCGCGTTCGCGCAGCGACGGCAGCGGGATCGGGAACACGTTGATCCGGTGGAACAGGTCGGGCCGCAGCTTGCCGTCGGCCATCGCGGCTTCCGGATCGCGGTTGGTCGCGGCGACGATGCGCACGTCGACGTCGATCTCGCGCATCGAGCCGAGCCGCGTGACGCGCCCGGTTTCCAGCACGCGCAGCAGCTTGACCTGCGATTCAACCGGCATTTCGGTGATTTCGTCGAGAAACAGCGTGCCGCCGTCCGCGCGTTCGAAGAAGCCCTTGTGCTGGCGTTCCGCGCCGGTGAAGCTGCCGCGGTCGTGGCCGAACATCTCGCTCTCGACCAGGTTCGCGGCGATCGCGCCGCAGTTGACCGCGAGGAACGGCCCGCGACGGCGCAGGCTGAGGTCGTGCACCGTCTGCGCGGCGAGCTCCTTGCCGGTGCCCGATTCGCCGGTGAGCAGCACCGACGCTTCGGTACGCGCGACGCGACCGATCGCGTCGTACACGGCCTGCATCGCGGGGGAGCTGCCGAGCATGCGGCCGAAGCGGCCGAGGCGCTGCAGCTCCGAACGCAGCTCCGCGATTTCCTCGTGCAGCGCGCTCGTGCGCGGCACGCGCGCGAAGATGCTGTTCAGCCGCTGCATGTTCAGCGGTTTCACCAGATAGTCGGTCGCGCCGCGCCGCAACGCATCGATCGCGGTTTCGAGGCTCGCGTGGCCGGTGGTCAACACCATTTCGCAATGCGCGCGCTTGGGCAGCGCGTCGAACAGATCCATCCCGTTGCCGTCGGGCAGCACGAGGTCGCACAGCACGAGATCGGGGGTATGCGTCGAGACGAGCGTGCGCGCTTCTTCAAGCGTCGCGGCCGTATCGCACGTCAACTGCTGCGTGCGTGCGAGCGTGGCGAGCATCGTTCGCGTGTCGGCGTCGTCTTCGACGATCAGGACGTAAGGCATCGAGGCTCCTGTTAATGCGGCCCGGCACATGCGTCGGCCGGTACCGCGACACGTGCAGCGTCATGCACGTCACAAAGGCCTCGACGGCATTTTCAACGCTGCACACGAATGGGCAGACAAGCTGTCCTGCACTGAAAACGCGTGCTTAGCAGTATAGAAGAAGGGTGTCGTGCATTCGTCGCTCATCGAATAAATCTATCTTCCGGCGCGAACCGCATTGCCAGATTCAATGTCGATGAAGCGGTATAAAAGGTATCCTGAATACGTCAAAAAACGACGTATGCCGCGTCACTTTTTACCTGGTCACCACCCATTCGGTCAAAACTTCCCAACCCGGTCATACTCCATGTCGAAATCCGACGATGACGGCACGCGACTATTCGGCCGTTCGAGAACCATTCAGGATCTGCTACTGAAAGTGTCGCGCGTCGCCGCCACCCGCGTGAGTGTGCTGGTGGTTGGCGAAAGCGGGGCGGGCAAGGATATCGTCGCCCGGCTCATTCACGACATGAGCCCGCGCCGGCGCGGGCCGTTCGTTCCGGTCAACTGCGGCGCGATTCCGAAGGACATTGCGGAGTCGCACTTGTTCGGTCACGAAAAAGGCAGCTTCACGGGCGCCGTTGCACAACATGTGGGCATGTTCGAAGCCGCGCGCGGCGGCACGCTGTTTCTCGACGAAATCGCCGAGATGCCCCTCGAATTGCAGGTCAAGCTGCTGCGCACGCTCGAAACCAACACGATCGTGCGCGTGGGCGGCCACGACGCGATTCCGCTCGACGTGCGGATCGTCGCGGCCACGCATCACGATCCGGTCGAGGCCATGCGCAACGGCACGCTGCGCGAAGACCTGTTCTACCGGATCGCGCCGATCGCGCTGCACGTGCCCGCGCTCAGGCAGCGCGAGGACGACGTCGGCGACATCGCGCTGCAGATCGTCGAACGGCTGAACGCGCGGCACCGCACGAGGAAGCGCCTGTCGACGCAGGCGATGAAGGCGCTGCGCGCATACACGTGGCCCGGCAACGTGCGCGAACTGCGCAATGCGCTGGAGCGCGCGTTCATCCTCGCCGACAAGCAGATCGAACTGCAATTGCCGCGCCGCCCGCCGCCGCGCGAGGAAGTGCGTCACAACGCGATGACGCTGCATATCGGCACGACGCTCGCGCATACGCAGCAGCGCTTCATCGTCGCGTCGCTGCGGCATTTCAACGGCGACAAGCCGCGCACCGCGAAAGCGCTCGGCATCAGCCTGAAAACGCTGTACAACCGCCTCGCGCTGCTGCCCGAAAGCGAGCGCAATGCGGCCAGCGGCAGCGCGCCGGCGGCGGCGGCGGCTGCGTCGAACGGCAACGGCGCGCCGAGTTCGCCGCCCGCGCCGCCTCCGTGAGCGCGGCGGCCCACGCCGCCGCCGCCGTCACGCCGTCACGTCCCGCAGCGCGGCGTCCCAGTCGCGCGCGAAGCGCTCGATGCCGAATCGCTCGCACGCGTCGCGTTTGGCCGCCGCGCCCCACTCGCGCGCGAGTTCCTGATCGCGGATCAGCGTCCGCATCGCGTCGATCAGCACGGCCGGCCGCGTATCGGCCACGCCGTTGCTGCCGGTCTTCACGAGTTGCGCCATCTCGGTCGTCGCGAGCGCGACGATCGGCAGCCCGATCATCATCGCCTCGATCACCGCGAGCCCGAGGCTCGTGTAGCGAATCGGATTGAAGAAGAACCGGTAGTGCGACAGGAACTGCGGCAGCGCCGGGTTCGGCACTTCGCCGATCCCGCCGAGTTCGGTCGAGCCCATCCCGACCAGGTCGATCGGCACGCTGTGCCGCACGACCTCGAACAGGTCCGCGCCGAGGCGCCGGCCGCGGCGCGCGAGGTTGTTCACGACGGCCACGCCCTTCGGCAGCGTGCCGCGATACTCGACGCCTTCCGGCACCAGCACGCCGTGCTCGATCACGCGCGTCGGCGTCACGCCGTTGTCCCACATCAGCGCGTTGAACGGCGTCACGTGCACCAGCAACACGTTCGGGTCCTGCACCGGATGCAGCGTGTCGGTCGGATGCTCGCGCGGCGGATCGTGCTCGACGAACAGCGTCGGCAGCGCGCGCTGCGCTTCGCTCAGCAGCCGCAGGCGGTCGTGCTGGTAGTGCTTCACGTGCTGATACAGCACGCAGTCGAATTCGGTGTCGCGCACGCACTCGGCCGGCACCTCGTGCACGTTGTCGCCCCACGGCAGGTGGCCGACGCGGCCCGCATAGCCGGGCGGATGCTGCGGCTTCGTCACGATGTAGAAATCGTGCGGCGCCTGCGACAGGTAATACAGATAATTGCCATGCACGTGCCAGGTCAGCACGCGCAACCGCTTAACAGACATGACGTCTCTCCTCCGCGAGCAGTTCGCCCGCCCGGTCCATCACGTCGCCGACGCCGATCGCGGTCGCGCACTCGTGCCCGTACGGGCAGGTATCGAACATGCACGGCCGGCACGCCGGGTAGTTCGCGAGCACGCGATGACGTTCGGCGTCGAGCGGCGCCCAGCGGGCCGTATCGCTGCCGCACGCGACGACGATACTCGGCGTGCCGAGCGCCGCCGCGACATGCGATACGCCCGTGTCGTTGCACAACAGCAGCCGCGCGCGGGCGATCAGCGCGGCCAGCGCGCCGAGCGGCGTGCGGCCGCACAGGTTCACGCACGGCCGCCCGAGGTGCTCGGCAAACGCGCTCGCGAGCCCCAGTTCCGCGCGCGTGCCGGTCAGCACGATCTGCCAGCCGTCGTCCGCGAGCTGCCGCGCGGCGAGCGCGAAGCGTTCGACGGGCCAGCGCCGCGACGCCATCCGCGCGCCGGGATGAACGATCACGTAGCGGCCGGGATCGAGCGCATGTTCGTCGCAGAGCACGTGCCACAGCGCGTAGTCGAGGCCGCCGAGCGGAAATTCGAGGTAGTCGCCCCAGTCCGCATAGCCGAGCTTGCGCGTGAGCGCCAGATAGCGCGCCACCTCCGGTTCGTCGTCGCGCCAGACCAGCGCGCAGTCGAGCGTGGTCGTGCCGCCGTCGGCCGGCACGAAGCCGGCCGTGCGCGTCGCGCCGAGCGACGCGACGATCGCGTTCGTGTGCACGCCGCTGCCGTGCAGCTGGATCGCGAGATCGAAGTCGCGCGAGCGGCATTCGGCGATGAACGCCTCGCGCGTGGCCGCATCGGGTTCGGGCTGTTCGCTGAGCCCCGGCGCGCCGGGGAATGCGATGAAGCTGTCGATGTAATCGGAAAATCGCGACGCGAACTCGCGCGCCCACGGCAGGCCGATCAGCGTGATGCGCGCGTCCGGTTCGCCGCGCCGCAGCGCGCGCAGCGCGGGCACCGCGCACAGCATGTCGCCGAGCTGCAAAGCGCGGAATACCGCGATCCGCTTCGGGCCGCGCGAGCCGTCGGAATCGACGCTGGGATCGAGCTTCATAGGAAGAACACCCGGAAGTGAAGCGCGCCGCGCATGCGCCAGTACAGCGACACGGGCGGAATCGCGATGGAGGTAACGATCATCTCGGCCACGTGCGACGCCGTGAGCTGCGTGCCGCGCAACCGTTTCGCGCAGAACCCCGCGGTAATCGCGGCCCACACCGCGACGCACACGATGGCCGGCGCCGGCCAGCCAGCGGCGAAACAGCCGATCGCGCCGAGCGCGGCGAGCACGGCCGCGTAGTAATGCCACGGCGGCACGGGCCGGATATGACGCCGGTACGTCGCGCGGTGCTTCTTGTACAACAGCGCATCGAAATACACCTTCGACTGCGCGCCGATGCTCGATCCCCAGCGCGCGGGGCGCACCGGATGCACGATGCGCGCGGCGTCGGCGTCGACGATCGGCCCCGCATGCTCGCGCAGCGCGAACATCAGGTCGGCGTCCTCGCGCCACGCGCGCGTGAAGCGTTCGTCGAAGCCGCCGATGCGTTCGAGCGCCGCGCGCCGCACGAAGCAGTTGGCGGTTGCGAATTCCGCATGCGCGAGCCCCGCCGCGTCGCGTTCGTAGTCGGTCGGGCGCGGCCGCAACGGCACGTCGATCCGGCCGGCGGCCGCCGCCGCCGACGGCGCGGCCTGCAGCGCGGCCGCGCCGTTGCGCAACCAGTCCGGATCGGGGATCGTGTCGTCGTCGGTGAACGCGATCAGCGCGCCGCCCGCGCTGCGCCAGCCGACGTTGCGTGCGCCGGCCGGGCCTTGCGTGTCGGGCGCGGTCATGTAGCGGATCACCGGCACGTCGGTCACGCGCGCGCGGCACGCATCGACGACAGCGCGCGCACTGCCGGCCGGGTCGTCGTCCACGACGACGATCTCGTAGGTGGTCGGGTCGAACACCTGCACGCACAGCGCGTCGAGGCAGCGTTCGAGCAGATCGGGCCGCCGGTAGGTCGGCACGACGACCGACACGACCGGCGGCAGCTGCGTGTCGCGCATGTTCATCACGGCTTCTCCAGCAGGAACGGGCCGATCACGAGCGCGTCGAGCGGCGACGTCCAGAAGCATTCGATCGCGTCGCGCGGCGAGCACACGATCGGTTCGCCGCGCGTGTTGAACGACGTGTTGACGAGCACCGGCACGCCGGTGAGCGCGTCGAACTCGGTCAACAGCGCATGCAGCAGCGGATGCTGCGTCGCGTCGACGGTCTGCACGCGCGCGGTGCCGTCGATGTGGCGCACGGCCGGAATTTTCTCGGCGCGCTCGGGCAGGACGTCGTACACGAACAGCATGAACGGCGCGCGCAGCGGCGTGCGCCGGCCGCCGCTGAACCAGTGATGCGCGCGATCCTCGAGCACGACCGGCGCGACCGGCCGGAAATCCTCGCGATCCTTGATCCGGTTCAGCTTGCGCTGCATGTCCGGATCGATCGGCGACGCGAGGATCGACCGTGCGCCGAGCGCGCGCGGGCCGAACTCCATGCGCCCCTGGAACCAGCCGATCACGCGGTTCGCCGCGAGCAGCGCGGCCGTCTGCGCGGCGACGTCGGCGAGCCGCCGGTACGGCAGCTGCGCTTCCTTCAGGAACGCCTCGATCGCGTCGTCGTCGTAGGCCGGCCCCAGGTACGCATGATCCATCCGCCAGCCGCCGCGCGCGCCGCGCATCCGGAAGTCGGTCCACAGCGCGGCGCCGAGCGCGGTGCCCGCGTCGCCGGCGGCCGGCTGCACCCACACGTCGTCGAACGGGCCGCGATCGCGGATCTTCGCGTTCATCACGCAGTTCAGCGCGACGCCGCCCGCCATCGCGAGCTGCCGCTCGCCGGTCTCGGCGGCGAGCCAGTCGACCGCCTGCAGCGTCGTCTCCTCGAGCACCCGTTGCAGCGCATGCGCGATGTCGCAGTGATGCGGCTCGATCGGGCCGCCGCGTTCGCGCGGCGGGCCGAACAGTGCCGCGAGATCCGCGTCGCGCACGTCGTAGCGCCCTTCGCCGCGATACTGCACGAGCTTGCGCATCTCGTCGGCGAACACCGGCTTGCCGTACGACGCGAGCGCCATCACCTTGTATTCGTCGGACGAGTGCAGGAAGCCGAGATAGCGGGTCAAGCGCTCGTACAGCAGCCCGAGCGAATGCGGCAGGTTGACCTGCCCGAGCCGCCGGTACGATCGGCCGTCGAACACGCCGTAGCTCGTCGTCGCCCGTTCGCCGCGCCCGTCCATCGTCATCACCGCGCAGCGTTCGAACGGCGCGGCGAGAAACGCGCTCGCCTCGTGCGCGAGATGGTGCTCGATGAAATGCCAGCGGAACGGCCCGTCGTGCGTGACGCCGCGAAAGCGCCGCTGCAGATGATGCGGCACGCCGCCCGCGAGCTGGCGCGGCGCGTTGACGATCGACGACAGGAACAGCGGATGCCACGGCGACGCGCCGTCCTCGCGCGGCGCATGCGCGGACGGCGACAGCGGCAGGGTGAGCGCCGGCGCCGTGCCTTCGCGGTCGAGTTCGAACCACGGGTCGTACGAATACGCGACGTGGTCGACGTCCGCGAGCGTGATGCCCGCTTCCGCGAGGCAATAGTCGATCGCGTGGAAAGGCAGCTCCCAGGTCGAGAACGGCACCGGGCGCTTCGCGTGCTTCACGTGCGTGAAGCGTTCGTCCTCGGCCGCCGCGACCACGACGCCGTCGCGCACGATGCACGCGGCGCTGTCGTGGAAGGCGGCGTTGATGCCGAGCGTATGGATCGGATCAGGCATGCGTCAGTTCCTCGTGATGACGTGCGCGAACGGAATCACGTTCGATGCGTGCGCCGCGACCGGCTCGTCGTCGTGCGCGGCAGCCCGCGCGGCCGTGCGTTGCGCATGGCGCGCGCTGCCCCGCAGCAACGCGTGCACGGCGGCGGCGACGTCGTCGACGCTCACGCCGCGCAGGCACGGATGGCCGGGCTGGTTGCACACGCTGCGGTAGCAGTTGCGGCACGGCACGTCGACGTTCAGCACACGGTGCGGCACACGCCACGGCGTGTGCTGCGGATTGGTCAATGCATACAGGTCGACCACCGGCGTGCCGAGCGCGGCCGCGAGATGCACGGGGCCGCTGTTGTTCGACAGCAGCAGGTCGGCCGTCTCGATCAGCGCGCCGAGTTCGCCGAGCGGCAGCACGCCCGCGAGCGGCACCGCGCGCGGGCCCGCCCGTTCGCACACCGCGTCGACCAGCGCGCGTTCGTCCGCGCTGCCCGTCACCGCGATGCCGTCGAACAGCGGCGCGACCGCGGCGGCCGCTTCGCCGAAACGCTCGGCCGGCCAGCGCCGCGACGCGGCGGTCGCGCCCGGATGGACGACGAGCCAACGCGGGCGCTCCGCCGCCGGCCGGCGCGCACCGCCGAAGCGCTGCAACGCGGCCTGCAGGCGCGCATGCACCGCACGCCGCGCCGCGTCGCCCGGCTCGAACGCCATCCGCCAGTCCGCCGTCTTCGCGCCGACGGCACGCACCAGCGCGAGCTGGCGCGCGACCTCGTGGCGCACGTGCGATGCCGGCTCGGTTTCCGGCACGCGGTCGGTCAGCAATTCATACGGGTTCTCGCGGCAATGCGCGAGCCGCAGCGGGATGCCGGCGAGCCAGCACATCATCGCGGCGGGCAGCGGATTCTGGCTGTAGACGGTGAAGATCACGGCCGCGTCGAAACGGCCCGCCAGCAGCCGGTCGATCATGTCGAGATCGGCCACCGGATCGCCGCGCACGTCGGGATGCTTGACCCACGGCGCGTCGTAGCTCCACACGTCGTCGACCATCGGCAGATGCTGCGCGAGCGCGGCGCCCGTGCGCGACGTCAGCAGCGTCAGCTGGCGATCGGCGCCGCTCTCCTTCAGCGCGCGCAGCGCGGGCGTGGTCATCAGCACGTCGCCGATGCTGTCGAGCCGCACGCACAGGATGCGCCGGGCGCGGCTCCAGGCCGTGCTCATTGCCGCACCCACGAGCCGTGCCGACGCGCGGCTTCGCGCACGACGATGCCGGCGGCGAGGTCGATGCGATCGACGACGTGATGCGGCGTGCGCGCGGCGTTGAGCCGCCACTCGGTCTCGTTGCCGCAGTCGACCAGGATCGTGCCGCAGCGCGCGGTGCGGCCGGCCTCGACGTCGTCGAGGATGTCGCCGATCATCCAGCTCCATTCGGGCGCGGCGCCGAGCGCGGCCAGCGCGCGGCGCAGCATGCCGGGGCGCGGCTTGCGGCAGATGCAGTCGCAGGTGTAGCGCGGCACGCTGCCCCTCGGGTGATGCGGGCAGTAAAAAAAATCCGCCAGCGTCGCGCCGTTCGCTTCGAACAATTCGGCGAGGCGCTGGCGGACCGCGCCAAGCTCGTGTTCGGTAAAGCGGCCGAGCGCGACGCCCGGCTGGTTCGACACGACCGCCAGCGGCATCCCGGTCGCGCCGAGCGTGCGCAGCGCGCGCGCGGCGCCCGGCGCGAGGCGCATGCGCGCGGGATCGACGTTGTACGGCACGTCGTCGAGCAGCGTGCCGTCCTTGTCGAGCAGCACCGCGCCGGGCAGCCGGCGTTCGCGCTTCAGGGCCATGACGTCTCCTTCATCGGCAGCACCATCAGCTCCGGCACCACGGTGCCCGGCGGCTGCATCAGCACGAAACGCACGGCGGCCGCAACGTGCTCCGGCGGCTGCAGCGTGTCCTCGTCGATGTCGGGAAAACGGTCGAGCAGGAACGGCGTGCGCATCCCGCCCGCGACGATCGCCGACACGCGCACGCCGCTCGGCCGCAGCTCGGCATGCAGCGCGTGCGACAGGCCGAGCAGCCCCCACTTCGTCGCGTGATACGCGGACGCGTTCGGCCACGCACGCTTGGACGCGGTCGACGCGATGTTCACGATATGGCCGTCGCCGCGCGCCTTCATCATCGGCACGGCCGCGTGACACATCAGGTACGGGCCGAACAGGTTCGTCATCAGCACCTGCTGCCACGCGTCGACGCTCACGTCGTCGATCGGCGCGGTCACGTCGATCGCCGCGTTGTTGACGATCACGTCGAGGTCGCCGAGCGATTCGCGCGCATCGTGCACGACCTGCAGCACCGATGCTTCGTCGCGCACGTCGAGCGGCCGGCCCACCGCCTGCCCGCCGTGCCGTTCGAGCCGCTGCGCGACGGCTGCCGCGCGGTCGCCGTCGAGATCGGCGACGACCACCTGCGCGCCGTGCTGCGCCAACTCTTCGCAAATGGCTTCGCCCAGACCGCGGCCGCCCCCGGTCACGAGTGCGGTCCGGCCGGCGAGCGGCGGTTTGGCTGGATCGTGAGTCGCGTTCACCTGCACCTCCTGTCGATGTCGGAAAGCAATCCGGCTGATGGCGACACTTGTCGCGACAACCGTCCGTGCAGGAGGTACAGCTAAAACCGTGCCGGCCTGCGCGGGCCCGCGCCGCATCGGGCCGGAGGCACACGCTCGCTGGCTTTTTTATAACCTGCTGTAAAAACGCGTCCGTGCGGCCGCGCCTGGGCGGCCCCACCTGGGCGGCCCCACCTAGGCGCCCCCACCTAGGCGGCCCCCTCAGATCGCGAGCCCGTCGGGCGTGGCCTGCGCGCGGTGCTTCGCGAGCGCGCGCAGGCAGTGCGCGATGCAGCCCGCGAACGCCTCGTCGAACCACGGCTGCGCGCCCGACACGCCAACCACGATGCCGCCGAGCGCGACGCCGCCCCACAGGTTCGTGTCGCCCGCGCGCAGCCGGTACGGCTCCAGCGCCTGCACGACGTGGCCGTCGCGGCCCGTTTCCCACGACAGCCGCGCCTTGGCCCGTGCATACGCGCGATAGTCGGCGTCCCAGTCCTTCGGGTCGGGCAGCGAAAACTCATACAGGATCGCGTCCTCGAACGCCGCATCGTGCGGCCCGAGCGCCGGGTTCATGATCACGATGTGCAGGCAACCGCTGTCGCCGACAAAATCGCTCTGCAGCGCGGCGGACAGGGTCGGCAGCAGCAACTCGACGGCCGCCACCGCGGCCTGGCGGTCCGCGAACGCGCTACCGCCGCGACGTGCGTTCAGGGCTTCGGGTGTCGTCGGATTCAGAAGGTTCGGCATGGATTTCTCCGGAGGAAAACGCGAGCGCACGCAACGCCGCGATCAGGTCGGCCGCTACCGCGGGCTTGGTCAGGTACGCATGGAAACCGGCTTCGACCGCACGCGTGCGGTCGCGATCGCGCGCATGGCCGGACAACGCCAGCGCTTCGAGCGGCGCACGGCCGTCGCGGTCGCGCGCGGCATCGAGCTGGCGCACGCGCGCCATCACCGCGTAGCCGTCCTCCTCGTCGTCGCCGAGATCGATGTCGCAGACGAGCAGCGCCGGCCAGTCGGCCCGGCGCGCGCGCCACAGGTCGTCCAGCAGCGCCTGGCCCGACGCATACGCGTGCACG
Organism: Burkholderia sp. CpTa8-5; assembly: GCF_017815045.1. Lineage (NCBI taxonomy): Bacteria > Pseudomonadati > Pseudomonadota > Betaproteobacteria > Burkholderiales > Burkholderiaceae > Burkholderia > Burkholderia sp. CpTa8-5. Next base: position 747,667 of record NZ_JAGIQD010000001.1, read on the forward strand.
TCGGCGCCGGCCACCTTCAAGAGCGCGGTGAGGGCCTCGCGCGCCTCGTCGTGGTCGTCCACGCACGCGATGCGCAGCCCGTCGAGCGGCTTCGCCGTGGCCGCCTTGCCGGCCTCCGGATGCGGCAACGCGCCGTCGGGCTGCATCGACGCCGGCGCCACCGCGTACATCGGCAGCGACAGGTGCAGCGTCACGCCAGTATCGTCGCGTTCGCGCACGACGTAGCCGCCGGCCTCCTCGATCGCGTCCTGCAATCGTTCGAGATCGATCAGCGACAGTTCGGTGGCGTCGACGCCCGCGCACGCGATCGTGATCCGCGCTTCGGGGTCGTGGCGCGCGGTGCGCACCTCGAGCTGCCCGCCGCTGCTCGCTTCGATCGCGCCGCGACACAGTTCCCACACGAAGCGCCGCAGCGCGGCCGGATCGGCGTTGACGACGAGATCCTCGTCCGACACATGGCGGAACACCGGCACGCCGCGCAGCGCGGCCGCCTCCGCCAGCGAATCGAGCACCTGCGACACGAGCGGGTTGATCCGCACCGGCTGCCGCGCGAACTTCGCCTCCGTGCGTTCCAGTTCGCGCTGCTTCGCCTGCAGCGACCACATCTGCGCATACACGCCGCCGCTTTCCAGCAGATCGTCGTGGGTGCCCTGCTCGACGAGCCGGCCGTACTCCATCACGAGGATGCGGTCGGCGTCGACGATCGTCGACAGCCGGTGCGCGATGATGAGGCTCGTGCGATGCTGCGCGACGCGCATCAGCTCCTGCTGGATCGCGCGCTCCGAGCGCGTGTCGAGCGCCGACGTCGCCTCGTCGAACACGACGATCGGCGGCGCCTTCAGCAATGCGCGCGCGATCGCGACCCGCTGCCGCTCGCCGCCCGACAGCCGCACGCCGCGCTCGCCGACGCGCGTGTCGTACGCATCGGGCAGCCGCTCGATGAACGCGTCGAGCTGCGCGCCGCGCGCGGCCGCGATCACCTCGCCGCGGGTCGCGTCGCGCTTGCCGTACGCGATGTTGTACGCGAGCGTGTCGTTGAACAGGATGGTGTCCTGCGGGACGATGCCGAGCGCGTCGCGCAGGCTGCGCTCGGTAACGAGCCGTAAATCCTGGCCGTCGATCCGGATCGTGCCCGCGTCGGGCTGGTACAGCCGGAACAGCAGCCGCGCGAGCGTCGACTTGCCCGAGCCGCTGCCGCCGACCACGGCGATCGTCTGCCCGGGCTCGATGCGGAACGACACGTCGAACAGGATCTGCCGGCTCGGCTCGTAGCCGAAGTCGACATGCTCGAACTCGATCGCGCCGCCGCGCACGACGAGCGGCTGCGCGCCGGGCGCATCGCCGTCCTCGCCGGGCTTGCCGCGCGCATCGAGCAGCCCGAACAGCCGCTCGATGTTCGTCATCGCGTCGTTCGCCTCGCGGAACACGAAGCCGAGCGCATTCAGCGGCAGGCTGATCTGGATGATGTACGCGTTGATCAGCACGAGATCGCCGATCGTCATCGCGCCGCGCGCGACCTGCTGCCCGGCGAGCAGCATCACCGCCGCGATTCCCGCGCCGATGCACGCGCTCTGCCCGATATGCAGCGTCGACAGCGCGTACTGGTTGTCGACGCCGGCCTCGCGCCATGCGTCGAGCACGCGATCGAGCCGGTTGCGCTCGACGTCCTCGCGCGCGAAGTACTTGACCGTATCGACGTTCAGCAGGCTGTCGACCACGCGCGAATTCGACTCGGCCTCCAATGCGTTCACGCGCCGCTGGTAACGCATGCGCCGGCGCGTGAACACCACCGTATACGCCGCGTAGACGGCAAACGTGACGACGATGATCGCGGTGAAGCCGCCGCCGTACTTGCCGATCACGATCACGAGCACCGAGCCGATCTCGATCGCCGTCGGCACGATCGTGAACACCGCGACGCCGAGCAGGTAGCCGATGCCGGCCGTGCCTTTCTCGAGGTCGCGCACGACGGCACCCGTCTCGCGCTGCGCATGAAAGCGCGCGCCGAGGCGATGCAGATGGCCGAACGTGCGCACGGTAAACGACGCGACCGTATGCTGCGTGACCTGCACGAAGGTCATGTCGCGGACTTCGTTCAGCGCGTTCGACGCGAAGCGCACGACCGCGTACGCGAACAGCAGCAGCACCGGCCACGCCATCGGCTGGCCGGCCGCGCGACCGAAGCCGTCGACGATGTCCTTGAGCAGCAGCGGCACCGACACGGCCGCCGCTTTCGCGAGCACCAGCAGCACGATCGCCGCAAGCACGCGTGCGCGGTAATGCCAGATCGCGCGCCAGAGTTCGACCGCGATCCGGACGCGCAGGCCGCGCCTGTCGTGGCGATGGCGGCGATGGCGGTGGTCGCGGGGGTCGCGGCCTGCCGCCGCATCACGTTCGTTGACGGGCGTTTCGTCGATTCCGGTCGTCATGCACGCATTACTCGCGGTCGGGCGCGGCGTTTCACGCACGGGGCTCAATGGCGCGGTTCGCGCTCGCGGCCGCCCACCACGGTGCCCGGTTCGGGGTCGCGTGCGGCAGGCTGGGTCGGCGTGACGGTCCGCTGGTCCGGATGCAGCACCATGCCCGTATCGTGTTCGTCGTCGCGGCGCACGCGCACGCGATTCTCGACGTCGCGCACGCCCAGGCAGCCGTCGGCCAGATCCTCGATGTCGTGCTTCATCCAGCGCGCCGGCACCGTGCCGTCCAGCTCGACGCGACCTTCCTTCACCTGCACGGCGACGTCGCTCACGTCGATCTCGAGCGCATGCGCGAGCCGCTCGCAGACGTCCTCGCGAATCCGCTCGTCCGAGCGCGTATAGCCTTTCGGCCCGCGGCGATGGCGCAGTGCGTCGCGCTCGGTGTCTCGGCCGAAGCGCGACAGGTCGGGGGCGCTGCCGCCGTAGCGCGGGTCGCCGCGCGGGTCGCCTATGTCGCGCTCGCCGCCGGATGCGCGCATCCGGTGCGGGCTGCGGAATTCGGGGCGCTCGCCGCCGTACCGGCCTTCGCGACCCTCCGCACGGCGACCCGGTTCGCCGTAGCCGCGCTCGGCGTCGCGCGCCGGCTGGCGCGCGCCGCCCGGCCAGTCCGGGTCGCCTGCGCCGCGCCGCTGGTCGGCCGGCCGCGCGGCGCGCTCGGTCCATTCGCTGCCCCAGTCTTCCGGGCCCACGTCCTCGCTCGCGAAGCGGCGGTAAGCCGATTCGTCATCTTCTTCCGGCCATCGGGCCGGGTCGTCCGGGATGCCGCGCTCGCCGGCGCCCCGGTACGCGCGTTCGTTGCGCTCGTGCCAGTCGGGCGGGCCGCCGCGCTCGCCGGACCGTCCGGGATATCGTCGTTGCATCGTGTCTCTCCTTGATCGCCTGCGCCGCACACGGCACCGTGCCGCGTCGCGGCGCGCGTCGGTCGGGTGAATGCAAATCGCGTGCCGGCGCCGTGGCCGGGCCGCGACGGTTGCGCGCCGCAGCGCCGGGAAGCCGTCAGGCGCCCCAATCTGCAACGCGATTGCAGTTTTTGCGTGCCGGGCGTCACGGCGCGGCGCCGGATTCGTCCGGGTCGTCCGGGTCGTCCGGGTCGTCCGGGTCGTCCGTGCGGCCGGGTTCGCTCAGCCGCTCGGTGCGGTCCGGCTCGATATCGGCGCCCTCCTCGAGCGTCGAATCGCCGTCCGCCGACGCGCGCTCGCCGGTCCCCGCGCGGTCCGTATCGCTGTCGAGCGCCGCGTCGCCGCGTTCGAGCGCGTGGTCGTCCAGCGGCGAATCGACGTCGAACGGATGGCGCCGCGCGCCCGCCGTGTCGCTGCCGCTGTCGGACGAGTCGCTCGGGCCGAGCGCCCGGCCGTCGCGGCCGCGGCTGGCGTTGTCGTCGTCCGGGCCGGCCGGTTCGTTATCGGGATTCAGCGTGCTGTTCATGTCGGCCTCCTTGCCTGGCTTGCCGCCGCGCGATCGGCCGGACGGCCGCCGCACGGCAGGCGGACTGCACGTTGGTGCAATCGGCATGCCGCGCCCGGCGCGGACGGCGGGCCCTGCGGACGGCACGGCCCATGCGCACCCATTGATCAGCTGAATCGAGTTCCTTTATGCTTTCGGACGTGCCAATTCGCTCCGTATGGCCGCCGCCGGCGCGCCCGGCAGCGGGCCGGCGACCTGCGGCCGCCCGCATGTTCAACTTGCCGCTCCGATGAAGAAAGACGACGCCGATCTCCAACCGCATCCGCCGCCGCCCGGTTCGCCCGACGCGCGCGACCTGCTGCACCGCTTCGCCGAATTCCGGTTTCAGACCGTGGTGGAGTCGATCACCGACTACGCGGTATTCATGCTCGACCCGCACGGCAATGTCGCGACGTGGAACGCCGGCGCCCAGCGCATCAAGGGTTACGCCGCCGCCGAGATCGTCGGCCACCATTTCTCGCTGTTCTATCCGTCCGACGCGATCGCGGCCGGCCGGCCGGCGCACGGGCTCGCGCTGGCCGCCGCGCACGGCCACTTCGAGGACGAAGGCTGGCGCGTGCGCAAGGACGGCACGCAGTTCTGGGCGAGCGTGACGATCACGCCGGTGCACGACGCGACGCACCAGCTGTGCGGCTTCATCAAGATCACGCGCGACATGACCGAGCGCAAGCGGCTCGAGGAGCTCGAAGCGTCGACGCATCGACTCAGCGTGTTCATCGCGATGCTCGCGCACGAGCTGCGCAATCATCTGGCGCCGCTGCGCAATTCGGTCGGCGTGCTGCAGAGCCTGCCCGATCCCGCGCCCGCGCTCGTGCAGTGTCGCGACGCCGTGCATCGCCAGGTCGGGCAACTGACGCGGCTCGTCGACGATCTGCTCGACGTCGGGCGGATCACGGCCGGCAAGGTCGAACTCGACGCGCGCCCCATCACCGTGCGCGACATCGTGTGCCGCGGCGTCGAAAGCATCCAGCCGAAGCTGGCCGCGCGCGGGCAGTGGATCCGCGTCGACCTGCCGACCGATTCCGTGGTCCTGCACGGCGACGACGCACGGCTCGTCCAGGTGCTGCACAACCTGCTCGACAACGCGTCGAAATTCTCGCCGCACGGCGGCCGGATCGACGTCGGCGCGCGGATCGAGGGGCCGTCGGTTGCGATCCGCGTCGTCGATCACGGCGTTGGCATCGCACCGGGCGCGCTCGAAACGATCTTCGACCTGTTCCAGCAGGAAGGCGCATCGGGTCGCTCCCCGTCCGACGGGTTCGGGCTCGGGCTCGCGATCTGCCGGTCGTTCGTCGAACTGCACGGCGGGCGGATCGTCGCGGAAAGCGACGGGCCCGGCCACGGCGCAACGTTCACGATATGGCTACCGATCGCGCAAACGACCCGCAACGCCCCTTCCGCACCGCCCGCGCCAGCCGCGCTCGAACCGCCGGCCGACGCGCCGCTGCGCATCGTCGTCGTCGACGACAACCGCGATTCGGCCGATACGCTCGCGGTGCTGCTGCAAATGAAAGGGCATGCGCCGCGCGTCGCGTACAACGCGGCCGACGCGCTGGCCCTCGCGCGCGACTATGCGCCGCACCTGATGCTGCTGGACCTGACGATGCCGGACGTCGACGGCTTCACGCTGCTGCAGGAACTGCGCGCGATCGACGCGCTGCGCGACACGACCTGCGTCGCGCTGTCCGGCCATGCGCGCGCGTCCGACCTCGCGCGCACCGAACGCGCGGGCTTCGACGACCATCTCGTGAAGCCCGTCGAGATGGCCGTCCTCGACGCGCTGCTGCAGCGCGTCGCGCGCCAGGTTCAGGACACGCCGTAAGCGCCCGTACTCAGGCCATCGCGCGGCACATCGCCGCGCACGCCTCGCACGCGAGCGCGCAGCGGCGGCAATGCTCGTGCGCATGCCGCGAACACTCGGCCGCGCACAAGTCGCACGCGTGTGCGCACAGCGCGCAAATGCGCGGTGCGAGCCCGCTGCGGCGCGCCATCGCGCCCGACGCGAAGCGGCACAGCTGCGCGCATTCGATGTCGAGCGCGATGCAGCCGGCCAGCGCGTGCACGTCGCGCTCGGCGAGGCAGGCGGCCGCACAGGTGTCGCACGCGTGCGCGCACGCGTCGCACGCGGCCATGCAGTTGTCGTATTGATCGCTCATCGCAGTTCTCCCGGTTTCGGTTTGCATCGTTTCGGTTCGTGTCGTCACGGCGTCAGCTTCACTTTCATCCAGCCGGGCTCGCGCACGTCGAACGCGCGATACGCGTCGATCGCGTTCGTCAGCGGCTCGCTGCGCGTGAGCACCGACAGCGGATCGAACGCGCCGCTGCGCACCAGCTCGACGAGCGGCGGCGTCACCGTCCGGTGATTGCAGTTGCCCATCTTGATCGTGAGGTTCCGGTTCATCGCCTCGCCGATCGGAAACACGCGCGCCGCCTGCGGATACACGCCGATCACCGAGATCGTGCCGGCCTTCGCGACCGCGCGCACCGCCCATTGCAGCACCTGCGACGGCCCGTCGCCCGGCACCCAGTTGCGGCCGTCCGGCTTGCGGTGCGGCGCGATCGCGTCGACTTCCGCATCGAACGCGCGCGCGGCGTCGCGATCGGCGGCGGCAGGCCCGTGCGTCGCGCGCATCGCATCGACGCCCACCGCGTCGATCACGCGATCGACGCCGATCCCGCCCGTCAGCCGCAATATCGTGTCGACCGGATCGTCCTCGGAAAAATCGACGATCTCGGCGCCCTGCGCGCACGCCATCTCGAGCCGCGACGCGATGCGGTCGACCGCGATCACGCGCCCGGCGCCCATCAGCTTCGCGCTCGCGATCGCGAACTGCCCGACCGGCCCCGCGCCGAACACGGCGACCGTATCGCCCGGCTTCACTTCCGCAAGCTGCGCGCCGAAATAGCCGGTGGGGAAGATGTCCGACATCAGGATCGCGCGATCGTCGTCGATCGCATCGGGCAGCCGGATCAGGCTCGCATGCGCAAGCGGCGTGCGCGCGTATTCGGCCTGCAGCCCGTCGAACGGGCCCGTTTCCGCCGGCCCGCCGAAGAACGAAGTGCCCGCGCGCGGGCCGCCGGGGTTCGCGACGTCGCATTGCGCTGTGTAGCCGGCGCGGCAGTACGCGCAGCTGCCGCACGCGATCGTCGACGGAATCAGCACGCGATCGCCGCGCCGCAGGTTGCGTACGTCGCGCCCGACCGCCTCGACGATGCCGACGCCTTCGTGGCCCAGGATCGTGCCGGGCTTCATCCCGCCGAGCGTGCCGCGCACCATGTGCAGATCGGTGCCGCAGATCGCGCTGGCGGTCAGGCGCACGACCGCGTCGGTCGGCGCGGAGACTTCCGGATCGGGCACCGTGTCGATGCGAATGTCGCCGATGCCGTGAAATACGACTGCTTTCATGTCAGGCCCTCCTTGTCGAAAGCGGAAACGGTGAATGTGACCGTCGAGCCGACCGAGCAAGGGGTGCGCCTGTGCAGCGCGCGCGGTGCGCGGGGATGCGCGGGCGGGAAGCGCGGCGATTTCGGGGAAAGACCGTGTCGGTGTGTCAGTTCGTCGGCGAGTCGTTGCCGTCGTTACCGCTGTTGCCGTCGTTGTCGTCGCGTGCGTTCGAGATCGCTTCGACGAGCTTCAGTTCGTCGTCGACCGACAGCGTCGTGTCGGCCACTGCGCCGCCCAGCGGCGCGAGCGCCGCGCTCAGCGCGTAGATGTCGACCTGCGTCGCGGCCAGCCCGAGCGACACCGTGCCGGGACGCGCCTTGCGCGCCACGCGTCGAGCGACGATTCGATGTGCGCGACCACATTGTCGAGCAGCACGCCGGACGACACGCGGCCCGGGTCGACTGCATGCGTGCGCAACTGTCCGTCGGTCGAGCAGGCGACGATCACGACACCCGCGAGCGCGACGACGTGCCGGTCGCGCAACGTGCCGAGTTCGGCCAGCGCGGCGCGAACTCGGTTTCGAAACGTGCACGGACGTCGGGGTTCATCTCGTCTCCCTTCAAGGTTCGGTGGGGGTCGTCATGCTGCTTTCAGGCGGGCACGATCTGCCGCTCGAGCGCCGCTTCGGCCTTCAGGCTGTCGAGATCGCGGGCGATCGTCACGACCGCGCGCCGCGTGTTGCCGCGCCAGTATGCGATCGAGCAGTCGTGCGCGCCGAGGTCGCCGTCGATCTCGACGCGATCCCATTGCTCCGCATGCCCGACATAGCGGAGCGTCAGGTCGTAATGCTGGCTCCAGAAAAACGGCACCGCGTCGAACGGCCGCTGCTGGCCGAGCATGTTGCGCGCGGCGACGATGCCCTGCCGTTCGGCGACGACCCAGTGCTCGACGCGAATCCGCTCGCCCGTCAGCGGATCGGGCCAGCGCGCGATGTCGCCGGCCGCGTAGATGCCGGGCGCGCTCGTCTGCAGGAAGCGGTCGACCGTCACGCCGCGCTCGACGGCGAGCCCCGCGTCCTGCGCGAGCGCGACGTTCGGATGCACGCCGATGCCGACCAGCACGACGTCGGCCGGCAGCACGTCGCCGTTCGACAGCGTCACGCTGTCCGGTCCGATCCGCGCGGGCGTCGCGCCGAGGTGGAACACGACGCCGTGCGCTTCGTGCAGCGCCTTGATCGTGTCGCCGAGCGCGTCGCCGAGCACGCGGCCCATCGGATGCGGATCGGGCGCGACCACCTGCACGTCGAGCCCGCGCGTGCGCAACGCGGCGGCGGCTTCGAGCCCGATGAAGCTCGCGCCGACCACCACGCAGCGGCGCGCCGTTTTCAGCCTGGCGATCAGCGCATCGCAATCGGCGCGCGAGCGCAGCACACAGACGTGCGGCAGATCGGCGCCGGGCACGTTCAGCCGGTTCGGCTCGGCGCCCGTGGCGAGCAGCAGCGCGCCGTATTCGATACGACTGCCGTCGGCGAGCTCGACCGCCCGCTGCGCGGGATCGATGCGCGCGACCCGCGTGTTGCAGCGTACGTCGATCCGCTGCTCGGTATAAAACGACGGTGCGCGCAGCGGCAGCCAGTCGGCCTGAGCCGTGCCCGCGAGGTAATCCTTCGACAGGTTCGGCCGGTCGTACGGCGGATCGGCATCGGCGCTCAGCAGCGTGATCGGATGCGGATAGCCTTCCTGCCGCAGCGTGACGGCTGCCGCGATCGCGGCCGCGCCGCCGCCGACGATCACGACCGAGGCCGGCAGCCCGGCCGCCTTCAGCGCGGGCGGCACGGCGGCCGGTCGCGCATCGATAACGACTGCGCGGCCGTCGCGCCGCTCGACGCGCCAGCACGGCAGCCCGTCGAGCGCCGGTGCACGCTCCATCTCGCCGGTGCGCAGGCAGAACGCCGCGTGATGCCACGGGCATCGAATCGTGTCGCCGACCAGCAGGCCCTTGGCCAGCGGGCCGCCGTAGTGCGGGCATTGCGCGCCCACCGCGAACAGTTCGTCGCCGCGGCGCACGAGCAGCACCGCCGCATCGCCGACATGGCCTTCGATCATCGCGCCGTCGGCGAGATCGTCGAGCGCGATCCCTTGCGTGAGATCGGGTGAGGACGCAGCATCGCTTCCAGTCATGACGTGGCTCCCGAAAAGTCAGGTAACGATCCCATTATCGACATCCCTCCTGAAAAGAACAGGTACAGACGCCCCGCAGCGCACGAGAAACGCGGACTGTAGCTTGTACGCGATCCACGACCGGCGTAGAACGTGATCGACGTTGCGGCGCAACACGCCGGCCGCGCTGCGAGCGCCCGCGCGACCCGCGCAATCCGCGTGCCGCCTTCCCCCTGTCACAGGAGCGCTACCCGACGGCCACCGTGCTGTGCGTGCTCTACCCCGATCCCGTCGACGGCTATCCGCCGCGCTACGTGCGCGATGCGATGCCGGTCATCACGCGCTATGCGGACGGCCAAACCGCGCCGACGCCGGCCAGCCCGCCCGGCTTCCGGCCCGGCGAACTCGTCGGCTCGGTGTCCGGCACGGTCGGCGCAGGGCGCATCGGTCTGGCCGTGCTGCGCCGGCTGCACCCGTTCGGCCTGCCTCTGCATTACACGCAGCGCCACCGGCTCGATGCGTCGATCGAGCAGGCGCTCGCGCTCACGTATCACGCCGACGCGGCATCGCTCGCAAGCGCCGTCGATATCGTCAACCTGCAGATTCCGCTGTACCCGTCGACCGAGCACCTGTTCGACGCGGCGATGATCGCGCGGATGAAGCGCGGCGCGTACCTGATCAACACCGCACGCGCGAAGCTGGTCGACCGCGACGCGGTCGTGAATGCGCTCACGTCCGGCCATCTCGCCGGCTATGGCGGCGACGTGTGGTTTCCGCAGCCGGCGCCCGCCGATCACCCGTGGCGCACGATGCCGTTCAACGGAATGACGCCGCATATCTCGGGCACGTCGTTGTCCGCGCAGGCGCGCTATGCGGCCGGCACGCTGAGATCCTGCAATGCTGGTTCGACGGCAGGCCGATCCGCAACGAATACCTGATCGTCGACGGCGGCACGCTCGCGGGCACCGGCGCGCAGTCGTATCGGCTGACATGACGTCGCACCGCGCGCGGCGGCGCGCTCAGCCGACGCAGGCGGCGGCCAGCTTGCCGACCGTGATCACCGCCTGCTCGATCTCCGGCGACCACGGGCTGCTGTAGTTCAGGCGGATGAAGTTTCGATAGGTGTCCGCGATCGAAAACATGTAGCCCGGCCCGATCGTGATCCCCTGCTCCAGCGCAAGCTGGTACAACCGCATCGCATCGACCTGCGCCGGCAACTCGACCCACAG